>NZ_JBNIEY010000004.1:0-265776 GCF_051842345.1 Idiomarina sp. ST20R2A10 | reverse complement strand
ACAAATATTTCGTTTTGCTTAACTTCTGCAAGTGCCCACACAGTTTGCTTGGCTTGATATAATTGTTAAAGAGCGTTTCTCAGCAACCTTGGCTGCGAGAGGTGCGTATTCTACACACCGTGTGTTTTCCGTCAATACTTTTTTGAAAAAAGATTTTTTAGAAAACTTAGGTTTTCGGCGGCTTCGTTGCCTGCCTTGAACGTGGAGCGCATTTTAGAGATTTAACTCGTCCCGTCAAGCGCTTTTAGCACCTTTCTAACTGTTTTTTTACTGACTGCGTAAAGTTTCAGCAAATGTGATCAAATCCAACATAAATAAAGGGCGTTGGCACATAAAGGCATTGATGCGTAAAATAGAAGCCTGACTAATTACTGGCAAATATGGCGTAACCTCATAATGACTTACAAACGAATCGATACATCTGAATACCCACAACAACTCGCACAGAAGGCAGACCGGGTTAGAGAGATGTTTCGTCCTTTTCACCTTAATGAAGTGGAAGTGTTTGAATCGCCCGCCAGTCACTACAGAATGCGTGCTGAGTTTCGAGTTTGGCACGAAGGCGATGACTTATACTACATTATGTTTAACCCTGAGACGCGTGAAAAAATCCGCATGAATGAATTCATACCAGGGAGCCTGCTTATTAATGAACTAATGAAAGAGCTTATTAGTTTATTAAAGCCGAATGATGTTTTACGTCGCAAACTGTTTCAAGTGGATTTCCTGACTACCACCACCGGTGAAGCCATTATCTCTTTACTCTATCATCGCCCTTTAGATGACCAATGGGAACAGGAAGCCATCCAACTTCGCGAAGCGCTGACCTCTATAGCTAAGGTTGAAGTTATAGGAAGAGCTCGTAAGCAAAAACGCGTGTTATATAAAGAAAGCGTCACTGAAGAAGTTAAGGTTGATGGAAAAAGCTATCTGTCTCTACAAACCGAGAACAGCTTCACTCAGCCAAATGCCATTATTAATCAGCAAATGATCAGTTGGGCTAAACGCCACGCGGGCAACAATTCGCATGACTTATTAGAGCTCTACTGCGGCAACGGCAATTTTACCTTACCGCTGGCTGAGAACTTTAATCGCGTTTTAGCTACTGAAATTAGCAAAAGTTCTGTTGCGGCGGCTCGCGAGAACGCAGAATTGAACAATATTAAAAATGTCACCGTTGTTCGTATGTCTGCCGAAGAGTTTAGTGCAGCGTTAAGTGGAGAGCTGGAATCTAAACGGGCGGCTGATGCTGAGATTCACAGTTTTGATTGTCAAACCGTATTGGTTGATCCACCCAGAGCGGGTTTAGATAAAGACACGTTGAAGCTGGTGTCTCAGTATCAAAGAATAATTTATATTTCCTGTAACCCGGAAACTTTGACAGAGAACATTCATGATTTATCCAGTAGCCATAAAGTGACTGCAGCGGCAATGTTCGATCAGTTTCCCTACACAGACCACATTGAAACGGGCGTTGTTCTGGAAAGGAAGAGTTAACCTTGAACGGGCTCTTCCGCAACCGGGGAAAAATTAAGCTTGCGGCTTAAGCGAAGGTTCGAGACATGGGCATAAATAATGAGACCGGCACCAAATAGAATAATGACAGGTTCACCCCAGTGTCCCAGAATATCGCGTTGAGAATAGATAAATGCTCCTAGTAGTAACAATGACAGCAGGTGCCATTTACCGTGCTTCCGCGCACCACTAATAAGAGATAATAGCCCGATAACAACACTGAAGCCTAAAATGGTGTTTTCCAATAGGTCTTCGCCGATAAAGGCTAAACCCGCCATAGCGAGCAACGGCAGAATAACAGGCAGCAATAAGCAATGAATCGCACACAAAGTGGTGACCCAAATTCCTGCTTTATCCAAATTTTTGGATGCTGTTGCTGACATACTAGAAACGACCTTCTGCATAAACCTAAGCTGTAATATTATAACATACGAAAAGAATAGCCAAGGGAGATCAGAAAAAATTGTTTTCTCAGGCGATACTGATCAAGCAGTTTGAATAGAGAAAGGCAGCACTTCGGTTATTGATTTCGCTCCACAGGCAATCATTAGCAGCCGATCGAACCCTAGTGCTACGCCGGAACACGCGGGGAATCCCGACTCTAACGCCGCCAATAAACGAGTATCTTCGGGTTGTGTGGGCAAATTCAGCTGTTTACGTCGTTGATTATCCTGGCTAAAACGCAGACGTTGCTCAGCTGGATCAGCAAGCTCATTATAACCATTGGCCAATTCCACTCCCTGATAATAAAACTCAAATCTTCTGGAGACACGCGGATTATGCTGGTCAATTTTGGCCAAAGCAGCTTGCGACTTTGGAAACTCGGTGATGCAAATCGGTATCTCCGCAGGAAACTGGCCTTCTATTAATTCCGAAAATGCCACTTGAAGAATGGTATTTTCATCGTCTTCTTTTGACATCCAGTCCGTTAAAGCGGGTTGTTCAATAAGCTCTTGTCTGATGTTTTCAACACCGCAAGTCGTCAAAGGGTCTTCGCCAAGGTAATCAAGAAAACACTGCTGGTAGGTGATGACTTTAGTTTCCGGCGCGTCACAGACTTCAGTCAGCAGCTCTGAAACTTCAGCAATTAGCTGAATATCGTCGTACCCAACCCGGTACCACTCAAGTAAAGTAAATTCCGGATTATGGAAGCGCCCTATTTCGTCATCGCGCACCACATGGCTCAATTGATAAATATCTTTTCCATAGGCTGCAAGAATTCGCTTCATGGCGTATTCGGGAGAGGTCTGCAAATAGAGTGTTCTATTTCCTGAAGCCAGCGGATACTTGAATTCCGTGGTGAGATTATTCAGATGACAATCGGTTACCCCAAACTGGGACAACAAATGCGTATCGACTTCGGTTACCTTCCTTTCATAAAAAAACTGGCGGACTTGTCGCATGAAATCAGCGCGTTTAACAAGCACTGACCAATCTGCTGCTGGCCGCCAGTCGGTCGTCATATCTATTTACTTTTGAACGCGGGAAACGTATTCGCCCGAGCGAGTATCAACTTTGATCACTTCGCCAATTTGTACAAATAACGGAACACGAACAACAGCGCCAGTGCTCAGTGTGGCAGGTTTACCGCCAGTACCGGCAGTATCACCTTTAAGTCCGGGGTCAGTTTCAGTAATTTCCAATTCAACAAAGTTTGGCGGCTGCACATTAATTGGCTTCCCTTCCCACAGAGTCAAAGTACAAACATCTTGTTCGACAAGCCATTTCTCCGCTTCGCCTACCGCCTTCTCGTCGGCAGGAACTTGTTCAAAGGTTTCGTTATTCATGAAGTGCCAGAATTCACCATCGTTATAAAGATAAGACAGTTCCAACTCAATAACATCAGCGCCTTCAACGGATTCGCCCGACTTGAAGGTTTTCTCAACCACTTTACCGCTGATTAATTTGCGAATTTTAACGCGGTTAAAGGCCTGACCTTTACCGGGCTTAACCATTTCATTTTCAACGATCGAGCATGGCTCGCCGTCCTGCATGATTTTTAAACCACCTTTAAATTCACTCGTACTATAATTCGCCATAACAAGACTTTCCTTTGTAAATGCCTGATCATTTGCGCGCAATAATAAAACAAATAGCGACTTTTTTCAGGTAAAATATGGAGTATTTGCAGCAGTCGCGGAGGCGTAGTGCCTGAGCCAGCGTATCCTATCTCTATAAATGATCGTCCTGACTGGCAGTTTGAGCTGAAACAAGCCTATACCCAGCCAGAAGAACTGCTACGCGCACTCAAACTCGATCCCGCATTATTTAGTGAGGATATCAAAGCCCGTAAGCTCTTTGCTATGCGCGTGCCAAAGCCTTTTGTTGCGCAAATGCAAGTCGGAGACTCTAACGATCCATTATTACGTCAGGTGCTCCCTTTGCACAACGAGTTTGAGTCGGAGCCCGGTTACAGCACCGACCCTCTGCAAGAACAGCAAGGCCCCGTAAATGGTCTTCTGCACAAGTATAAAAGCCGAGTATTGTTGATACTGCAAGGCGGTTGCGCAGTCAATTGCCGTTATTGCTTTCGGCGTCACTTTCCTTACGACGAATTAACTTTCAGCAAACGCCAACTAACGGAGACACTGGAGTACATCCGACAACACCCGGAAATTAATGAGGTGATTCTGAGCGGCGGCGACCCTCTAATGGCAAAGGACGAGCGGCTTAAAGGGTTGATTAACGAATTTGAATTATTGCCCCAACTCACCCGTTTACGTATTCATAGCCGGTTGCCAGTCGTGATACCCTCCCGCCTGACGCATAAGCTTAAAGAAGTGCTCAGCAACAGTCGTTTGCAAAGCGTCTTAGTGCTTCATGCGAATCATGCAAATGAGATTTCTCCTGAGTTAGCCGGGGCACTCGATGACTGGCACCACGCGGGTATCCATTTACTGAACCAGAGCGTCTTGCTCAGCGGAGTAAATGATAATTTAACCGCGCTTATTGAGCTTAGTGAAAAGTTATTTAGTGCCCGGGTTATGCCCTACTATTTGCACCAGCTGGACAAAGTTGAAGGCGCCAGCCATTTCGCGGTTAGTGACGAGAAGGCGCAAGCCTTGTGGCAAAAAATGACTCATGAATTACCTGGGTTTCTGGTTCCTCGCCTGGTCAGAGAGGAAGCTGGTGAACTCAGTAAAACCGCTATCATGCCGGACGGCACTAATACATTAACAGAGGAAAAACTATGAGCGATAACCTGGAAAGTGTAGAAAGCAAACTGCAGGATCATCTTCAGCAACTGTATCGTCAAGTTATTGATGCAGACCAGTACCTTGACGATCTGCGTCAACAAGGCAAAGCCAAGTTCCAGGGCGTTTTCGCCGAGCAAACGGTATTTGAAAGCACAGGCAACCGTTTTCAGCCCTACCTTAATGAAATTGCTGCCAACTTTGAAAAATGGCAGCAGGACAAAGAAAACGAGCAGCAGTTACAGTTACTGGTCCAACAATTACAGTTAATGACTGAAACTCTTGCTCGCCTTAAAGCTATTCGTCAGGCTGGCTAACAAAGGTTTCTTCGAACCACTGAGTCAGCATCTGCTTTTCAAAATATAAGTCATCCCGTCTCATCCGTGATGCCAGGCTGTCGTAATTAAACCCCATATTTTTTACGTGAGCCTGGCCTTCCTTTACAGCTTCTCCGGAATTACTCATTAAACGATAATCAAATTCCATTCTAGGGAAGTCAATTTCCCGAACAATGCGCACGTAATTTGAACTCGAGCGTCCAAATGTCGGTTCAACCCGGCCGGTTAAATCAACGTCTGTTACGGTAATTTCCAGCTTCTGATCTTCAGGAAGCTTTGCCGCCAACTCCTGAAAATGCTCCGTCAGCTTATCCATCACCTTTTTCTGGTAACGATCACGTAAGCCATCGGCCGGTCGAATATCTGTGTAACTATCAACATCTTTCCAGGAAACTTCAGCCGTACCAGCATATGCTGTAAAGCTACAGGCTAATAACGCCGCTCCCACTATACCCTGAACACGCATGCTATCTTCCTCCCATACAATCGCCAAGGGTGTCATCTCTAGGTTAGAACACAAATAATGAAAAAAATTCCATAAAAAAAAGGGGAGCCATCAAGGCTCCCCTTTTCAAAAGTGCGTTGGGAGGCTTACATCATGCCGCCCATACCGCCCATTCCACCCATGTCGCCGCCAGGCATGCCGCCTGCGTTGTCATCTTGTGGGATGTCAGCAATCATTGCTTCGGTGGTGATCATCAGTGCGCCAACAGATGCCGCGAACTGAAGTGCCGAACGGGTCACTTTGGTTGGATCCAGAATACCCATTTCCAGCATATCGCCGTAAGTGTCGTTACCGGCATTGTAACCATAGTTACCTTCGCCAGCACGTACGTTGTTAGCAACCACAGAACCTTCGGCGCCAGCGTTCATTGCGATTTGACGCAACGGCGCTTCCATCGCACGCAGGGCTAAACGGATACCAACGTTCTGTTCTTCGTTGTCACCACGCAGTTCTGCCAGTTTGCTCGCAGCGCGAACCAAAGCAACACCACCACCAGGTACCACGCCTTCTTCAACAGCTGCACGAGTTGCATGCAACGCATCTTCAACGCGCGCTTTTTTCTCTTTCATTTCCATTTCAGTAGCAGCGCCGACTTTAATCACCGCAACACCGCCAGCTAACTTAGCCAGACGCTCTTGCAGTTTTTCACGGTCATAGTCAGACGTAGTGTCTTCCATCTGCTGCTTGATTTGGTTAACACGACCGTCGATAGCGGTATCGTCGCCATTACCGTCAACAACAGTGGTGTTGTCTTTAGTAATCACAACGCGCTTCGCAGTACCTAAGTCTTCCAGCTGCGTTTTTTCCAGCTCCATACCAATTTCTTCAGAAACCACAGTACCGCCAGTCAGAACAGCAATGTCCTGCAGCATAGCTTTACGACGGTCGCCAAAGCCTGGTGCTTTAACCGCAGCAACTTTAACGATGCCACGCATATTGTTCACAACCAGAGTTGCCAGCGCTTCGCCTTCAACGTCTTCAGCAATAATCAGCAGAGGTTTACCGGCTTTAGAAACACCTTCTAATACCGGCAGTAACTCGCGGATATTAGAGATTTTCTTATCAATCAGAAGAATGAACGGGTTGTCTAATTCAACCGAACCACTTTCCTGGTTGTTAATGAAGTAAGGAGACAAGTAACCACGGTCGAACTGCATACCTTCAACAACGTCCAGCTCGTCAGTCAGTGCTTGACCTTCTTCAACGGTGATAACACCTTCCTGGCCTACTTTGTCCATTGCCTGAGCAATGATTTCGCCAATAGTGTGATCAGCGTTTGCAGAAATAGTCGCTACCTGAGCAATGGCTTTGCTGTCGGCACAAGGCTGAGAAATTTTCTTCAGCTCTTCAACTGCAGCGATAACCGCTTTGTCGATACCGCGCTTAAGATCCATCGGGTTCATGCCTGCGGCTACTGACTTCAAGCCTTCGTTAACAATGGCTTGAGCCAGAACGGTTGCGGTTGTTGTACCGTCACCCGCTTCGTCATTTGCTTTAGACGCCACTTCTTTAACCATCTGCGCGCCCATGTTCTCGAACTTATCTTCCAGCTCGATTTCTTTCGCAACAGACACACCGTCTTTGGTGATAACAGGAGAACCGTAAGACTTATCTAATACAACGTTGCGACCTTTTGGACCCAGCGTCACTTTTACTGAATCAGCAAGAATGTTAACGCCTTTCAGCATTTTTTGACGTGCTGTGTTACCAAATTTGACTTCTTTAGCTGCCATTTTTGCTTTCCTCTTAAATTCGTTTAGTCGGTTGTGCTAGTAAGCGTTTCTGACGTCTTATTCTTCAACAGCCAGAATGTCGCTTTCGCTCATGATTAAGTACTCTTCACCGTCAATTTTCTCGGTTTTAACACCGTAGCCTTCATTGAACAGCACTTTGTCACCAGCTTTTACGTCTAGTGCACGTACCTCACCGTTATCCAGAATGCGGCCTTTGCCTACTGCTACGATTTCACCGCGAGTAGATTTTTCTGCCGCAGAACCAGTCAGAACAATGCCGCCAGCCGATTTCGCTTCGACTTCAGTGCGCTTAATAATGACTCGATCGTGTAAAGGACGAAGTTTCATTGTTGATAACTCCTCAACCTATTGTTGTTAGTGGTTAATACCCCTAAGGGGCGGATAAAAATGTGTGTGCACATTAAATGGGGGAGGAATTTTTGTTATCAAGGGGGAAGCTCAAAAATTTTTATGCTAATTTGCAAAACTGACAGGCGCTATAGGGAGGTTCTATGACTCAGCAACCACAATTGATTTTATGCACCACAGACAGTTCTGACTCGGCTAAACAGCTGGCGCGTTCTCTGCTCGAAAAAAAGCTAGTGGCCTGCGTCAACATAGTGCCTAATATGACCTCTATTTACTCCTGGCAGGGCGAATTGCATGAAGACCATGAGTGGCTTTTACTGATAAAATCGACTGCGGAACGTTTCAGTGACATAAAAAGTACCATCAGTGCTATTCACCCTTACGATTCTCCAGAATTAATAAGCATCAATATTGAAGATGGTTTACCCGATTATCTGACGTGGATACAGGACTCAGTTAAATGATACAAAGATTCATCACATGTCTCGCAGCCTTAACTCTGGTTTTTGCCGTCGTTGCGCCAGCACATAGTGTGCAGTCGAATCCATTCCAGCAGGACAATCAGTTTTTATCGGTAGATCAGGCTTTTGATTTCGACAGCGAAGTTAATGACAGCAAAGTGACGGTCAGTTGGGTTGTCGCTCCCGAGTACTATTTGTATCAACACCGCTTTAAGGTGGTTCCCGAAAATGCATTAGCAGCAGAACCCGAACTCCCGCAAGGCGAGTCTCATAACGATGAGTTTTTTGGCGAGTCAATTGTATACCGCAACTACGTTGAGTGGTCTTTTACACCTAACCCGGAGTTTTCCGGCGACACCATTACCGTTCAGTATCAGGGCTGCGCAGATGCGGGGTTATGTTACCCGCCCACTGAAAAGCAGATTAAACTCTCCAGTACTAGTGAAACGGCCCCCGCCACCGCACCGCCAAACACCGACAGCAGCCTGTTCGGTATAGGTGAACAACATTTAATCATTACATTGTTACTCTTTTTTGCTTTGGGTATTGGCTTAGCTTTTACCCCCTGCGTGTTTCCTATGTACCCCATTTTATCCGGCGTTGTGCTGGGCAACCGTGAACGTAACTGGAAAAACACACTTTGGCTTTCCTTTATATACGTTCAGGGTATGGCCATTACCTATTCTCTATTAGGCCTGGTTGTGGCATCAGCGGGTATGCAGTATCAGGCTTACTTTCAGCATCCGGTGGTGTTAATTGTTCTTGCAGTATTGTTCGCGCTTTTTGCTTTGAGTATGTTCGGAGCTTATACGCTGCAGCTTCCTATTAGCTGGCAGTCAAAACTGCAAAGCTTTAGCGGCCAGCAAAGCGGAGGCAATATCGTTGGCGTCTTTATTATCGGCGCTATTTCCGGCCTGGTAGCATCACCCTGTACCACAGCCCCCTTGTCAGGGGCGTTACTCTTTATTGCGCAATCGGGCGATATGGTAAGCGGCGTCGCTATTCTTTACGCATTAAGCCTGGGTATGGGCGTGCCGCTTATTCTATTCGGCTTAAGTGGCGGCAAGCTTCTGCCCAAAGCCGGCGCGTGGATGAACGTGGTTAAGCAGTTCTTCGGTTGGCTGTTATTGGCAGTTACCTTATTCTTAATTGAGCGCCTTATTCCGACCAGTATTAGCATGTGGCTGTGGATTTTTTACTTTATTCTCGCCGCCGTATCTCTGGCTGTTTCGATAAGCCAGCCGCTTCGGATCACCACGAAAGTTATCACTATTGTACTCTTAGCAGCGGCGGCTACTACAGGCAGTTACTGGCAGGTTAATAAAGCGCAACTGGAACAAAAAAGTCACGGCCTTTTTACTGTTGTTAGTAATGTCAGCGACATACAACAACAAGTAGCAGAAAGTGACCGATGGGTAATGCTAGACCTTTATGCGGACTGGTGCGTGGCCTGCAAGGAATTCGAGCAGTACACCTTTTCAGATGAGCAGGTTCAGGCGCAGTTTCAGGAGTTTAAACTCATTCAGGCCGATGTTACCCGCAATAACGCGCAAGACGTTGAGATTCTGAGTCGCTACAAGGTGCTGGGGCTACCCACCATTCTGTTCTTTGACCCTGAAGGCAACGAACGCCCTGAATACCGGGTTACCGGTTATATGAACGCTGAGGATTTCAAAAAGCATCTGGAAAAGATAGTTTCCGAGTAAACTTGTGCCTAAATGCTCTGATAAGACCAGTAAAGTGCTGCAATCTTGCTTTTTTTCCCTATAATACTGTTGTTATAGGAACCCAAACTGAAAGTTGTGGTCACTTTTAATAGTTTCCGTAACTTCACAGCAAATGGCGGCACAATGGCAGAACGTTTTAAAATATTAGTGCTCAATGGCCCGAATCTAAATTTACTGGGGCAGCGTGAACCAGAGCTTTATGGTAAGCAAAGCCTGGATGATATCGCTGATTCGCTGGGAGCCATTGCTAAACAACACGCAACAGCACTAGATTTCCGTCAGTCCAATGCTGAACACCAGTTAATTGACTGGATCCAGCAAGCCGCCAAAGACTCCGTAGATTATATCGTGATTAATCCGGCAGCCTACGCACACACCAGCGTGGCATTACGCGATGCGTTATTGGCTGTGAAAATCCCTTTTATTGAAGTGCACCTTTCCAATATTTATCGCCGTGAGAGCTTCCGCCACCATTCGTATTTGGCGGACGTGGCCGACGGTGTTATCTGCGGGCTTGGAGCCCGTGGTTATGAATACGCATTACAAGCAGCTTTAACTACATTGAACAACACAGATAACTAAAGGTAGACGTTAGCATGGATATCCGAAAAATTAAGAAACTGATCGAGCTCGTTGAAGAATCTGGCGTAGCAGAACTGGAAATTACCGAGGGCGAAGAGTCAGTTCGGATTAATCGTTACAGTGCGCAGCCTGCACCGATGCAATACGCGCCACAACCGCAACACGCCCCTCAGCAAGCGCCCCAATCAGCTCCGGCAAGCCAGCCAGCGGCTGAACCAGCCAGTGAAGAAATTAGCGGCCACGTTGTTCGCTCTCCTATGGTTGGAACCTTCTACGAAGCTCCATCTCCTGATGCAAAGCCTTTCGTTACTGTTGGCTCTCGCGTTAATGCCGGCGAAACACTGTGCATTATTGAAGCAATGAAAATGATGAACCAGATTGAAGCAGACAAATCCGGTGTCGTTAAACAGATTTTAGTAGATAACGAAGAGCCGGTTGAATTTGATCAGCCACTGTTTATCATCGAATAAAGTAACCGCAGGTATTTGTCATGTTAGATAAAGTGGTCATTGCCAACCGTGGCGAAATTGCACTGCGCATACTGCGAGCCTGTAAAGAGCTCGGCATTAAAACAGTGGCAGTTCATTCAACGGTTGATAGAAACCTTAAACACGTTTTACTTGCAGACGAAGCAATTTGCATAGGTAAAGCGCCAGCGAACGAGAGCTACCTGAACATTCCCCGTATTATCAGCGCAGCTGAAATTACGGATGCAGCAGCTATTCACCCGGGTTACGGCTTTCTGGCCGAAAACGCCGATTTTGCTGAACAAGTTGAACAATCTGGCTTCATTTTTGTTGGACCAACGCCGGATCTTATCCGTCTTATGGGCGACAAAGTATCAGCCATTAAGGCAATGAAGAAAACTGGCGTTCCTTGCGTTCCGGGGTCGGATGGCCCTCTGGATGACGACGACGAACGTAATAAGAAGCTTGCTAAGCGCATTGGTTACCCCATTATTATTAAAGCAGCAGGCGGCGGCGGTGGTCGTGGTATGCGGGTTGTACGCGAGGAGAGCGAATTGCTCAGCTCTATCACTATGACTCAGAACGAAGCTCGCGCAGCCTTCGGTAACCCTGTTGTCTATATGGAAAAGTTCCTTGAAAACCCTCGCCATGTGGAAATTCAGGTTCTGGCCGATGGACAAGGCAATGCCATTCATTTAGGTGAACGTGACTGCTCGATGCAGCGTCGTCACCAGAAAGTGGTTGAAGAGGCACCTGCGCCGGGTATCACCCCTGAAATGCGTAAATTTATTGGTGAGCGTTGTGCCAAAGCTTGTGTAGAGCTTGGCTACCGTGGCGCTGGTACATTTGAATTCTTGTACGAAAATGGCGAATTCTATTTCATTGAAATGAACACCCGTATTCAGGTTGAGCATCCGGTTACCGAGATGGTCACAGGTATCGACTTGATTAAAGAGCAGCTGCGCATTGCAGCCGGTCGCCAGCTTTCGGTCAGCCAGGAAGATGTTGTCATTCGTGGTCATGCCATTGAATGCCGGATTAACGCCGAAGACCCTGAAACCTTTACACCGTCACCGGGCACTATCACCCGTTTCCATTCTCCGGGAGGTTTTGGTGTTCGCTGGGACTCTCACGTTTATGCCGATTACAAAGTACCGCCAAACTATGACTCGATGATAGGTAAGCTAATTACTTACGGCGAAAACCGCGATATTGCTATTGCCCGTATGCGTAATGCCTTAAATGAATTGATCATCGAAGACATTAAAACCAATATTCCTCTGCAAAAGTCGATTATGGCAGATGAAAATTTCCAGCATGGTGGCACGAATATTCACTATCTTGAGAAAAAACTTGGTATAGGCGGGCATTAATTAATGCCCTGGATCCAACTCACCCTTTCCTGTAGTGAAGAGCATGCACCCCAAGTGGGTGACATGCTCATGGCTAACGGTGCTCAAGCGGTGACTTATCGTGACGGTGCCGATTCCCCCATTTTTGAGCCCCGCCCCGGTGACGTTATATTGTGGGAACATACTTTAGCCACGGGCTTATTTGACGCCGACGCGGATATCAAAATCATTATTGCCAACCTGAAAAAGTCCAACGTTTTCAATGACGACAATTTACAATACAAAGTCGATGCACTGGAAGACAAGGATTGGGAACGCGAATGGATGGATAACTTCCACCCCATTCGGTTTGGTGAAAAACTGTGGATTTGTCCCAGCTGGCGAGAAATACCAGAACCCGATGCCATTAATATTCTCCTCGATCCCGGTATGGCGTTTGGTACCGGAACCCACCCAACAACAGCAATGTGCCTCCGCTGGATAGATGCCAACCCGCCAACCGGAAAAACCGTGGTGGATTTCGGTTGTGGCTCAGGAATATTAGGCATTGCCGCATTACTATTTAAAGCAGAGCACGTAATTGGCATTGATATTGACCAACAGGCGCTGATTGCGACCAAAGATAACGCTGAGCGTAATAAGGTGGGCGATAAATTCAGCCTTTACCTACCCAGCCAGCAACCTGAAACCCAGGTGGACCTGGTACTTGCCAATGTCCTCGCCGGCCCTTTACGAGAGCTAGCTGATACCATACTCGGCTTTGTTGCCCCCGGCGGACAACTGGTTTTATCCGGTATACTGGAACGGCAAATAGAAGGGGTTATTGAGGCTTACCAACCCCACATAAAATTCGATACCCCAACTATAGACGGCGACTGGGCAATGCTCAGCGGCACCCGCGTTGGTTAACAAGCGTACGCTTTGTCAATAGTAAAAAATGAAAAAAAGACTCAAATTGCGTAATAAATAGCCTTTTCTTTATTGCGCAAATTCCCTAAAATTCCTCACCCTTTCGCTGAGTAGTTTTTAACCGATGCGGATTGGTCCATATCAACTCGACAATCAGGTCATATTAGCTCCCATGGCTGGAGTTACTGATCAGCCGTTCCGTCAGCTGTGTTACAGCACGGGGGCTGGGCTTACAGTATCAGAGATGCTGTCCAGTAACCCCAAGGTATGGCAGACCGATAAATCCAGGCAACGCATGGATCATTCGGGAGAGCTGGGCATTCGTGCTGTGCAGATAGCGGGCTCGGAACCGGCATTAATGGCCGAAGCAGCGCGCGTGAATGTGAGTATGGGTGCGCAGATTATTGACATAAATATGGGCTGCCCGGCGAAAAAGGTAAACAAGAAGATGGCTGGCTCGGCGCTTATGCAGCATCCCGGGTTAGTAGAAGAGATATTAACAGCTGTGGTTGCAGCTGTTGACGTTCCGGTAACACTGAAAACCAGAACCGGTTGGGATCCTGAACACAGAAACGGTATTGATATAGCGCAGCTGGCAGAACGCTGCGGTATTCAGTCTCTTGCCATTCATGGTCGTACTCGTGCCTGCATGTACAAAGGCATTGCGGAATACGACACCATTAAGGCAATTAAGAAGGCTGTTTCTATCCCGGTAGTGGCTAACGGCGATATCCGTACACCACTTCAGGCTCAACAGGTTTTAGAGTACACCGGAGCCGACGCCATTATGATTGGTCGCGGCGCGCAGGGTAATCCCTGGCTGTTTAGAGAAATAGCTCATTTTCTTGAAACAGGACAGGAGCTAAACCCGCCGTCCTTAACCGAAGTGGCTGAGACCGTTATTCATCACGTTGGCAAACTGCACGAATTTTACGGCAGTTACCAGGGTGTCAGAATCGCCCGGAAACACGTTGGTTGGTATTTAAAAGAAAAAGCCAGCAATGATGAATTCAGGCAAACATTTAATCGTCTTGAGGATGCCAGCGAGCAACTTAAGGCACTTGAAGATTATTTTGTCACTGTAGAGAAGAGATAAGCGCATTATGTTTGATCAAAACCCTAGTCGTGAGAACGTATCTCCCCTAACCACTATCGGCAATAACGCACAGCCAAAGCCACTGCGTGATTCCGTAAAACAAGCATTGAACAGTTTTTTGCGTCAGCTTGATGGTCAGGATCCTGAAGAACTTTACGAGTTAGTGCTATCTGAAGTAGAAGCACCGTTACTTGAAGAAGTCATGACTTACACCCGGGGTAATCAAACCCGCGCCGCAACCATGTTAGGCATTAACCGCGGCACCTTACGCAAGAAGCTGAAAAAATACGGCATGAATTAAGAAGTTTTTTGGGCGCCTTTTGGCGCCCTTTTTTTATTAACCTCCCCGTAAGTTAACTCAGTATAGAAAGGCAAAACAATGGAAACCCGTCCAATCCAACGCGCTTTAATCAGTGTTTCTGATAAAACCGGTATTGTTGAATTCGCTCAAGCTTTGGCTAAAAAGAACATTGAAATTCTCTCTACAGGCGGTACCGCCAAACTGCTTCGTGACTCAGGCATTGCCGTTATTGATGTTTCTGAACACACCGGTCAGGAAGAGATTATGGGCGGGCGGGTAAAGACACTGCACCCTAAGGTTCATGGCGGTATTTTAGGTCGCCGCGATGTCGACCAGAATGTTATGCAGGAGCAAAATATTGCTCCTATCGATATGGTTGTAGTGAATCTGTATCCCTTTGCTGAAACTGTTGCTAAAGAAGGCTGTTCTCTGGAAGACGCTATTGAGAATATCGATATTGGCGGTCCGACTATGGTTCGTGCGGCTGCTAAAAACCACAAAGACGTAACCATTGTTGTCAATGCCAATGACTATCAGCGCGTGCTTGCTGAGCTCAACGAGCACAATGGAGTCAGCCACAGCACTCGCTTTGACTTAGCGGTAGCAGCATTTGAGCATACCGCTCAATATGATGGCATGATTGCAAATTACCTTGGTAAGCAGCTTAGCGAAAACGACTTTGCGCGTACGTTGAACCTGCAGGTATCGAAAAAGCAGGATTTACGCTACGGCGAGAACTCACATCAGGCAGCGGCATTTTACGCAGAGCGCAATGCACCAAAAGGGACAGTTTCCAGCGCGACTCAAATTCAGGGCAAAGCGTTGTCCTTTAACAATATTGCCGATACAGACGCGGCACTTGAGTGCGTAAAAAGCTTTGTTGAACCAGCCTGCGTTATTGTTAAGCACGCAAACCCTTGCGGTGTTGCAATAGGTGAATCTATTTCCGACGCTTATGACCGCGCCTTTAAAACCGACCCAACTTCCGCATTTGGTGGCATTATTGCTTTTAACCGCGAGCTGGATGAAGCAACCGCAACCGCTATTGTTGAGCGTCAGTTTGTGGAAGTTATTATCGCTCCGAGCGTCAGTGAAAGCGCCAAGACAGCTGTTGCCGGCAAAAAGAACGTTCGCTTACTGGAATGCGGTGAATGGTCAGATACGGTTGAACAGCTGGATTATAAGCGCGTCAACGGTGGCTTATTAGTACAGGACACGGATAACCAGGACTTCATTCAGGATGACCTAAAAGTGGTTACGGAAAAACAGCCAACAGATGCGCAAATGACCGACTTATTGTTTTGCTGGAAAGTGGCTAAGTTTGTTAAGTCTAATGCCATTGTTTATGCCAAAGACGGTATGACCGTCGGTGTTGGTGCAGGTCAGATGAGCCGGGTTTACAGTGCCAAAATTGCAGGTATTAAAGCCGCTGATGAAAACCTCAGCGTACCAGGTTCGGTCATGGCGTCGGATGCTTTCTTCCCGTTCCGCGATGGTATAGATGCAGCAGCTGAAGCAGGCATCACCGCTATTATTCAGCCAGGCGGTTCCATTCGCGATGAAGAAATCATTGCTGCCGCCAATGAACACGGTATCGCGATGGTCTTTACCGGCATGAGACATTTCCGTCACTAAGCACCTCTGCTGATAAGTACAGCATTGCGTCAGTAACGTTTGGGGGCTAGTCTTATAGGCTAGTTCTCAACTCTACAGGTGATAGTATGAAAAAAATAATAACTTCTGTTTCCGCCATTGCACTAGCAAGCGTCCTTGGCGCCTGCTCGCCGGCTCCTGAAGCCGACTCTTTGCAAGCTGCTGTTGACCATGAATCACGTACTGACAAGTATCAGGCTCGTGACGAGTTCCGCCATCCCCAAGAAACGTTAGAGTTCTTCGAATTAGAGCCAAATATGACGGTCGTTGAAATTTGGCCGGGCGGCGGTTGGTATACCGAAATACTGGCACCTTACCTTGCCGAAGAAGGACAGCTTTACGCTGCACATTTTCCTGAAGATTCAGGAAGCGATTATTACCAGCGTTCACTGGAAAAATTCAAAGAAAAATTAACCACCAACCCGGTTTATGGGAATGTAAATTTAACTGAATTTGCCCCGGGTTCTGATAGCGAAATTGCACCGGCAAGAAGTGCCGATAGAGTTCTCACTTTCCGCAACCTTCATAACTGGTATATGCAGGAAGGTGAAGAAGGCGTAGTGCAGGCATTCCGTCAGTTTTATCAAACACTAAAACCCAATGGCATGCTGGGTATCGTTGACCACCGTCTGCCTGAGTCGAAAGAGACTGAAGCATTCAAAGATTCGGGTTATGTAAAAGAAAGCTGGGTCATAGACTTAGCCGAGCAAGCAGGCTTTGAGTTTGTCGCCAGCGCCGAGATCAACGCAAACCCGAAAGATACAGCCGATCACCCTAAAGGCGTATGGACTTTACCTCCAACCCTAACTTTGGGTGATGAAGATAAAGAAAAATATGAAGCCATTGGTGAAAGCGATCGTTTCACCCTGAAGTTTCGCAAACCCGTTACAGACTAACAGGACAAAGCTAACCTTATGAAAGTATTGGTCGTTGGCGGCGGAGGCCGTGAACACGCTCTGGCGTGGAAAGCAGCGCAATCAAACCAAGTTGACTGCGTTTATGTTGCACCCGGTAATGCAGGTACAGAGCGTGAGCCAAACCTGACGAATGTTGCTATTGGTGCTGAGGACATTGAGAGTTTGCTCAACTTTGCTAAAAGCGAAGACATTGAACTGACTATCGTTGGCCCTGAAGCACCGCTCGTTGCCGGTATTGTTGATCGCTTTAACGAAGCCGGACTAGCTGCCTTTGGCCCAACAGCAAAGGCTGCACAGTTAGAAGGCTCTAAGGCCTTCAGCAAAGACTTTTTGCAGCGTCACAACATACCCACCGCCGACTACCAAAACTTTACCGAGGTTGAGCCTGCTAAAGCTTATGTCGCTGAAAAGGGTCTTCCTATTGTCATTAAGGCCGACGGACTGGCCGCTGGCAAAGGCGTTATTATTGCCGAAAGTCAGGAACAGGCAGATGCCGCTATCGACGACATGCTGGCCGGTAACCGTTTCGGCGATGCCGGGCATCGCGTGGTTATCGAAGAGTTTTTACGTGGCGAGGAAGCCTCCTTTATCGTGATGGTTGACGGTAAACATGCAATACCTTTTGCCTCAAGCCAGGATCATAAAGCCCGTGATAACGATGACAAAGGCCCAAATACTGGTGGTATGGGCGCCTACTCTCCGGCTCCGGTCGTTTCTCCGGCCATCCATGACTGGGTTATGCGTCATGTCATTAAGCCTACAGTGGACGGAATGGCTGCAGAAGGTGCGCCTTACAAAGGCTTCCTATACGCGGGTTTAATGATAGCTGAAGACGGCACCTCCAAAGTTCTGGAATACAACTGTCGCTTTGGTGACCCGGAAACTCAGCCCATTATGATGCGGCTGAAGTCTGATCTTGTCGAACTTTGCCTCCAGGCAATTGAGGGCAAACTCAACCAGGCACCTATCGACTTTGACGAGCGTGCCGCAGTTGGTGTGGTTATGGCCGCTGGCGGATACCCTGAAAGCTATGCGAAAGGTGACGTCATTCACGGTTTGCCGGATCACGCACCTGAAAACCAGAAAGTATTCCACGCCGGTACTAAAATGGATAACGGTAAAGTGGTCACTAGTGGTGGTCGAGTTTTGTGTTGTACGGCTTTGGGTGACACTGTTACAGAAGCACAAAAACTAGCATATCAACTGGTTGATCAAGTGAGCTGGAATAACGTCTATTACCGTACTGATATCGCTCACCGCGCAATAAACCGCGAAGGCTAAATACTTACCTCCTGTCATAGCACTGTCATAAAATAAAACTAAGCTTTTATGTTGTGCTGTAACAGGGGGTTCCATGTCAGGGTCTGATTTAACTAAAGAGCTGCTTAGCCTTATTCAGGACAAACAGCTTTATCCTCTATTCCAGCCCGTTATGGACACTTCCCGTGGAATTGTTATTGGCCACGAAGCTCTTATTCGCGGGCCTAAAGGACATCCACTTGAATTCCCGGATCGCCTATTTTCTCTCGCCAGCCAGGCACAGTTACTGTCTGAACTGGAACTAGCCTGTCGCTCGGCAGCTATGGAAGCGTTTCAAAAAAACGCTATGCAGGGAAAGCTGTTTCTTAACGTAAACCCTAACGTGTTGCAGGACGACAGCCACCCTCATGGCTCAACGTTACGCTTGTCTCAGCAATTCGGCATAGCGCCGGAACAAATCGTTATCGAAATTTCAGAGCGCTATCCAATTGAAGACACCAAGAACTTAAAACACGCCATTATTCACTATCAAAAACTGGGGTTTATGATAGCAATTGATGACTTAGGTGCCGGCTATTCAGGTCTGAAACTCTGGTCAGAATTACGTCCTGACTATGTGAAAATTGATCGATACTTTATTCATTCTATTGAAAAGTCCTCTGTAAAAAGAGAATTTGTACAAAGTATCTTATCGCTAGCCACCAGTCTGCGCACAAAAGTTGTCGTAGAAGGCATTGAAACGCCAGATGAGCTTGAACAACTGCAGGTTATGGGCGTTAATTATTGTCAGGGCTTCCTGCTTGGCAGGCCCGCGCCTTATCCGGTGTTGAAGGTTCCGTCCTCACTACTGTTACCGCATCATCATGTTGCATTAAACTACCAAAGTACTATCGCCAGTGTGGTCGATACCATTCATTGCGTATCAGCTCATACGCGCTCATCTGAAGTACTAGATACCTTTACACAAGACAAAACCTTATCTTCACTGCCCGTTATTCATGAGAAGAAAGTCGCCGGAATTATTCGCAGAGAAAAAATTATGGAGTTCTTTTCCGGTTCCTACGGTCATGCACTTTATGCCAACAAACCGGTTTCATACATAATGGACGAACACCCTCTTTCCGTTGACTGGCAAACGTCGCTGGAAGAGGTGAGCCAGCTTATTACCGATAACGACGAAGTCGATATTTATCAGCATATTATTGTGACTAAAAGCGATGTTTACTACGGTGTGGCATCCATTAAAAACCTATTACGCAGAATCACCGAATTAAAAGTTAACAATGCACGACATGCTAACCCCCTAACCCAACTGCCGGGCAACGTTGCCATTAACCAAATTATTGAAGAACAACTTTCCCGAGTACGATCATTCCACGTCGCCTACTTTGATCTGAACCATTTCAAGCCCTATAACGACATTTATGGGTACGAACAAGGCGATCAAATTATCAAATGGCTGGCGCAGATACTGCAAAAGCAACTATTCAGGCATGGTCATTTCATTGGCCACATTGGCGGGGACGACTTTGTGGCCATTTTCAAAGACATAGATAAAGAACAAACCGAAGAGCAATGTAATAAAATTATCAGAGACTTTGAGCAGGATATTACCCGCTTTTATCATCAGGAACACATTGATTTAGGAGGCATAAAAGCGTTATCCCGAAACGGTACGCCGGTTTTTTACCCTTTACTGGGCCTTGCTATAGGAGTTGTTCAGCCTGATCCTTCCGAGTGTTTATCGCATCACGATGTCGCACTGCTGGCCAGTGAAGCCAAAAAAGAAGCGAAACAATCTGACGGCAGCCGTTGCTACATGTGCCACCGCCAAAAACCCAGACGTTTACGCCAAATCAGTCCTCAACAATAAGGTCATCTTCGGTGTCCGAGGCTGAACTGAAAGTGTCATCAGCAAATTTACCCCGACCATACATACTGGCAACTTTAGGGCGATGAATTCGTGCCTGATACTTGGCCCAAACCTTTTCTACAGTACTTACCGGAGCTTGCTCACCTTTGCACGCGGCCAGTAATTCAATGTCTTCTTTTAACGTCGGCTTAAATTCACCGTTCAGCATGGCTGTAATCAAACAACCATAATGAGTCAATGCATCGCTTTCACGAATTGAAAAGTCGCCAGAGCGTGAAAAGCCATAAGGATAGTTGCGGAAATCGTTAAACGGTTTCTTTAACAGTGATTCACGGGTCATCTTGGTCATGGGTAAGCCCTTCCTACAGACTAAAAACCGAACAAAAGTCTGTCGTTGTATACGACAAAGACGATATAGAGCTAACTCAGAATTTTGTCAATGAAAATTTTTGTAAAATGCCTTTTAACAAATTTTTACAGCATCTATAAATTAGCCTCACGTAATCAAATATGTCACTTTGTTTCAAATTATTTCGCGAGTAAAAGGAAGAGCACTATGAATAAGTTAATGTTAACAACTCTGGCTACCGCTACATTAGGTCTGGCTGCATGCGGAGGATCAGATAGTAATGACACTAACGATGTCGCTCAGTTCTCTTTAGGTATCAGTGACGCCCCTGTCGACAATGCAGAATCTGTTGTCGCCTGCTTTAATGCCATTGAGCTTACGGGAAATGGCAGCTCTCCGCGGACTTTCACAGTTGGTGAAGATATCGAGGCTCCTGAAGAAAATGATCTTTGTACTAATGAGGAAGGCCAGCCCATAGCCAACACCATAGGTATTAACTTATTAGAATTCACCGGCAACGATTCAATGATGTTTCTGGAAGATGCTGAAATAGCAGCCGGACAATACGGTCAACTAAGACTGGTTATGGCGGATGGCTCATACATTATGACCGACACAAATGGTGACGGCGAAGCCGAGAAGGTGAGTATTCAAGTCCCTTCTAATGAACTTAAACTGGACGGTTTTATTGCCGATGCCGGTGGCAACCTTAACTTTACTGTCGAGTTTGACTTACGCAACTCAATGACAAATCCGGTAGGCCAAAGCCACTATATTCTTAAACCCAGAGGCGTTCGTTTAGTTGATAATTCTGCGGTCGGACACCTGAAAGGAACCGTCGCTGAAGGCGCACTGCTGTTTAACGACACTTGCACCGTGGCACCGGAAAACACAGATGAGCCAGTAGCTTACGTGTATTTATACGAAGGCAGTGATCTTGACGAAGCAACTCTGGCTGATAACGGCGGTTCGGAAGAAAATACGCCGTATGCCAGCACAGCGGTTTACTTTGATGGCGTTAGTACCTACGACTTTTCGCTTGGGTTTATTGCCGCAGGAGACTACACAGCCGCGCTAACCTGTAACGGTGACGACGACCCTGAAGCCGATGACGAAATTAATTTCCTATTTGCTGAAAATGTCAGTATTGAAGCGTCCAGCGAACCACAAGAACTGGAGTTTGTTGGTGCCGCCAGCGAGTAACCTCAAATTAAAATAAAGCTACAGGGACGTAGCTTTTACCTACCAAAATCCAAAAGCGGAACCAAGACTTCTGCCACTCAGCACTACAGAAATCAGAAAAATAATTGCGGCTAAAATATTTTGCAGCAGTGAGTTGCGATATTTTCCCAACAGAGGACTTTGACAAAGCCACCAGAGAAATCCGACTATTATGGGCAACAAGATGCCATTAGCCACCTGTGCAAACCAGATAACAGTTACGGGCTTAATACCAACGCTGGAAATAATAATGCCAATTACCAGAATCGTGAACCAGATAATCCGAAAAGCTCTGCTGCGTAAATTAACGGACCAGCCCATAATTCCACAAAGCGCATAAGCACTAGCTAAAGGCGCGGTTGTTGCCGACGAAATACCCGCCGCAAACAACCCTATTGCCATTAAATAAGTGGCTCCGTCTCCAAACAATGGTCTTAAAGATTCAGCCAAGTCACCAGCACTCTCTATCTCAACTTGCTGACCAAAAAAGGCCGAAGCAGCTGTAGCCACAATGGCCATAGAAATAAGGCCGCCAAAAGGAATAGAGAGAAAAAGGTCACGCCGCGCGGCTGGCAATTCTTCTGCCGTTTTCCACTTTTTTGAAACACTGGATGCATGCAGGAAAATATTATAAGGAACCACAGTTGTGCCAATTAAAGCCACAACTGTTAAAGTCGCTCCGGTAGGCATGGAAAAACCAAAGGTACCATTGAATACCGCCCCCCAGTCAGGGTCTGTTAATAGAAACGTGCCGATAAAAGCCACGCTCATTAACAGCACCATAACGATAAGAGCTCGTTCTATCACCCGCGCATTACCAGACCAAAGTATTAATAGCGCAATAATACCAATAATAAGCGCCCAGGCATTACTCAGCCAGACATCAAGTACAGGTACCGGTCCAAGCAGTTCGCTGGCACCCAGGCTTGCCCCGGAAAGGTTGCCCCCCTGATAGACACTATTGCCAATAGCAATAGCACTAAAAATGAGCAACAGCGCCAGCCACCGAAGCCAGCCAGAGGTTAAGTTATTACGAATATTCTCGCCCAGACCAGCTTGAGTGACTAACCCAATACGGGCAGACATTTCCTGCAAAATGACACAGGCGACAACGGAAAACAGCAATGCCCACAGCAATGCATAACCAAAATTAGCACCAGCTAGTGAAGCAGTAACTACCGTACCCGGACCAATAAAAGCCGCAGCGACCAGGGCGCCTGGGCCAAAGTTAGACAGTTTCAACATAAGTATTCCTGTGCCCCGGAGACAACAGAAAATTTAATTTTTTGATTAACCCATTTATTGTTTTTATTTTGCATGGGAAGCATGTCCGTTTGACGGTAATTTAACCGCTGAGTCTATCTCACTTTAGAGGATTGCACAAAGCACCTCACTGCGGTAAAACAGTGCTATGACAAAGACAAAATTAGACTGGTCAAAAATACTGAAATCCGGGCAGAGGATCTTTATAGGTTCTCACGCGGCGGTGCCTACGGCCCTTATTGATGACCTGATAGAAAATTCGAAAAACCTGCACGATATTGAAATTGTGCAGTTAATGACGCTGTCTGATAACAAATGGGCAGGTCCGCAGTATCAGCAACTCTTTAAGGTAAACACCTTTTTTATTGGTGGGGATACAGTACGAACTGCGGTTAACGAAGGACGCGCAGATTACACTCCCAGCTTTATTTCCGACATTCCTAATTTATTCAGTAACGGAATTCTGCCGCTGGATGCGGCCTTAATTATGGTCAGCCCCGCCGACAAGTACGGTTACCATTCTATGGGCGTGTCGGTTGATGTGGTTGCCGCGGCAGCTAAGTCTGCCAATACGGTAATAGCGCAGGTTAACCCTAATATGCCGGTTACCTATGGACAGTCGTTTCTGCACACGAACCAGATTCACCATTTTTGGGAACATGCGGCGCCACTACCGGAGCTGCCGCCGCCAAGCCTGGAAAACAATAAAATCATTGAACGTATAGGCCAGTACATTGCTTTGCTGGTTGAAAATGGCGCGACTCTGCAAATTGGTGTGGGTACCATTTGCGCGGCGGCACTGCGTTACCTGAGCAATCACAAAGATCTTGGCATTCACAGTGAGCTTATCACTGACGATGTTATGCACCTTATGCTCAAAGGGGTCATCAACAATCGTAAAAAAACCTTTCACCCGAACAAAATCGTCACCAGTTTTTGTATGGGTTCTAAAGCTCTGTATGACTTTGTTGATCACAACCCCCACGTTGGTTTTTACCCTAGTGAGTACGTTAACTCACCGGCCAATGTCGCCCGCAACGACAAACTCGTGGCTATTAATAGCGCCATTGAAGTGGACTTAACCGGACAGATTGTTTCCGACTCCATAGGACATCAGTTTTATAGCGGTATTGGCGGGCAAGTTGACTTCAGTCGTGGCGCTTCCTTAAGTAAGGGGGGTAAGCCCGTCATTGCTCTGCCGTCAACCACCGAAGACGGCAAAGTATCGCGCATTGTGCCTTTTATTCGTGAAGGAGCCGGAGTGGTCACCACGCGAGGGCACGTGCATTATGTCGTAACCGAATTTGGGGTGGCGTCGCTGCGCGGAAAAAGTATCCGCGAACGCGCATTAGAGCTGATTCGTGTTGCCCACCCTAAATTCCGTAGCCATCTGTTACAGGAAGTACGCAAACACTACTGGGTGCCCAACTATCAGCAACAAACGCCTGTCGATGTGCCTGAACTTGGTGACATCGGCTTTAAAAAGCTAAAAATTAATAATGAGTCTTTCGACTTAAGACCTCTCTATCCATCAGACGAACGACGATTGCAGGAGTTTTTCTACTCTCATACCAAAGAAACCCTGCAGTTACGATACAACGCAGTGCCCACCAACATGACCCGGGAAAAATCCTGTAACTTGGTCAGCGTTGATCAGTCCAGAGACCTGGCCCTTTGTATTGTTCGCCAGAAGGGCTCAGCGGTTCAAATTCAGGCCGTAGGACGTTACTACTTCATTGAGTCTCAAAATAGCTGTGAAGTGGCTTTTGTTACCCGTGAGAAGTATCAGGGGCGGGGCATGGCGGGCATGTTACTGGATGAAATGATCCGTATTGCCAAAGAGCGCAAGCTGGACAGTATGCAGGCCTATGTTCTGGCAGCTAATAAGCCCATGCTCAGCGTGTTCGAGCGCGGAGGCTTTAAGCGCCTACCCAGTGAAGAGCCCGGAGAAGTGCTGCTGAAACTCGAGCTGAACGAGGACGCAGACTAGCTATGTCTATCGTTGTTTTTAGTCATTCAGATTGCCTGGAGCATATTCCGGATGAACAACACCCAGAGTGCCCGGCTCGCATAGCGGCCATTAACGACCAATTGATCCGCTCCGGAATGGACTTTGTTCTGGTCAGAAAAGACGCTTCCGACGCGCCACTTGAGGCTATTTACAGAGCCCATACCAAAGAGCATGTCGATTTTGTTTTCGCGCAAATTCCGGAGTACGACCACGAGTGGATTGATCCGGACACCTTAATAACCGCAGGCAGTAAAGCCGCCGCGCTGAAGGCTGCCGGAGCCGCCATCAATGCAGTCGATGATGTACTGACCACTTACAACAAACAGGCCTTTTGTGCCGTGCGCCCGCCCGGACACCACGCCACCCGCGACAAAGCGATGGGCTTCTGCCTGTTCAATAATGTTGCTATTGCTGCTTACCATGCTCTGGAAACGCACGGGCTTGAACGCGTTGCCATTGTCGATTTTGACGTGCACCACGGCAATGGAACAGAAGACATTGTTCAGAGCGATGAGCGTATTTTATTTTGTTCGTCTTTTCAGCAGGCGTTTTACCCCTTTACCGGCGAAGACACCAGCGCCGACAATATCCACAACGTTCCCTTACCCGCAGGATGCAAAGGCCCACAATGGCAAGAAGCCGTTAGCCAAAAGTGGTTTAAGGCGTTAGATAACTTTGCACCACAATTAATACTGATTTCCGCGGGGTTTGACGGCCACGCCGAAGACGACATGTCGCAGTTCTTATTGAAAGAAGAAGACTACCACTGGATAAGCCTCAAACTGAAAGAAATTGCCGATAATCATTGCGACGGCCGTATCGTATCTTGCCTGGAAGGCGGGTATAATCTCAGCGCTTTAGGCCGCAGCGTGGTTGCGCATTTAAAAGGCTTGCTCTAATTAGCTAAGGCTTAAATAGCGCCTAAAACAGCAAGCTTCCATTCGTAAAAACATTCATAAAAAGAGTCGAGTATTATGGGATTAATTCTTAAGCTAATTGCGGGTATTGTCGCCGGTATTCTCATTGGGCTATATATGCCCGAGTGGGTCAGCCAACTGTTATTGACCTTTAAAGCTCTGTTCGGTCAGTTGTTATTCTTTACCATCCCATTACTTATTTTGTTCTTCATTACCAGCGGTATTGCCAGCTTACCAAGCAACTCCGGAAAAATGCTCGGTAAAACCTTAGGTATAGCTTATGCCTCTACCGTCATCGCCGGTAGTGTTGCGTTTTTCGCCGCCAGCCTTGTCGTGCCCTGGCTGACCACCGATGCTCAAAGTGTTTCTACCGAAGCCAAAGCCACTATAGAACCTTTTATTGAACTGTCAGTTCCGCCACTTATGGAAGTCATGTCAGCTCTGGTTTTAGCCTTTATATTCGGGTTGGGCATTGCCAGTACTAAAGCTGAAAGTTTGAAAAAACTGTCGGATCAAGGCCGCGACATTATCGAGCTGCTGTTGGTTAAAGTTATTATTCCATTACTGCCGCTGTATATTGCCGGTATCTTTACAGAAATGGCCGTTGCCGGCACGGTGTTTAATACCCTGAAAACATTTGGTGTCATTCTCATACTTGCCGTTGCCCTGCACTGGGTTTACATCACCTCTATGTACATTATGGCGGGTATAAAAACCGGTCGTTCGCCACTGTTTTTAATTAAAAACATGCTGCCAGCCTATTTCACCGCGTTAGGTACTATGTCCAGTGCTGCAACTATTCCAGTCACCCTGCAAAGCGTGCGTAAAAACAAAGTTGATAATGACGTAGCCAATTTTACCGTGCCACTTTGCGCTACCGTTCACTTAGCTGGCTCCACCATTACCATTGTTAGCTGTGCGGTCGCGGTTATGGTGCTGCATAATTCACTGGCTATTCCCGGCTTCTTTACCATGCTGCCGTTTATTTTAATGCTTGGCATTGTCATGTTAGCCGCACCAGGTGTGCCCGGCGGCGCCGTTATGTCAGCGGTTGGCCTGTTAGGTTCCATGCTGGGTTTCGGCGAAACCGCAGTCGCCTTAATGATAGCCTTGTACATGGCACAGGACAGCTTCGGTACCGCCTGTAATATTACGGGTGATGGTGCTATTGCTATGTTTGTGGATAGTTCGAAAGAGAGTTAGCAAACGAAGGTTCAGAACATTGAGTCGCTGGTGCGTATTAAACTCAATTTAAACGTACTAGCGATTAAAACTTGGAGCGGGAAACGAGATTCGAACTCGCGACCCCAACCTTGGCAAGGTTGTGCTCTACCAGCTGAGCTATTCCCGCGTATTGATACTTCTGGTGGAAAGACTGACGTTGGAGCGGGAAACGAGATTCGAACTCGCGACCCCAACCTTGGCAAGGTTGTGCTCTACCAGCTGAGCTATTCCCGCTTCGTCAGTGCGGCGTGTATTCTACTGATACCACCGATAAGGTCAATAGTTTTCGCGCCGCAATTGGTTTATTTGCTGAAAAAATGCTCTCGATAGTGCTGTAATTCTGCAATAGACTCACGAATATCCGCTAAAGCCTCATGCGCACCTGACTTTTTAAAGCTATTAGCAACTTCCGGATTCCAGCGTTTGGCCAGCTCTTTTAATGTGCTGACGTCTAAGTTCCGGTAATGGAAAAAAGCTTCCAGTTCAGGCATATGCTTTGCCAGAAAACGGCGATCCTGACAGATACTGTTACCGCACATTGGCGATACGCCAGCGTCAATGTACTGCTTTAAAAACTCAATCGTCTCTGCAGCCGCTTTACGCTCGTCGTGCTGACTCTCCTTTACCCGCTCAACGAGACCGGAGCCGGTGTGCGTTTTCACATTCCAGTCGTCCATTCTGTCCAGGTACTTTTGCGGCTGATGAACCGCAATAACAGGGCCTTCGGCCAGAGTGTTTAACTGGGCATCGGTGACTATGGTAGCCACTTCAATAATATGATTCTCATCAGGCTCCAGGCCTGTCATTTCAAGGTCAATCCAAATTAAGCGTTGTTTCTTATTGTCCTCGGTCATTACCCTGCTCTCTCAATACAATTTGTTGTATGATAGCGTCATTTCTAGCACGACAACAGGTTAACGGGCTTGGTAAAACGCAGACGTCTTAATAAAGGTCAGCAACGGCAAGTATCAGTCAATCAGAAAAAACGACTGAAAAACACCGATATAGAATGGACTGACAGCCAGCTTAATGCACCGGAACCCGGTCGCGTTATAAGCCGCTTTGGCCAACATGCCGATATCCGTGATGAGCAGGGGAATACCTATCGCTGCCATATTCGCAGGGTTATCAGCAGTCTGGTGTGTGGCGACAGTGTTTTATGGTCCAGATCTTCGGTTGAGCAACAAGGCATGCAGGGCGTAGTGGTTGCTGTTCAGGAGCGCGACAGCTTGCTCTCGCGCCCCGACTACTACGACGGTCTTAAACCGGTTGCCGCTAATATTGATCAAATCTTTATTATCTCGAGCGTATTGCCAAGCTTCTCCTCTCCGATTATCGATCGCTACTTAGTCGCCTGCGAAGACATTGGCATAGAGCCGGTTATTGTCCTGAATAAAGCCGATTTACTGCCGGAAATAGACGAAGAAGAGCGCAACCATATCCAGCAGCGCTTAAAAGACTACGAGAGTATTGGCTATAAAGTCCTTAACGTCAGCAGCGCGACTCAGGATGGTCTGGATGCCCTGCAGGACATGCTGAAAGACAGTATTTCTATTGTGGTTGGACAGTCGGGGGTGGGTAAATCCTCGCTGGTTAATCAGCTGTTACCTGACGTGAACGCCGAAACAAATTTAGTGTCCGATAATTCAGGATTAGGACAGCACACAACCACAGTCGCGACTTGGTATGACTTAAAGCAAGGCGGCGCATTGATTGACTCCCCCGGGATTCGGGAATTTTCATTGTGGCATCTGGAACCCGAGCGAATCGCTCGTTGCTATGTGGACTTTCGCGACTATTTAGGCGGCTGTAAATTCCGTGACTGCAAACACGCAGACGACCCAGGTTGTGCATTACAGGAAGCTGTCAGCAACAATCAATTGCATGACTGGCGTCTTTCTAATTATCATCGCATTATTGAGACTATGAAAACACAAAAGCCCAGTCGGGCAATTCGAGGTAAATAACTGTGGCTAAGACCGATAAAGTCAAAATATTCTTCCAGCATGTCATGCCTAAGCATTTAATTTCCCGCTTAATAGGAAAGTTTGCTGCGGCGCGTGCCGGATGGTTTACTCAGCTGTTTATCCGTTGGTTTATCCGACAGTATAAAATTGATATGAGTGAAGCCATTGAAGAATCGCCAAAAGCTTATAAAACCTTTAATGCGTTTTTTACCCGCCATTTAAAACCTGAACTCAGACCCTTAGAGGCCAGCGAAAGCGAGCTGGCTCATCCGGTCGATGGTGCTGTCAGCCAATTGGGCGACATTGAAAACGGACGTATTTTTCAGGCCAAAGGCCACGATTATTCGTTACAGGAATTGCTGGGGGGCAACGAAGAAGACGCGAAACCTTTCGTTGACGGTAAATTCGCAACTATTTATTTGGCGCCGAAAGACTATCATCGCATTCATATGCCCTGCGACGGCGTGCTGAAAAAAATGATTTATGTGCCAGGTGATTTGTACTCTGTTAACCCGTTAACGGCGGCTAATGTCCCTAACCTGTTTGCCCGAAATGAGCGCGTGGTTGCCATTTTTGATACCGAAGTTGGCCCCATGTCATTGGTATTGGTTGGCGCTACAATTGTTGCCAGTATCGGTACTGTATGGTCCGGTACCATAACGCCTCCTACCGGCGGGCGTATTCAAAGTTGGTCATATCCAACCTCGGGGCACTCTGCGATACACCTTAAAAAAGGTGAGGAAATGGGTCACTTTAAACTGGGCTCGACCGTTGTGTTGACCTTTGCTAAAGACGCCATTGAGTTTAACGACGAACTTAAACCTCTGTCAGTGACCCGTATGGGTGAAGTCATGGCAGAAATAAAAGAGAGCGACGATTGATTTTATGGGCTCACCGAGGAGCCAGTTATGAGGCTCCGGAAAACACGCTCGCCGCGTTCTCGCGCGCAATGGACAGCGGAGTGCATGGCATAGAGCTGGATGTTTACGCCATTGACGGTGAGCGTTTTGTCTTTCACGACCGGTATTTAGAACGCCTGACAGCCACCCCGGGCAGATTAAAAGATTTAACCGCAGAGCAAATTCGGCATCTGAAAGTCTTCGGTCAGCAGTCTATACCCACGCTGCGAGAAGCTTTAGCTCATATTAACGGACATTGTCATGTCAACATCGAGCTTAAAGGCGATGTGCCGACCAAAGAGCTGTTACTGGACGTTGATTACGCTCTGCAGAACTCGAATTTTAAGCCCGAGCAACTGCTGGTTTCGTCTTTTAACCACCATTGGTTACAACGCCTTAAAAAGCGTCGTCCCAGCATTAAAATTGGAGCGTTAAGTGCCAGTTGCCCTTTGAGTTATTGCTACTTCGCTGAAGAACTCAAAGCCTTCTCAGCTCATTTCGCTGTCGACTTTGTGACACCTGAGTTAGTCGCAGATGGTCATCGCCGGGGCTTACAAGTTTATGTCTATACTGTGGATGGTCAGCACGACATTGAAGAACTGCACGCAATGGGAGTCGACGGTATTTTTACCAATCACCCTAGTTATGCACAAAACGTCGTTGCCGGCCTGACCACTGCCGGCAACGAACCTATTCTGCACTATTAGCACCGCAGACCATCAACTATGATGGTCTGGATACTCTTCCTGTAAAGATTCCAGTTTACGCGTGATAGCCATTGGTGAGCTGGTATTCTTCGCCAGAGCGATATACAGAGCAGGAATAACAAATAACGTCAAAAATGCTGACACTGCAACCCCGGCAAAAATAACCGTACCAATGACCATACGGCTTTCAGCTCCCGGCCCAGAACCGAGGATAAGTGGCACGGAACTCATTAGAGTTGTGAACGCCGTCATCACAATCGGTCGTAAACGCTGTTGCGCAGCTTTAAGCACAGCTTCTTTGAACTCCACTCCTGAATCACGCAACTGATTCGCAAATTCAACAATAAGAATACCATTTTTCGCTGCCAGACCAATGAGCATTACTATGCCTATCTGACTGTATATATTGATGCTCATTCCGGCCAGATACAGCGCCATTAAAGCCCCAACTATAGCCATAGGTACCGCCAGCATAATGACCAACGGATGAATAAAGCTTTCAAACTGCGCAGCCAGAACCAGGAAGGTAATGACCAATGCCAACCCAAAAACAAAGACAATTGAACTACCACTCTCTTTGTACAGTTGAGACTCGCCTTTATAGTCAATTGAGACATCTTCCGGCAGTTTTTCCTGCACCACGCCTTCCAAATAACTCAACGCTTCACCCAGTGAATATCCCTCAGCCAGATTCGCTTCAATGGTGACACTGCGCATACGGTTGTATCGGTTAAGTCGGGCTGAAGTGGCCTGCTCAGTAATGGTTACGAGGTTAGAAAGCGGAATCAATTCGTCACTTTTACGCGAACGTACATAGATATTATCTATGGCGCTGGGGCTACGGTAATCGGCTTTTTCGCCCTCCAGCATCACGTCATACTCTTCACCGCGATCAAGGTAGGTTGTCACTCGTCTTTGGCCTAATACAGACTGCAAGGTGATACCTATATCCTGCACTGAAACTCCTAAATCAGCCGCGCTGGCTTCATCCACCTGAATCAGTAATTGTGGCAAAGTTTCTTTATAGTCACTGTCCAGATCCTGTAAACCCGGGTTGGTAGAAGCTTCCTCAATAACAATGTCACGAAATTCAGCTAAGCGCTCGTAGGTATTCCCCTGCAACACGAATTCGACCGGACGCCCGCCTCCGCCGCTAATACCACTCCGCATAAAAGCGAACGCCTGAACGCCGACAACCGAATCCAACTGAGAGCGCATTTCTTCCATTAGATCAAAACTTGACCAGTCACGCTCGTCAAACGGAACGGCACCGACGATAGCAATACCGGCGCTACCGCCCCAACCGGGAGCACGAACAATCAAACGGTCAATCTTGCCTTCATCAATATAAGGCAAAAGAATCTGTTCTATTTCGTCCATATGTCTGGAGCTGGACTCGAAACTTGCGCCTTCGGCACTGCGCACCTGAATATAAAAAGTACCGCGGTCTTCAGGTGGCGCGAACTCTTGTGGAATAAAGCTGAATAAACCGAACGCAACAACACCCGACATAACCACCAACACGATTGCCATCATAGGCCGCTTCACGCTTTTCTCAAGCACGCCACGGTAACCTTGTTCCAGCCAGTTGAAAGTCGCATCAAAAGCTTTACCAAATTTACTGGTACGCTCTTTTTTACTCAGTATTTTAGAGCTCAGCATTGGCGTTAACGTCAGTGCAGCAATACTGGAGAAAGCAACAGCAGCGGCTATGGCAAGGGCAAACTCCGTAAAAAGCTTACCGATATTTCCGTCTAAGAAAGCCAACGGTACAAATACCGAAATCAGTACCAGGGTTGTCGCAATAACCGCAAAGCCCACTTCTCTGGCTCCACGATAAGCAGCCAGAACCGGAGGCTCTCCCTCTTCTATACGGCGGTATATGTTTTCCAGCACGACAATAGAGTCATCAACCACCAGTCCAATAGCCAGTACCAGCGCCAGCAAGGTTAACAAGTTTATGGAAAAGCCCAGTGCGAATAGCACCATGTAGGACGCAATAATCGCCACAGGCACCGTCAGCGCAGGAACAATAGTTGCCCTTATATTTCCTAAAAACAGGTAAATAACGACAATAACCAGTGCCATCGCCACAGCCAGAGTATTATAAACTTCGTCAACTGAGCCCTGAATAAATATCGACGAGTCATAGCTGGGTGCCAGATACATGGTTTCAGGCAGGGTTTCCTGAATTTTTTTCATTTCCCGGTGAACGTTCTTCACCACATCCAGGGTGTTGCCCTTCGACTGTTTAATGACACCAACACCAACCATGTTAACGCCATTACCCCGGAAGTCGGTTTTGTCATCTTCGGCACCCAGTTCTACCCGGGCCACTTCACCCAACCGGACTAAGTAACCATCGTCGCCCTGTCGTATCACCAAGTTTTTAAAGTCTTCCGGCGATAAATACGCGCGTGCCATACGAACCGAGAATTCTCTGTCGGTTGACTCAACTTCACCTGCCGGAAGCTCAACGTTTTCTTCTCGCAAACGGCTAACAATATCGGTTACCGTCACCTGCCGTGCCGCCATAGCATCACGGTCCAGCCATACACGCATGGCGTAACGGCGGTCACCACCAATGACTACCCGTGCGACACCGTCGGCAACTGACAGACGGTCTACGATGTATCGCTCCGCGTAGTCAGTTAGCTCCAGAATCGACATGCTCTCGCTGCGAAGGTTATACCAGACAATGGTACTCTCATCGCTTGAGGCCTTTGAAACTTCAGGGGGGTCAGCTTCTTCCGGCAGGTTATCAAGTACCCGGGACACCCGCTCACGAACGTCGTTAGAAGCGGCATCAATGTCGCGAGTCAGATTAAACTCTATACTGATACTGGAGCGCCCGTTGCGGCTGCTAGAGCTAATGTTTTTAATGCCTTCTATGCCACTAATACGGTCTTCGACTAACTGCGTGACCTGAGTTTCTACAACTTCGGCAGAGGCGCCGGGGTAGTCTGTATCAATAGTAACTATAGGACGATCGATATCCGGATATTCTCGCAACGGCAGCATGGTAAAAGCTACAATACCGAAAACCACCAGCAGAATATTCAGTACGGTTGCAAAAACCGGACGTTTTACAGAAAGGTCTGACAACAACATAATTTAACCTCCCTGCACAGAAACGGGTACACCGTCACGAAGGCGAACAATACCTTCTATAATAACTTCTTCTCCGGGTTTAAGGCCGCCTGTAATTTCCACAATACCGGGCTTACGTCGACCAATAGTGACTTCTTTTTGGCGCGCGCGATTATCCGGTGTTAACACATACACATATTGTCTGTTTTGAATGGGGATAAGCGCTTTTTCCGGCAACAAAAGAGCTTCATCAATGCTCCGTAGCAAAGTAATTTGCAAAAGCATTCCCGGACGCAGGCGTTCATCATCATTGTTAATTTTTGCACGGACTTTTACTGACCGCGTTACCGGGTCCACACGAGAATCAATGCTGGAAATACGCCCAATAAACTGTTCGCCCGGATATGCACGGCTGCGGGCAATCACTTCCTGATCTACGGCAATACTAGCGAAATAACGTTCAGGAACGCTGAAGTCCACTTTAATAGGTTTGATATCATCAAGCGTTGTAAACACATCCCCCGGACTGACCAGAGAACCGGCGCTTATTTCACGAATACCGACACGGCCTGAAAATGGCGCATAAATCTTCATTTCTTTTAAAGTTGCTTCCGCAACTTCTAAATCGGCCTGGAGCCCATTTACCCGAACTTGTTGCTCATTAAGTTGTTGTTGTGAGGCTGCATTACCACGACGCAATTCGGTTATGCGTTCCAGCTGTCGTTTTGCTTCGTCTAAACTAAATTTGAGTTGTTGCACACGAGCTACTTCTATACGCGCATTTAACTCAGCCAGCAGTTGTCCCTGCTCAACTAAGTCGCCGCTTTCAAAATAGATTTTTTCAACAACGTCCTGAGTTTGCGCGGTAATACGAACCGTTTCATTGGCCATGGCGGTGCCTAACGCTTCAATAGTATCGCGGAACTCACTAATTTCAGCGGTCTGAGTTTTAACCGGAACCGACTGTTCCTTTCCCTCTTCAACCTTAGTTTCAGGCGGAAACCCAAACAAATACACAGCTGCCGCAGTCAGGACAACGACAACAATAGTAATGGGATTAATCCAGGAACGTTTCGCCATGCTTACCTCTAGGTTCTTTTTACAACGGTTTTAACATGGACTATTGTACGCAAAACACCGCCTAAAGGCGGTGCACTTAACGAGGATTCTGGCGGTTTAATCGCAAATTCAATCGTTTGAATGAAACGCGGGGCTGTATTTGTGAATAGCTTCAATAAAAGCAGCAGCATGCTCCGGATCTACTTCGGGGTGAATTCCATGCCCCAAATTGAACACATGGCCAGTACCTGAACCATAGCTTTGTAATATGCTTTGTACTTCTTCCTCAATCCGCGCTGGTTTCGCATACAGTACGCTAGGGTCCATATTTCCCTGCAGCGCGACTTGCCTACCAACACGAGCTCTGGCATCGGATAAATCGGTGGTCCAATCCACACCCAGCGCATCGGCACCGCTGGCAGCCATAGCTTCCAACCATTGCCCACCATTTTTGGTAAATAAAGTAACCGGCACTTTGCGTCCGTCGGCTTCCCGCGTAAGACCCGCTACAATTTTCTCCATGTAAGCCAGAGAAAATGCTTTGTAGTCACGTGGTGATAAAACTCCCCCCCAGGTATCGAATATCATGACCGACTGCGCACCTGCGGCAATCTGCGCATTTAAATACTGAGTAACGGACTCAGCCAGTACATTCAGCAAGGTATGCATAGCTTCAGGATCAGCAAACATCAGTTGCTTCACCTTGGAGAAGTTTTTGGTGCTGCCACCTTCAACCATGTAGGTCGCCAGTGTCCAGGGACTTCCGGAGAAACCAATAAGTGGCACACTGCCATTCAGTTCGCGACGAATAGCGCGCACAGCATCCATCACGTAACCCAGCTCGTCTTCCATATCGGGCACAGCCAGATTTTTAATAGCAGCCATGCTGCGAACCGGGTCTTTAAATTTTGGACCTTCGCCAGCCTCAAAATATAAACCCAGACCCATAGCATCCGGAATGGTCAAAATATCACTGAAGAGTATAGCGGCATCCAGGTCGAATCGACGTAACGGTTGCATGGTCACTTCACAGGCCAGTTCAGTGTTACGGCATAATGACATAAAGTCGCCAGCCTGACCGCGCACTTCTTTATATTCAGGTAAATAGCGCCCAGCCTGACGCATCATCCAGACGGGTGTGCGATCAACAGGTTGTTTTGCCAATGCACGAAGGTAACGATCATTTTTAAGCGCCGGAGCGGTCATAGCGAATCCAATTATTTATCAACATCAATGCCCGGCATTTTATCAGTCCACAGGCATTGGCTCCATGAAAACTTATGCTTACCTCTTTTGAGATAGGTCAATCAACGTTCTTGCTATGGTCCCTTCCGGCGGAATATTCGGAAGGCTGTCAAAAGCAAACCAGTCGCCTGTCACCAATTCGTGCGGATCAATATGCAATTCGCCTTCTGCCCAGTCTGCAGTGTATCCCATCATTAATGAATGAGGGAAAGACCAGGGCTGGCTTAAATGGTACTGAATGTTCTTAACGCGGATACCTGCTTCCTCATAAACCTCTCGCTCTAATGCCTGCTCCAGACTTTCGCCGGCTTCAACAAACCCTGCCAGTATAGAGTGCAACCCAGGCTTATGCCGCTTACCCTGAGCCAGTAAAATTTTGTCACCTTTGCGAATAGCCACGATAATGCATGGCGACACGCGCGGGTAACAACGGTGCTGACACTGGTTACAATGCATCGCCAGCTCCCATTCAATGGTTTGCATGCGGGCACCGCAGCGGCCACAAAAGCGATGAGTATTCAAAAAGTCGCTGAATTGCCGGGCTCTGCCTGCCATCGCAAACTTTTCCATGTCATCCACGGTAAGTAATTGCCGTAAAGGCACGAACTCACCACCAATGAACTGCTCATCCATATAGTCAGCCATGACCAAATAACAGCTACGCTCCCGCAGTTCTCCTATTTCCACTACCCGGTAGTCATTTAAGTCTGGAAAGCTCAGATCTTGCAGGCAGCCAAAAGGGACTTCTCCGCTGTCATCCAGAAAAAGATGGTCAGAGCTCACCACAAACCACCAGGCAGGTTCATCACCCGCCGGTTTTGAATACAAAGTCGCCATATTAATCCCGCGTATCAAATGCGTTTGGTTTTCTGTAAAATCAGTTGAGTTCTAATGCTTCTGAATTTACATTAGGTACTGAAACTATAGACGGAGAGTATCATGTTAAGCCGTAATGAGCAGGCAAAAAAGCGCTGGGGCGGCGCTCATAAAAGTATCGACCTATGGCTATCCGAGCGCCAGGACTTACTGGTGAATTACTTTAAACTTGCCGCGCTCCCGCCTTATGAAAGCATTCGCTCGGGCTTACCCGACGTCACTGATATCCGTAACTTTTGCGGTCAATTAGTCGACTACGTATCGAGTGGTCATTTTGAAATTTATGACCAAATTGTGCGCGAAGCTTCATCTCAGGGAAACTCAGTTGATGATTTGGCTGATGAGTTATTCCCTTTAATTTCTGACACAACCGAAATAGCGTTAGATTTTAACGATAAGTACGGTGAGATAAGCTCAACTGACCACTGTGAAACCTTCGATAGAGATTTATCGGCACTTGGTGAAGCATTGGAATTAAGAATGGAGTTTGAAGACAAACTTCTCAACCATTTAGACGAGCATAATTTAATAACAGCTTAAGCTGACTTTTATTGAATTTATAAAAACGCCGGTAATTCGCCGGCGTTTTTGTATAGATGAAAACTCAACTGAGCTTATTCGGTATCCGGTTCGTCTTTTTGTACGTTAAGTAATTCAACGGTAAAAATCAGCGTTGAATTTGGTGGGATTTGACCATCACCCAATTCACGATCTCCATATGCAAGTTCAGACGGGATCACAAAACGGTACTTAGCACCTTCCTTCATCAACTGCAGACCTTCAGTCCAGCCCGGAATAACTCGGTTTAGCGGAAAAGATGTAGGCTCGCCACGTTCATAGGAGCTATCAAAAACTTCCCCATTAACCAACGTGCCTTCGTAATGAACTTCTACCATATCGGTTTCGGATGGACTAACACCGTCACCCTCTTTAAGAACTTCATACTGAAGACCTGAATCCGTTGTTTGAACACCTTCTTTTTTCGCGTTCTCGGCTAAATACGCTTTACCTTCTTCCGCCGCTTTCTTACCCAATACGTTTTGACGTTGCTCCATAACTTCTTTGCGCATAGTGTTCAGGATTTTTTCAGCTTCCTCATCACTTAACTGAGGATCACCTTTAACCGCATCCACAAAGCCAGCAATAACAATATCGCGTTCCAGCATGAAATCCGCTTCTTCCTGACGTTCTAAGTTACGTGCAATAAACCCGCCAACAGAAGAGCCTAGAGCGTAAGCCTGCTTGTCTTTGTCTGTTTTTAATTCCGTATCATTCGCCGGAAATTTTTCTTGTGAGCAGGCCGCCAGTACCAGCGCGATAGCTGAAATAGCTAACGGCTTCATCAGTTGTTTCATCGTTTTCTCCAATTATCGTCTTGCATCCTTTCGGACTATGCCATAATAGTGTTATCTAACAGAACCATACTACACAACCACAAGGAACTTGCCTATGCCTTTTCTTAAGCTCTGCGGTGCGTTTATTTTGCTGGTTGTAATTACCGGTTGCCAACCTGCACCGGAAAAGGTCAAGAAAACGATTCACGCTGAAAACGGCACCTACGCCGCTGATATTTCCGACGACGGAAACTATAGCCTAGTCTCTACAGATGAAACTGGTTTACTGCTGTGGCCACGTTATGCCACCAACGCCAAGTACCAATGGCAGCATAATGAAAACACCGTCTCTCAGATTATAGACGTTGATATTAGCGCCGACGGGGAAGTGGCGGTTGCAGCATCGCGTAAAGAATTCTCCATGTGGGATATTAATAACGGCGAAAATCTGGGGTTCTGGCAAATAGGTTCAGGCGAGATACAAAAGCTGGTGGTCAGTAAAAAAGGTGGAACGGTGGTGCTTGGAAAGCAAGACGGTACACAGGTTGCTTTCAACCCCGCCTCGGGTCGACGTATTGAATTTTATGGGCATACCGAAAGTATTAATGTTCTTGATATTTCGCCCAATGGTTTTTATGTTCTAAGCGGTTCAAACGACCATTCGGCTATACTGTGGGATACCCGGAGCGGGCAAATTGTGCACCGTTGGCCACTGGAAGGGCGGATCACACAGGTTGCTCTGCACCCTGATGGTCACTTCGCGTTTATCTCAGATGCAATCGATAATTCGATTATTCACTCACTACCAGATGGCGAAATTGCCTCAAAACTTAAATTCATAGAGCGCCATAAAATTTTTAGTGCTGCGCGTTTTAGCGCATCCGGTGATTATCTCATTACCGGCTCGCCATCACGTCAAATTGCAATCTGGGACACCTCGACAGGAGAAGAGCTCACGCACTGGCGGGTAGATTTACGCGACGGAGGACGTCCCAGCAACGCTGCGGTGTTAGCCGTCGTCTTTGATGAAAAACAGCAACAGGTCATTAGCGAGAGCTCTGCCGGTCTTGCTGAGTGGTGGAATATTGATTTAACAGGTAGTAAAGAATGACAGTAGAGAAGATAGAAGCACAATTAACTAATCTGGAAATGCAGTTAACATTCCAGGAAGACACTATTCATTCATTGAATAAACTGGTTACTGAGCAGACTCAGCAAATGAGTGAAATGCAAAAGCAAATTCGCTGGTTAGGAAAGCGCCTAAAACAAATGCAGGAGAATCAGTCGACTGACTCAGATCCGGCAGACGAACCACCCCCTCCTCATTATTAAAGCGTTGGGTTTACCTTGACCTTAGTAAATCAGGTCAGTATAACAACTGTTCTTATTTAGTTTGCGAGAATGTTATGTCATCAAAGCACCCGATTATTGCCGTTACCGGTTCATCAGGAGCAGGAACAACCACCACAGGTCAGGCCGTACGCCATATCTTTCGTTCGTTAGATGTGAGTGCAGCGTTTGTGGAAGGTGACAGCTTTCATCGCTACTCCCGCCCTGAAATGGACTTGGCTATTCGCAAAGCTCAGGAACAGGGTCGTCATATCAGTTATTTTGGTGCCGAAGCCAACGACTTTGACCGGTTAGAATCGTTATTCCGCTCTTATTCGCAAACCGGCAACGGTAAAGTCCGTCGCTATTTACACAGCTTTGATGATGCGGTTCCTTATAACCAAATGCCCGGTACTTTCACGCCCTGGGAAGAACTGCCTGAAAGTACCGATGCACTTTTCTATGAGGGCTTGCATGGTGGTGTTTGCGGAGACGGCTACGATGTAACTCAATATGTTGATTTATTAATCGGTATGGTGCCCATTGTTAACCTTGAGTGGATCCAGAAATTAATTCGCGATACCTCGGAGCGGGGGCACTCACGTGAAGCGGTTACCACCAGCATTATTCGCGGCATGGAAGATTACATTCACCATATTGTTCCGCAGTTTTCGCGTACTCATATCAACTTCCAGAGAGTACCTACGGTTGATACGTCCAACCCTTTCAGCGCCAAGGATATTCCATCACTGGACGAGAGTTTTGTTGTTATTCGTTTTCGCGGTATTAAGAACGTCGACTTCCCATATTACCTGCAGATGATAGACGGCTCGTTTATGTCACGTACCAGCACCCTAGTTGTGCCCGGTGGGAAAATGGCCTTAGCCATGGAGCTTATTCTGACACCGCTGATTGAACAAATTATGGAAAGGAAAAACCAGGTTCGCCGTCAGGTTGACTGGATATCAAGTAAGTAACTACTCACCAACTAACCAGCGACTGTGAAAGTTGGCACCTTTATCCTGAGCCAGAGTCTTGCACAACACGGGTAACAGATGCTCGCTGTCCTGTACCACGCCATAAGGCGGATTAACCCAGAGAAAGCCACAGCCGTGAAGCCCTTTACGCTCATCATTGGTGCGTATATTCAGCTCCATGATCAGAGTCTTAGGCAGATCCGACAAAGCGCCAACGTCGCGATGAAAAGCCGCCGTTTTCAGCTCATCTTTAATGGGATACCAAACCGCAAAGCTGCCGCTTTTCCAGCGTTTTAAGCCCTGTTCAAGCGCGCTGACCACATCGTCAAACTCCGTGGTGTTTTCAAAAGGCGGGTCAATAAGTACCAAACCACGCTTTTCAGCCGGGGGCAGTTGCGCACGCACAGCCTGATAACCGTCCATAGGAGCCAGTATTTGCACTTGTTTGTGTCGCCCCAAGGGGGTGTTTTTAAGAGTCTCTGCGTCTTCTTTATGCAGTTCACAAACAACTAACCGGTCATTTTCGCGTAAAAATTCAGAAGTTATGACCGGTGAACCGGGGTAATACCGAAGCTTATCCTGCTCTTCGTTTAATTGACGCACGGTGCTTAAGTATGCGGCGGCTAAAGGCTCTTCAGCTGAGTGCTCAGCAAAACGAACAATGCCCTGCTCAGCTTCAGCAGTTCTTATTGCCTGATCGCCTTGCAAATCGTAGTAGCCGATACCACCGTGGGTATCGAGTACAAAGTAGGGCTTATTCTTTTGCTGAAAATACTCTAGCGCCCGCGCCAACAGCAAATGCTTAAAAACATCGGCAAAATTGCCAGCATGAAAAATGTGTCGATAATTCAAAGATCAGTCGTCTTGTTGAGGGGATTCAATACGGTAACTGTGGGTAATATTAACCGAAGCTTCCAGCATCTTAGCCACCGAACAGTACTTGTCGGCTGACAGTTTCACCGCACGCTCTACGTGCTTTTCGTTGATATCGGTGCCCACGACCACGAACTCCAGGTGAATGTCGGTAAAAACCTTTGGTACTGAATCGGCACGTGTCCCTGACAACTCACAATAGCAGCGCTGAAAGTTCTGCTTAGCTTTTTGCAATATGCTGACCACATCAACCGATGCGCAACTTCCCGCAGACATTAGCACCATTTCCATAGGGCTGGGCGCCTTGCCCGGGCTGTCACCATCCATAACCACTTGATGACCACTACCTGAGGTAGCCACAAAAGTCATGTCCTCTACCCAGGTGACCTTTGCATTCATGCTATTTGCTGACATTGAAGATCCTTGCTGAACTCAATAAAAGACTACAGTCGGTAACTTTGCAGACGCTCATCGAAAAGGTTTTTTACCAGACCGACAAACTCGTTAATGAAGGCTTCCTGCTGCGGAGTCGGGTGTGTATCCAGAACTTTCGATAACACCTCTTCTAAATCGTAAACGATAGCATCCGTTTCCCGGACAATATCCAGCCGCACAGCCTCATCAAGCTCATTCTGCTCAAACACTGCCATCATGCTTTCTGACAAGCGCTCTTCCATAAAGTCGCGCAAAGTGTAATCCGCAGTTCTTGCGCTGCTACTTTGTTCAGTGAAGACCGGTAACTGACCTGTCAGGTACTGGATTAACTCAATGTATCCGTCTGTTTCAACTATCATCTGTTTCTCTTTGTCACGCGGCCAGGCAACCCATACGTTGCCCAGCCACTAAACTAGCACAGATTGCGATTAAAATTTAAGCCCTGGTGCTAAACTCTCAGGTAAGCTCATGCTGTCAGCTTCCACAGAGGCGACCGGATACGCGCAATAATCCGCCGCATAATACGCACTAGCGCGATGATTACCGCTTGCGCCAATACCACCAAAAGGTGCGGCACTGCTGGCACCAGTAATCGGCTTATTCCAATTCACAATACCTGCACGAATGTGTTTAAAGAAGTAACGATAGGTTTGTTCATCGTCACACAATACACCAGCAGACAAACCATAACGCGTGTTGTTCGCTTCTTTAATAGCCGCATCGATATCTTTAAAACGATACACTTTCAATAATGGTCCGAAATGCTCCTCGTCCGGTAAATCTTCAACTCCGGTTACATCCACAATACCCGGAGTGACAAAGCCTTTCTTCGAATCGGTCTGCTTCATACGAACTAATGACTTAGCTCCTTTATGTAACAGCTCATTCTGTGCATCGACCATTTCGCCCGCAGCTTTAGCAGAAATCATGGCACCCATGAATGGCTGTGGATCAGCTTCGTAGTCGTCGACCAGAATATTCTCAGTCACTTCAATGAGGCGTTCCAGTACAGCACGACCTTGCTCAGAATCTTCGATGAACAAGCGACGTGCACAAGTGCAGCGCTGACCAGAAGTGATGAAAGCCGATTGCACAATATTGTGTACCGCTGCATCAATATCAGCCACATTAGTCACCAACAATGGGTTATTACCGCCCATTTCCAGTGCCAGAATTTTATCCGGACGACCGCCAAATTGTTTATGTAGCAGGTGACCGGTATTTGATGAGCCGGTGAAATACAGACCATCAATTTGTGGATGCGCTGACAATGCTTTACCGGTTTCCACTTCACCCTGAACCAGGTTAAGAACGCCCGCTGGGATGCCTGCTTTTTCCCATAATTTCACGGTTTCCTGAGCCACCATAGGGGTCAGTTCACTTGGCTTGAACACCACGGTGTTACCCGCAATAAGTGCCGGTACAATGTGCCCGTTAGGCAAATGCCCCGGAAAGTTGTAAGGGCCATAAACAGCGACCACGCCGTGCGGCTTGTGGCGGATAAAGGCTTTTGCACCCGGCATGTCGTTTTCAACGGTACCGGTGCGTTCATGGTAGGCTCGTTCTGAAATAGCCACTTTCCCCATCATAGCGCCCACTTCGGTACGAGTTTCCCAAATAGGTTTACCGGTTTCTTTGGCCATGGTACGAGCCAGGTGCTCTTTATTTTCTTCCAGCAATTCAGAGAATTTTTGGCAGATAGCCAGGCGTTCTTCAACACTGCGGCCAGACCAATCCGGAAATGCCGCCCGTGCTGCCAAAATGGCTTTTTCAACCTGAGTTTCACTGGCAGCTTCGCCACTCCAGATAACTTCGTTTCGTGCTGGATCAATCGATTTGAACAGCTGGCCTTCACCAGCTTCCCAACAACCGTCTATAAATTGAATACTGTTCGTCATACAAATACTCCTGCTTAGAGTGCAACAATGCGGGCTTCATCGCCGCTTTCTAAATGCATTGCCTGGGCTTGTTCTGTCGTCAATATGAGTTCGTCTGCACCTGCTGGTAAAGACAGTTTGGTTGCGCGGAAGTTCTTCAGTTGCGTGTTGCAGACAATATGAGGAATACCTTCATCTTCCGCTGTAGATCCGCTGACAGTTACCGTCACTAAACGACTGTTACGGACACTATTAAGATTACACACTTCGGCTTCAACCGTTGGCCCTGCGTCAAATATATCGACGAAGCCTCTGAACCGGAAACCTTCCGACTCCAGCAATTTCAGTGCCGGGCGGGTATTGTCGTGAACTTTACCGACAACCGCCTGCGCTTCCTTACTCAACAAGTTGGTATAAATAGGGAAGCGTGGCATCAATTCAGAAATAAAGACTTTATCACCAATGCCGCTTAAGTAATCGGCTTTAGGAAAGTCCATCGAGAAAAAGTTCTCTTCCAGCCAGTTCCAGAATGGCGAATCCCCATTTTCATCTGAAACACCGCGCATTTCGGCTATTACCCAGTCGCTGAAACGCTGTTTAAACTGCGCTAAAAACAGCATACGGAAACGAGATAAAGTACGTCCGTTCATATTGTGCCGGTAGGGTTCACGCAAAAATAGAGTGCATAGCTCAGAAACACCTGTGTAGTCATTACACAAGGTTAAGGTTTCCAGCGCATTATAAATATTAAGCTTTTCTGAATGATGCACAACTTTACCCAAACGGTAATGCCAGAAGGCTTCATTCAAACCCACCGCAGCTTCAATACCACTGACACCTGCAATAGTACCGGTTTCGGTATCTTCCATAACAAACAGGTAGCTTTCATCGCCCGGTGTTTCAACGGTGTCTTTAGCGAATGCTTTTTGCGCCGCATTAATGCGGCGCTCCAGCAGCGACTGGTCTACCGGTAAGGAAGTAAAACCATGACCGGATTCAATCGCGCACTGATATAACGCTTCGTAATCTGACGGCTTAATGGGTCTGATTAGCAACATAAAACAGCCTCAGTTATTGACCGACGACCTGAGCAACAGCTTTTTCAAAGCGCTGCAGGCCTTCTTTAATGTCTTCTTCAGAAATAACCAGTGACGGGGTAAAACGCACCACATTAGCACCGGCAATCAGTACCATCACGCCATGCTCCTGACCGGCCAGCAAGAAGTCGCGCGCACGCCCTTCGTACTCTTTATTCATTGCCGCGCCAAGTAATAAGCCCTGACCTCGAATTTCGCTGAACACGTTATATTTTTCGTTAATTGCGGCCAGTTGCTCTTTGAACCACTGCTCACGTTGCTTCACGCCGTCCAGCGTTTCTTTCGTATTCACAACATCAAATACCGCTTCTGATACAGCACATGCCAGTGGGTTACCGCCGTAAGTACTACCGTGAGTACCAGGTTTAAGATGCTCAGCAATTTCCGTTGTTGTCAGCATAGCGCCAATAGGGAAACCACCGCCTAAAGCCTTGGCTGAAGTCAGAATATCCGGCGTTACGCCCAGCTGTTCATAAGCATAGAGGCTACCGGTACGGCCAAAGCCTGTTTGTACTTCATCAAAAATCAATAACGCGTCGTTTTCATTACACAGTTCACGTACCGCCTTCACGAATTCCACGTCAGGGCTTACTACGCCGCCTTCACCTTGCAATGGCTCCATCATTACCGCGCAAGTTTTGTCGGAAATCAGTTCCTTAAGCGCGTCGATGTTGTTGTAATCCACATGCTCAATAGCACCAGGTTTTGGACCAAAACCGTCAGAGTAGGCTGGCTGGCCACCCACGGTTACGGTAAAGAAGGTGCGTCCGTGGAAACCTTTGGTAAAAGCAATAATTTGTTGCTTATGCTCACCGTGCTTTTCAATTGCCCAGCGACGCGCCAACTTTAATGCCGCTTCGTTGGCTTCAGCACCTGAGTTAGCGTAGTAAACGCGATCAGCAAAGGTGGCTTCGGTTAATTTCTTCGCCAGACGAATTGCCGGTTCGTTGGTAAAAACATTACTTAGATGCCACAACTTCTGGCTCTGTTCCTGTAGGGCTGACACCATCGCTGGGTGGCAATGACCAAGACAGTTCACAGCGATACCACCGGCAAAGTCGACATACTCACGACCTTCTTGATCCCAAACACGAGCACCTTCTCCTTTAACTGGAATCATCGATGCCGGGTTGTAGTTTGGAACCATTACATCATTAAACATTTCACGGTTTACTGTCTTATTGTCTGTCATTACTCTCGTCCTTATCGCCTTAGCGAGTTAACAAAGGTGTCAACAAATTCATCTCTAAAAGTAGCCGGCTATTATGCCAAAATTTGTGCAGTTTGTCTGTGATAATTCGGTTATAAATCCCTAATCCCGAGGGTTTACGCTTTTCTTGCATAAGATACGAATAGTTATGCTAATGCATACTGAAACCATGAATCTTTAGTCATTATTTTTTAGGTCACGAAAATGTTTTCTCCGAATTAACATTTAAGTACGCAGAATTACATTGATCTTTAACTGGTGTTAATTTAGCCTGACTTATTGAATAAATGTTCGGCAACAGAAGACGTTATGGAAAATCAGACTCCGCCCCTGAACGCCTCATCTCAACCACAGTTAAAGCTTACCTACTTACGTCCGGGCGACGTAATTGATGTTGAGTTTTCTTCGGCGACCAAGGTGCGCACCAAGCTTCAGGTTGTGGGCTTTGATACCGGTAACTATTTATTGTTAAAACAGCCGAATCCACGCACTGACGGCAGCTATGCCGATGTGTTATATGAAGGCAACCCGGTTATTGTTCGCTTGGTTTTAGAGGGAGAAGCGGGTGAATGCCTGGCGTTTAAAACAAAGATCCGGGCCGTCTCAAATATCCCGTTCAGGTTGCTGTATCTGGATTATCCGAAAGAAATTGAGAATCGCGCACTACGCGCACAGCGGAGGGTTCGAACACACATTCCAGTCGATGTTACTGCTGACGGCAGCCAGACTAACACTAAAAAGAAATTGGCCAGTGGTGTTATCGTCGATATCTCTTCTGCCGGGTGTCGAATTGTGTTTAAGGCGCAGAACCAGACAGGTAATGTCACTCATATGAATATAAAAATCAGTATTGGCTCGGGTTCTCAGAAAGAGCCTCTGACTCTTTCAGGTCAAATTATGAATCAGCGCAAAGAGCATGGAATGATAAGTGTTGGCGTGCGCTTCACTGACGAGGAAGCGCATATCGGTAAAGTGTTCGAGCATTTATTAATCGACACCGAGTTTGAGTGCTGACCTCTCTATTCCGGCACGACAATTGGCGGGCGTTTTAAGCTCACATTGTGCAAGCGAGCAACAGTTTCTGACGTTATTGAATGCTTATTGAGTAGATGTTTACCCTCTTCCAGACTGGCAAGGTCCACTTCCCGCAGCATTCTGAATTCGCAATAAGCATTAGCTTGGGCTAAGGCTTCCGCGTATTCAGATTCATAGCCTTTGTCTTTCGTTTTGCTTTGCGTAAAAGCCAATAAGTGTTTGCTTACCGGAACACGCTTTAACCCCCAGCCTTCAGCAACCAGATAGCTCACGTCTTTATCCTTTTCCAGCATTAAGTCGCGTAGAAAGCGTTCGTCCGGAGTTAAAGTGACAATAGTATTGTGGCGCTCGGGTGACTTATCGTTAACGCTTTGCATAGCGAATTCGCGCTGCACATCATCAAATAAACGCAAATACAGCTTGGTTAAGGCAATTTTTCCCAGCTCATGGAACATACCAATGGTATAGGCTAGAACCGGATCTCGCAGGTTACGCTCTACCGCAATATTGTGTGCAGCAATAGCCGTACCCAGCGAATGCTCCCAAATTTTGCGGCGGAATAAGGTGAAGGGTTGCGTTGCCGGCGGCAGCCAGTTTTGCATAATATAAGCGGGAGCCAGCAGGCGTAGGTTTTCGGTGCCCACAAAGCTCATGGCTACCCTAAGGTTATCAATTTTCACCTGCTTATTCCGGTCGATAAACGGTGGTTGATTGACCGTACGGATTAACCCCGTATGAAACCAGTCCATACCTTGCACAACGGATTCAATCCGGCGCATAGAAGCAGCTTTCATGCTAAGCGTATCGAGCAATTCAGGTAGCTTTTCAGGTAATGGGATCAAGCGTTCGCGAATGTAGTCACCATCTTCGATGCTTTTCAACGCACGATGATAAATCTCTTCATGCAATTCATCGGAAATACGATCGGCGTAACGTTGGCGCGCTTGCGCTTTACGGTCGCGCTCTTCGTAATTCAGACGCTCAACTTCTAAAAGCTTACGTCGCTGCTCATGCTCTTCGTCGTCGGTACCATCTTCTTTTGAGCGAGTTTTACGCGCAAACGGAAAGCTTATCAGATAGTTGATAAAGCGTTTTTCTAAGCGCAGGGCGGGATCATTACTACCGCCTTCTGTGGTACCCGCAAAAAAGTGGAACATGTTACCTCGGTATTAGCTGAACTGCGGCAGTATTATGTTGAATAAGCAGAGAAAATACTACTTACTGATTATCGTATATAACGTAAAAAATTCGCTAACAGATTATGTCCTTGTGCTGTCATCACAGACTCGGGATGAAACTGAACACCAAACAGCGGCAAATGCCGGTGCCTTATTGCCATAATCTCGCGCTGGCCTTTTTCGGTTTCTGTATCGGCATCAATGACAAAATCTGTTGATAAGCTTTCAGGAGAAACAACAAGGGAATGGTAGCGGGTCACTTCTAAAGGGTTATTTAGCTGTCGGAAAAGTCCCTCGCCGGAGTGTTTAATCACACTGGTTTTTCCATGCATAACTTTTTCTGCCCGAATAACATTTGCACCAAAAACCTGCGCCAATGCCTGATGACCAAGACACACACCTAATATTGGCAGTTTAGTCTGAAAGTGCTCAATAGCAGCTAAAGATATTCCCGACTCGTTGGGAGTACAGGGGCCAGGTGATATAACAAGTGCTTGCGGTGCTATCTGCTCTATGTCGGTAAGGGTTAATTCATTATTCCTGAAAACACTAACGTCTTCGCCTAATTCCCGAAAGTAGCGTGCAAGGTTGTGAGTAAATGAATCAAAGTTATCAATTAAAACAATCATACTGCTAGGACAGCCGCTCGCTTAGCCAGTCTTTAAAATGGACTGGCCGGGCGAAGTAGAACCCCTGCAATAAATCAGCGCCATTTTCTTTCAGTAATTTAACCTGAGTTTCAGTTTCTACGCCTTCTGCTACCGAGGAAACCGATAGAGATTTAGTCATATTCAGCATAGCCAGCAGCAGCCCCATATGTTTGTCATTCACCTCTGCGAGCTGAACAAACTCCCGGTCTATCTTTAGCTCGCCTATTGGCAGTTGCTGAATGCGCATGAAATTAGAATACCCAGTCCCAAAGTCATCAATAGAAAATACGACGCCGAGCCCGGCAAGCCGCGACATTGTTTGCTCGACTATTTCAGGGTCAGCTAACAGTAAGTTTTCAGTAATTTCAATGGTCAGTTGATTCAGCGGTGCATTTTGTTCGGCAAATATTCTTTGTACCGTCTCGACATAGTCGTCTTGTAAAAACTCAATTGGACTGACATTCACCGCTATACGATCATTAAGCCCTTTATCGCTCAGCTGCCGCACAACGAAAGCGACCTGACTCAACAATTCTTTAGCCATAGGAATAATCAGCTTAAAACGCTCCGCAATTGGAATAAATTGATCTGGAGGAATGATCTCTCCGGCTTCGTTGCGCCAACGCATTAGAGCCTCTGCACCATGAACAACACCGTTGGTATCCACTTTAGACTGCAACCAGCATTCGAACTGCCCTTTACCCAAAGACGCTCGTAAGGCCACTTCGGTTTCGGCATCGGTTACAACCGAGTTAGATATTTCAGCTCGGTGTACCGCAACTTTATCCCGGCCGCTATGTCGTGCATTAGACGTTGCCGTATCGGCCTGTGACAGCAGTCCGGAAGCATTTTCATCACCTCCACTTAAACTGACATCGACACTTGCGGTGAGATAATGCGTCTGGAATGCCGTTTTAAACGGCTCGCGCAGTACGCCGTGCAGCTTATCAATAATAGCCAGACTGGTTTCGGTAGAGTCCTGCATAACCCCCACCCAAAATCTGTCACCAAGATCTCTCGCTATCCAGCCCGAATCGCCAATAGTTTTTCTCATTCGCTGTGCAATTAACTGAATAACACGATCACCTTCCTCGTGTCCGTGAATTGTATTAACGCGATTAAAGTAGTCAATATTAACGGCTGCGACAGCAATGGGTAACTGACTTTCAATACGTTTCTCAACCAGATCAAGAAAACGATGACGATTTGGCAACCCCGTTTGCTCATCGAAGTTTGCTAAATATTCAAGCTTACGGGCATTTTCTTTTTGCTCGGTAATATCCCGTATAATGCCAACATATTGCGTTTCACCAGAATGCGTTATCTCGGTTACCGCCAAATCGATAGGAAACACTTCTCCAGTTTTGCGCTTAGCCTGAACTTCGCGGCCAATACCAATAATGCGGGCGCGGCCTGTTTTTTGATAAGCACTAATATAACGGTCATGTTCACGGGCATAGGGTTCAGGCATTAACACGCTAACATTTTTACCCTTCACTTCAGCGGCGCTGTAACCGAACATGCGTTCAGCCGGCACACTAAAGTTAATAATCATGCCGTTATTGTCGATGGTAATAACTGCATCCAGTAAATTGTCCAGTGTGCTGCGTAAGGTGTTGGCTTGCTCTTGCAACTGCTGCAAACGGTACTTTTTAACCGTAATATCCTGAATGGCACCAAACAGTGCCATGTCACCATTTTTCAGCGTTCGGGTAATGCCCGTAATAGCAACCCAGTGAATTATTCCGCTTCTGTCTTTAAGACAGCTTTCTGCCGACCAGCTATGGTGATTTTGAAAGCTTTGCTCGACCAGGTGCTCAATATTTTCACGGTATTCAGGAAGGTGAAACGCCATTGCCTGTTCATAAGTAATGGGTTCATCCTGGGCTACACCATGAATTTCTCGTAACTGAGGGCTCCAATATAAATCTCCGGACGCGGGTTCATACCAAAAGCTGCCAATGTTAGCCATGGTTTCAACACTGGTTAGCAACTCCTTTTCGCGCTGTTCCGGAGATTTATCCACCATAGTTAAATTTATCCCGGGTAAGGTACAAAACCTACCGCTTTATAAACATCTGACAAAGTTTTTGCTGAGGCTTCACGTGCCTTATCAGCGCCTTGTTTCATAACCTGTTGCAAAAATGCCTGATCATTACGCATTGCGTGATACCTCTGCTGTATCGGTTCCAGCATGGCAACCACAGATTCCGCCACATCCACCTTTAGATGCCCGTACATTTTGTCTTCGTACTCAGGTACCAGCTCGTCTATCGACTTACCTGTGGCAGCTGACATAATGCTAAGCAAATTCGAGACGCCCGGCTTTTCTTCCTGATTAAAGTAAATGCGCGCCTGCTCATCAGAGTCGGTAACGGCTTTCTTAATTTTCTTCAGAATCTTCTTCGGCTCTTCCAGCAAGCCGACAAAATTATTTGGATTATCGTCCGACTTTGACATTTTCTTAGTCGGTTCCTGCAGTGACATCACCCGCGCCCCGACTTTTGGAATCATTGGTTCCGGAATCGTAAAAATATCGCCATACAAGTTATTAAAACGTTCAGCAACATTACGCGTCATTTCCAGGTGCTGCTTCTGGTCATCTCCCACCGGCACTTCATTCGCCTGGTACAACAGAATGTCTGCCGCCATTAGCGCCGGATAAGTGAACAAACCCGCATTAATATTACTAGCGTGACGCTGAGACTTATCCTTAAACTGCGTCATGCGGTTTAGCTCGCCCATTTGCGTGTAGCAGTTAAGCACCCAGGCTAATTGAGAATGTTCCGGCACGTGCGACTGAATAAACACCGTACTTTTTGCCGGGTCAAGGCCACAAGCCAGGTACAAAGCCAGTCCATCAAGAGTTGCTTGCTGCAGTTTCTCGGCGTCCTGGCGTACAGTAATGGCGTGCTGATCAACCAACATAAACTTACAGTCGTGAGTGTCCTGCATCTTAACCCACTGACGTAATGCGCCAATATAATTACCAATAGACAACTGTCCCGACGGCTGACAACCACTTAACACAATTGGTTTCGACATTACTGTTTCCTCTAAGAACCTGTTACCGCAGCGATTTCATCGCGCATTGTCTGGATGACACTGGCGTAATCATCCGCATTAAAAATAGCTGAACCAGCAACGAACATGTCCGCGCCAGCTTCTGCAATTTCACCAATATTTGAAACCTTAACACCACCATCCACTTCCAGGCGTATGTCGCGCCCACTTGCTTTAATTCGTTTACGCACCGCTCTGAGCTTATCAAGCGTTGACGGAATAAAAGACTGCCCGCCAAAACCCGGATTAACCGACATCAGTAAAATGACATCCACTTTATCCATAACATGATCAAGGTAATGCAGCGGTGTTGCAGGGTTTAACACTAAACCCGCCTGGCAACCCTGTTCGTGAATAAGCTGTAAAGTCCGGTCAACATGGTCGGATGCTTCCGGGTGGAAAGTAATGATAGAAGCCCCGGCTTCGGCAAAGTCTGGAATAATACGGTCAACAGGCTTAACCATTAAATGCACGTCAATTGGCGCTTCAATTCCGTAATCACGTAACGCTTTGCATACCATAGGACCTATCGTCAGGTTAGGCACGTAGTGGTTATCCATCACGTCAAAATGCACGACATCGGCACCAGCGTTCAATACCGCGTCAACTTCCTCACCTAACCGCGCGAAGTCCGCAGACAGTATCGACGGTGCAATTAGTGGTTTCATTGTTCGTTTTCCTGACCTATTTCAAAATGATGCTTATTGTAGCAGTTAACCCATGACAAAAAAATTCGCAATGATGACTAGAATTTTTACAAAATCGCTGATAAATTAGTCAATCGAGACTTGAGAGGGACTTTCATGCGATTACTAACAATAATAACATCACTAGCATTAGCTGCGTTTACTGCGCTTGCTATCGTGAGTCCTTCCTCGCTCGTTGCTCAGCAAAACCCCACTCAGCGCTGCCAGCAGCTTGTCACTGAAATAGAACCCAGTAACACCTCTGTTGAGTGTCAGTTAGCTGCAGAGCAAGTGACATGGTTTAGCTGGTTAAAAGGCGACAGCCGGTCCGTACAATTTCACTTCTTCGACTTGATTGAGTTAATCTCGAGTTCAAGCCACAGCAACAAAAAACATTATCAAAACGAATACACTGATTAATGTCTGAATCTACCGAAAATAAAACCTCTAAACCAGGTGTCTTTAGTATGGTTATGAGTGTGTTGGCGGCATTTTTGGGTGTGCAAACAGAAAAAAACCGCCAACGAGACTTCCAGCATGGTAGCCCGAAAGCCTACATCATCATTGGCGTTATTCTTACCATTCTATTCGTGTTTGGTTTAATTGGTCTCGTCAACTTGGTTATGGCTATCGCAGCCTGATGTGAACATCAGGCTGTTATGCCGCTATGACGTAACAAAGCTTCGGCATTCGGTTCGCGACCACGAAATTCCTGGAATAAATCTGCGGCTTTACGGCTGCCACCACGTTCCAGAATGACATGTAAAAAGTCGCGCCCGGTTGTAGCGTTAAATATGCCCTCTTCTTCAAAGCGCGCAAACGCATCAGACGACAGCACTTCAGCCCATTTGTAACTGTAATAACCTGCCGCATAGCCGCCAGCAAAGATATGACCAAAGCTATGCTGAAAACGGTTGTACTCCGGTGGAATACGTACCGAAGTTTGCTGACGCACTTCACTCAGAATTTCACTAATACGCGCACCCGTGTTTTCGTCAAACTCGTGGTGAATGCGCATATCAAACAGCGAGAACTCCAATTGACGCATCATTTGCATAGCCGACTGATAATTGCGCGCAGCCAGCATTTTTTCCAGAAGCTCCTGCGGCAGCGGTTCACCGGTTTCATAGTGTCCGGATATTAATGCCAGCGCTTCCGGTTCCCAGCACCAGTTTTCCAGGAATTGACTGGGCAGCTCAACAGCGTCCCATTCAACACCGTTAATACCAGACAAACCAGCGGTATCGACCTGAGTTAACATGTGGTGCAAGCCATGACCGAATTCATGGAATAATGTCAGCACTTCATCGTGAGTAAAGAGTGCAGGCTTACCACCCACCGGCTTGCTAAAATTACAGGTTAAAAAGGCCACCGGGTTTTGCAATTCGCCATCGGCGTGCACTCTGCGGCCGACAAAATCCGCCATCCAGGCGCCTCCTCGCTTGCCTGAACGCGCGTAGAGATCCAGGTAGAAGCTGCCACGCAAATGTCCGTCGGCATCGTGAATGCGGAAGAAACGCACATTCTCATGCCAGGTTTTTACGTCTTTTTGCTCGCTAACCGTCATGCCAAACAGGCGCTTAACCACCTCAAACAAACCGTTTAGCACTTGTTGCTCAGGAAAGTAGGGGCGTAATAATTCATCGGAAATAGAGTAGCGCTGCTGCTTTAACTGCTCACTAAAGTAAGGAACATCCCAGGCTTCCATTTTCTCCACGCCTTGCTCTGCCGCAAAGGTTTCAATTTCAGCATACTCGGCTTTCGCCTGTGCTTTGGACTTGTTAGCAAGATCCTGCACAAAATCTAACACCTGCTCCGGTGACTCGGCCATTTTCGTCGCCAGCGACATTTCAGCAAAGTCGTTAAAACCTAACAGCTCCGACATTTCATGACGCAAAGCCAAAGTTTCGTTCATAACCTCAGAGTTATCGAACTCCCCGCCATTAGGTCCAGTTTCCGACGCGCGGGTCACAAAAGCCTGGTACATTTCTTTACGCAGCTCCCGGTCTTCGGCGTACAACATGACCGGCAGATAACTTGGAATATCTAAAGTGAACAACCAGCCTTCTTTTTCCTGGTCTGCTGCGGTTTCTTTTGCAGCTTCTTTGATGCTTTCCGGCAAGCCAGCCAGGCGGCTTTCATCGGTAATCAGGCAAGTCCATGCGTGGGTGGCATCCAGCAAGTTGTTGCTGAAGGTTGAAGACAAGTCAGACAGCCGCGATGAAATTTCAGCATAACGTTTCTTTTTGTCTTCGGGTAAATCCACACCCGACAAACGAAAATCACGTAGGGTGTCGTTAATGAGTTTTTGCTGAGCTTCGGTCAAACTGTCGAACTCGTCACTTTCACGCAGTGCCTGATAAGCGTCAAACAAGCCTTTGTGCTGTCCTACATAGGTTGCGTAGTCAGACAACAATGGCAGGCAGCTGTCATGCGCTTCACGCAGTTCCGGCGTGCTTACTACCGAGTTCAAATGCGATACCGGCGCCCAGACATGCTCAAGCTTTTCATCCGCATCGGTCAAAGGTTCAATCAAACCATTCCAGCTAAAATCACCATGTTCCAGTACTTCATCAATGGTTTTTCGAGCGTGCTGTATGCACTCTTCAACAGCGGGTTGTATATGTTCGGGTTTAATTTGCTCAAAGTCCGGAAGCTGGCTCTGTTCTAATAGCGGGTTATGGCTCATTTTTACCTCAATTTTTCAAAATGCTTACAATGGATATTGGGGCTTTGCGCTAGTCTTCAACCACGCTTATGTGGTTTCCTGCGTTTTTTGCGGTATTATCAGTTCGTTAATAAATCAGAATAAAGGTAAATGTCATGTCTGACACCTCTTTTCGATCTTTGCGCTTATTGGCCGGATTAACGGCCATTATCACCTTAAGTGCCTGTAGTAACCTGGGTGGACAATCCACTGCGGACTCCGATAAAGCTGACGTAACAGGCGTTAGCCAGCTGACAGCGGAAAAAATATTCGCCAGCGATACCTTCAGTATTGACCGCCCGGCTCCAACTCGCTGGCTTGAAGACGGCTCAGGTTACACGACTTTAGAGCAGTCCGACTCAGCCGATGGTCGCGATATTGTTCGTTACCACCCGGAAACCAACGAACGCACGGTTTTAGTCAGTGCTGAACAGCTTACCCCTAAAGGTAAAAGCAAAGCGCTGGATATTGCCAATTACGTCTGGTCAGACGATGGCGACAAAGTACTCATTTTCACCAATACCAAGCGTTCGTGGCGTACCCATACTCTGGGCGACTACTGGGTGCTGGACCGCAGCAACAATGAATTACGCCAACTGGGTGGTAATGCGCCCGAGTCGACTTTGCAGTTTGCTAAGTTTAATCCGCAAGGTACAAAAGTCGCGTTCGTTATGCAGAACAACATTTACGTGCAGGATCTTAGCAGCTTCACTGTCAGCGCGCTGACCAGCGACGGCAACGACACTATCGTTAACGGTACCTTCGATTGGGTTAACGAAGAAGAGTTTTTCCTGCGCGATGGTTTTCGCTGGAGCCCGGATGGGCAGCACATTGCGTACTGGCAGCTGGACACCGAAGGCACGCCGGTATTCACCATGATCAATAACACCGACGAACTCTACCCAACGTTAAAAGAGTTCCCTTACCCGAAAGTGGGTGAAACTAACGCGGCTATGCGCATTGGCGTTATGCCGGCCAGTGGCGGCAAGACAAAATGGATGGATATTCCCGGTGACCCTCGCCAGCATTACCTGGTGCGCATGAACTGGGCTGGCAACAGCGAAAAACTGTTAATTCAGCAACTGACCCGCAAACAGCACATTAATCGCGCTTTTATCAGCGATATTGAAACCGGTCGCAGTCAGGAGCTGTTACGCGAAAGCACCGACTCGTGGGCCGAATATGTCGACGACATTCACTTTTTAAATGATGGTCGCGAATTTACCTGGTTAAGCGAACGCAGCGGTTATCGCCATATCTATCGCGTGCATCGTGATACCGGCAGAACCACAGCGATTACCCGCGGTAACTGGGACGTGGTTGAAGTGCTGCGGGTAAACGAAGAAAACGGCTGGGTCTATTTTATTGCTTCACCGGAAACACCTCTGGAGCGTTATCTGTTCCGCGCCAGCTTAGACGGCAGCGGCCGCTTAGAACGTCTGACCCCGGACATGGACGGCACCCACAGTTACAGCATTTCGCAAGATGCCAAATACGCTGAACATACCTTTAGTTCGGTTAACCAGGTTCCGGTTACTAATATGATTTCACTGCCGGATCATGAAGTTATTCGTACCGTGGTTGACAATAAAGAAGCACAGCAAGCGGTTGAGCAGGTGCAGAAACAACCGGTTGAATTTTTCCGGGTGGAAGCTCGTGACGGGTTAGAGCTGGACGGCTACATTATGAAGCCGACTGACTTCGACCCCAGCAAAGAATACCCCATTTTGTTCTACGTTTACGGCGAACCCTGGGGGCAGACAGTGGCCAACCGCTGGGGCGGCTCATTGTATTTATGGCACACCATGCTGACACAGCAGGGCTATATTGTTGCGTCTATTGATAACCGCGGCACCAAATCACCACGCGGCTTTGACTGGCGCCGTTCTATTTACAAGAACCTGGGCGTTGTTACCGTACGCGACCAATACGATGCGCTACAACAAATGCTGGAACGCTGGGACTTCATTGATGAAAACCGCGTAGGCATTTGGGGACACAGCGGCGGCGGTTCACAAACCCTGAATGCGCTGTTCCGCTACCCGGACAGCTACCATATGGGTATGGCGCTGGCACCGGTACCTGATTTAACGCTGTACGACACCATTTATCAGGAGCGTTACTCTGGTTTACTGCCTGAGTCTGCCGAGCGTTATAAAGAAACCTCTGCCATTACTCACGCTGAAAACCTGAAAGGCGACCTACTGTTAGTGCACGGTACAGGCGACGATAACGTTCACTTTCAGGGCAGCGAGCGCCTGGTCAACGAGCTCATTAAACACGGTAAGCAGTTTGAGTTTTTTGCTTACCCGAACCGCTCTCATGGTATTTACGAAGGTGAAGGTACAACCCTTCATTTACGCACCATGATGACCGAGTTTGTGAAAGAGAACTTACCAGCCGGCGAACGTTCGTCATCTGAGTAATGAACTGATCTTTCGATTACCGCTATCGGTATAAAAAGCATGACAACCCCGTGTCTTTATTTGCAAGATACGGGGTTTTTATTCAAGATATCCGCAGTTTTTGAATTAAGTACAGGAGTTAAGCAATATGACCAGACATTATGACTATCTTGCGATAGGCGCAGGTAGTGGCGGCATAGCCTCAGCCAACCGCGCAGCGATACGTGGCGCGAAAGCCGCCGTTATTGAAGCGAAACACGTTGGCGGCACCTGCGTAAACGTGGGCTGTGTTCCCAAGAAAGTCATGTGGTACGGCGCTCATATTGCTGAAGCCATAAAATACTCGCCGTCATACGGCTTTGAGCTTGAACAAAAAGCTTTTGACTGGGCAACTATGGTTAAAAACCGCGAAGCCTATATTGAACGCATTCACGGTGGTTACCATCGCGGCTTTCAAGGCAATGGCGTTGAGTTTATAGAAGGCTTTGCTAAATTCGTTGACCACAAAACAGTAGAAGTTAACGGAGAAAAGATTACCGCTGACCATATTACCATTGCCACCGGCGGGCGCCCTATGATCCCTGAAATTCCGGGCGCTGAGCATGGTATCGACTCCGACGGCTTCTTTGCCCTGACGGAACAGCCTAAAAAGGCAGCCGTTATTGGAGCCGGCTATATTGCCGTTGAAATTGCCGGTGTGTTCCATGCATTAGGCACCGACACACACTTAATGGTACGTCGTGACCGTCCGTTGCGCACCTTTGATAAAGATATTACCGATGGTTTGCTGGAGCGCATGAAGCAGGACGGCCCTGAACTTCACACCGAAACCACCGTTCGCGAAGTGGTTAAGCAAGACGACGGTAGATTAACCCTGCACTTTGAAGGTGGTCAGACAATGGATGGTGTCGACTGCTTAGTCTGGGCTATAGGCCGCTTACCGGCAACCGACAAAATTAACCTAGAATGCACCGGCGTAGAGCTGGACAACGACGGCTTCATCAACGTCGATAAGTTCCAGAATACCAACGTACAAGGTATTTACGCTGTAGGCGATAATACGGGGGCCGCGGCGCTTACACCGGTTGCTATAAAAGCAGGACGTTTATTGGCGGAGCGCTTGTTTAACAACATGCCAAACGCACACATGGACTTTGAGAATATTCCGACAGTGGTATTCAGCCACCCGACCATTGGCACCGTTGGTCTGAGCGAGGAAGACGCTAAGCTCAAATTCGGCGAAGACAACATTACCGTGTATAAGTCATCGTTCGCGGCCATGTACAACGCCGTTACCCCGCACCGAGCTCTTAGTTATTTTAAGCTGGTATGCCACGGCAAAGAAGAAAAAGTGGTCGGCATTCACGGTATTGGTGAAGGTATGGACGAGATATTACAAGGCTTTGCCGTTGCTTTGAAGATGGGGGCAACTAAAGCTGACTTAGATTCGACTGTGGCTCTGCATCCGACCAGTGCTGAAGAGTTTGTTTTATTTAAATAGCTAGTATCAAACAATCATCAAAACACGCTTTTAAGGGGATTCTGAAGGCAGCGACAACAGAAATTTTTTAGTTGAACGTTGCTTTCGAATCGCTCAAAAAAATCAATCAGCGGATTTAAGGTGCCAAATTCGTGCCCTTATCTAAGATTGGTGAGTAAAAAAGCGAGGCATAATTGAGCCATTAATCTTTTACGAGGATTGGCTCATGGCTCAATTACGCCGACACAAGCAATTTATCATCTACAAGTCCGTTAAGACCGTTGATGATAAGCTGGTGTACTGCAACGGACACACCACCGACCAAATGCATTTTCTCGATGACTCCAAGGGGAGAAGGGTCGAGATAGCAACATCCTACTTTCAATATCTCATCCTCGAGAAAACGCAAAAAGCGCTGTACCCGTCCGCTTTCGGCCTGAAACGATACTGGGAGTTCCTTGAGCAAAATGATATGCGCTGGGACGAGATGCCTTATGACAAGAGTCAGCGCCCAACGTACGCCTACCACCGTTCGCTGAAAAAACAGCTTCACCAAGGCGAAATAAAAAAATCAACGGCCAGTGCCTACATGCGGTGGGTCATTCAGTTTTACAAATACGTCATGTCAGAAGGGCTTGTCTCATTTTCAGAGGACTGCATGCCGTTTCGTGCTTACCAAACGAAAGTGCCGGCCAAATCCGGCGCCGTCTTTCAAATCTTCACCACTGATCTGCGGTTCCACGGGTTCCAAAGCTCCGAGCCTCAGCTCGCAGCCATGGGCGAGGAGACGCAACGAGCGTTCGAACAAGAGCTTAAACGTCAACCGCCGGTTTTTCGTATGCTCTGCGAGCTTGCCACCCGCGCCGGTCTTCGTATATCCGAAGCCACCAGCTTAACGCTGAGCGCGGTGAAAACGGCAAGGCAAAGCGTAATCAGACCGGATCACGTCAAAATTAATATCGGTCCTGAATTTGGCATGAAGACGAAATTCTCAAAGTCGCGAGAGGTTGAGATACCGAAGGCTCTATTTTCAGCGATACAGCGCTACATCACCAGTGAGCCGTATCTTGAGCTCAAGCATAAGCTCCAAGACAACGCCAAGCACGCCCCGGTTTTCATCACGAAACGCGGCACCCGGTACAGCCAGCACACGCTCTATGCGCATTGGTACAAGTTCAAAGCCAAACTAGCGTCTTTGTTTGAATTGGGTTTTAACGTGCGCTTTCACGATCTGCGAGCCACCTTCGCACTTAATTTCATGAAATCAGAAGAGTTAAACGGTCTGGGCGAAGAGCACAAAGCGTCCTACCTGCAAAGACTGCTCGGGCATAGCAGCGGCTTCACAACATTCATATACACGCTGTTGATCAGCAATGATTTGCTAAAAGCTAAAAATAACGAACGTAAAGAGCATTTGATGGATAAGCTTTGCGGTGGCATGAGGATCCGCAATGCGTGGTGACAACGGCGTTCGCGTCTGGGAAATGCCCGGCGGTAAATTAAAAACGCATGACTTCAATCGACTGCGTTATGCACTCGTACCCGACTCAGACGAGCTCAAAAAGCTCACACCGATACGCTCACGTGATTTCATGCGTGAATGCCTAGATGCTTTTGACCATATGCTAGGCTCAGCAGCCTCGTGGTCGAGTAAATTTAAACAACTGGCGTCATACGTTAGGTTTTGCGATAAAATCGCTCAGAATCCGTTTGAGGCGGTTTCAGTCAACGCTTACACCGAGCACCTTTTTGATAAACAGCTGCAAGGTAATATTCTTGACTCGGTTTATGTCAAAGCCGTATCTGAGTTGAAAGCGACGCTAGAGGCCATCAACAGCAATTACGCCGAATACTTTGACTTCGTACGCCGGCTCAAGCGCTCTCAGGCAACTTCCCATGAAGGATATTCTCAACGGGAGCTTGAACTGCTTGTTGTGACTCTCTACGACTTGTTCAGTCAGTTATTCACCGCCTATAAAGCCGACCCGACCGGGTTTATCGGCACCAAGTGGCAGTCTATCGCAACCGTGCAGATTCATGGAAAACAGCACCAGGTGACCGGCGCATTAAGTCGCTTCGTTGCCTGTGGCGCCTATCTCGTGAGTTTTTTTACCGGGCTCAACAGCAGTGTTTTGTTGAAAATGACGCGAGAGCTGGAGACGACGGTTATCGACGGTAAGCGATATCTCAAATACACACAGGTAAAACCCAGGGCGCGCTATGCGCATGTTTCGACGCCCATCCCGGAGGAATCGGGCTCTTATCTCAGTCAAATTTTTCGTTGTTTAGCCGAAGTTGCTCATCAGACAGCGCCACAAACCCCATGGCTATTTGCATTCCCGACACAGCAAGCAGAGAGACTGCAAAGTGCGCACCTCAGCAATTTTAATAAGTGGTTCAAAAAAAGCTTCGCGCTTAAAGCGGATGATGGCTCGGAGCTATTCCCGCTGATTTCAAACTTTCGAGTCAACGTGAGCCTTGAAGAAGCGAGAAGAAACGGCGCTCACTCATCAGCGCGTATGCTCGATAACCAAGTCACTCAAGTAACAAACAATTACTCTCGTACCAGCGCATTTGAGAGCGAGTCTCGCATGGCAAGTAGCCTGAAGCATATCTATCAAAACGTGACGCAACCCATTGAAAGCAAAGCGGAGTCACAACCTGAGACTGCGTCAGAAACCAAACACTCGCTTCAGTTAGAGTCGATTTTTAAGTGTTTCAGTTGTGAGCACCAGGCGTTAATTGACGAGCCCTACTCGGCCTGGCTCTACCTCAGTCTAATAAAGCAACTTGAGAGTCAAACATTAACATCCAAGTGGCCACTGATATCAGAAATGGCTGAGCGAAACTTTGAATGCTTTTCACAGGGCATCCGCAATGAAGCGCATGCCTTGTTCGAAAAGCTCGGTCCCCACCCGCTGTGGCAAGGAAACAGCTTAAAGCAGGTAACAGACAAATGTTAGCCGAAGACCGATTCCTGGAGCACACGGACAAGCAACTAAGGCTCGACCCACTGAAAGAGTTTGTCGGGCTTGTTCGGCGCATGGATACCGATACATTGCCCAATATGCCCGTTTTTTTAAGCTGTGAGTCCGTATTTAAAGATAACTTCTGGCAGCTGAAAAAAATGGTGCCGGGACTGCGTGATAAAAACGCTTACTCATTCGACTTCTCGCTGCTAAAGGACCATCCGAAACTTTTGTTTCAGACCAAAGTTATTGTCTACTTGTGGCTTAACTTTGAAGACCGAACTAAGATTTCCAGCAAGGCCACGCGCTTTGGAAAATTTAAGTCAGCGTTAAACTTTCTGATCGAACAACGGGCAGAATGTTTAAGCGAACTCCAGCAACCGATGTTACTCAACGAGTATTTTGAGCAACTCGCTGCAGCAGACGAAAGTGTCAGCACAATAAGACAAAAGCTCATTGCACTGAAAAAGGCGAGTCACTTTGACACGCTGTTGCCGTTTCAAGTCGGTCTTCGCGACCTTCCGCTGAAAGAAACACTTCGAAGAGTTAGCCACAAAAGACAGCAGCAGACGCTCGTCATACCACCACGACTGATGACCTGCATTTACTCAGAGTCAGTAGCGCTTATTGAAGAAGCGTTCAGTGTTAAAGATGAACTCTCATTTATCAAACAACAAGAATTAACGATTTATAACGACGCCAAAGAGAAAATTGAGCAAAAAATAGAATCTGGCATCTGGAAGTGGCTTCAGCCCTCAAGGTTCACATCAAAAACCGCGCACCAAAAAACAGTAACGGAAGAAATATCGCGTGAAGCAAGGATCGGGCGCAAGAAGCTGTATGAATCTGCTATAAAGCAGCTTTCAATCAGGCGCTTTAACATCAACTCGTACGCCGACTGGCTGGAGTATAAACGACAGTTAATGAATGCTTCTCTGCTCGTAACTCAGGCTTTCTCTGGTATGCGAAGCTCAGAGCTTTTAAGTATCGAAATCGGCGACTGGTTCTCGACTGAGCGTGACGGTGAAACCATTTATAAAGTACGCGCAGACAGCTATAAGTTCATTGCGGGCGGCGTAAAAAAAGCGACGTTCGTAGTCGCTCCCGTGGTATTTAGCGCACTTGAACTCGCAAAAGCACTCACTGAGTCAGAAAGATCAACACTCAAGTACAATGAGCTGCCCTATCAAAACCACCTATGGCTCAGCCAGAATAAACTAAGCAGAGTGCCTGTACCGGTGCGAAACAGAGGTCTTAACTCTCGCTACAATAATTTAGTCAGACATATTAACGCTGAAATAGAGCCCGGCGACTTAGAAGAGTTAAATATAGTGAACCCGGGCGCCTCAATGAAACTTTCAGTTGGTCAACTGTGGCACATCACCAGTCACCAGCTCAGACGGACTATGGCGGTATATCTCAGACGCCACGACCTGGCATCTGCGCATGACATTATGTATCAGTATAAGCATTTATCGTTAACCATGGCGCTTCATTACGCGAATGGCGCGACCGATGCCGCGCTTAATAACTACAAACCACCAACCAGAGTGCCTGAAGAGGGCGTCATTGCTTATTGGGAAGCAAAGACATTTAGTAGCCAAAGTACTCTCGAGGAGAGCGCTAAGCTTCTAGGTCACGAACATTCATGTTCATTGATCACTAATTGCATGCATGCCAGAGCGTGCAATTCCGGAATTCTGTCCTCCAGTACATTATCGAAAGAACTAAAGCACTGGGCACAAGAGAGGCTGCAGGTAATTCGTGACCAGCGCGACCAAGCTGATAATAACGCGCTGAATCAGCACTTCATTCAGATAGAAAACGTTTTGATGAAATTATTAGCAGAAAAGGAGTAGTAAAATGGAAAGACGTTTAAACGATACAGAGAGAAAATTGACCGATGCATTTAACCGAATTTTGCGTGGATGCCCGCAAATAATATCGAAAAAGAGAAAGCTGTCTGTCAAAGCAGTTGAAGATGAGGCTGGCTTGGGCCGAAACTCAGCGTTTCATTATGAGCAGCTACGCGCCGAAATAGCAGAGACGGTAGCCTCTATGTACGGTGCTAAACTGCCACGACCTGCTTATTCGGCAGGGAAAAGTGAAGGTGACCTGGCTCTTCGACGCGAAATAACAAAACTAAAAGCAGAAAACAAAGAGTTAAAACTAAAGAATGAACGGCAACAGCAAGAGTCGGATAAATTGTCATCGCAGCTCGCAACGTTAGGACAGCATTATAAACTGCTGCAGAGAGAGCACGAAAACAACAAAAGTTTATTGAAGCAAGCAAACGACGAGGTCGCTGAATTTAAACGCGCGAAGCTTGTGGCGATAAATGAAGGGTAGTTGAAATACTACATGTTCTAGAATACTCTGAAGTGTACTAAGAGTTTAGTGGTTTACACTGAATACACCCTATTTTCTTGCTGAGATAATACATACAAATATTTCACCAATGAGATCTTCAACTCTAAGATTAATTACCCATAGTTCCACGCAGAAAATATTTAAGGTTGACGGTGGTATATTACCTAAACAGGGATTTTTATTTTATTTAATAAAAAATTAACGAATAGAAACTACATCCCTGTTTTAAATGTTAAATCTTAGAGGATGATGATGCAAAACAACTTAAAACTCCAAGAAGAGACTAAGCTAGAGCAGTTTAGATCTGTAATGCAAATGGCCGCTATGGCTCTGAAAAGCGCCATGATAATTAATGGTGGCGCCGCAATATCATTACTAACATTCCTCGGCAATGTAAATGTTGCTTCAGGTATGGACTACTTTACTTGCGCTTTGAAATACTACATCTCGGGCGTAACGCTAGCCGCTCTAGCCACTGGAGTCTCATACTTAGCCCAGTTTAGATATCTACACGAAGTGAGAAACCCTCAAGGTATGAAGATCGGCAAGTACATTACACTTTTGACCGTAATCATCGTGCTTGCTTCTTATCTGGCATTTCTGGTGGGTGGGCTCCAGGCTTCGTCAGGATTTGATTCCAGGGTTTAACATAAACGACATTAGAACGCCTGCGCCACCAATATTTAAAACGTTAAGGAAACAGGTAACTTGGACATAATTCTCAATCCTCCATTACCAATTGCTCTTGAAGATTTCTACAGAACCCTGCTCTCAGTATCTGGAGTTCTATTTGGTATTGCTTTCGCTGCGATGCTATTCGTTCTACAAAGCGGGTTTTCTTCATTCAAATTCTCTAGACGAATGTTTTTAGAACTGTATTTGCACTTTGGCCGGCAATTGCTCTACTCACTGGCATACCTTACTGCGGCTCCCTTCTTAGCCCTGTTCTTTTCCGATAATTTAGCTGTGGCTTCTTGGCTATACGGCCTATATTTAATATATTTCTTGAGTGCAACGTTGGATTACGCTAAAGAAGAAGGATATATACTTACCATACATTCTACAAAATTCGTGCCCAGACATTATGGAAAAATACGAGCTTACTTCAGATATATATCTAATCGTGGAGCATTGAAGAATATCCTGTTGTTACTTCCAGTAATTCTATTTTTGCTGTACCCCTACGTTATATCTATAGTCAACTCTCATTCTTTATACCTTACGAAAACAGCCATCTTTTATAGCTGCGTCATACCACTGTTCTATACTCTTTATAAAATCACGAAGTTTATTCCAGAGTTCTTCATCTACACTGGAATGGAAATGTCGGCAAACTCGCAGGAAGCAGCAGAAGAACAGTCCGAGGACGAAAAGCAAAAAAATATCGTAGAGAAACGCGCGTTAAGAGAGTTCCTTAATAATCACGGGCTCTATGAGTTAAATCCAACGACTCCACGAAAGTTTATTGACGGCGAAATTTCCGTGAGCTTCCTTGATAAAATTGACAATGGTGAGGGGTGGTTTAATATCGATGTCAATATTTCGAACGTCACCCCAAAACAAGTTCGAAATAATGTATTTGAATACGCACACGAACTTGCAACGAGACTGTATGAATCCAAAGTCTCCATTAACACTTTTGTTTTGTCATTTCACATCAGAATTGGAAACCAGTCATCAAGAAACATGTTTTTTCGAATGTCTCGCAATGAACTAGATGAAATTTTTTCATTGGGAAGAGATCAACCAGAGGATATGGGTAAACTTAAGAATGTCGTATTTGATGAGCTGTTTAGGGAGTAACCTATCGTTAAGGGATTTGTTATGACTCAAAAAGGGATTTTCGCTTTTTTATCGGTTTTGGCTATTTCTTCTTGTGGCGAAAGCAGCGAGGAAAGAGTCGCGCGCGAAGCTAAGGAAAAAGACACATATAACCGCTGTGTAAGCCTTGGAGTTCAGTACTTTAAGGAAATAGGTTCTTATCCAACTTTAAAGTCAGCACCGAACGCTGGGAGGCACGCTATTGAGGTTGCTCGAGAGCGATGCGAAAGAGCGCCGGAAACCGCATTCCGGAAATAACTGGTTCTTACGTAGCTATCTAACAGCGATTCCCGCGCTACTTTAAAATTAAGGAATATCGATGAAGAAATTGTTGATTTGCTCTGCTTTATTACTGACGGCCTGCAGCAGTACTGGTGTCGTTCCTATGGATGACGGTGTTTACATGATCGCCCAACGAAGCGCTCAAGTTGGCTTTGGCCCTCCAGATGCAGTCAAGGCTGAAGTCTATGAAGAAGCAAATGCATTTTGCGCTAAGTCCAATAAGAAAGTAGAAACTGTGAATTTGGAAATGACAGATTCAGGCTTTGCAAAACCAGGGAACGTTTCACTGGAATTTCGGTGCAAATAACAGCCCGCAGTGAAGTCGAGAACCTGACTTACCTAAAACGCCTTTTATTTTTGCTTTAACAACCAGGTACTCTATGGACAGTCAAAACTTTACAGCATGGTGGGGAGCGATACTCTCAACCGCTTTACTTGGATGGAGCATTTTATCGTGGGTACTTTCTAAACCAAGGATTAACGTCACAACCTCCCCTAACGTATATGACTGGATGGGAAAAATTGAATACGAGCCAGGAAAAAAAATCATTGAAGGTGGAGCTGAAATGCGGCAGATGAAACCTTTTATAGCAGTAGAAGTTAAAAATCTCGGAAAATCAGCGACCACAATTCTTGAGATAAGGTTTTCCCAAAACGATACGCCCAAAGGAATGAAAAGGGCTATGGGTGTAATGACTGAGTATCAACCGTTTACCCAACCTCTCCCTTATGTAATTGAACCCGGTCACGTTTGGTTATGCCGTTTTGATCAAGCAAGGGCGACACAAAACCACAAAGAAAACGGGATGCCCTATTTTTCTGTTGATATTAGATATACACACTCAAAAAAATGGATTCGAGAATCTATACAAATCAGATAGCTAGTCACGATTCAAACAGCCTTTCTTAAATAGAGTAACCTTCCCAACCAACGGCTAAATTAGAAAACGTTCAGTATCATTAACTGAATAAATCTTTACTTTATCTGTCAAGTTCGATTAACAGAACTCAATCAAATCTGACAGTCGCAAACGTGCCAAGAGCGGAAATAAAACGGGCGAACGTTAGCGAGGCCCGGCGACCGAAGGGAGGGAGTTTGATCGCCTTGCGATGCATTTTCACTTGAGGCCGTAATATTTCAGCGCAGCTTCGGTGAGAACTTTCGTGGCCACAGAGACCCCTACGCTCCATGTGCCTTCTGCTGCCTTGTTGAGATTGTTACCTAGCCATTTTCTGGCCTTCTCGCCAAAAGGCTCTTCGACGCTAGACGGTTGCTCCGTTGCTATAATTTCCGCTAATTCAGCTGCATCTTTTTCTGGGATTCCAGACTTAACAAGGTGGTTAATAAAAGACTCGCCATCTTTTTCGTTCACCGCAACGGCTATTTGGGAACCACCGCCACCGGCTACGGCGGTTGAGACATTTCCATAGATGATTTGCTGTGAAATTTGCTGAACTTGCTCAGCATCCTTTTTCTCTGCCTTGGCTGTTCCAAATGCCACATGGGCAGCACCGGGCACTGATCTCTCTAATTCGAGAGTAAGTTCAAGAATTCGGCTTCGAACAGCTTGCCGAATTTCATAGAACGAGGTGGGGGAAATTGACCCACTTATATCATTGCAGGCGTGACCCTCATATACCTTGCCTTGAAGTAGCAAAATTAGATTTGAGGAATCTATGCCGAAAGAACTTCCATCAGAGGCATTCTTTTTAACCATCTCATCCACAGCAGCAATGCTCTCCCGAACTTTGTACTTCGTCCAGTCTTCACCGGCGTGCTTTTCGATGAGATAAGGCGGTATTTGTGCGTTTTTGATGCCAGCACCAAATGCACCTGAAAAGGTGCCACGGTAGGTAACGCCAACCACTCGATAAGAAGGAACATCGAAATCTCTCGGATAACCCTCGGATTCGTGCTTCACCCACTCTTCAAGTATATCGCTACCAAGCCTCGCAGCAAGAAGGCGCAGCTTTAATAGAATTGACCCGAGATCGACTCCTTCTTGAACCACGGACTCCTGAATCTGTTGGAGAAGTGACAATTTAAACCTCCGTTCCCTTTATTGCATAGTGCTTGGTTTTGCGGCGCGCCGGAGCGCCAGTAGAGACGCTTGTGACAACAGCTACTCGTTATGACCGACCATGCATAAGCTCATAGTACTGCTGGTCGAACGATGTGACTTTTTCCGATACCCACCTTACAATAGACTTTTCTGAGAGAAGATCAGTAATCCAGCTGGAGCAGTCATCTTCGATCCATGTGGCTTTGCTTTTAATATTTAGCTGCCGCATAAGACCGGCTATTTTTCTCGATGGCGCTTCGTCTTTGCCAAGTAGATCGCCCTTGAAATGTATAAGTTCGTTTCTCAATGATGAGATGGTTTCAAAAGACTGAAACGGGTCTACCCCTGAATCCCAACGACAGCCGCCCGTAAGCGCGGCTATTTGACTCCATTTTTGAGGAACCGAATAGCTTCGTTCGCTTTCCTTAAGCTCGTCCCAACACTTCCGCTCATCCGAGCCCTTATCAAAGCAAATCCGCGCGACCGCAATCTCTTCATTTAGCTTTGCCTCCAAGAAACAAGCGGCATTCACGATGCAAGATGTGGCGTAAATCATAACTTCTTGCCCATCGTCAGTCTCTTCGGCTAAATCAGAAAACTTTCGACAACCCGCCAAAAATTCAACCGAAAATGGATGCATTGCAGCCCTAATTCGACGGCCTGCATAGGTATCTTCGCTACTATCGTCTAATTGTTCAGGCATAGAGTACTTTCGTCATAACATTTATAAAGTGTGCTTACGCACTTCAGAATTCGTTCAATAGAGTGCCAGGCCTTGTTAAGCATTCTTTTCTTTCGTTGAAATGGATTCGCTAAGTAACTGGAAATACGATTCATAGATGCCGACAACGTAAGAAAGAAAGCCACTTTTAATGACAACTTCTTCCTCACCATCTAATGAATCAACTTGCTTTATGAAGTCCTTTGCCGCCTTGATCGAGTTTCCCTGATAGTCACTGAGCTTCCCGTCCTGATGCACTATGACATTACGTATTTTTTGTATTTTTTTTATCTCGTTCCACTCTGATGATGTTTTATGAACATCTATACCTGCAACCTTTTCTAGATAGTTAGTTGATCTATCGATTCCTTTACGTTTTATGTCAGAAAGTGATGACTGGTAAGACCTTTCAGACTGGTAGAGCAAGCATAATTTATCAAGCTCGTGTTCAAAATAACCTGACAGTGTAAGCAGAGCTGACCGCCTTTGAAGGCTCGGAAAGTAATTAATGAATAATTCTGCAAGATCCCATGTTTCATCATCAAGACCTTGATGAACGTCAACCACTCGAGTATGGTTTTCCTCAGGCACTTCATCAAGTACTAGCGTTTTTTTCTTTTTTTCAAATCTAGCTACCGACTCATCAGCCTGAGTTTCAATACCTTCGATGAAGCTCTTTATAAGCTCTAACGAGAACGATACGTCATACAGGTACCAGTTAAGAACTACTTTCCTTGGTAAGTATAGTGGCATTTTCTCTTACTCCCTTGAGGTTTAACGCCAGCCTCGTGCGCTGGTTGTGAGGCGCGAGACGTCCAGCGATTCGAAGAATCTCCAGCCCTCACTCTCAACAGACTGCCAGATTAGTGCAAGGAACGGACGTTAAAGCCACCAACATGCGCAGATTTTTAGTGGAGGCGAAACCGCAACGAAAAGGCTGTCGCTCTGCTTGGCCTAGTTATGTCTCAAAAAATGCCCGCGGATAAGGCCAGCCCAGCAATTGCAACTATCAGCCCTATAACCGCTATACGTCTATCAAAGTTTTTCCACCATGGTTTTAGCGTTTCGCTTTCTTTTCCATCCTGCTCAGGATCCACTGATTCGATACCATTCTCCAGCTTATATAAGCGCGTTTTCTTTAGCATATCAACAGTCTTGCGTGCAGCGTCAACTAGCCTCAGTTGGTCTTCGTACAAGACGATCATTTGCTCGACAGCCCATGGGGTATTTTCAATCGATGCAGCAACTTCCTTAGCCTCTTCGGTGACCTTCTTTAAGTCATCCAATTGATATAGCCAACCCTTTTGTAGTGAATCGACGAAATCGGTAAGTGTTGGGTTTTCTTCTGGATAATTAAACCTTATTAGTCTGTCCGAAAGGGCTACAGCGCAGTCTCTACCTTGAGAATATACATTTTCAAAAGCACGACGCTCATTCCAATCCATCCTATAGACACGATCAAAATCTTCATTGTTTTTTAAACCTGGCCATGCTTCTAAATTATTCTTACGAAATGCTGCCGCATACTGGACAAGCCGATCAAGGTACTCAGATACCGATGTGAAATCCCTTCTAATTTCCACTATTTAACCTCGTTGACATAACGTTTGCAGCATGCGCGCAATGTAGTGGGTGTCGCCGTGCCTGCACTTGTTAGGCATTTTCACACCAAAGCCCGCCTCTATCACTCAGGTCTACTTCAGTGGCTGGCTTGCCTCCTAAAGTGGTCGCTGTTCCATTATCAAACTCACACAGATGAACCCAAACAAATTTGTTTCCGTCACATTCTTTCGGGAATAACATAAATACAACGTCAAACACTTTATCCGGAAAAGAATCCTCACAAAATTTGGCTAAACTTCGATACTTACCAAGTTCGCCATCCGTCAGCGTAAATTTCGTACAATCTTCAGTTGAGTGATACTTAGCATCTGCAAGAATTACCGAACCAGAATCTACCTCAATCAGATAATCCGGTCTCTTTCCACCATACTTTTTCAGTTCCTCTGCAAGGTTACACTTTCCTTGGGCGATCTTTTCGAACGTCCATCCAGAGTTCGCGAGCCAGTTTTCAGCGAACTTCTCACCGTCTTCGCCTGCTGTTGTTGAGCACTGCTTTCGCAAGGTGCTCCTGATTGACTCAATGGTTGGCACTCGCTTGCTCCTGTCTAACATTTGTATATTGTGCGTGCGCACTTCGGAATTCGTTCAATTGATAGTTTTCGGTTCTTAAGTTACTGATCAAGCTAGCATTACTGCCTTGAAATGTTCAGAGTTAGCAAAGGCAATTTGAACTTGCTCAGTTACACTCTACCGAGCGCACAATATCTAACCTTTATTTTTTTTTATACCATTGACAGTAAGCGACTTAAATACACAACACCAAAGCGCGCAATATTGTCGAAGTGAACGTGTCGCGCATCAATAATCGATAACTGGAAAGAAACTAAGCGCATAGTAGGTGTCCAACACCTAAGGTGCGAAGCTCATTAAGTTGTTATCTGTGATTACTGCCAATGCCATTTTTACTACTTGCAAAGTATGCAGTGACCGCACACCGCAGTGTTACTGTTGAAACTCAAGGGAACTTACTCCATCAATTATTTACTCACTAGAAGGCTCTTAAGTATATACCTCTATCTCAACCTCTATTCATGATGTGGTCATGTCCGTCTAACCTGTGAATAATAGACGCTACTTTATCACTGGGTATACCTAACTTTTCGTATAGGGCAAAAACAAGAAGTGTCTCTATAAATATAGACTTCTTATATAGGCTATCATCACTTTCGTGATAATCATTAGCATGAGTTATATCATTTCTAAGTTTGCAAATTCCATTAATATCGCTGTTAGAAAATATCCATTTATATCGTATTTCCTCAGGTAAAGATTTATAGAAATCGCCAATACATTTCGCGGTATTGTATTTAGAACCATTATATCTAGGCAGACCTTTTAAGAAGCTTGTAACTGACTTTTGATCGTCAAATCTTTTAACAAGGCACAGTTTAAACTTATCGATTAGTGAGCCTAGAACTTCTTCATCAACATAATTTTTGGACTTGTAGGCAAGGGACTCGAGGAGTCTAAAGTAACCTAAAAATCGCTCTTCAACGCTGTTCATATCTCTATATTTTCGATACTTCTTCCACTTTGATGAGTCATCGTTGTTTAACGAGAAAAAGCGGTCAAAGGCAGAAATGTCAAATTCGGGGTAACCAAAGGTATCGAAACGTAGATCTCTACCCAGTGGGTATAAGGGGTACCTGCTCTTACGTTGGCGACAATACTTAGTATGGGGATAATACAAAGATGCTTTAACTGTCGAGTACATAGTAGTGTCGAAAGCAATTTTCAGACTGTTAACACTAATATCATTGCCAATGATAAAGGACATTAGATTATAGAATCTGTCATACAACTCTTTAAGGTAGTCCAACGGTTGCTCTTCAGAAAGCATAACATGGAGTGACGGTGGAAAATGTACACCTGAAGAAAAATCGCTCGCAGAATAATGGGCGCTAACGTTGTATGCTAAAATAATATGACCAACACCCTGAAGAGGCAGCCTAAATTGGGTAGGGTCAAAATCTTTGTCGTTAAAAAGCGACTTTTCTTCATAGTGCTTTAGTATTTTATCTTGAGTGTTCGTATGTCCAATCCAGTTTTTTGCCTCTTCGAAATCTACTGAAAAACCACTAAACTTCTGCCCTTGATGCACCCTCGATGTAAAGTATGCCAGATAGTCAACTTCATAAACATACTCAAAAAATCCAATTTTTTTGTATTCTAATACTCCAGATCGAGCGCGAAGCACCCTTAAATTTTTCAATATGAATGAGTTATTAAACCCCTCGCACCATACTTCATCAATATCTGAAAAACCAAAAGAGCACGCTCTATCCCCAGTTTCCTCACCTTTTACAGTGAGAGTTACTCTATCAGGTGATAACTCCAGACGTCCTGCAAAACGTCTTTCACCGTCCTGCACTCTAACGTCAAAACCATAGTCCTTATTGAGTTCAAGAGTTTCGATTGCTTCCATGATTATCCCGAAAGTAAAATGTTAGTCCTTGTTCTGCTGGCAAATACAAAAGCCAGAGCCCTAAGTCATAATGGCAAATGACCCAATGGTAGCTAGGAATTTTCTATTTTTTATCTCCACCACTTAGACAGATAGCATATTATTAGTGAGGTGTTTTAAGTCAACATACCATGCAAAGCCGGGATAGCACAGTCCGCTCGTCGCTCATAGCTGTCTGTCAGATGAAGTCCAAACCTATTCATCGAAACTGTAAGATCAGATATGAGGTACTACACATTAACACACTGCAAGTTGTCGCTTTTTGGCAAAAAGCGACCATTTAACGACAAGCGGATGTTCTCTTTGCTTTTATAAATTAGAAAGAAATGTCGTAAATTCGTCAAAAACCGTCATTTTCAGACAGCGAACAATAAAGCACTGCTAGCCGCAAGCGTCAAAAACCCCGGATTCACGACAAGTTACGCCTCTTACACCAGTAAGTTCTACAAATATTTGTTCAGAGTTACACGACTCACCCCAAAATGCTCGGCAACTTCAGTTTTCGTCATGTGTGGGTCGATCAACATTGCGCGTGCTTTCCTAACATCAGAGTCATTAAGAGCTGGCTTTCGGCCACCTTTCCTGCCTCTCGCCCTAGCTGCCTGTAAGCCTGCCTTAGTCCTCTCACGAATTAAGCTATGTTCAAACTCAGCTAAGGCTCCAAAAACATGAAAAATCAATTTACCTGCGGCACTGGTAGTATCAATTGATTCAGTGAGAGACATGAAACCGACACCTTTGCTATCCAGAATAGTAATAATTGAAACTAGATCTTTTAAAGAGCGAGCTAAGCGGTCCAACTTCCAAACAACAAAAATATCCCCCTGCCTTAAACTTCTGATACAAACTTCTAATTCAGGCCGGTCTGATTTCGTTCCACTGATTTTCTCCTGGTAGACTTCCTCACACCCAGCCTCTTGGAGTGCATCAATCTGAAGTTCAATATTCTGATCTTGTGTACTTACTCGCGCATAACCAACGTACATAAAAGGCACCTTTGCTTAACGTAGATTTATTTACGTAATTTATTAACACGGCTTGTTGGCTTGGCAAGCATTTTGGCAGGAACATATAGGACGGAAAGAAAACGGTCGTTTTATTTACAAAACCAAATAGAGGCTACCGATGATTTTTAGCGCTCACGCAAATTAATTACCTGCATTTAATTATTAAGTCTTATTTACGGCCAATCACTTCTTCCTTTTATAAATGCTTCTTTAATTCCTTGCAAATTATCTAATGTTGCTTCATAACAGTTAGGCAGTGATTCAAGGGCTGGATAACAATGTGTGATCCCACCTGATAGAGTAGTGTCATAGATCAACCACCGGGCCTCTTTTCCAGAGTAATAGCCAATAGTCGTCATCGTATCAACACAAATTCTGAATTGCTCTCTAGTCATCAGAACGTTCCATGCATTCTCAAATACCTGACGGTCTGAGTACTCACCTATATTTTCTTGCTCAAAAATCAACCTTACAAAGATGTCACTGATAGCAGCCCAATAAAAACGAAGTTGAGCTTCTGGGGAGAGGTTAGGTAAAAGTAGGCCAACATTATTTTTTTCAGTAGATTTCCTAACTATATCTTCAATAGTTTTGGCGGACAGAACATAGTGTTTATTTCTTTCGCTAGGTTTTTGAGCTTCCAATCTATGGTGTTTTTGACACTCAGCTTTATATTGATTTCGACAATCGCATCTATGAAGTTTGCTATTAACTGAGAGGGCGTGAAGTTCTTGTTTGTCGTAAAATTCACTTGAGAGAATATCTTCATCGGGCTCCGGCAGATAACTATCGGCAAAGACACCTTTTAATGAAAATGCATCTTGTTCTCTATTTGGCAGGCAATCCGATACTGTATAATACCACTTCTGGAGGAATATGCCCTTCTCAACTCTCCCCTCCCAATCTAACGGGCAACGTAAATTCTCTTGGATAGACTTTATTAGCTTAGCTCTAGATGTTGAAGCCATGATTTTCCTTAAGCCTAACTTCTTATTTTTCGACTTCACCCTTGCTTAATTCCTGCTGATTCCAATTGATTGCAGGCTTTTCTAATACTGTTGCCGGTTTGCTATTGTCATTTGGGATTTCTGCATTAACTAGCGAAAAGCATGAATACCCCGCAAAGGCTATAGGAATTAAAAGCTCTACACCTAAGCGAATATAAAATGTTGGTTTCGAGCGAGAGTAGATTTCTCGTAAGTGCTGCCGAAACTTCTCATCTTCGTCAACCCCAAATATTTGGTAAGATTCATTTTTACTTTGTTCTTTTATCTCTTCGATTTCTTTCGAAGCAATAACAATTTTCCAGGCCGTTAGCTCAGAATAGACATAGACCATGAAGCTTACAGCGAAATAGGCAATTGCTGCGGCCAGTACTATCATCAAAGCTCGCTGATTAGAGGAGGTAAACTCAACTCCAAAAGCTGAAATTTTTGATGGCACTAAGCCTACTTTTGTTAATACAACACCGATAACAGAAGCTGTCATAAGGTTACGACGAACTTTACGAGTTGTCTCGACTAAAGGCTCTCTTAGCCTGCTGGAAAAGTGACTTGATTCGCTCATGCTGTTTTGTCTTCTGAAATTTAAATACTGACCTAACGGATAGTTGTGCTATTGAATAGAGACTGTTTTTAATTTTTCTTTAGTTTTTAGCATATCAGCTCAGCCACTACTAGAAAATGGAGTATTTAATAGCTCACTCATGGGTTCATTCTGACTCTCTCGGCTAAAATATCGCGTTACCTTCAACAGCAGCCAATGCGGCCTCTCTTCGACCCGTTAGTTTTTTCGCTTTCCTGCCGCTAGGGACGGCCGTGTGTTTGATAGTCTAAGGTATCAAGAAACCAGTCCATCGATAGTCAACTCAGAATGCTATCTTGGCCTGCTATATGAAACAGTAGTGGTTCAGCTTGCGTTGCGGAACACAGCTGCTTAGAGTTTCCATGAACCAGCGTACCCGTTGACAAGTTACTTAAGGCTGCCTATGATCTGCGAGGTGAGCTTCGGGTATCACTACTTTTGGTAGCCCTCCGAAGACGAATGATTAAACCCGTCGAATTTGGCGGGTTTTGTTTTATAGAAGTAAACCAAATAGAACGCCCCCGCTTTGTTTACTCTCTTGCTATTGTCCTAACTATAAGAAGAATTGCATACGCAGTCCTTTCTGCTATCTGCATTCTCAGCGGGACTCCTCCCCCTGATAAAAGTCCCCTGCAACGGTCGGATTTAGTGGCTTGGCTGCCTAAAGAAACCTTTAAATGGTTGTATTACAAACTCTAAAACACTTAAAGCTGTGCTACTTATGTTTGTCTTTTACTTCAGTCCCAAACTCTAAGGGAACTTTGGATGGTCTATGGAATCTAGCCTCGCCCAAGAAATTATTCTAAACGCTCTGCTGATGCCTATGTGGCGTCCAAAACCGACCACCCGAATCTTAGTGGATTCTGATCAGGAATCACAATACGGCAGCGATGATTGGCTGCGTTTTTCTTTTACTTCAACCTCAAAATTTGAGGGGATTTAGATAAGGTGCAAAATTAGCCACCTTATCTAAAACCGGTTGCATTTTTTTATCATAAAATCAGTGTCTGCGAGGCTAAAGCATCTTATGCCTCATGCCTCGCACCGTGCTGAGTGCGGTAAACCACTCCTAAACAGAAATAATATATAAAAAGGACGGATAATATGTATCTAGAAGCACAAAAAAGTTGGGAAATTGACAACCAACTACTAGCAGCCTTAGGTGACACTGAAACAAGACAATTTCCATTGATAGAAATCTCTGTTAACACTGAAGTTTTTCATGTTGAACTCGATATTGAATACAACGATGAAGAAGAAACTTACCCACTCATGCACCGGTTTTTTTGTCTCACGCATGATCAAGCGCTGACGCTTATAAAGTCGGAGCGTGTCGTAAGTCACAAAATTTCTCTTATGACACCTCGCTTCATGAGTCAAAACAAAAAATACGCGATTCAAGATGTTGAAGAGATTTTACTCGTTGAGAGCGCTGATAAACGTCGCGCGATCTTGTATCGATTCTGCGATGGAACGGAGAGTACAAGTTGCATGTCTGATGAAATCAGTGAGTATGAAGTCAAAAAGTGCTTTTACAGCCGAAACATGCACAAAGTAAAATAGACTAACAGTATTCGCTCAAACCTAATCTGAATCGCTACTCGTTTCTAGTGAACTATTGGCGATTCAGTCTTATATCGGTTTACCCTGGAGTCTAAGCGCCCGATTAATATCTCCCAAGAATAGATTCACTCCCCACAGGATAAGCAAGAAGTATATAAACCATGCAGCTAGTCCAAGATAGAATAGGTGAGCAGTATTTACGTTATAAATTATTAGTCCCCACATACCCGAAAAAACAGCCAGTAGCCCCACCCCGACTCCAATAATTTTGAACCGTTCAATCGCACGCTTCTTAAGTGTAGATACGCGTTCAGTCAAAGAAAACTCACTTTCCTTGATGTTTATCTCGCAGTATCTGCCACCGGCTTTTTCATATTGCTCGAGTTTCGAGAATGCGCCTGGCTCATTAATAAACCACTGAATTTCACTCTTAGTTAAAACTTTTGTAGTCAGCCCACTCAAAATAAGCAATATTTCTGAGTAATTGTGATCCATATCATTTGCGAGACGTTTAATGGCAGAGTATTTACTGTGCAGCTCTTTTACTTTTTCCTCTTTGAATCTCTTCAACTTCTGAAAAGTGACAAGGCATACAACAGTACTAGACATAGCACCAATAAGTCCCCAAATAGCATTTATGTAACTATTAAAATCCATGTAAAAGCTCCTTTTTAAATAGTCATATTCGATACACTTGAATCTCTCTATGAACATGTTCGGATCACAGCGAAATGATGAACTCACTCCGTTACACCGCTCTGCTAGCACTTATGGTTAGCAAACCGAACTTCAGGAAGAGGATCTTCTTTTGCCTCCTCCAATACTCTATATAAATCATCGGCTTCAAAGCCTTTATCTATTATCTCTTGCGCTAAATTTACGCAAGTAGCCCTTACGAGCGAGTTGCTGATCGAGTCTCTGCTGCTAGGTAAAATGTTTTGGTATCCACAGCTGTCAAATATAATCGGCACCGAGTCGGTGACCGACCTAATATTATCTTTACTTAAATAGCCTTGCTTCAACAGTTGAAGAATAGTCCATAGCGGGGCACCGATTCTTGTCGGAAGATTGTAATTAATCAAATGCACTAACCGTAAAATGAGTTCGTCGGTTGCTTGACATTTTTCAAGCTCCCGCCATCTTAAAAGGGCGAATGTTGAAAAAGCGAGGGTCTCGCTTTCACCCAATTGAAAGCCTCGCCTGATAATCTCTTTAACTGAATTAGCTTCATTTATGTCAGCCGCTGCAAAATAGGAAAACGCTATTAAAATTTCGGGACTCTTAACGTCGTTGTAAAAATCTTTTAACTTCTTGAAGTTCTTTTTAGTTAACTCTATATCCGACAAAGCTGGAACTATAGAACGAGAGAGCGTTTCGCTTACTAACTTAGCCAACTCCTTTTTATACTGGTTTTTCTGGCCTGTTACATCGTCATCACTGTAACTGGGACGCCAAGCCACCAATTCTTTGAAGTAGCGTTTCGCCTGACTCTCAGAGGGAAATAACTTGACAGTACTATTCAAAGAAGCACTTATCAGATCGTTTAACAGACTATCAGATGGGTCGGCTATACTTCTGTTCTCAAATAGATAGTTTTTAACCAATTTGGTAACAGCAGCCTTATCGCGAGCCGGTAACTTTAGGAGAACATAGTTTAATAAACCCGTCGTTGGTAACTCTTCATAACATGAATGCTCGGGCCATAACTGAACAGCTAACTTATCTTTTTCGTTATCAGTTAAAAAGTCGCTTTCGACTAATGGTATTAGTCTCTCCAAAGCTACAACGCTTTGCTCAGAGAGTGGTGATATTTTTTCAATTATCTCATCGATTCGACGATCTAAATTACTGCTTGAACCCCTAACTCCCGGATGATTAACAACTGGGTTTGGCCATCGAAAATGAGGTTCAGCGTTCACTTCTGATTCAAGAGGGAATAACAAACTACCCTCTAGTATTTTGTGCTGCTGAGCTTCAGGAATACTTTTTTGCGAAAAGTCGATTAAATCCCCAAGCGCTTTAAATAGCCACCAATGCCTAAAGTGTGGATTTTTACCAAGAGAAATGGCCATCTGATAAAGTTTAATAGCCTTTTCCGGATTAGCGCGAGTAGATAATCTGGCTAGAGCTTCAATGAAAACCCTTAGCTTTTCAATTGCATAGGCTCTTTTATCATTGTCAGCTGATAATAGTACTAGCCAATAATCGATCGCCCCTTCACATTGCCTTAACGCAGAACTAACTTCAGATTCTGATAGTCGAGCCACCTGAACTCTCGAGAGAACACGGTTCAAAGAATCAGAAGTTTCGCTATTTGCTGTTCGAATAGCTAAAGAAAGTCGGTGTATGTTACCTAAGTCATCCAACTCGCAAAGCCTTTTAGCGTGATTTCCTAAAAGGTTCACATTTGACCAACGTAAGGGAATACCCACCTCATTTGTAATGCCCTCATAAATTAATAATGAATGTGAGTCGTTATTAAAAGTTACTGTATTAGATTTATCTTTATACCGGCCTGGATGGAACGATGGTTCAACGCCCTTTTTACTCTCTTGTCTCTCAAGATCATCAACCACTTTTGTTCTAACTTGCTCCAAGTAATCCCAAGGATCACATTTTAACTCCCGATAATTTACGGGGAGCTCCTCTGTTTTTTCTTCTTTCGATAGGAAATAAACGCTACGCATTAACCAACTTGCCCATGCCAGGCGCGACAGTATATGTATCGAACTCTGATCATTCCGATATTGGCTTAGTAACTTGCGGTAAGCCTCTGAAATTAATACTTTCCCTTCCTCAAATCGCCCTAATTCTGCTAACAGTGATGCTTTTCTTAACTTCCAAATAGGGTTTGCTTCTTTAAGATTTTTAACGCACAGCTCTAAGTTTCGGTAGTCAAGGTTATCCCTAGCAAGCAATGCTTGGTGATAAGCCAACTCATTTGACGCTTCCGTCCAATACTTTCCGTGTTTCTCTAAAATCGAGCTTGTTAATTCGACGATCTCCTCTTTTTCTGAGTAATCTATCCACCGAGAACTTTTTAGAAGCAGTAGAGCAATCTCAAGCTGCTGTTTTTTAGACAGCGTACATGGCTCGCTTGGATCACATAACTTTATAAACTCGCTTACTAACCAAGGTTCGACCACGTCATAAGTTACCATTCGCCTCCACGCTACTTCGTAAAGTAATTTAGCACGTTGGTCTTTGCCTAAAGCCTGTAAGATTCTCGATGATAAAATCAAGCTAGATATTTGGGATTTTAGCTCAAACCTCTTGATCGATGGACACACCAACCAACCCGGATAAGATGACCTATCTTTTTTTAGTGTTTTTGTTATTTCATTTATAGATTGCTTAATTTGCGCATCGCTAATGTTTTCTTTTAAGCCCGTTAAAAGAGAGTGTGTCTGATTTAACTGCGTTGGGCTCCATTCCCAAGCGAGCATTGGCTTTAGTTCATATAAAGCCTTAAGAAAACACCTTGTTGCCTCAAAGTGTTGAGCATTAGGATCATCGTACTCAGAAACAAGATCATATAGGTCAATAGGGGCAACGTTGATCGACTCTAAATACTTTCGCCGTGACGGAGGCAGATTCAGGGCTCCGACAAGATAGATTCTTCGCGAGTGATGAGATAAATGATCTCTCACCCAGCCTGCCCACTGTAAGAAGTTTGGATCATCACCAGAGAAGCCCAGTAAGCAGAGTTCATTCTCTATAAAAACTTGTCGCGAAAAATTCACAAAAGCAGCGTAATTACTTGGGTACTTTCTATAGTCCTCTTGGGTGAAAACCAGGTCTTTAGTCACATCAATAGTGCCATGCAACTTAACTAGTCTCGGAGCCCGTGCACTAGATAAATCTTCTTGTTTTGAAACAACACTATAAACAGGGTTATTTATATTGAGAGAGGCGCGCTCAAGTAATGTATCCCAGTTCGTCGTTAGTACCTCTGACCACGGAAGTTTCAAAACCTGCTCATGCAGCTCCCCTGGCGTGAAGGAACGATCGTTTACTGTTGCTTTTATTAGGTCATATAACGCTTGCTTGCCAAAGTAGGCCCTGTATTCCTCGGCTACTCGCAAAGGGTCGGGGTTACTTGTACCCATTTCGCCATTAATAGCTGCAGAGAAATCACTCCACAACGGTAAGTGCTTATTATCCCCTCCTGTTACTGCACCCGCTCGACTAAAGCCCGCGCCTATCATTATAGCGGCTCCGTGGTAAGCACTATCCTGTTGCCAAAGCGCTTTCGCAAGCTTTTTTAAAGCGTTGTAATCAGAAATTTGGGAAATAGCGTCCATTACTTAAATTGCTCCTGACAAACATATAAAGATACAAACTACATTCGAGCGCTTAATGAGTCAAAAAACTGATTATTCAGAGATTAAGTGTTTTTTTAGTCGGGTTATTTACCTTATTAGATAAGCAGCTATACAATCTTTTGAGAGTAAGGTTTTATGTAAAAAACGAAGTAATTCCCACCTGCTCGACTGAAAATCGCTTAGTAGCTCTACAGCCCTTTAAAAGCGAGGGTTTATGCGAAAATTGAACCAGTTCCGCTCCTTATCAACTGAAAATTGCTTAACGTCTCTGCAGGCCTTTAAAAATAAGGAGTTACACAAAAATGGAACCAGTTCCACTCCCACTCCAAATAATAGTCAGGAACTGTCGGTTATTCTCGGTCCGCTTCATAGAACCTGTTGATTTTTTAAACAACACCCCAATATAAGTATTGCCTTAATTGAAGGCGATATTTGGAGAAATAAGATGTCTGACGATGATTTTAATGTGTATCAAGGTGAAGATGGTAAGTGGCGTGGAAAAAGGCAGAGTGCATCACGAGCTAGTGTTGTAGCAGATACACAAGCAGATGCCTTTAAGCAAACCAAAGAGCTCGCAATGCGATCCGGCTCGGAGATATCGATACATAGAGGTGATAACGGGAAAATCCGGGACAAACACTCCTATGGCAACGATCCCGAATCGACAGAAGGATAATGACATGAGCTGGAAAGTTTATATTTTAAATACCAATACGGAAAATGACGACCAAGAAGTTCACGTAGTAAATGAATGTAACCATTTACCTTCACTAGAAAACCAGGAAGACTTGGGCATACACGATTCATGTCATTCTGCCGTAAAAGAGGCCAAACGAAGGCACCCTGAGTGGTCTATAAATGGATGCTACTATTGCAGCAATGCATGCCATACTGGGTAGTTTTTGTTTATTGGTGGTGAGTTTATAGCTCAAGCTGTACCACCTAATTCGGTTTACTAACATTTCAGTCCACTCCAAGAGCTACTGCTAAGTTTCTAATGAACTAACTGCGATTCATAACCTTATTAACCAGCTCCATAAAACATATTTCGCACAGGTCAAAATGAAAGCTCTCGCCGTCCCGACCTGAACCGTAGCCAAACGATGCTTTGAGTACACCAAAGTCAGCAAAATCATTCAGATTCTCTTGATAGTCTTTTTGTATTTCGGGAACTAGCGATTCTCCACATTTGTCGCAGACGATATCAGTGACGACTTCCACTGACATTTTAGCCGTTTTCTTCATTGGAGCTTCTCCTTATAAATTTCCTATAGCATACTGATTTTGCAACCTAAATAGACTTTGGGCGGCGGCGCTAGTTCAAGGGAAAGGTCAGTTCAGTTAGCGCACTACAACTCAGCATTAAATCATAGCTAAGGTATGTTTTGCGAGAGTGTCTACACTACTTGAGGTGAGGCAAGGGTAAGTGGCATAGTTAATTAATGCCGATTTATACATAAAGAGGGATAAATGGATAACATGCTTGAGCAGCTTTTCTCAGGACTAATACCAGTTGCGATTCTTAGCGTTTTTGTTATATACGCTATTTATGTGTTTAAGACAAAAGTGCAACCAGACAATGAAAGAAATCAGAATAAAACCGGGTCAGAAAATGAACAAAAAAACTAAAAGTGTAAAGGTCAAAACAGCAATCCAAAGCACAAAACTAAATCAAAAGGCGTGGGAGAAGTTAAACAAAGTAATCAATGAGCCAGCCGAGCCTACAGCAGCACTGAAAACCTTGATGAAAAACAGCTAGCTTGTTGCTTCTGAGCAGTAGAACCGGTCCCACAAGCAGTGCTTGTTCATTCACACAGCGACGGTCAAAAACTAAAAAGCCTCCGAGAGGAGGCTAAATCATTGCATCTTGGTCACCGCCGCATTGACTTGACTCGAAGTGAATAGCAACAGATCTAAATCCCAAGTGCTTACTGGATTAATTTTATTGAAGCTAATTAAAATTAGCAGCCATAAAGATCGGGAAAACCTGACTGATCGGCGGGGCTTCTAAAATTAAACTAGCAAGCAATCGCTGCCATAGCTGACTCATAAATGACACCCGAGAACACTCAAACTCAACATTATCAGGCAATCTTTTAGACACCAGTTGCAGAACTTGCCATAAAAGTTTATGGCGCTCCCTGCATAGACAACTCAAAAAAAGCACAGCCTTGATACTTTCTTAGAAAATGAAAAAGGCACTATTTGGCGCAAATACAGTACTTGCCATAAATATTTATAGCGAGTACTGCAGCTCAACCTAAACGCAAATATTCCATACAGCTGTGCCGCAGGTACTGTACATGCCATACAGATAAATATTATAGAAAAAGCCTGCATCACGTAATCTTCTCATAACGCAAAACTAACTGACTATAAGCTTAGAACTTTAAGCCAGGTGCAGCACCTGCGACACAGATCTGTATCACAAGACATGTAACGGCGACTGCTATATTTAGTGTGTAAATACCGAAATAGCCAAGTTATTAAGTCAGTTTCTCAAGCAAGATGCAGCACTTGCGACACAGATCTGTGTCGCAACACATGTAATTGAGTTAAGAAGTTGGTTGATTGAAGCACGTGTCGCAGATGCTGCGCCTGCGACACAGATAAATATTATATAAACTGCATGCATCAGCTAACTTTGTTGTAAAATCGAATTATTGAAAAATACATGGCTCAAAACCAAGTTTTGAAATTAGTTTGATACTAGAAGTCAAACTTCGTTCGTTACTCTGAAATAAGAAGGGTACAGGAAGCCCCGCAAATTCTCTCGCGGGGCTTATTGTCAACAGTATAAACATGTCAAGCTTTAGCGCCAGAGGCATATTCCCAAGGATCCCGAACGTTTTCGTCAGACTCCGCCGGCGGAATATAAGATGACACCACTTTTTCCAAGTCTTCCAGGTATTCCCATTTGGTCTTCGGCACGTAGGAACGCCCGCTTCTCCGGTCCTCACCCTCGCGGGCTTCATAAACAGCCTGCAAAGCATCTTTACTACTTAAAACGGACTGCAGTTTATTCATAGCCTGGGGCTCTGCTTTCATGTCTACAAGTTCATTGGTGCTGCTCGTTTGTATACCTAATAGATTATCGAGGCCGATGACCGCAGCTTCCAGGTAGCCGATTTGTTCCTTTCTATTTAGGTCGTTAAGTTGGTCACCCATTTCTACGAGCTGTTCGTCACTGAAATTATAGGTTGTCAGCAACTCCCCCATATTCTCAAGCATTTTTTTCGTTGTCTCGAATAGGTTATCGCCAAACCCTTTGCTGATACTCACCACATGTTCCGAATCACCAAAAGCGCTCATTTCAAAGAAAGGGTTTGTTTTAAGTGCTACTTTACCAATAAAAGACAATATGCTCGTTCTGGCCTCATCACTTTTATCCAGAAGACCGTCAAGCAGTTGCTCACCTTCAATCCGGCTCATTCCAAGCACATTTAACAAGCTACTTTGCTGTTCCCGGCTGTATTGATCGAGCTTGTTAACAAAATCAGCGGGCGATTTGGTATCTATTACGGTCGAAACAAAGTTCTGCAGGTCGTTCGCGCTCGATTTAACGTCGAAATATCCTCCTAGAGATTCATAGGTATCATTGTTCTCACGCTCAGCTTTGTGAATACTGATTTTTTCATCATATTCAGCCGCCTTTTCAATCAGTTGATCCCGGGCAATTCGCTGAGTGTCTGATAGCACTTCAATAAATTGTTCTACTTTTTCTTCGTATGTTCTGGAGGGATTAAATTCATTAACATGGGTAAAAAGCATGTTTGCAGAAGCCGACAACCCATAAAATGTATCGGTTAACTGCGAAAGTTGTTCTTTGTCCAGGGTTTCAACCATAGACAAGAAATCATCGTTCGATGTAATGCCTAACCTACCCAGCCGGATAAAATCTTCCTCAGACATTTTTGAGTACAAATCTTTTAGTTTTTCTATTTTCTCCGCCGAGAATTCTGATTGTATTGGCTCTTCCAACCATTTATTAAAATTAAAATAGAGTTTATCTAGCTCACTAAGGAAGACCCCCTGGGTATTTTCAGGCTGGGTATCCAGAGGCTCCGACACATGGCTCTGTAGCACCGTTATCGGCTGCTTAGCGGGTACCGGCTTGGTTAAGGATGAATAGTGATTTGTTATTGATATTTTCACCTTTAGTCTCTTATTAGTATGAGATACCTACTATAATCATCGGCAGTAACGAATAAATATTGAGCAAAATTTGAGGATTTCTTCCTTGCGCCCCGGCACTTTGCGGTAATCTTTAAAAAAGATAACAAACGAACTTAGATAACTTTGAAGGCAGCCAGTATTCCATGAGCAATATTCTTAACAATGCTGAACAAGGTTGTGACTCGCACGAACAACCGTCATCTGCAATAGAAGTTATTATTGAACCTCGCGACAGCGACTTAGGCGGCTTTTATGTCCGCCGCGCATTACCCACTCGCCAAAAGCGTATGGTCGGACCGTGGATTTTCTTTGATGAAATGGGCCCAGCCGACTTCCCACAGGGAGAAGGTGTCAATGTCGCACCACACCCGCATATTGGGTTATCCACTGTCACTTACTTATTCGATGGCGAAATGCTGCACCGGGACTCCATTGGCAGTTATCAGATAATTACGCCCGGCGATATCAACCTGATGGTCGCAGGCAAAGGCGTTACGCACTCAGAAAGAGAGCGCCCGGAAATTACGGCCCGCGCTCACAGGCTACATGGCTTGCAACTCTGGTTAGCTATACCCGAACAGTACGAGCAGACAGAGCCTGCCTTTTATCATATTCCGTCAACCGATATTCCGTCGGCTAATGTGAATGGGGTTTCGGTTCGCGTCATGATAGGTGAAGCTTATGGCGTAAAGTCACCTGTTCCTACCTTGTCTGAAACTTTGTACCTAGAAGCCAAGTTGGACTCTGGCCAAGAACTGACGTTACCGACAACAGAAGAGTTGGCTGTTTATATCGTTTCTGGTCGCTTAAATTCAGAAGGTAAAGAACTAGCGGCAAGAACATTGGTTGTATTAAAAACTGAAGAGCAACCCGTTATTACAGCTCAGGAACCATCACATATTGTCATTATTGGCGGTAATGCATTGGGCAACCGGTTTATTAACTGGAATTTTGTGTCCTCTAATAAAGAACTAATAGAGCAGGCAAGAAAAGATTGGCAGAATCAACGCTTTGATAAAGTTGTTGGCGATGAAGATGAGTTTATTCCTTTGCCTTAGTGGTTCCAGCCAACCGCTATAATAGCCATTCCGGTTAAAGTGAAAGCAGCGCCTACGGCATCGTAAGTCGACAATGAAGCTCCTTCAACAGCCTTTAACCACAGCAGTGCAGTTACCACGTAAACGCCCCCATAAGCCGCATAGACCCTGCCACTTTCAGCCGGATGCAATGTAAGCAGCCAGGCAAATACTGCCAAACTGATAGCTGCAGGAATCAATAACCAGGCACTTCCATCTTTTTTCAACCACAGGTAAGGTAAATAGCATCCGATAATTTCGGCAATTGCAGTAATAAAGAAAAGCCCTAGCGTTTTGGCTATCAACAAAACAGACATGTTCAGCACCTTTATTTAGCAGGAGAAGACATTATGCAGTCTACTACAAGCAGTTTCACTATGCGGGCATTACTCGTTACCGGCTTTCTTTCAATAACCATTGCCTCTCCGTTTTCCGTAGCCAAAGATACAAATACAGAGAGTGAAACTTGCTCTTATAACGAAGTTGAAATGTTAAAGCTATCTCCCAGGGAGTTTGACCAAAACCTGGAAAAAGGCTGGCGAGAAGTAGCTAAAGCGGAAGCCTGTCGTGAAGCGGCAGCCGACCTTATCCATACCTATTACACAAAGAACGAGATTTCCAAAGGGGCTATGAGAACCTTTGTCTGGCATGAGGGTCAGCTTAGAGCCGAAGTCGGTCAGTATCAACGCGCTATTAGCTTAATGAAGCAAGCGCGCAAGTCGCCCGAAAAAGACATGTCTGGCTGGAACTATTACGTTGACGCCACTATCGCCTTTTTACAGTCAGATAGAGAAAAGCTAAAAAATCAAAGGGAAAAACTGGCTGCAGTTCCTAAGCCCGAAGGTTTTAATCCGACAGATGCAGACGGAAACCCTATTGAAATACAATGGCCGCCAAACTTGAATATTGTTGATAAGTTCATTCGTTGTTTCGACCAGCCTTATTCTGAAGTCTACACTGAATGTACTGCAGAAAAATAACCTCTGCTCGTTATCGGATCTAATAGTGAATGATCATGAACTCGCAATTTTCTGGTAATACTTTATTGTCGCTGTTCGTAACGACTATTTTGTCTGCGGTTTTCATTCCCGCATAGGTTTCTACAGACACTTTAGAAAGCCTCAGTGTTACGGGGCCTTCCAGACTCTCGAAGTTAGCATGAATAGTGTCAGGTAATATGGACTGATAGCTTCCTTTGTACGAGGTTATTTCTTCTTTTTCTACGTCAATATGTACCCGTTTATTATTCTTAAATTCAAGAATCATACGCTGGTTATTACAGGTTTGGTGGTTACCGCGAAGAACCGGTGGAAGCCTTAATTCAGGAGCATTACCTCGCACGTATAACCCAACATTACGCCCTTTATAATAATGTTTCTGCTGATAAAACTTTTGATAAGCTACAGGCTCAAGGTTTTGTTGCCTAATAACCTGTTCAAGTTTAGCGAAAAACTCAGGGTTTTCATTGGCGGGGTTTGTTGCTACAACCACATCTGGGAATTCTTCCGGAACCATCACGCCCGAAGTTGCTTTAACTTTGAACCCATTTTCAGACAATGCAGAAATTAATTCCTGACGCTCTTTCTGTGGCAGCCGTTCTGTTGTGAGAAATACGGTGGGTGAACTGCAGCCAACTAATAAAAAAAGCATCGCTATTATAATAATTGCTTTCATTTTGACATCCCTGTACCAAAAGTATGTTTTAACTCTCACAATCTGTTACAAATTAGTCAACAAATAATTAAAAACCACCCTCAACAAGCAGGGTAGTCCTCGTTATTATATTGAGGTCATTTTTTTAAGGGATATTTTTATGAAGAAGTTATTACTCGCAAGCTCTATTAGCTTCGCTCTTTTAGCCGCAGGCTGCAGTCAGCCCGTTACCGAAACCGGCACCACTCAAAATGCCGTGGCGGGCGAAGTCATTAAAAGCCCGAACGACCAGCGCGAATATCGCGTAGTGACTTTGGATAATAATATTGAAATTATGTTGGTTTCTGATCCGAATACAGATAAGTCGGCTGCCGCTTTAAGTGTTGGCGTTGGTTTATTGCAGGATCCCGAAGCTCAGCAAGGACTGGCGCATTATCTTGAGCACATGTTGTTTCTGGGAACCGAAAAGTATCCCGATACCAACGAATACAGCGAATTTATGAGTAATAACGGTGGTAGTCAAAATGCCTCTACCTGGCTGGATGTCACCAACTACATGTTTAAAATTAATAACAACGCCTATGATGAGGCTTTAGATCGCTTCTCTGATTTTTTCAAAGCACCAAAACTGTACCCTGGGTACGCAGACAAAGAGCGCAACGCAGTGAACGCCGAATGGTCAATGCGCCGTGAAATGGACTTTTTCGGCCAGTTTAAATTAGGCCGCTTATTATTGGGGGAGCACCCTTCCAACCGTTTCCTTATTGGCAACCTCGACAGCCTGAGTAACAAAGAGAACAGCGAGCTGCATAAAGAAACCGTCGATTTCTACAACCGTTTCTATTCTGCCAACATTATGAAAGTTGCCATGATAAGCAACCGTTCGTTAGAAGAGATGGAAACCTTAGCTCGTAAACACTTTGCCAGCATTGAAGACGACGGTATTGAAGAACCCGAAGTCACGGCTCAAATTAATTTCGATGACGTTGGCAAGAAGCGCATCCACTATGTACCGAATGAAGACGTTAAGCAGCTAAAGCTGGAATTCATTATCAATGACAACCAGGAACAGTTTGCCGTTAAGCCCAACCGCTATGTCAGTTACTTGCTCGGCTCAGAAATGCCTGGAACGCCAGCACAACAACTCAAAGATGCAGGCCTTATTGCTAGCTTAAATGCATCGGCACAACCCACTTTTTACGGGAACTACGGTGTTCTGGCCATTGATGTTGAGCTCACTAATGCCGGCATGCAACAGCGTGAAGAGATTGTCGCGCTTATTATGCAGTACATCGATAAAGTACGCACTGAGGGCGTTGATGAAAGTTACTTTAAAGAAATAAAAACTAGCCTGAGCAATCGTTTTCGCTTCTTAGAAAAAAGTGATGAGTTCAGCTACGTTTCTTCTCTGGCTGAAACAATGCAGAACTTCCCTGCCGAGTATGCTATCAGCGCCCCCTATGAATACCGTGAATTTGATCCTGAAGCCATCCGCTCGGTACTGTCACAACTAACACCCGAAAGACTGCGCGTTTGGTATATTAGTCAGGACGAACCGCACGACAGCGAGCTCGATTTCTATGAAGGCAAATACAAGGTTGTTGACATACCGCAAGAAGAAATCGCGAGCTGGGATAACGAACCGAAAATGTCCATTAACCTGCCAAAAGTGAATACCTTGTTGCCAGAGAGTTTTGCCATTAAGCAGAACGACGCTTTTGATAAACCCAAAGTGGTTATCGAAGAGGAAGGCATTCAGGTCTGGCAATATCCAAGTCAGTTATACAGCGACCAACCGCGCGGTGTGTTTTATATTCAAATAAACAACGACGCACCTATTAAAAGTATAAAAGCGGACGTTTTAACTGCTTTATGGCGCGATTTATACAATATGAATGTTAGCGCTCTGGACACCGAGGCGAATATTGCGGGTATGAACCTGAACCTTAATGATGGCACCGGCCTGTCACTAACGGTGTCCGGCTTTACCGATAAGCAGCCTCAGTTGCTTGAACGAGCTATCGATAATTTGAGCTTCAACGTAGAAGAGCAGGCCTTTAAACAGGCCGTTGATCGCTATATCAGAGAACTGCAGAACAAAGGTCAGCAATTTCCTATTTATCAAAGTTTTGACGCCTACGGACAGTTGATTCGTGAAGGTGGTTTTAATCAAACGGACTTAATTGAAACAGCAAAAGGATTAACTTCGGCAGATTTGTCTGACTTTATGAATACCTTACTGGGCAATAATGCGATACGCGTATTTGCCTTTGGTAATTATGACCGAGGTGACCTGGAGGAGTCTGTTAAAAACATTCAGGCCAGCTTACCCGAAGACCGTAAGGTTACTGACTTTAAAATGGCTCAATTCTGGAAGCCTGAAACAGGAAAATCCATTGTACTACGTCGTGACCTGGACGTTGCTGACGTAGCGGTGGTCGATGCGCACATTCACCCTCAACCGGGTTTTGCCGCGTTAGCGGCAGGAACGGTTCTGCAAAGTCACTTCCGTACCGTAGCCTTTGATACCCTGCGTACAGAAGAGCAACTGGCCTATGCTGTGGGCTCTTTCGCACCGAGCCTGGATAAGTACGCAGGTTTTGGGCTGTATATTCAGACGCCGGTTAAAAGCGTTGCCGATATGCAGGAACGCTTTGATAGCTTCAAGGAAGAATACTGGGAAGACTTACAGGAAATGACGCCAGAAGAGTTCAATCAAATCAAACAAAGCACCTTGATTACATTGAACGAACAGCCGAAGAACTTGATGGAGGAAGTTTCTCCATTTCTGGCTGATTTGAGCTTGCAGCGCTTCGAATTCGACAGCAAAGAGCAATTAATTGATGCCGTTGAAAACGTAAACCTTGCGGACGCCAAAACGTTTTACCAGCAAACCATGTTAAACCCCGATGCGGCGCGTATTTCGGTGCAACTGCGTGGTACTAAGTTTGCTGAACAACCCTACGCGGAATTGCCAAACCAGAAAGTTATTTCCGATTTGGCAGAGTTTCACCAGGAGATGGAAAAGCAGTAATTAACCAATGAGGCAACAAAATGAAGACCTTTATTAAGTGGTTTATTTACTCAACTATTATGGTGGCAGCCTTCTGCCACCATTCTTTACAAGCTAAAGAGTACCAAAAGGAACTGGAAGGAAAATGGCGTGGAGAGCTTGTGCTTCAAGAGGGAGTCAGTATTACTCTTGGCATCAATATCAATAATGGCCAGCTAACTCTAGACAGCCCAAATCAGGGCATGTTTGATCACCAACCCACGAAGTTTTCAGTTAAGGATAATAAGGTAGAATTCACTGATACAAGCTTAAGCGCCAGTTATCAGGGTCAACTGAATAATGGCCAATTAGAGGGGTTATTCGTACAAGGTAAAAAGCGCAGTATTACCCTACATAAGCTGACCCAGGATGACAAAGCCCGCCTTACCTACGAAGCAACCTATAAAGGCGACTTGCCCGTCAGCGAAAACTCGAATTTACCATTACAAGTGAATATTGCCGTTGTACACGAAGGGTATATTGCGACCTTAGACAGCCCGGCACAGCAGAGCTTTGGAATACCTCTAACAGACGTTCATATCGATGACAAAAAACTCAGCTTTAAGTCACCTATGATTCAGGCGAGCTTTAACGGCAAAAAGACAACTGAAGGCTACGAAGGTACTTTCAAACAGGGGCAGGAATTTCCTCTCACCTTCAAAAAAGCCGGTTCGGATGATAAGCAGGCCAGCGCACCGACACCCGAGTTGGGCGAGCACGGTGCAGCGGTTGCCATCATTGACCAAGATGAAATCAAAACCCAGTTTTATGGCAGGCATGATCATAATACACAATACGAAATTGGCTCAGTCACAAAAACCATGGTGGCTTATTTACTGGCCCATGCAGTAGTTAATGAGTCTACAACCCTTGATACCCCAGTCAACGAGTTTTGGCCGCAAGCACCTGATGCAGTGACACTGGGGCAACTTGCCACACACCACAGTGGGCTGCCCCGCCTCCCTGAAAATTTATTAAGCAAAGCCGACCAGACAGACCCGTACGTTCATTATGGTCAGTCAGAATTGGAAAGTGCCTTGGCTGAGGTAGAGCCCGGCGTCAACAGTTACGAGTATTCCAACTTCGGGTATGGCTTACTTGCGGAGTCGCTCGCTAGAAATGCGGAAAAGCCTTTCCCAGAGCTGTTAAATGACGTTGTATTTGAAACTTTCAGTATGCCGGATACTTATGTGGCAACCAGCAAAGAACACACCCCAGGCTCCTTAGCAACAGGACATAATGTCTTAGGTGACGTAGTACCTCACTGGCATTTTCAGTCTCTGGCCGGCGCAGGAGCTATTGTTTCCACACTGAGTGATATGACCAACTACACTAAAACGCTCATGCGAAAAAGTGCAGAAGGCGATACCACTGTCGAGCAATTACTTGCCCCGCAAAAAGCCATTGAGGGCTGCTGCCAACAAGCTTTAGCCTGGCTTATCAGCGAAGACGAAGATGGTAAAGCCTACGCCTGGCACAACGGACAGACGGCCGGCTTCAGTAGTTTTGTTGGCTTTTATCTTGATGGCTCAAGGGCTGCCGTTATGCTAAACGCACAATCAATACCAGTAAATGATGAAGCCATAAAACTGCTAACGCAAAATACAGGCAACAACAAATAGTCCGGCTTTAAACTTAAACCACGCCTTGTTCCAGCATGGCGTCGGCGACCTTACGGAACCCGGCAATATTTGCGCCAAGAACTAAGTTATTAGGTTGTCCGAACTCTTCGGCGGTGCTTTTTGCATCCTGGTAAATATTGCTCATAATCTCTTTAAGTTTTTCATCCACTTCTTCAAAGTCCCAGCGCGACATACTGGCGTTTTGCACCATCTCCAGCTGACTTGTGGCAACACCACCGGCATTTGATGCTTTGCCTGGACCGTAGCCAACACCACTTTCAATGAACAGATCGACTGCAGCCTGAGTTGTAGGCATATTAGCCCCTTCCACAATGTACTTGCAGCCGTTTTCGAGAAGTGCCTGAGCATCTTTTTCGGTCAATTCATTTTGAGTCGCACAGGGGAAAGCAATATCGGCTTCGTAACGCCAAACGCAGTGACCTTCTTCGGGGTAATCGTCCTTAGACGTATATTCCGCATCCTCATGAGTTTCAAGGTACTCTTTGAGGCGCCCGCCCCGTTCTTCTTTTATGCGCTTAACCAAGTCGAGAGCAATACCGGAGCCATGGTAAATGGTTCCGCTGGAGTCACTGCAACTTATCGGTTTAGCTCCCAATTCATACAGCTTCTCCATAGCATGAATAGCGACATTACCAGAACCTGAAATCAAACAACGTTTCCCGTCCAGAGAGTCATCCTGGTCATCCATCATGCATTGCGCGAAATAGACAACCCCATATCCTGTCGCTTCTTTTCTAACTTGCGAGCCGCCCCATAATTCGCTTTTTCCGGTTAAAACACCGTCAAAACGGTTGGCCAGACGCTTATATTGACCAAACAGGTAGCCAATTTCCCTTGATCCCACACCGATGTCTCCCGCCGGAACATCCGTATGGGGCCCTATATGACGATACAGTTCACTCATAAACGACTGGCAAAAACGCATAATTTCCGCGTCCGACTTGCCTTTAGGATCGAAGTTGGCGCCACCTTTGCCGCCGCCAATGGGTAAACCGGTCAGCGCATTCTTAAATATTTGCTCAAAGCCAAGAAACTTAACAATGCCGGCATTAACACTTGGGTGAAAACGCAACCCGCCTTTATAAGGCCCCAGCGCCGAGTTAAACTCTATTCTGTAGCCTTTATTCACCTGAATTTTACCATCATCGTCCATCCAGGGGACACGAAACATAATTTGCCGCTCAGGCTCAACCAGACGCTCAATAATAGAGTGTTCCCGATACTTAGGACGCCCTTCCAGCAAGGGTTCTATCGACTCAAGTACATCCTCTACCGCTTGATAGAACTCAACTTGAGCCGGACTGGTTTGCTTTAACTTTTCGATGGTTTCTTTTATGTAGCTCATTGACGTATCCGTTATTGTTAAAGGCATATTCATGCTTATTAATAACGTATTTTAGAAAGTTTAGATCGCCCAAAATAAAAAACCCGGAGGCAAACCTCCGGGTTACAAAACCGTTCCACCAGGGAGACTAGAACGATAAACGTGCACCTAAGTAGAAGCGGCGTGGTTTAACCCAATCGACACTTTCACCAAAGGCGTAAACACCATCACCTGCTACTAGATCCTGTTCACGACGAGTAGCTTGATCATCCAGTGCATTAAATATGTCCAGGAAGAACTCGGCTTTATAACGCTCACCGAAGTCATGGGTATATTTAACACGCAGATCTAAAGTACCGTATGCTGGCGACTCATTTACACCAACAGTTCCCTCAGGGATCCACGTTGTGGTGTAACCACCATACTCATACGCAGGCCCTGGAGTCGGCAAGTGACGACCACCGGCAGAGAAGGTGTTGCTATAAAGCGTACCGGAGTTCCAGTTATACACACCACCAACTTCAATTCCGTTATCAAATTTATAGCTACCAAATAACTTAACCAAATGCTGCATGTTACCTGGTTGATCACCGTATACACCCGGCGCTCGTGGGTCTAACCATGGCACATCGCCCTGATAATCAGCATTACTATCTGAGTTTGAGTTACCTTCTGCTTTGTTGTAAGTCCAAGATGCATTGAAGAACCAGTTCTCAGTGCGGTGTTTAGTAAAGCTTACCTCTAAACCTTGATACTCACGTTTTGCACCCGCCAGTGTTGCAATAACATAGTTTGAGTTAGGCATCGTGTCGTAACCGAAATACGACAGCGGTAACTCAAGATCTGTACCCGCAAGCACATTACTGTATAGATCCAAATCGTAATCTTCTAAGATATTCTTAGTAACACGATCCGTGTAGGTCACCTGAATACTCATATCATCAGCAATATTTGTTGCATAACCGAGCAACAGCTCATCTGTGTAAGGAGTTTCCGTTGTTGGAGCAAAGAATGCATCAGGCTGAGTCTCACCACCGCGTACACGATATGTTAACCACTGGTCTTCGAGGTAAACCTGTTCGTTCAGAACCGGACCGGTCAAGCTACCCGCAAAGTCCGTCATATTTGTACGAATTGGATCGTAATAACGACCTGCAAAAGCCCAAACTTTACTTTCGCCGTCGATGTCATATATAACACTGAAGCGAGGCGCTATTTCCCAGTCAAATTCAGCTACCTTAGTTCCCTTAGTGGAGAAGTGTTCCCATTTTTCAGAACGTATGCCTGCGTTAACAGTCCACTGATCCAGTGTCCAGGTATCCTGAACGAAGAAGGTACTTCCTTCAGTTTCAAGGGTCACTGCACCCGGGTTTGTTTGTAATATCCGATAAGCATTGATATCACTTGTTGGGTTGCCCGTAGTTTGATCAAAAACAACACCCTGCCCTAACTCACTGTCAGAAATGGTTCCGTCGCCATTAGCATCATAACGAGCGTAAAACTGAGCAGAGTTATCACTCTGGTTCATCGCATTTACAATACGGGCGTAGTCTTCCTGAACAAACTCAGTTGCCCCAGTCCAACTTGAATTAACATAATTGTCTAAGTCAACGCTACCAGTTACTGCTCCAATAGAACTGTATTGAGCGCCATCACCTGTAAACCGGCTATCTTGGGCGTTTTCATTTTTAGTTAAGACATAACCCGCCTTAATTTCATGGCTACCAAAATTCAACGTATCAAGGAAATACTCAAGCGTTGCTGAGTATTGATCACGGCCACGAAGATTAGAAGTGTTCGTTCCATAGCCACCTTTGTCCGTATCCGCATTTGTTGGCTCAAACGAGCCACCTGACAGATAGGCCACATCATTTCGTGTTGAATTATCTTTCGCCAAGACCGTTGATTCACTCTCATGACTTGCCGCTTGAACAGTCAGGATAAAGTTATCCCAGTAACGAGAGTATTCTAGCTTATAGTTATCGCCGCCATATTCTCTTGATTGGTCACGATTCATCAAAGTTGAAGGCGAAGATGAACCACTAATCTCACGCGGGTCATTAAACCAACTTGCCACAAAGCGGTCATTCCCCGTTGGTTGCCAGGTTAATTTAAAGAAGCCTAAGTCTGACTCATCGGTAACCGAACGCATGATTTCATCAGTATTAGGGTTTACGACATCATCTTCACGGCTTTTCTTCTGAAATGAACCGAAGAACCAAAGTTCGTCTTGTATTATGGGGCCACCCAGCGTGACAGCAGTATCGTAAGTTGAGAACTTCGCGCCATCAAGGTGTTCATTATCAGCAACTAAACTATCATTCTGAAAATAGTAGTTAACCGAGCCGCTCCATTCGTTACCACCTGACTTGGTGATAACCCGAGTTACCAGGCCTTGTCCACCTGCGTATTCAGCTGGAATACCGCCCGTTAAAATTCTCTGTTCCTGAATGATTTCGGAGTTGATGCTTGAACCAAAAGTACCTGTCTGGTTATCCGTGACATTAATGCCATCCAGATAATACACATTATCAGAAGATGAACCGTATTCTCCCCCAATGTCAGAGTAGTTTACACCAGACTTTGATGACGGATTACCGCTCGGAGATGGTTTAACACCTGGTGCTAATTGCAAATAATCCTGGAAGCTCCGCGCAGTTGGTAGAGACTCTGTCATATCCAGAGTAACGGCTACACCTGTAGTTGAAGAAGTCGTATCAATTGTTGATGCTGCTCGTCCAGTAACCTGAATCGTTTCAATATTCGAACTTTCCGGCGTAAGAACATAACTTAGTTCAAATGTCTGACCCGACGACACTCGAACATCCCCAGATTCGAATGTTGAGTAACCTTCTTCAACAACTTCGACCTGATACTGTCTTGAAGGTTGTAATCCGCCTAATCGAACATAGCCGTCATCATCCGTTTCCGCATTTCTCGAAACCAACGTATCCGGCGCCTTAACAACCACCGATGCATTCGGAATCGGGTTTCCCTGATTATCAGTAATCTGTATACGAAGTGTACCGGTATCCTGAGCGTAAGCGCTAGAGGCAGCAGTTAATGCCGCAGCCACCGATAACGCTGTTAACGTTTTTTTAGTTTTAACATGATTGTTCTCTCCGTTAACAAACGCCACTATCTAAGTGAACGTACAACTTGTTTTTGTTATAATTTCTTTTTGTTATTGAGGCGAGACCTCACAACCACACTAACTTTCAGTCTCTTTTTTGTCCAGTTGTTATTTTTGATAACAAAAATATATTTTATTACGCCCAGCCTTTTTCGCAGAATAAAGGTTCTCATCAGCACGTTTCAAAATGCTATCCGCGGTATCATCAGGCTCCTTTAACGTCGCGCCTAAACTGATAGTAACTTTTACCGTTTTACTCTGCTCCTTTTTACCTCGCGCTTCTTTGCCTTTTGTCTTACTCTCCGGCCGCGAGGGCTCTCGCAATTTAAGCGGGTAATTAGCTACCTGGCTACGAACGCTTTCCAGCGTACTTTTTAACTTTTCTTCATCGTTGTGGAAAAATACTAAGGTAAATTCCTCTCCGCCATAGCGGTATGCCTTAAACCCGCCGTGTTCTTTTAAGATACTGCCTAACAGCCGCAACACCTGATCACCAACCTCGTGTCCATAGCGGTCATTAAACTTTTTAAAATGATCAACGTCGAGCATGCAAACGGCACTGCGTTTGCGTAAGTGTTGCAACTGACTCATCAACGCACGCCGTTGCGGCAGCCCGGTTAGTTCATCAATGTAGGCCAGCTTCAACATTTGGTCGGCCAGCGCCAGCAATAAGCCTGCGCTGGCTGCCAAAGCGGCCCAGGTAGAGGCTTGCTGGTACTGCACAGCCAATAAAAAGACCATAAGAGAAAGCCATGCCGCCCAATGACTCCAGGCAAAAGCGGAAGCGCTTTTATAAAGCAAATAAGTTGCCCAAATTCCCCCCATAGCGACTGTCCAAATGAGAAGTCCAATAGCAAACGAACTTTGCTGCCAGTCAGGTAAAGTCAAAACCTCCGCGGGGTTCAATAAAGCGAGAACCTGGGCAACTGGCGGCAGCAATAACGATAAAGGCAATGTCGCTAAAGCTACAAATATCAGTATGCCTTTTCCGGTGAGTAGTACTGGCTTTTTCAGGAAGGTCAGGAGCAAGGCACTAAGCGATAACCACACAGGAAGTGCATCGTACAGCTGGGAAACCTCCTCCTGCGCCAGCGGTTGCTGTAAACCGAGCTGAACTGTGGCATAGATACCACCAACCCAGGCGCACCAATAAAACCATTGCCACTGCCGAAAGAAAGCGGCAACTAAGAACACCACCCCTAGTGCGGCTGAGACGGTTCCGGGAACCGAAAGCGAGACAGACGCAAGCCACTCGGGATAAAAACAAACCACAAGAGCCCAGATAATTGCCGGTAACGCCGCAAAAAAGGTCAAGTTCAACTCCCTGCTAATAAACGGTCTAAATGATCCGCAAAGTTTTTGCGATCCACATTCGATAACGGCGGCGGGCCACCAGACTGAATACCACTACTGCGCATGGTATCCATAAAGTCTCTTATATTCAGGCGCTGGCGAATATTATCGGGGGTGAAGAGCTCCCCCCGGGGGCTTAATGCCTTAGCGCCTTTATCTATCACTTCAGACGCCAGCGGAATGTCACTGGTTATGATTAAGTCGCCCGCTTCACAACGCCGGACTATTTCATGGTCTGCCACATCAAAACCACTACCTACCTGCACCATATGAATAAATTTAGATTTAGGTGTTTGAATTCGTTGATTAGCCACTAAGTAGAGGTGAAGTTGTTTTCGTTGTGCCGCGCGAAAGAGAATTTCCCGTATTGCCACAGGACAGGCATCGGCATCAATAAATAAAGTCATTGCTAATAGTCCATGCATCTATATTAGAGTAAAAGGTTATAAGCCCAATGCCTTGTAATGTGTTCAGTACGCTATCATTTAATGATACCAGCAAAGCTTATCAATAATTGCTTCAGGAGGCACTCTATGACATTACGTATTGGCGATACTGCACCGAATTTTACCATTGATACCACACAGGGTTCGATAGAATTCCACGACTGGGCGAAAGGCTCGTGGGTATTTTTCTTCAGCCACCCGGCAGACTATACACCGGTTTGCACAACGGAAATGGGGCGTACAGCGCAACTAGCACCAGAGTTTGAAAAGCGTAACGTGAAACCTCTTGGGTTATCTACTGACACCGTAGAGGCTCATAAAGGCTGGATCAACGATGTGAATGACACTCAAAACACAACATTGGAATTTCCTATTGTTGCAGATAAAGAGTTAAAAGTTGCCCAGCTTTACGACATGATCCATCCAAACGAAAGCGCCACAGCAACAGTGCGTTCGGTTTTCATTATCGATCCGAATCAAAAAGTTCGCTTAATCATGACGTACCCAATGACTGTCGGTCGTAACTTCAATGAGATTTTACGCGTTATTGATGCTCTGCAAACAACGGATAGCAATGAAGTCGCCTGTCCGGCAGACTGGCAACCCGGTGACTCTGTCATTATTCGCCCAACGGTCACTGATGAAGACGCAAAAGAGAAGTTTCCGCAAGGTTGGAAAACCTTACGTCCATATTTGCGACTGACCGATATTAAGTAATATAAAATGTGAGTATGCTGAGTGTAATATGACGCTCAGCATTTTTTCATCCCCCCCTAAAGTAACCCTCTTTAGCTTCCGATAATAAGTCACACGACATCGGTCGCGAGCTACTTTAGAGGTTAAATTATGAGCTGGTTTAACAACCTTACATTTCGGTACAAGTTAATACTTCCTATTGCACTGTTGGCTTTAGTGCTTATTGGTATTGCTACCGTCAGTACCGTGAATTTTAAATCCGTTGCTAACAGCGTTGATGAAATAGCCAGTGAACACTTACCCGGCCTTAATTACTTATTGCAAGCGGATCGCGACCTACATCAGGCTCTGGTAGCAGAAAGAACCTTACTTTCAGTTCCACCAGGTTCGTCAAAAAAACAAGCACTTGTCGACACAGTCAATGAGAACCTACAGCAAGCTTCTCAACGGGTGGACCGATTTTTAGCTATCACTTCAAGTGCCGAAGAACGTCAAATGGTTGCTGATTACAAGCGAAAAAATGAGACCTGGGTCGCAACCACTAAGCGAGTAATAGAGCTTCATGGTCAAAACAGGGTTGAAGAAGCCATTAGTTTAAGTGAGCAGCAAAGCGGCCCTCAGTTCGAGACCATGCGGGACGTTCTTGACCAGCTAGAGCAACGCAAAGAAGAAGCAGCACTCAGTCAGTCTGACATTATTGACGAAGTCATCAGTCAAAGTAACTGGACAGAGATGGTTGTCCTGACCATAGGTTTAGCTATCTGCGTATTGCTGGCATTATTCTTTCCACCATTAATTACCAGGCCATTGAACTTAATGCTTGAGCGTTTTGAAGATATGGCCAAAGGCGAAGGAGATTTAACCGCACGCGTTAATCTGGACAGAACAGATGAACTGGGTCGAGTAGCCGATGCATTTAATGCTTTTGTCGAAAAGCTTCAGCGCATTATTACCAAAATTAATGAAATGACCGAACAACTGGCAACATCGTCAGAAGAGCTTTCCAGCATTTCAGAAGAGTCTAACGAAAGCATCAGGAAGCAACACGAAGCGGTTGAGCAGGTGGCAACGGCTATCCATGAAATGTCGACCACAGTGGACGAAATAGCCAAAAGTGCTAATGACGCAGCGACTTCTGCGAAAACAGCTGACGATCATACCAAGCAAGGTCGCGATGTCGTTAAGTCGACAGTTGATGCGATTCAGAGTTTAGCTAACCACGTGAATCAAACATCTCAAACTATTTCTAAGGTAGCGGAAGATAGCGACAACATAGGTAAGGTACTGGACGTTATTGGTAGCATAGCTGAACAAACAAACTTGCTTGCGTTAAACGCGGCTATTGAATCTGCGCGTGCAGGGGAACATGGAAGGGGCTTCTCTGTTGTTGCTGACGAGGTCAGAACCTTAGCCAGCCGCACACAAAAATCAACCCAGGAGATTCAGGAAATGATTGAGCGTTTACAAACAGCAACTCATGAAGCTGTCCGCTCAATGAACACCGGTAAGGAAGAGGCGGATCACACAGTGGAAAGAGCAAGAAATGCTGATGAGTCACTCCAGGCAATAACCTCGGCGGTAGCAGAAATTAATGATATGAACAGTCATATTGCCAGCGCGGCTGATGAGCAAAGCTCAGTTACAGAGGAAATTAATCAGAACATTAATACTATTAGTAGTATTTCAGATCAGTCCGCGCAAAGTTCGGCGCAGGTAAAAGAGTCCAGTGAAAATTTGGCGGAGCTATCTGCCAACCTGCAACAGGAGCTCCGTCAGTTCCGAATCCGCTAACGTTCGTTTTCGAAAGATTGCTGGCGTTCTGCCCATTTGAGCAGTTCTCCCAGCGGCTTCGGCTTACTGAATAAGAACCCTTGCATAAAGTGGCAACCATGCTCCACTAAATAAGCACATTCTTCTTCTTTTTCTACACCTTCAGCAACGGTTTCGATACCTATGCCTGCAACCATGCTCAGAATACCGCAGGTAATAGCAGCGTTATGCGAGTTCTCATGAATATTTTCGATAAAGCTGCGATCAATTTTGAGCTTATTTACCGGCAACATATTTAAATAACGTAAGCTGGCAAAGCCACTACCAAAATCGTCAATGGCCACATCCAAACCCAGATCTCGCAATTGCTGCAATAACTCAGCAATACGCTGAGTATCATTAACTAATACATTCTCTGTAATTTCGACGGTGATCTCGCCGGGTTTAATATCAAACTGTTCGAGTATCGCTTTCGTTTTACTGACAAAATCTTCACGATAAAACTGGATAGGCGAAAAGTTCACCGAAACAGATTTTATACCGTACAGCTTAAGCTGCTGCAGATCGCGACAAGCCTGCTTTAGCACCCATTCACTAATTGGAATGATTTGCCCTGTGCGCTCAGCAACAGGAATAAAGTCTGCGGGTGAAACATAACCTTTGGTTGGATGTTGCCAGCGAATGAGCGCTTCGGCTCCGGCAACTTGACCTTTGTCGGTCATAATGGGTTGATAAAATAGCTCAAACTGCTCTTGCGCAAGCGCTTCCTGAATTTTGGTCCGCAATGCCACTTTGTAACCTAAGCCTTCATCAAGGTTTGCGGAATACCAGTAAACAGAGTTACCACCGCGTTTTTTCGCTTCATACATAGCAACATCGGCACGTTGAGTAAGCTCCATCGGGTGTTTAAATTCAATATCATTTGCTGAAACACCAATTGCTGCCGATAAAGAAACCTCGACTTCGCCAATCCGAAAAGGCTGTTCGAATACCGCTAAAACTTCCGCGCATAACGCATTAACTTGCTCAACAGCACTCATATCCTGAATAACGGCGACAAACTCATCGCCACCAAAACGGCAAAGTAAGTTAGGTTCCGAAACAACCTGCTGCAAGCGTTGCGCCGTTTCAATTAAGACCTCGTCTCCAAGGTAGTGTCCCAAGCTGTCATTTATAGGTTTAAAGCCATCTAAATCGATAAAGAGAACGAATATTGCCGCGTCACTCTTGTTTTCCTGCAACTGTTGTAGTCGCTGCTCCATTGCACTGCGGTTTACCAGGTGCGTTAAGCTGTCGTGAGAAGTGAAAAATTCTAACGCTTCTTCTCGCTGAATTCGTTCGGTAATATCTTTAGCTATGCCGTGAACACCGGTAATTTCGCCATCGATAATAATAGGAATATTGGTTATCGCTAAGTCATGAAGCTGACCGGTCTGGTCTTTTACCTTTATCTCGTAGGACTGTGGAATACCGGCTTTAGCCGCTTCAAAATGCTCTGAGGTTCGTTTCTGGTCACTTTCAGGCACTGCCAGCTCATAGTGTTTACCCAGTAAATCCTCTTCTTTAAGCAATAAAAGCTCACAAACTGAACGATTAACACTCGTAAAGTTGCCTTCTAAGTCGAGCATAAACACGGCATCGGGGTTGTGAGTAAAGAGTGAACTTTGACTTTGCTCAAGACGAGCTTGTTTCCTTCTTTGCTCCTCCTGTTCAATGATGAGAGCCACCAGATCACGATTACGGACAATAATTTCAAGTTCAGGTCCTAAAGGCACTCTCGGCTCTGAAAAGTAAATTGCGAAAGTTCCAATAACGTCACTGTCAGAGGTTGCAAAAATAGGGTGGGACCAGCACGCCACTAAACCTTGCTGCTCGAGGAGGGACCGGAACTCATTGAAGCGCTGGTCCTTTCTCATATCAGCAACCAGCACGGGCTCACCGAGTGCTGCCGCTGTACCACAAGCGCCAACACCGTCTGCTACGGCTAAGCCATCTAAGGCGCGGTTATAGGACTTAGGTAGGGAAACAGAAGCGGCGGTTGATAAGGTTTGTGTTTTTTTATCAACCGCCATAATGGAGCACATGGCACCATCAATTTGAGACTCAATAAGCCGACAGATGCCCAACAGGCGGCTTTCAATATCCCGATGCCGGGCTAACGAGTTAAACGCTTCATAATGTGACTGAATTAAGTAATTTGTGCCTTGGTATTTCTTTTCCGCTCTTTTGCGGACCACTACGACAAAAATTGTCGTAGCAATCAGAACAATAGCTATGCCTGTCGCCAACAGGCTGTATTCGGGGAGGCTATCCTGCATTGGCTCGCTGCATATTTACCGCCTATTTTATTTAACCCGCTGCACTCGCATACGGCGATTCGAACCTTCACGGCCAAAGAAAAATGAATTTAATGCGCCGCGTTCAATATAATAGGTATCGTCTTCGTCCCAGGGAAAATAACCACCGCTGTCGGTCTGTTTCCAAATTTGGCCATTACTCAGTTCGATACGCCACTTGTCATAAGGTCCCTGCTCTTTCGCTGCGACTTCAACCTCAATTCGGTCGAGCTGGCCTTCCTCTTTGTCTTTATGCTCCATACCAAAGGTTCGCTCTAAAGAAGAGTTACCACGGCGCTCAGCCTTTGATTTTTGTTTTTCTGCCTGAGCTTTTCCTCTGGCTTTTCCTTCTGCTTGCTTCGACTCACCCTGAGATTTCTTAGCAAGACTGTCATAACATACCAGTCGCTCCAGCGAGTCTTCAATCCCTGCACATTGCTGTAACGCCTCTTGTTGTGCATTAACACTGCCCGCCGCCAACAATAAGGTTGCCCCTAGTAATGTTTTGTACATAAATCGTTCCTGTTTTGTTTTATTTAATAACGTAATGTAAGAGTATCGCCTTTTTGCGTTAACTCAAATTCCTTCAAAGCACTCATGCCCAAAAGTATGACATCCCCATCCATCCCGGGAGTGATAGACGCCGCGACATTCGTTAGCTTAATTTCACCCAATTCTAACCTATCAATTTCTGTCCTATAAGTTATAACACGTCCGTTCGCGGTTTGAGACATACCTTGCCGGCCTTTTCGTAAACCCAGTTCTGCGGCCAGGTTTTCAGGAACAGCAACCAGTGTCGCCCCGGTGTCCAACAAGAAAGTCACAGGCTGACCATTCACTTTACCCTGAGCCACATAGTGGCCCATCCGGTTTTGCTCCAGCACAACGGTGACTTGTCCGTTATCAACATGGCTTTGCACCTGAGAGTTCGGGTTAAACTGTTGCTGCAACTGGTCTTCAAAAAACCAGACCAACATGACAAGGGCTAGCCCCCAGGCAATAAACATAAAAGGTTTGCCGAAAGAAGTCGTACGCGCCAAGTTAATCTCCTTTAATCATCATAGGGCAAACTTTGCTTTTTTACCTGGTCAGCTCTTTGCTGTCGCTGTTCGGTTACGTCTTCAACTGACCAGCCTTGCAAATTATTTTCAATAAGCTGACTTAGCGCATCAATATGCCCGCTTTCGGCATTCAGAGCTGAAATGTACTCGTACCGCTCACCACCACTTTCCATAAAGTATTCACGGTTTTCTTCACCAATTTCTTCTACGGTTTCTAAGCAGTCAGAAGAAAAACCCGGACAAAAGACCTGAACCGACTTTACTCCTTTACCTGGAAGCGCTTTCATCGTCATATCGGTATAGGGCTGCAACCACTCTTCGCGACCAAAACGTGACTGAAAAGTCGTCAGATACTCGTCTTTTCCAAGCCCTAATCGTTCTGCCAGTAAGCGCGATGTTTTGTAGCATTCGCAATGGTAAGGGTCACCATTTTTCAGGTAGCGCAGTGGAATCCCATGGTAGGAAAACAGCAACTTATCAGCCCGTCCATGAGCGTCCCAGTGTTTTTCAATGCGCTGAGCAGCGGCCTCGATAAAAGGTGAAAAATCGTGATAGTGAGTAATAAAACGAAGTTCAGGTAACCAGCGGCGTTTGGTAAAGTCTTTGGCCAGCGCATCAAAGGTTGAGGCCGTGGTCGATGCCGAGTACTGCGGATACAAAGGCAACACCAGCAGTTTGCGAACGCCTTTTTGCATCATCTTCTCAACCACCTCGCTAAGAGCCGGGTTCCCGTAACGCATGGCAAAATCCACAACAATGTTGTCACCCCAGGTTTGCTTCAGTTTTGCCTCAATGGCCGAAGCCTGGTCTTGCGTGTGAAATAACAAGGGAGAGCCACGATCAGTCCAGACAGTTTTATAAGCTTCAGCTGAACGTTTAGGCCGAAAACGCAAAATAACGCCGTTTAAAATCAAAAACCAAAGTAAGCGCGGAACTTCCACCACTCTAGGGTCGGATAAAAACTCTTTTAGATAGGGCTTGAGCGCTTTTTTTGTTGGAGCCTCTGGAGTTCCCAGATTAGTAACCAAGACACCAATTTTGTCCGCCTGCCCATGAGAAAATCCCGGGCTTCCTTGATATTTCATTTTGAGTTACCTTTTAACAACACGATGTAAGTGCAAATTTTACGTAAGTTTTAACGGCTTCGATCCCTATTTGCAAAAAAATCACGCTACACTGGGCCGATGAATGCTATCGAAAATCATATGTTGACGCGCCAATGACAGAAAACTCGAAGACGCAACAATGGTATCAGAAACTGGCCAGTTCCCCCCATGCGTTGATACTTCTATTTTTTCTGTCTGCCCTGGAGGCAACGATACTTCCCATAGCCTTAGAGTTGGTCTTAGTACCTTACATGGTACTAGAACGCAAACGCATATGGCTGGTTTCGACTGTCGCTTTAGCGGGTTTTTTGGCCGGGGCTATTGTCGGTTACTACATTGGCTTTGCCTTATTTGATACCGCTGGAGAATGGTTCATCAACTACCTGTCCATTCAGGACTACTATAAAGAATTCCAGGACACTCTGAGTGAAGACGGTTTTATTGCTATTTTTCTGGTGGGTGTTACTCCCGTTCCTTTCCAGGTAGCCATGCTGGCTGCAGGTGCTGGTGATTATCCGCTTTGGCTATTTATGCTAGCGGCTGGTGCCGCAAGAGCTTTACGTTATTATGTATTAGCACTTATCGTTTTATGGTTAGGGCCTTATACTGAACGCTTATGGGGTAAATACGCAGGTCTCGTCGGTTGGTCTATTCTCATCGTCGCGGGAACTATGTTATTACTAATGCAGTTTTTGTAAGTATTTAAGGTACCAATGTTCCTACTCATTGTTTTTGCTGTTATTGCCATTGGCGTTTCATTTATTTGTTCAGTTTTAGAAGCTGCCATTTTGTCGGTTACACCAAGCTATATAGCCCAGCTAAAAGAATCCCGGCCTAAAACCCATCAACAGTTGCGCAAGCTAAAAGATTCTATCGATAAACCGCTGGCAGCTATTCTGACACTTAATACTATAGCTCATACAGCAGGTGCCGCAGGAGTTGGAGCACAAGTTGGGGTCGTCTTTGGTGACGGTTATCTGGGAGTAGCTTCAGCAGTTATGACGCTGCTTATTCTGGTGCTATCAGAAATAATTCCGAAAACCATAGGTGCTAAATTCTGGCGTGGGATAGCTCCTATGCTACCTCCAGTACTAAATTTTTTAATTTTATCGCTTAAGCCGTTTATCTGGCTTTCCGATCAAATCACCAAACGCATTGGCAGCGGAGAAGCAGACATTGACGTTCGCTCTGAAATTAAAGCTATGGCGACCATTGGTCATGAAGAAAAAGCGTTAGATGACGACGAACGTCGGGTCATTCTGAACATTCTCGACTTACATGAAATTCGTGTACGTCAGGTCATGACTCCAAGAACAGTATGTGAATCCATTCGACCAGATTTAAGCATGCCGGAAGTCAGCGAAAGGATTAGAAAGCTGCCTTTTTCCCGATACCCGGTCATTGATACCGACGAGGAGCCACAAGGCATTGTTTTTCGTAGTGATATTCTTGATGCTGAGGAATCAGACTCGCTGAAAGACATTGTACGACCGGTTGAGATCGTCACAGAAACCGTCAGTGTTGAGGCTCTAATGAGCCACCTGCTTAAAGAGCGTCAGCATATGGCTCTGGTTTACGACGAACACGGCAGCTGGCTGGGACTCATCACTCTTGAAGATATTATCGAAACCATACTCGGTACCCCCATCATGGATGAAACCGATAACATAGCCAGTTTACGACGCTACGCTCGTCAACGCTGGGACAAACGGCTCAAGCGCGACCCAAAGCAGGCGCAAAGCAAGCAAGGTAATGATTAAACGGAATAGTTGGTCAAAGCGCTGGTCAGTAATTTTTTTCAGCCAGTGCAGGCCAATCCAGGTACCGGCAAAACCGGCCGCTATCATTGCTAATACCAGCGGTAGCCAGTCCTGAAATACAAACCCGGCCATGCCAAACACCAGCGCTTTAGGCGCGTGTTGCATGGTCATTACTGCGGAGAACGTCGCGACGGTTTGCATTCGCTGACTAAACCGGGCTTTTACAAAAGCGGCAACCAGTGGCCCTGACGCACCAACAAAAAGAGAAGTAAAGCCGGTAACCAAGCCACCACCGACCAGACCAGCACGCCCACGGAAACTCTGTGGCAACTTAGGTCCCCAGGTTAGCCAGATTAAAAATAGTGCGATGGTAATTTGCAGAAAATGTGTCGGAAGCTGAACCAATAATAAACTGCCGATAAAAGTGCCTAACAAACCAAAGGGCACAAACCAGGCAACGGTAGGCCAATGAATGTGTTTCCAGGACAACCCGGTTCGGCCAATATTAGACCCCATTTGCACTAGTCCATGTACCGGAATAACCGCGCTACCGGGTAATACCAGAGCCATGACACCAATCAATACCGCGCCCCCACCGGCGCCGGCCACGGCTGTCAATAACGAGGTTGCGGCCGATAAGAGTACCAGGCCATAGAACAAGGCTTCGTTAATCATGCTTTCTTACTACTCCCTGAGTTCCTAATTTGCGCTGATTGGGATCAAAACGGTATAATCCGCGCGATTTTTACGCGAATTGCTAAAGCAATTTAAATGAAGGCTCCGGATTTACGTTCCGGACCGCTGAAAAAGGTAACATGATATGTATATTTGTGCGGCATTGTATAAATTTGTTGAGCTCAATGACTATAAAGAACTCCGCGAACCTCTGTATCAGACGCTTATTGCAAACGATGTAAAAGGCACTTTGTTGTTAGCCCGGGAGGGCATTAATGGCACCATTTGCGGTACCCGAGAAGCCATTGACAACGTTTTGAATTACTTACGTTCCGACGAACGTTTTGCTGACATTGAACACAAAGAATCCCCCAGTGACGAGCAAGCGTTTTATCGCACCAAGGTAAAACTGAAAAAAGAAATTGTCACCCTGGGCGTTGACTGGGTTGACCCCAAAAGCTCGGTCGGTACTTACGTAGACCCGGAGAAATGGAACGACCTGATAGCCGATCCGGAAGTGCTGGTTATTGATACCCGCAACGAATATGAATACGCCGTAGGAACCTTTGAAGGCGCCATTAACCCTAAGACCGATACTTTCCGCGAGTTTCCGGAGTACGTGAAGCAACATCTGGATCCGGAAAAACATAAGAAAGTTGCGATGTTCTGCACCGGCGGTATCCGCTGCGAAAAGTCGACCGCTTATTTAAAAGAGCAGGGCTTTGATGAGGTTTACCATCTAAAAGGCGGAATTCTTAAATATCTGGAAATGATGCCGGAAGACAACAGTCGCTGGAATGGCGAGTGCTTTGTTTTTGATCAGCGCGTTACTGTTAAGCACGGTCTTGAGCCGGGTGAATATGACCAGTGTTATGCCTGCCGCATGCCCATTACTGCTGAAGAAATGCAGTCAGAACATTACCAAAAAGGTGTCAGTTGTCCGCATTGCTATGACAAGACCTCAGCTGAGCAAAAAGAGCGATTTGCCGAGCGTGAGCGTCAAATTCAATTAGCTAAAGCCCGCGGTGAAAAACACATTCGCGACGGCAAACTTGAAAGCCTGAGTTGATTTAACTCACAGCGCCCCCATACTCCTTATGTAAGCATAAGCTGACAGTTATCGAGTTTAGCTGTCAGCGTTATCGATTTCCATCGCTTTCTTTAACCTCATGATTCAACTATGGTTAAGGCATAACGATGATAAAGGAGGGTTTATGAAACAGTTAAGCGTTATTGGTTTAGACCAGAAAAAAGCAGAACAACTTGCTGACAAGCTCAATGAGCTACTTTCAAATTACCAAGTTTTTTATATGAATGTTCGTGGTTTTCACTGGAACATTAAAGGTGAGCGTTTTTTTGAACTGCACGCTAAATTCGAAGAAACCTACGACGATTTGTTGCTGAAAATTGATGAGATTGCAGAACGTATTTTAACTTTGGGTCAACGCCCTCAGCATGCTTACTCAACTTACATCAAAAACAGCGAAATCGAAGAAGTTAAAGACGTACACGACGGTCGTGCCTGTGTAGCCAATATTCTGGATAGCTATCAGACTACCATTCGTTTGCAGCGTGAAATTCTTGAAATTGCTGATGAAGCAGGCGATGAAGGGACGAACGCATTGATGAGTGATTACATCAAAGAGCAGGAAAAAACAGCCTGGATGCTGACGTCTTACATGGGCAATTAATTGTCCAAAGTAACAATAAAAAACGCCCCGATATTCGGGGCGTTTTTTTATGTCGATAACAATTAGAAAGTGTAGTTCAGCCGAGCGTAGTAGTAACCACCGTTAATACCGAACGGGAAGGTTTCCCAGCCATATTTAAAGCCCGCATCAGAAAATGGTGAACCTGCACTACCCCATTCATCCGGGTAAGTATCAAACAGGTTATTAGCACCAATACGAACGTTTAAACTGTCAGTAAAGTCGTAGCCGATAGAAAGATCCGTCAACCATTTACCACCCCACTCATGACGGACACCAGTAAAGGCCTGACCTTCTACGGCCCCAAAATAGTTGAAGGCTAAATTGACGTTCCAGGCGTCACGAGTCCAGTCACCGCTTAACGTTGCTTTCTCACTGGGTTGTCCCTCTTCAAGACGCAGGACTTGAGTGTCGTTGAAGATCTGTTCCCCCGGAATTAATGAAGAGACCGAATTCACCTGCTCTACATCGGTATTCATAAAGCTCATTGCGGCAGTTAAATTCAAATTGCCGTCCATAAACTCAGTCGGGTAAGACGCGATCACATCCAGACCTGTGGTTTTGGTGTCAACAGAGTTGGTAAAAAACTGAGCGGCGCCCAGGTTATTATCCTCCAGAATTTGGCCAAACTCCGCACCAACATCGGCCGTCAGAGATTCCGATAACACAATGCGATCATCAATATTGATTTGATAAAAATCCATGGTCAGATCGAAACCGTTGTTGAAACGCTTTATAAGACCCATACTTATGCTTTCAGACGTTTCTTCTTCCAGCTCGTTAATACCAAACTGACGTGCGACTTCGTCATCATTAGCAATGGTCCCGGTTTCTACCAGAGTGCCATTAACAATGTTAGTGGATACCTGACTGTAATAAATTTGCTGTACACCAGGAGCCCGGAATCCGGTCGATACTGTGCCACGCACAGAGAGGTCACTGTTGATATCATATCGGGCAGACAGTTTACCGGAAATATTGTCTCCGGCTATGTCATAATCTTCGTAGCGTAAAGCCCCGGCTAACAAGAAGTCCGGCGTTACATAGTATTCTGCATCGACATAAGCACCATAACTGTCACGGTCAGCATCTACCGCCTGGCTCGGACTAAAACCCGGAAAACCTTGTATGCCGGCTTCAGCAGGGTCACCAGATGGGGTTAGGATTTCAATGCTGGGATCATTAGCTCTGCCATAGGACCAGGATACCGGGTCACCAGGGTTAATTTGATAGCCGTCACGGCGCATCTCTAACCCCACAGCCAGATAAAGCAGCTCATTTGCGATATCAACCGTACCATTAAAATCTAAATTGAATGTCGTCTGCTCAAAGACCAGTTCGCCATCGAAAGCCTCTGTTGGTGTTTCGCCGTAAATACCGCCGTCCGGACTTGGTTCGTAGTACCAACTTACATTTGCAGAGTTTGACGAGTTAAAGCCAAATTCATTTTTACCGTAAACCACACTGGCATCCCACAGCCAGGCGTTAGGTAGGTCTCCGCGAACTCCAACAGCCAACGATTGATCATCCGCTTCAGTCTCTAGTTTCGGCAGAAAACCATCGGGGTAAATTGCTTCTATGGTTCTAGGGTGTCCGCGTCCGCGGAAAAAACCTGAAGAACCACCGTCACGGCTGGAGATCCCACCAAAAGCGTAAAGCTCGGTCGTTTCACTAAAGTTATAACCGGAGTTAAACCAGGCGTATAAGTTCTCCGAATCGGCATCACCAATATGCAGACGAACCACAGGGTCGCCGCTGGGCGATGACCAGTCTCCTATGAGCGATGCTTCAGCTGGAGACGCCCGGTTCGTCATTCCCCGGTCACGGTACTCCAACGTGCCGTTGAAAAAGCCGTTGTCTGACTCAACACCAAAATTAACGCCAACAGTATTAACTTCGCCATCACCCTCGTAAGTTTGGCCTATTTCAGCGGAAACACTGCCGCCTTCGGAGCTTTTCAGCGTGATATTAATGACCCCGGCAATGGCATCAGACCCGTATTGAGCCGCCGCACCGTCTCGTAGAATTTCGACACGCGCAACAGCGGTAATTGGAATGGCGTTAATGTCGTAGCCTGCCGAGCCTTTACCAATGGTCTCCTGGACGTTCACCAGAGCTTGCTGATGCCTGCGTTTACCGTTAACCAGAACCAGAACCTGATCCGGATTGAGTCCGCGCAGTGTTGCCGGACGAATGATGTCAGAACCGTCAGAAATGGTTGTGCTGGAAAAGTTAAAAGAAGGCGCACTCATTTGCAGGGCTTTACCGAGTTCAGTCGCTCCTGTATTTACGAGTTGCTCTGCAGAAATAATATCAATTGGCGAAGCCGATTCTGTCGCTGTTCTGCCATTAACCCGTGAACCCAAGGTGATAATGCGCTCCATAGATTCGTCAGACTCTGCATTAGCATCCGCTTGTTGCGCAAAACCGGTACCCGGGATTGCTAACGCTGCTGACATTGAAATGGCCAAATACCCAAGTTTAAAAGATGCTCTGCTCATAGTTCTGCCTTACTTTTGTTGTTTTTTTGTTTTAAACGCGACCAGCTTTTTAACAACTACAGCCATTTCATTGGCTTGGGAATATACCAGATGATATAAATCAATATTTGTAAGGAAACTTGCGGATCTGACAGAGTGCTTTATATTGATAGTTGTAAACACAACAAAAGGAAGACTTTATGACTCGTATCGTAGGTATTGTTCTATTAGTTGTTGGCGCTATTTTATTGTATTTCTCATATGAGGCTTCACAATCAATTGCCTCTAGCGTATCAGAAGTGGCCACAAATGAACCAACTGACAACACCATTTGGTATTTAATTGGTGGTGTTGCCGCAGTTATTATTGGTCTCTACGCGGTCATTCGCGGAAAGTAACCTAGTAAACGTAGTTAGCCAGACGTGTCGCCTGATACGTCTGGCAGTCTTAAGGCTGTAAGGGTAGCAAGTAAGCCAATAGCTCCCAGTACCCATAAAACGGCAGCAACGCCATAAGCAGCATCAACCCACCCCAGTAATAAACCAGCTAAAAGCACTACCCCCATCACGGTATTAGATACCGCCGTCAGTTGCGCCCGGTTATCTTGCGTTGCCATATCAACCAGATAGGTTTTTCTGCCAACTCGTGCTCCATGATGCGCAACCGCCGAACTGAATAAAAGTAATGCCGCAATCCACTGCGCGCCCAGCGCCTCAGGTATCCAGTAATAAAGTGCCAGCGCAGCCGATATTACCAAAGTCGACATAACGGAAGCTGCTGCCATCACATGGTGACTGGCAGAATCGGACCAACGCCCCCAAAAGCGCCCCGCCAACAAACCGGCAAGCCCACTCGCTAGCATTAAACTGCCCAGACTAGTCAGTTCGGACTCACCTTCGCGCTGAATTAGAACCACGATATAAGGAATAGCAAAAGCGGCGGCGACTAGTAACGCCCGCGAAATGACAAAGTGTCCAAACTGACGATCCTGCCACAGCAAAGACATTGATTTCAGTGCTTCGGTCAGCGCGTTACCACCGCCCTCGGTTGCACCGGCAACCTCAGGAATGCCCGCATAAAGTAGAGCCGCAACAAACCAGAGCACAACACCGGCACCTAGTAGTCCAATAAATAATGAGCGCTGACCTTCCATATCGGGTGCAAATATAATAACGAGTGCGGTTAACAGTGTGAGTAATCCGGCGGTGGAGGCTGCGACACCGGACATTCGTCCACGGCGCGTTTTAGATACCGTTTTACCGGTCACATCCTTATTCGCCACAGAACAAATGCCCCGTGACAAGCTAAATATTGCCAGTAAAACAACTACAGACCACCCCAGTGCAGATTCATCTAAAGTTGCTACCGCAAACAACATCGCCAGCAACGAGACTGCCTGACCGACACTGCCCGCAACCCAGAACCATTTGCGTACCGGCTGCTCACGGAGCTTTTGAGCAACAAAGAGTTGAGGTAATAAAGCCAGAGATTCCCTTAAAGGCACTAAAGCGCTAATAAACACCGCCGGAGCGCCAAGCGAACTCAACATCCACGGCAATACAAGGCGCGCGCTGACTAAGCTGTCACCCAGTTTTGTCAGAGTTAACGACAACAACATCAAAACGAATGAACGCGGTTGCTCGTTACAGGCAGACTCAGGAATATCTTTACAAACGCGAGCATCTTCGTCTTCAGCTAAGTAGCCGTAAACGCGTTCAGTCAGTTTTTTATCAGTCATGGCAAAGTGTTCACTTTAAGAAAGGTGTCGAAATAGATGCTGCCATACTTTATTCAACCATTCCACAAACTCAAACCATTGCGCTAAACGCTGCCGATCAATTTGATAATGGGCTATTTTTTCGTACTCTGTTATTAAGCGAACCGAGGCTTGGTCACTGAGTTCATTCACGACAATTGCACTGGCAATATCAAACAAGGGGTGGCCAATACCCGCGTACTCCCAGTCAATAATCCGGATAGGATCGGCCATTAAAATATGATTCATAGATAAATCGTTGTGGCATAACACCGGATAACTGAGCCAGTCCTCTAACAAGGGTTGCATGGGTACCAATTTCTGGCTCATTTGAGCAGCAACCGCCGAATTGACCGAACGCAACTGCTGCAAATAATGCTCGACCCGCTCAGACATAGACCAGGCCGGAATATCAACTCGTGTATTGTGGATTTTCGACAGCGTTTCAGCCAGTACAGTGGCTTTAATCAAAGGCGACAGCGTAACTTGCTGTAAAGACGGAGCCTGGTAGTAAGGCTGTAAAAACCAGCCTTGCTTAGCATCGTAAGCTAAAACTTCGGGGGCAAGAGCCTGTTGCGCCAGCTCTTTTTGTATAGATACTTCCAGCTCACGGTCAACCGCGAATACCTGTTCATAGCGCCAGCGTTTTAACACATAATCTTCTGTATCTGTTCGCAGTCGCAACGTCTGATTAGACTGCCCGGAAGCAAGCAGTTGTATTTCGCAGGGCCGGCCAATCACCCGGCTTCACTCGCAGATTTCAGCGAAATGTCATGGCGCCAGCGCCACATGGCATAAATCACCAGTATCAGATAAACCACGAACAACAAGGCGGTGGCGACAAAGCCTTTGCTGGCGTACAAATAAACGTAAACACTGTCGATAACCAGCCAGTACCACCAGGTTTCATACGCTTTTTTGGTAACCAGCCAGGTGGCCAGCAAACTGAATATTGTGGTGTAAGTATCGAGCCATACTGCGTCTGCGTCGGTATAAACCGAGAGTAAATAAGCAATGCCTGCAGCCAGAGGAACCAACCACGCCCATTGCAGCAGGTGCCAACGAAACGGGTATTTCGCGCCATCAGGACTCTCCTTTGCTGCGCTTTGCTGACGCTGCCATTGCCACCAACCATAGCCTGCCAACGCAATGTAGATTGTTTGCAGCAAAGACTCCATATACAACTTACCTTGCCAGAACAAGACAGCGTATATAGTACAGCTGACCGCCGCCGCAGCCCAGCACCACTGGCGCTGATGCGCCGCCAGAACTAAATACCCCAAAGCCATGACTAAAGCCGTCAGCTCCCAGGGGGAACTGACCATCAACTGCTCAAGCCAGGATTCGAGCAAAGACTCAGGCATTATCCGGCCTTAAGTCTTTGTTAATAAATTTACAAACCAGAACATTCGAAGGCACATTCTGGAAAAGCATCTCCATTTCTTCACCCATAATGCGCATAACGTCCTGCATTTCACCAAATACTTGCGTACTCATGGTGTTGGTCAGAACCGTTAGTTCTGAATGCTGATTTAAACGCTCAATAAAATCTTTAATGGTATCCAGGTAATTTTCAGCCAGTGGATACAGCGACATTTCTACTGAAACTTGCATATTAAGCTCCCTTAAAACGATTTTCTGACAGTGATACCAAAGCGACGCGGTTCACCGTATTGGACGTAAGTTTCCGGCACATACTCCTTACGAGGGTCATTACGAAAGTAAAAACCGCGAGTTTCGTAGTCTTCATCCGTTAAATTACGACCCCATAAGCTAAAGTGCCAATCCTGATAGTGATAGTTTAGCGCAAGGTGCAACACTGCCATGCTGTCCGCTTTTTGGTTATGCGAATCAGAGAAGTAGAACTCGTCTTTCGCGTCGGCCTGAATCACCCACTGGAAGTTCTCGCCTAACCAACCTTCAAAGCCAATATTCAACTGGTAATTAGGCGCTTGCGCTTGCTCCCGCCCGGTCATATCGGTGCCGTCTTCGGTAACAAAACCTTCAATTTCGGTTTTTAACCAGCTGGCCGAAGCGAAAACCGCCAACCAATCCGTAAACTGATTGCGAATTTCCGCTTCCAGACCGTAACCTGCGCCTTCAGCGGCGTTCTCAATGTAACCCACAAATAACTGGTCTCGGTTTACCCAGCCCTTGAGCTGAACATCGTCACGCCAATGGTAAAATGCGCTGACTCTTGAGGTTAAACGCCCATCGGCACTGCTGCCTTTTACGCCAAACTCGGTACTCCAGAGCGTTTCCGGAGCAAAGGTTGAGCGGTCTAACAAGTAGTTTTCTAATTCTTCCAGACCCTGATCTTCAGCTTTTCCTAAAGCTTCACCATTAACGCCACCGGCTTTGTATCCGCGCGCCAGAGTCGCGTACAGGTAACTGTCGTCAGACGCCTGATAGCGGACACTGAAATTACCACCCACCATGGTGTCTTCAGGTTCAGCGGTAATACCGCGACTGTCGAGGTAGTCATTGTCGTAACGTTCTACCCGCAAGCCAGTTATAGTACTAACCCGGTCACTCCAATGCTGAGTTAGCTCACCATAAATAGCAACGTGATTGCTATCATAGTCGCTGTTGAAAATGCTTGGCTGGCCTAAGTCCCAGTTAAAATAGTCACGTGTCAGCTGAACCGATTTGTCGTAATAGTACAAACCTAAAACCCATTCGCTATCAATACCAAACAGGCTTTCGGGCTCGTCGGATACCCAGCGAACTTCGGCGGTTTTGTCGTCACGGTCGCGGAAGTACGCGTCAAAAGCTGAGTATTCCCAGCCCGGAGCGATACCTTCATAGGTCCAGTCTTCGTCGTAAGCGTAGCCGGTGTCTGCATCCAGGTAGTTAACAGACATTTCCAGACGGCTGTTGTCAAAACCCAGGTAACTGAGCTGCAAGCGCAATGCCTGACTTTCTAAGCGGTCAAAACCCGGTTCATCGGACAAAGTTTCGCGGGTGTTGTCGAGACTAAACGCATCGTAGCCATTGTCGACATCGTTATAGTGCAGAACCGTTTGCAGCAACCAGTCTTTACTGAGCTCTGTATCCAGCTTGAAGCGCGCAGTGAGTTCGTCGCGCTGTTCCGTGTCATCACGCTCAAGATAGGTATTTTCAATGTAACCGTCTTGCTGAAACTGGCTGACCGAGAAGCGGGCGTTACCTAACAGCCCTAGGTTTCCGCCCATAGCAAGGCCGCCCATGGCTTCGGAATAGTTGCCTGCTGATAGCTGAAACTGGCCGTTAAAGTCGCTGCTCGGTGCGGTGCTGTCCAGCAACAATAAACCGGCCATAGCGTTCACGCCAAAACGTCCGCTTTGCGGACCGCGAAACACTTCCACGTGATCAATATCGAAAAGCGATGCGGCACTGCCTAATCCGCTGTAATCAATACCATCAATTATCAAACCGACCGAGGGCGTTACAGGATCAACAAACTGAGAGCGCTCGCCAATACCACGAATTTGAATAAACCGAGCCGTGGAAGTACCACCCGAGAAATTCACGTTGGCCAAACTGTTCAGAGTGTCTTGTAAATGCTGTGAGTGACGCTGTTGCATCGCATCTTTATCAATAATAGAAACGCTGCTGGTGGTTTCATTTAAGGTGCGGCGGTGAAAGTCACCACTCACTTCAATAATTTCAATGTCTTTTGTATCTTGTGTGTCCTCTGCTGCAAAGGCAAAAGCGGGAACACTGGATAACGCAGCGGCAATGCTGGCTGCTAAGTATGAATTGATTATTTTCATGGATCATTTCCTCAAAACAAAGTCAGAAACGATCCGGTAAGGCTGTATTAGACGGGTTTTCTACCATCCCTACGCCAGTATTAACCGGATCAGGTTTTAAGGGTTCGCTAATGCATCTCAGCCGTTGCCGGCACCCCTTGGTAAAGCGGCGTCAGTATAACGCAGCTTGTTAGTTAAACAAATTTACTTTCAGTGCAATTAAATAAAGGACAGAGCGTCGCCGTAAAGGTTTTCTAACGGTACGTCTTTAGCGACAAAGTCGTCGCGAATAACGCGTATCATTTCAAAACGGCCAGCCATGTAAATTTCACACTCAGGCAGACTTTGCTCACGGGCCATAACCGCGTGGTGCACTAAACCAATAGAATAAGCCCAGTTGTTATCCGCGTCTTCGACCACCGGGTGATAATCAAAGTGCTCGTACTGGCTTGCTAAGCGTTCCAGTTCGTCATGCAAATACAGGTCGCTTAAGCTTTTTGCACCCCAGTAAAGTGTCAGAGGCCGCTCTGGCGACACACGTAAATGTTGCTGCAAAATAGAATAGGTATACGAGAAACCGGTGCCACCAGCAATTAACACTGCCGGCTTAGTGTTTTCCTGACGGTAAAACGCAATACCGTCCGGCGCATCAATTTCTAGTTCCCCATCGTCACGCACTTTATCCAACACTTCCATGGCATAGCTGTTGTCCGGCGTAGCGCCAACATGAAGTAACCACTCACTTTTATTGGACGGGCACGACGCAATACTGAAAGGCCGCTTATCGCGTTCGCCCATCACCACCATAAGGTACTGGCCTGCTTTAAACTCAACCGCCTGCGGCAATTGTAAACGCACTTCCCACACAGCATCCGCCAACTGGCGCGAAATTTTAGCTTTACAGGTCATTTGTTGACTCATTCACGACTCCATAATATTCAGTTCGTCCCACAGCTCGTCAACACGCTGTTTTACCTCATCGCTCATGACGATTGGTTCGCCCCACTCACGGTCGGTTTCACCCGGCCATTTATTGGTGGCGTCCATTCCCATCTTTGAGCCCAGTCCGGAAACCGGTGAAGCAAAATCAAGGTAATCTATTGGCGTATTTTCGACCAGGGTCGTATCACGTGCCGGATCCATCCGGGTTGTCATAGCCCAGATAACATCTTTCCAGTCACGCGCATTTACGTCGTCGTCACACACAATCACGAACTTGGTGTACATAAACTGACGCAAGAAAGACCAGACACCCATCATCACACGCTTCGCGTGACCCGAGTACTGCTTCTTCATAGTGACTACGGCCAAACGGTACGAACAGCCTTCCGGTGGCAAATAAAAATCGACAATTTCTGGGAATTGTTTTTGCAGCAACGGAATAAAAACTTCATTTAAAGCAACGCCCAGCACCGCAGGTTCGTCCGGTGGACGTCCGGTATAGGTGCTGTGGTAAATAGGATCTTTGCGGTGGGTCACATGAGTCACGGTAAACACCGGAAACTCATCCACTTCGTTATAGTAGCCGGTATGGTCGCCATAAGGCCCTTCTGCCGCCATTTCACCCGGCTCTATGTAACCTTCCAGAATGATTTCAGCGTGCGCAGGTACTTGTAAGTCGTTACTGAGACACTGCGTTACTTCGGTTTTGCTGTCGCGCAACAAACCGGCAAAGGCGTATTCCGACAAGCTATCAGGCACAGGGGTTACCGCACCCAAAATAGTCGCAGGGTCTGCGCCCAAAGCAACTGACACCGGGAACTTTTCGCCCGGATGCTGCTGGCACCATTCCTGGAAATCCAACGCGCCGCCGCGATGCGACAACCAGCGCATAATAAGCTTATTCGGACCCAAAAGTTGCTGGCGATAAATGCCTAAGTTCTGACGTTCTTTATGCGGACCTCGAGTTACCGTAAGACCCCAGGTCACCAAAGGCGCAACGTCGCCCGGCCAGCAGTGCTGAATAGGCAGCTTGGTTAAGTCAACGTCGTCGCCGCTCATAACCACTTGCTGGCACGGTGCCTTTTTAATGCTTTTTGGCGACATACTCAGCACTTTTTTGTACTTAGGCAGTAAATTCAACGCGTCGCGAAAGCCTTTAGGAGGCTCAGGCTCTTTTAAAAAGGCCAGCAATTTGCCCACATCCCGTAAAGCGGTTACTGACTCCTGACCCATGCCTAAAGCCACGCGGTCGGGTGTGCCAAACAAATTAGCCAATACAGGCATATCATGGCCTTTCACGTTTTCAAACAATAAGGCCGGGCCTTGTGCTTTTAACGTACGGTCTGATATTTCGGTAATTTCGAGGTAAGGATCGATCTCTTGTTGGATGCGCTTAAGTTCACCGCGCTCCTCGAGGAGCGCGATAAAGTCACGCAGATCTTGATATTTCATACGCCACTTAACTGTTGCGTTGACGTTTCATCGATTCGAAGAATTCGTCATTGGTTTTGGTCATCTGCAGACGGTCAATCAGGAATTCCATGGCCTCAACTTCGCCCATTGGATGCATGATTTTGCGCAGGATCCACATTTTTTGCAGCTCGTCCGGCGTAGTCAGCAACTCTTCGCGACGCGTACCTGAACGGTTGAAGTCGATGGCAGGGAACACACGGCGTTCAGCCAACTTACGGTTCAGATGCAGCTCCATGTTACCGGTACCTTTAAACTCTTCGTAGATGACTTCATCCATTTTCGAGCCGGTATCAATAAGCGCGGTTGCAATAATGGTTAAACTACCGCCTTCTTCTACATTACGCGCAGCTCCAAAGAAACGCTTAGGTTTGTGCAATGCGTTAGCATCCACACCACCGGTTAACACTTTACCGGAGCTTGGAATAACGGTGTTATAAGCACGGGCAAGGCGAGTAATTGAGTCCAGCAAAATCACTACGTCTTTTTTGTGCTCAACCAGGCGCTTGGCTTTTTCAATAACCATTTCGGCCACCTGAACGTGACGGCTGGCAGGTTCATCAAAGGTTGAAGCAACCACTTCGCCATGTACAAGACGGTGCATTTCGGTGACTTCTTCCGGACGCTCATCAATCAACAGAACAATCAGTTCAGCATCAGGGTGATTCGCCGCAATAGAAGTTGCAATATTCTGCAATAGTAAGGTTTTACCCGCTTTTGGTGGCGCAACAATAAGACCACGCTGGCCTTTACCTATTGGCGCTGATAAGTCCAGTACCCGCGCAGTGATATCTTCTTTACTGCCATTGCCGCGTTCTAAGTGAAAACGCTCTTCCGCGTGTAGCGGCGTTAAGTTTTCAAATAAGATTTTATTGCGGGAGTTTTCAGGCTTGTCGAAGTTAACTTCGCGAATTTTCAGCAGGGCAAAATAACGTTCGCTGTCTTTCGGTGGGCGAATTTTCCCGCCAATTGTGTCACCCGTACGCAGGTTAAAGCGACGAATTTGGCTTGGCGAGACGTAAATGTCGTCCGGGCCAGCCAGGTAAGACGAGTCGGCTGAACGCAAGAAGCCAAAGCCATCCTGCAAAATTTCCAGCACACCACCGCCGTGAATGTCTTCACCGCTTTTAGCGTGAGCTTTTAAGATAGCAAAAATGATGTCTTGCTTACGTAGGCGGGCCATATTCTCAAGGCCCATTGAGTCCGCGAGCTGAACCAGCTCGTTTACGGGTTTATCTTTAAGTTCTGTTAGATTCATAGGAGGGTTTTCGAGTTATCGATTGAACACAAAGCCTTTTTTAATTTGACTCTAGAAAGTAAAACAATTGGAACATTCGGAATTCGCGAAGTGCGAAACCAGAAACAGACGTTTCATTTAAAAACAGGTTAACCGGTGGAGTTGGTGAACCCGTATGAACAGTTAATGAGCAGAAGTTATCACCAAAAAAGCGATTCGTCCAGTTTTCTCAACAAAAACGGCGCATAACACGCCGTTTTTTGACAATCATTAAATATGCTGGTCTAAAAACTCAGTCAATTGAGCACGTGATAATGCGCCCACTTTCGTTCCGACAACTTCGCCGCCTTTAAACAACAATAACGTTGGAATGCCACGAATATTGTACTTAGGTGGAGTTTGTTCATTATGGTCGACGTTCAGCTTACCAATAACTAATTTATCAGCGTACTCGCTGGCAATGTCATCAAGAATAGGCGCTACCATTTTACATGGTCCACACCACTCAGCCCAAAAGTCGACTAATACGGGTTTATCGGAATTTATGACATCAGCATCAAAACTGTCATCACTTAGCTGAACTATTACGTCACTCATGGTACTCTCCGCTACTTTCTTCGCGTGGAAATATTAGAATAGTATTATTTCTGTTTTTGAATACAAGCGCAAACTGATATGCTTATAACTTATGACTAAAAAACATCTTACAGAAACTCGCTTTGCTGATTTGGCGCTTCACCCCAAAATCCAGCAAGCAATATCCAGTGCCGGATTTGAGTATTGTACTCCAATTCAGGCGTTAAGTCTGCCCGTTGCTCTGTCTAACCGCGATGTTGCTGGTCAGGCTCAGACAGGTACAGGCAAAACCTTGGCATTTCTGCTGGCTACTTTCAACCGCTTAATGCAGAACGAATCGTCCGAAAAAACCGAATCGGGCCCACGCGCGCTGATTATGGCACCGACTCGGGAGCTCGCTATTCAGATAGCTCACGACGCGGATGCCCTCATTGAGCATTGCGGTTTGAAAATGGGCGTAATTTACGGCGGCGAAGGCTACGAAGGTCAAAAAGAACAACTGGCTGCACAACCAGACATACTGGTCGGCACCACGGGTCGTCTTATAGACTTTTATAAGCAGGATCTATTTAGCCTTAAAGATATTGAAGTTGTGGTGCTGGACGAAGCCGACCGCATGTTCGATCTGGGCTTTATTGATGACATTCGTTACCTGTTACAGAAAATGCCGGATCCATCCAAACGTCTGAATCTGCTGTTCTCTGCAACCTTGTCTTATCGTGTGCAGGAACTGGCGTACGAACACATGAATGCACCGACCAAGCTCGAAGTAGAACCGTTACAAAAAACGGCCACACGGGTAACTGAAGAACTGTTTTATCCTTCTAAACCCGAAAAGTTTCCGTTGCTACTGACATTAATAGAAGAAGACTGGCCGGATAAAGCCATTGTTTTCGCCAACACCAAGCACGGTTGCGAGAAAGTGCATGGCTGGCTGGTCGCGAACGAGCACCGTGCGGGTCTGTTAACCGGTGATGTTCCGCAGAAAAAGCGTTTACGCATTTTGGAAGACTTTGCCGAAGGAAAGCTCGACTTTTTAGTTGCTACCGATGTCGCAGCACGTGGTCTGCACATTCCTGAAGTAACCCATGTATATAATTTCGACTTACCGGATGACTGCGAAGACTACGTTCACCGTATAGGCCGCACAGGTCGCGCAGGCGCCAGTGGCGCTGCAATAAGCCTGGCGTGCGAAGAGTACGTATACAACTTACCGGCTATTGAAGACTATATTGGTCACACCATTCCGGTCACCAAATACGATGGCGATGCTTTGCTTTCTGATTTACGACGTCCGCGTCCAATTCAGCGCCGTCGTCGTCATAACTCAGGCGGAGGCAAGGGCAAACCTCGCGGCCGTCGCTCGGGACCTCCGCGCAACGCGTCATAATATGCCAGCCAAAAAGCGCAAACTTGCTGCCATCGACATGGGATCCAACAGTTTTCACCTGTTGATGGCAGAAGTTTCAATGACGGGGTTCTTTCCTAAGCCCCGGATTCTTTCCCAGCATAAGCAGAAAGTTCGTTTAGCCGACGGCTTGAACGACAATGACAGCATAGACGACGCTGCCATTTCCCGTGGCATAGATTGCCTTACTCTGTTTGCCGAAGAGCTTAAGCGCTTCCAGCCTTTTGCAGTAAAAGCGGTAGCAACTGCGGCGCTGCGCAAAGCCAATAATCAGAAAGAACTTCTTGCACGCTTTGAGTCGACATTAGGCTTCCCCATTGAAGTTATTACCGGAGAGAGTGAAGCTGAATTCATTTATGCCGGGGTTTGTAGTGCGTCACAATGCCGGGATAAAGTTCTGGTTATTGATATTGGTGGTGCCAGTACTGAGGTTGTAGCCGGTAATGGAACTCAGGCCAATGTGCTTCATAGTCTGGATATGGGCTGTGTGGTGTTTCAAAACCGTTTCTTTAAAGGTGGAGAAATTAACCCGGATAATGTAGAGCTGGCCATTCAGGCCGCTACCAAACTTATTAGGCCCTACATCGCTGATTATCAGCAGCATGGATGGCTACGAGTTCTTGGCGCCTCAGGTACTTTTCGTGCACTTACTGAAATAGCGACGGCAGAGAAACAACCGGGGCTTACTCAAATCTGGTTAAGTGAACTGATTCAGCGTTGTATCCGGCAGGGGCAAGTTGAGCGTCTGAATTTTGCCGGATTACGTGATGACCGCCGCACTGTTCTAATGGGCGGAATCACTATACTTTTGGCGGCACTGAAAGCACTTAGTGTGGACGATTTTCAGGTGACTACAGGCGCGTTACGCGAGGGGCTACTCGCGCAACTTGCCAATGAAATAACAGCTTAGCCTTTCTTCGTTGTCAGACGTTCAGCCACCGATTTTGCAAAGTAGGTAAGAATGCCGTCAGCACCTGCCCGCTTGAAACCCAGCAAACTTTCTTCAATAACGTCCTGACCCAGCCAGCCATTTTTAATGGCGGCCTGGAGCATGGCATATTCACCACTGACCTGGTACGCGAAAGTCGGCACGCCGAAGGTGTCTTTTGCGCGGCGCACAATGTCTAAATAAGGCATGCCCGGCTTCACCATCACCATGTCAGCGCCCTCTTGAATATCCAGTGCAATTTCCTGCAGAGCTTCGTCTGAATTAGCCGGGTCCATCTGATAGGTCTTTTTGTCAGCTCCCTTCAGATTGCCGGCAGAGCCGACCGCGTCGCGGAATGGGCCGTAAAACGCGCTGGCATATTTAGCCGAATACGCCATAATTTGAGTGTTGATAAAGCCTTCGGCTTCCAGTGCTGAACGAATAGCGCCAATACGCCCGTCCATCATGTCCGACGGAGCCACAACATCTACTCCGGCACGCGCGTGAGACACAGCCTGCTTTACCAGAACCTCAGTGGTAATGTCATTGACTACATACCCGCTGTTATCAAGAATGCCGTCCTGACCATGGATGGTAAAAGGATCCAAAGCAACATCGGTCATTACTCCTAGCTCCGGAAAGTCAGCTTTTATGGCTTTGACTGCTCGCTGAGCCAGACCGTTATCGTCATAAGCCGCCTCAGCCATCTCCGACTTAGCCGAAGCAGGAGTCACCGGGAATAAAGCGACCATAGGAATACCTAACTCAACCAACTGAGCGCACTCTTGCAACAACAGGTCAATGCTCACGCGGTCAACGCCGGGCATTGAACTGACCTGCTCACGCTGGTTCTCACCTTCGAGAACAAACATAGGATAAATTAAATCGTCCACACTTAACTGGTTTTCTGCCACCAGCCGTCGGCTAAAATCGTGGCGGCGTAAACGTCTTAGTCGTCTGCCCGGAAAAGTACCCTGATTTGTCATTCTTGACTCCTGATTGGTTACTGCACCGCTAATCTGTCACGGCCTTCATGTTTAGCCGCATATAGTGCGTCGTCTGCGGCTTTAAAAAGCTCATCTACATTATCAAAAATACGTACGCTGGTGGAGATCACCCCAATACTCAGCGTGATCTTAAGCAAACCGGCATCGGTTTTAAATTCGGTATTACGAACCTTTTCCAGTAACTGACTGGCAAAAGTTTCCGCCTCCTGAAGGTCGGTTTCCGGCAAGATAATGGCAAACTCTTCACCACCATAACGACAGACAATATCAGCGGCCCGTTTAGCGTGTTGCTGCATCAATTTTGCTAACTGTTGCAGGATCTGATCTCCGGCAAGATGACCATAGGTATCGTTAACTGGTTTAAAATGGTCGACGTCGACCATCAGTAATGCAAGCGGTAACTCGCGACGTAATGTACGCCGCAGTTCACGTTCCAGATGCTGTTGGAAATAACGGCGGTTATACAAACCGGTCAACGGATCTTCGGTATTCTTCTGTTCCAGCTCAGTGTTCACGTCCTGGAGCTCGCGCAGAGCGACTTGTAACTCAAACGTACGTTCATCCACGCTTTCTTCCAGCTCGCGGTTATGACGTTGCTCGGCCTGCAGCCGCTCTTTACGTTGCTCGCTGTAGCGTACGGCCAGAACCCAGGACAACAGCAGAATTTCAATACCTGAACCTATCATAATGGCATGACGCTGAATGAACATGCTGTCGATGATGCCCAGATACCCGAGAGAATTCACAACTACAGAAACGAGCAAGCTACACCAGGCTAAGGTGAAAATGCGGGCGTAAACAAAACCCTTACGCCACATATATACGCCCACAACCAGCAGGAATAAACAACCAGGTACAGCTAAACTCAACAACACATGAATGCTAACTCGATAGTTGGCAAAAATAGCAATTAGCAGACTCAAACCAGCAAGGAATGCCATCACCATTAACCCTCTGCCCCAAGTGTATCGATAACGTTTTAGTTCAAGGAGCTGATAAGCAAACAAGGCAGCGGTCAGAAAGGTTAGACTACCAAATATAGGAATTCCCTTATCCTGCAAATACAGAGAGTCAGGCCATAAATAATGAAAGCCAAGCCCTTCTAAAGACAGCATCAGTCCGGCAAAAAATAGGGTGTAAAGCGAATAGACACCAAATTCAGGCTCGCGCGACGCAATAAAACCAAAAAGATTATAAACCGCCATACAAAGCAGTACGCCAAAATAAACTCCTTCGGCAATACGACGGTTCATTTGCGTTTCGAAAAAACCAACTTCGGTACGCACGGCGATAGGCAAACGCATTGAACTTTGCGTATTGGTCTTGATATAGATTTCACCGCCGATGTCATTGGGCAAAGGAACCGCAAATTCTGACGTTGGTATTGGCCGCTCGTTGAAAGGCAAAGTGTCACCCAGCCGATAAGTTCTTACCCCTTCTGGCCTCACGATATAAATAGTCAACTCATCGAGCAAAGGGTAGGCAATATGCAAAATACGGTCGTAAGGCTTAGCCTCGAGTTTAAAGCGAAACCAGTATTCATCCGTGGTGTAACCAAAGGAAGCCCGGTCTGTATCCAGCTTACTCCAGTCAGTTGAAGGTAAGCTTTTTGCGGTTTCTAAGTCCAGCTTTTGCTGACTGTTAGTGTATTCAATTGACAGTTCTGGCTGGCTCTCAGGAAGTATTTGCGCCGCAGCAGTGGATGCAGAAAAAAGCAAAGCCACTAAAGCCAAGAATAGCCACTGCAATGCACTTACCCCGGAAGCTTTAGTCACTGTTCTCTCCCAGCCCGAAAAACCGTTCCGTATTCGCATAGGTCAGCTCGGCTAAATGCTGTACCGACACGTCAAGATAGTTGGCCAGAGCTTCTCCAATTACCGGTAAAAGCGCAGGCTCATTCATTTTAGGCCGCGGCTTCAGCCCCCGCGGTAATAAAAACGGTGCATCCGTTTCAAGTACCAGCCTGTTCAGAGGCAGGTACGGCAAAGCTGACACCAGTTCCTGGTTACGTCGCTCATCACACACCCAACCAGTAATGCCAAACCAATGGCCTCGCTCGGCATAACGGTTCAGCGCTTCAGCACCACCGGTAAAGCAATGCGTTAAGCAGGGCGTTGAGTCGTCACAATACTGGTTTAACAGCTCTATTTGACGATCGATTGCATCGCGTTCATGCAAATACAGTGGAAGGTTTAGCTCATTAGCCAGCTCAATTTGAGCAACGAACACCTCTTCCTGTGCCTCGCGGGGAGAGAAATTCCGGTTGAAATCCAGACCACATTCGCCAATAGCCACAACATAAGGCAACCCGGCCAATTCCCGTAACTGCTCTTTGTAATTTGCTGGCGCCTCGCCGGCGTCGTGTGGGTGAATACCCACGGTCATCAGCAACTTCTCAGGAAACTGCTGACACAATTTAACGGCTTGCTCAGCCTCTTCAATAGAGGTCGATATAATCAGCTGCTTTTTCACGTTGTCCTGCTCTGCACGAGCCATAACCCCGTCCAGATCGCTCAACAACCTTTTGTTGGTTAAATTCACTCCGGCATCAAACCACATCGTCGTCTTCCTGCTGAGTGGGTGTATACCAACGGCTAACTTGTAAACCTAACTCAAACAACAACCACATAGGTATTGCCAGTAAAGTTTGGGAAATAACATCGGGAGGGGTTAGCAACATACCAATAGCGAACGCACCAACAATAATGTAAGGCCGTTTTTTTGCTAATGATTCGCGGGTGCAGGTGCCGGTCCAAATCAACAGCATAATGGCAACCGGCGTTTCAAAGGCAATACCAAAGGCAACGAAAATCGCCAGAATAAAATCCAAATAACGGGAGATGTCGGTGGCAACAGTCACCCCCTCCGGTGCTGCGCTGCTGAAAAATGCCATAGCAAGAGGCAAAACCACAAAATAGGCAAAGGCGATACCGGCATAAAACAGCAACGTGCTGGTAGCCAAAAGCGGAATTACCAGGCGCTTTTCACGACCGTACAAGCCAGGTGCTATAAAGCCCCATATTTGCCACAGTAAATAGGGAACGGTAAGAGCCAACGCCACAACCAGAGTTAACTTAAAAGGTGTGAAAAAAGGTGCGGCAACGTCTGTGGCTATCATTTGCGAGCCAACCGGCATGTTCATCAGCAGCGGCTGTGCGACAAAATGGTATATGTCATTGGCAAAGTAAGCGAGCGCAGCGAACACAACCAGAATAACCAGCACCGAGCGTAATAGGCGGTTTCTGAGTTCCAGCAAGTGGTCTAATAAAGGGGAATCACTCATTACCTTTACCCACGTCAGTTCCGGGTTTTTCTTTCGGTTCAGAATCCTGCTTAGAGTATGGTCGCTGAACTTCTTCTGCTGCACTTCTTAATTCGACTAGCGAGCGTTGCAGTTCCGGACTTAAATTTTCAAGGTCCTGACTCTCGGCTTGCTTTAAGTGTTCGTGCAGCTCTTTTATACGCAGTTCGTGGTCAAGCTCATTCTGTACTTTCTGAGAGTACTGCTTGATACCCGATATGGTTCTCTGAAAGCCACGAATAGCTGACGGCAGGCGCTCGGGACCAAGCACCAGCAAGCCGACTATCGCAATCAGCAATAACTCCCAGAAACCAATATCGAACATTTAAGATTTCCCGGATTTATCCGAATCGGACTTATCGTCATGTTCTTCTTTGTGCTGCAAAGAGTCGTCTTTATCTTTGCTGTCATCTTCGTCGCCCATAGACTTTTTAAAGCCTTTTACCGCATTACCTAAGTCTGAACCCAGGCTACGCAGACGCTTGGTGCCAAATAGCAATACAACAATGACCAACAAGATGAGTAACTGCCAAGGTGATACACCCATGTTATTTCCTACCGTTTAAGTTAAACAAATTCACTATTCGTTGCTTTCGGACGAGTCCGCCAGGCCATAAGGCCAAGCACTGCCGTGACAATACCCGCGCCAATTGTCACTTCTGAAAGCTCAGTCTGGTTCCAGAGCAATGTCGTGCAAATTAAGCCGCTGCCGGTTAACACCGTCCAGAAAAGCGAGGTCGATGCTTGTCTTTGAGTTAGCAACTGCTGCTTGCGTAACTCCCGCTCACGCTCATCAATATTATGTTGTTGGCGAAGGTTTTCATACAGCATCATTGGCATTTCCGGCAGTTTTTCCGCCCAGTACGGCGCATTCTCTTTTACCGACCGTACAATTGCGCGCCAACCAAGCTGTTCCTTCATCCAACGCTCAAGAAAGGGTTTGGCGGTTTTCCATAAGTCCAGCTCCGGGTACAACTGACGCCCCAAACCTTCAATGTACAACAGGGTTTTCTGAAGTAATACCAGCTGCGGCTGTACTTCCATTTCAAATCGTCGCGCCGTATTAAATAAGTTAATCAATACATGACCGAATGAAATTTCCGCCAACGGCTTCTCAAAAATTGGCTCACAAACCGTTCTTATGGCTGACTCAAATTCTTCAATATTGGTGTGTTTGGGTACCCAGCCTGAATCAACGTGCAGCTCTGCCACTTTGCGGTAATCGCGATTAAAAAACGCCAAAAAATTTTCAGCTAAATAACGTTTGTCGTCGCGGTTCAAAGTTCCGACAATACCAAAATCAATACCGATGTAGCGCGGGTTCAATGGGTCATCTTTCGCCACAAAAATATTGCCTGGGTGCATATCGGCATGAAAAAAGCTGTCGCGGAACACCTGAGTAAAAAAGACTTCAACGCCCCGCTCAGCCAGTTTTTTCATATCTACGCCGCGGGCTTTCAGAGCGCCAATGTCGCTCACCGGAATGCCATCAATGCGCTCCATTACCATCACGTTACTGCGACTGTAGTCACTGTAAACCACCGGAATATAAAGCATGTCGGAGTTTTCGAAGTTGCGCTTCAGCTGTATCGCGTTACCGGCTTCGCGCATTAAGTCCAGCTCATCCAGCAGGGTTTTGCGATACTCTTTAACCACTTCTTTAGGCTTTAAGCGCCGCCCGTCGGGTAAATGGTGCGCAGCTACCGAGGCCAGGGTTTCCATCAATTCTAAATCCGCATTAATGGTCTCACGGATATCCGGACGAATAACTTTTATAACAATATCCGTTAGCTCACCGTCTCTGGTTTTCAGCTTTCCGGTGTGTACCTGAGCAATTGACGCTGAAGCTAAAGGCGTTGTGTCAAAATCCGCAAAACAGTCATTGATGCTCTGCAAGCCTAAGGACTTTTCGATAATACGCTGTGCGGCATGACCGTCGAAAGGAGGCACTTTGTCCTGCAGGCGTGCCAGTTCAATTGCAATATCAGGCGGTAATAAGTCGCGGCGGGTTGAGAGCATTTGCCCGAACTTGACCCACACCGGGCCCAGCTCTTCCAGTGCCAGTCTTAAACGCACACCGGCAGGCTTGTCTTTATGCTTATTAGGCAACCAGAAAAAAGCATGGCGGCCTAAACGGATAGTCCAGGGCAACCAACCCGCAGGGATAAGATCATCTAACCCGTAACTCAGTAGTGTTTTGGTGATTTTGTAAAAGCGGCGCGTCCGCATCATTAACCCTTCTTCTCACGACACTGGCGTTCAAGGCGCTCGATTTGAGCCCGCAGCTGTTGTAAATCGGTTTTAAACTGGTCAAATTCAGCTCTTACCGGTAATAATTTCTTCTCTTCGGTCAACACACCATGCACCCAGCGCTGCTGCTGTTGCCAATGTGTTTTTACCTTCTCGCGGCTGCGTCGCCACAGCTTACCCAGCCAGTAGGCAGGCGCATCACCAACGGTTTTCGCCAGTTCGGCTTCCCAGTCAACGTTCAACGACTTAAACAAGCTAACCACTTGTTGCGCCAGCATGGGGTCACCATCAATATCCAGTAAGTCCGCTTTTATCAGCCGCGTGAGGTTTGCGGTATCCTGCAACTCAGGCAGTACACCCATTTCTGTTGCAATACGGCAGTCTACTTCGCTGTCATCCGAGGTACTGAGCTGAACACCATGGGCATCAACACTCACAGTGACTTCAAAGGGCAGTTCCTTCAGATGAAAACGCAGGCGCTTACCGTCCAGCCGCTGCAAACGTTCCGCCGATTCCGGGTCACGGTGCAGCACATTGTTTGCTAACTTCTCGACCAACAAGATTGGAATAAGCGGTAATAAAGTCATCAGAACTTATACCCTCGGTGCAGGGCGACCACGCCACCCGTCATGTTCTGGTAGTCGACTTTTTCGTAACCGGCAGCTTCCATCATTGACTTCAGTGTTTCCTGATCCGGGTGCATACGGATAGATTCCGCTAAATACTGGTAACTGTCAGAATCGTTAGCAACAACCTGCCCCATTTTTGGCAAAATGTTGAACGAATAAAAGTCATACACCTGGTTCAAGGTAGCCGATACCGGCTTAGAAAATTCAAGAATTAATACCCGACCGCCAGGTTTCAGTACCCGCAGCATAGAGCGCAGAGCTTTGTCTTTGTCGGTGACATTACGCAGACCAAAAGCAATGGTAATAACATCAAAGGTATTGTCATCAAACGGCAGTTCTTCGGCATCCGCCTGTACGTAACGAACATTGCCAATAATGCCTCTGTCACGCAGCTTGTCACGACCTACTTTCAGCATAGCGTCGTTAATATCGGCCAGCACAACTTCGCCCTCAGCACCAACACGACGTGAGAACTGAGCCGTTAAGTCGCCGGTTCCGCCGGCAATATCCAATACCTTCATACCACGGCGAACACCACTGCAGTCAATGGTATAACGCTTCCATAAACGATGAATACCAAACGACATTAAGTCGTTCATAACATCGTATTTTGCCGCTACCGACTGAAAGACATCAGCGACCAGGTTTTTTTTCTGATTACGGGCGACTTTTTGGTACCCAAAATCAATGGATTCTTCGTTTTTATCGTTCATTCAACTATCCCGAACTGATTTTGTACTAGTGTACTTGATGATCACACCTGAGCATAGTGATCACGACGTGGTAACCAACGCTCAATTAGCGCTTCTGCGCTTTGCGGATAATGCTCTAATACGTGCTGAGCAATATTTTGGGCTTCTGGTATTAACGCTTCATCGCGCTCTAAGTCAGCCACTTTTAATTCAGCTAACCCAGTCTGCCGATGACCCAGCAATTCACCCGGCCCACGAATTTCGAGATCGCGCTGCGCAATCACGAAACCGTCATTACTTTCGCGTAAAACACCCAGCCGCTGTTGCGCGGTTTGCGACAACGGGCTGTGATACAGCAGTACGCAATGACTGGCTACCGAGCCCCGGCCAACCCGACCACGTAATTGGTGAAGCTGTGCTAAACCTAATCGCTCCGGGTTTTCAATGATCATCAGCGAGGCATTAGGAACATCTACTCCAACCTCTATGACCGTCGTTGCGACCAATAAGTCAATATCACCCGCTTTAAACGCCTGCATGACCTGTTCTTTCTGCTCATGTTTAAGCCGGCCATGCACCAGGCCAATACTCAAGCCCGGCAGCTGCTCCTGCAAGTCGTTGGCGGTGTCTTCTGCCGCCTGACATTCAAGTACATCGGACTCTTCAATAAGGGTACAGACCCAATACGCCTGACGGCCTTCAGTGGCACAGACCTCACGCACTCGCTCCACTATTTGCTCGCGCCGGGTGTCCGGAATGGCGACAGTGGTAACCGGTGTGCGACCCGGTGGAAGTTCATCAATGACCGAGGTGGCAAGGTCAGCATAGGCTGTCATAGCCAAAGTTCGCGGGATAGGTGTTGCAGTCATAATTAACTGGTGAGGATGCACACCCGCCTGAACGCCTTTTTCCCGTAATTGTAACCGCTGGTGCACACCAAAACGGTGCTGTTCGTCAATAATAACCAATGCCAGACGCTGATATTCAACATCCGCCTGAAACAACGCATGGGTGCCAACCAGTAGATGGATATCCCCTTGCTTTAACTGCGCCAGTAACTCCCGACGGGACTTACCTTTGGATTTGCCACTTAACCAGCCCACGTTGATTCCTAAAGGCATCAACCACTGACTGAAAGTAATGGCGTGCTGCTCAGACAAAAGCTCGGTCGGCGCCATTAAAGCCACCTGGTATCCGGCTTCAATGGCTGCCAGAGCACTGAGCGCAGCAACCAGAGTTTTGCCTGAGCCGACATCCCCCTGCACCAGCCGCATCATTGGCTGACCTTGCGCCATATCGCTGGTAATTTCTTTCACCACTCTTGCCTGCGCGCCAGTGGGTGAAAACGGTAACTGCTTTAAAAATGCCTCTTGTAACGAACCGTTGCCTTTTATAGTAAAGCCCGCCTGAGCCTGTCGAGCCTGACGTAACTGCAGCAAACTTAACTGATGCGCAATAAGTTCTTCTGATGCCAGTCGCTGCTGCGCGGGATGCTGGCCTTGTTCCAACTGCGTCAGAGGAACATCTACCGGTGGCCTGTGCAGGGTTAAAATAGCCTGCTCCAGAGAAAGTTGATGGGGCCTTAAATTTTCAGGCAACAGTTCAGGTAAAGAACCGGGCTGAAGATAGGTCAGTGCCTGCCCAATGATCTTACGCAAAATTCCCTGAGTCACACCTTCTGTCATTGGGTAGACTGGTGTCAGGGTTTCCTGCATATTCAATGGCTCACCGGCTTTGATCACCCGGTATTCCGGGTGGATCATCTCCCAGCCGGTCATGCCGCGGCGCACTTCGCCAAAGGCTAATAGCTGCGTGCCTTGAGCAAATTGCTTTAACTGAGCCGCGCTAAATTGAAAAAAGCGCAGACTGATACTGCCGGTTTCGTCGCTGGCCTGACAAATCAGCATACGCTTACGACCGTACTTGATATCGGCGTGCCGCACCGTGACCAGAACATTGGTAGCCACACCTGCACGTAAGTTTGCAACGTCGGTCACTTGGGTACGATCTTCGTATCGCAGCGGCAGATGCAACAGTGCATCACTGACAGAGGCTAAGCCCAGCTTGCGCAGCTTAACCGCAACCTTTTCGCCCACACCTTTAAGTGCCGTCAGTGGAATGTGCTGCAGTCCTTTTACCGCCACCTTTGCTCCTTATCTTGCGCGCATCGCCAGCCACCAGGCTTCATCAGCGACAATTTGTCCATTTTCATCCAACTCCGGATAAGGCATATTCTTACGTTTACAAGCCTTGGCATAAATTGGATGACCACCTTCAAATAACACCCTGTGCCGCTCTTCGGCGCTGATATGTGTTTTATCGTACAAGCCAGCCTGCTCTCGTTGTCGCTGCGCTTCATACAGCATCACCGCGCCAGCAACAGAGACATTCAGTGACTGTACCATGCCTACCATAGGAATCATTACGTGATGATCAGCAATATCCAAAGCTTCATCGGTTACACCGTATTTTTCCTGCCCCAGCAGAATAGCCGTTGGTTTGGTGTAATCCACTTCACGAAAATCCACCGAATGTTCCGAAAGGTGAGTCACTACAACTTGCATGCCCCGACCTTGAGTTGCCTCAAGAGCTTCACTAACGGTTTTATGATTATGAATTTTCACCCAGTTTTGACTGCCAAGCGCAGTACCACCCGACAAACGCGCCTTTTTGGTCAGCCATATGGCGTGCATTTCATGCACGCCTATCGCATCTGCTGAGCGAACCACCGCAGACAAGTTATGGTTTTTATGCACGTTCTCCATGACAACAGTCAGGTCTGGCTGGCGTTTGTCCAACATTTGGTTAATTCGTTGATATCGTTCAGGACTCATTGCTTTTTTAAGAAAATAGGACTAGATATAAGCAGTATACCCGAGAGATTCGGTCAGAACTAACCCTATGCTTCACTCAGGATAATAAGAATAACAATGTCGTACTCCTACATTGCGCGGCAACCTATTTTAACCAGAGACCAAAAAGTTTTTGGTTACGAACTGCTGTTCCGCAACAGCACTGAAAACAGTTTTCCGAATATTGACCCTAACGAGGCCACCTCCAAACTGCTTTTGCAGCAACATTTACTGGGCGACATTCAGACGCTTTGTATGGGTAAGCAGGCGTTTATCAATTTTCATGCCCGCTCTTTGCTAAATGACTTCCCTTCCTTTCTCAACGCCCGCACCGTGTGGGTAGAGCTACTGGAAACCGTGGGGGTTGATGCCCCTTTGTTAGAAGCATGTAGCGCCACTCGTGCAAAAGGTTATCGGATTGCATTGGATGATCACGATTTTGCCGGGCAATGGGAGCCTCTCATTCCCATGATCAACATGGTAAAAGTTGATATCCAGGAGCAAGGTTTAGAGCTCGACGAAAAAATTCGCTTCTTCAAAGAAAAGGGCGTTCCACTGCTCGCGGAGCGGGTTGAAACCCGAGACGAGTTCGAACGTTGTTTAGAGCTAGGCTTTGATTATTTTCAGGGTTTTTTCTTCGAAAAACCGCAAATAGTCCAGCAAAAATCTCTCGCGCCTAATCGCATTAGTATGCTGACACTGTTGTCTGAAGCGCATAAAAAGGAACTCGACTTAGATACCATACGACAAGCCATTGAGCAGGACTTATCACTCACTTACAGCTTGCTTAAACTGGTCAACAGCGCTTTATACGGCGGTCGAAGGAAGATTGAAAACATTCAGCATGCTCTGGTTTATTTGGGTACTACCGAAATTCGCCGTTTTATCACTCTGATTGTTTTAGCTAATGTGTCAGCAGGGCAGCCTGAAGAGTTGACCATTAAATCGGTCACCCGAGCGCGCTTTATGGAATTGGTTACGGTTGAAATTCTTAACGAAAAGCACCGTTCCAGTGCTTTTTTAACAGGCATGCTGTCATTACTGGATATCATTTTGGGCGTATCTATGCAGGAGGTGCTTAGACAGCTTCCGTTGTCTTCAGAAATTACAAAAGCATTGAAAAACCGCGAGGGTGTATGGGGGTATCTGCTGCAAATGACCGAGCTTTATGAGCGCGGCGAGTGGAAAGCTCTGGATAAGCACCCGCTAAAACAAAAATTGAACGGCACCGATATTGGCCAGCTTTATATCGATGCCAGCCAGTGGTGCCGTTTAGCCCTATTCTAAATGCCCTAGCTCATCCGTTTACGAGATACTTCATAGATATCCGTACGACGATCCTTTTTATTGGTCACTGAACCTTCATGGTGCAAATAACGCAGCTCATCCAGATTTAAGTCTGAGAACATTAGCATTTCCGTGTTCGGCGTGGTCTCCGACATGATCGCGTCATGCGGGAAGGCGAAATCCGAAGGAGAGAATACTGCCGACTGCGCATATTGCACATCCAGACTTTCCACTTCAGGCAAGTTGCCCACGCTACCGCAAATCACCACATAACACTCGTTCTCTACCGCACGGGCCTGAGCGCAATGTCGTACACGCAGGTAGGCGTTACGGGTATCGGTCCAGAACGGTACAAACAGAATTTCTAATCCTTCGTCCGCCATTATGCGGCCCAGTTCAGGGAACTCCACGTCATAGCAAATTAAAATGCCAATGCGTCCGGCGTCGGTATCGAACACTTTAACTTCGTTGCCGCCTTCAATGACCCAGTCGCGCTTTTCGTGCGGGGTAATATGCAATTTGTACTGCTCTTCTACCGAGCCATCGCGACGACACAAATACGAGACGTTATAAATACTATCTCCGTCCTGCACCGGCATCGACCCGGTAATAATATTGACGTTATAGCTGACTGCCATTTGCGACATTTCACGCTTAAACAGATCGGTGTACCCAGCCAGAAAACGAATTGCGTCCATTTGCTGACTCTGGTCAGTTAGCCCCATTAACGGCGCATTGAAAAACTCCGGAAAGACGGCAAAGTCGCTTTGATAACCCGACAGCGCATCAACAAAGTACTCCACCTGCTTCAGCAACTCTTCTACCGACTCCACCGAGCGCATTTGCCACTGCACCGCGCCTACACGGACGTTCTGAATACGAGTTGTCAGAATATTGTCTGAAGGCTCGTACAGGAAGTTATTCCACTCCAGCAATGTGGCAAAGCCGCGTGACTTTTTATCCTCCGGAAGATACTTACCCAACAGGCGCTTTACGCTAAAGTCATTCGCCAGCTGAAAGGTCAGAATGGGGTCATAAATTTCACGCCGCTGCACTTTGTCCAGATACTGACTTGGCGTCAGCTCATTTGCATATTTGTGGTAATTGACAATACGACCACCAGCCAGAATGGCGCGCAGATTGGCCTGCCGGCACAACTCTTTACGTGCGTCGTACAAGCGACGCCCCAGACGATAACCGCGATACTCCGGATGAATTAAGACATCCAGCCCATAAAGCGCGTCACCTTTTTTATTGTTAAGAATGGCCTCTCTGTGGCCAATTAAATCGTCATAGGCGTGAGGGTTGGAAAACTTGGTGTAGGCCACCTTAACCGTTAAGGCGACACCAACAATGCGGCCATTATCCTCCAGACAAAACTGACCTTCAGAAAAATCCTTTATCAGCTTTTCTATGGTGAACTGGCTCCAGGAGCCACCTATGTCTGTGTAGACAGCATCCATTAATTCTTTTAACTGTTCGTAATCTTCCAGCCGCAAATTTCGTATTTGCAAATGCAGTTCATCGGGGCTCATTATCTTTATCCTGATCTAAAACAACTTTACCGACAGTCTACACGTAATTGGAATAAGGTTGCATCAGGATAATTAGCTGTATAAACTTCTGGACGTCCAAATAAAAATAAGAAGGCTGACACATGACCAATGCTTCGCCACAACCGGCTAGCGCTAAAGCGCTATTACCTCTCGCATTATTCTTGATCCTGTTCTTAGGAACCGGATTGTATTTTCAAAGCGAAGGGGTCGAATACGCGTTTTACCAATTACCCAGCCCGGTTGCGATTCTGCCGGCCATAGTCCTTGGTATTTTACTCAGTAAGCAGGCATTTGAAGAGCGCATCGAAACCTTCGTTGGCGGCGTTGGCGACAACAACATTATTACCATGTGTCTCATTTACTTGCTGGCGGGTGCGTTTTCGACGGTGGCAGAGGCAACCGGTGGGGTCGACGCGATGGTGGCGCTTGGGCTAAATGTTATTCCGGCTTCTTTCCTGCTGCCCGGGTTGTTTATTATTGCCGGGGTTATCTCTACCGCTATGGGCACCTCTATGGGCACACTGGCGGCGCTGGCTCCGGTGGTTCTGGGCATTGGTGAAGCAACCGATATTAGCTTGCCGCTGCTGGCCGGGGTACTTGTTAGCGGTGCCATGTTTGGCGATAACTTATCCATTATTTCAGACACCACCATTGCAGCAACTCGTACACAGGGCTGTACCATGCGGGACAAATTCCGCGCGAACTTAAAAATTGCCATACCCGCGGCTATCTTTACCGTAATTTGGTTAGTCACTTACGACACCAGCCAGGTGCCTTTAGAAATTCCGGAAGCCAACTTGTGGCTGTCATTACCTTATTTCATCATTATTGTTTTAGCGGTTATGGGGCTTAATGTTTTTGCCGTACTCGGGCTTGGCATTGTATTAGCAGCCGCTTTTGGCATGTTCACTGTCGACTACGAATGGGTGGCTTTTAGTCAGGATATCTACGAAGGTTTTGGCAGTATGCAGGAAATCTTCCTGCTGTCGCTGCTCATTGGCGGCTTGTCGGCGTTAATTCGTCAGCAAGGGGGATTGGCTTTCTTAGCGGGTTTTGTCGAAAGCGCAGCGAATAAAGTCAGTAAACACAAGCAGCGGGCATCAGCTATTGGCGTGGCGGCCCTGACCGCTCTGACAAATCTATGCGTCGCCAACAACACCGTCAGTATCTTACTGGCCGGCGAAGTTAGTAAACGTCTGGCCAAAGTGGGCAATTTAGCACCGCGCCAAAGCGCCAGCTTATTGGATATTTTTGCCTGCGTTGTGCAGGGAGCTTTGCCTTACGGGGCACAGGCACTGTTGATGGGAGCCAGCTTTAAAATATCGCCACTATCGGTCAGTCTGCATACGGGGTATTGCTTTATTCTGGCAGCCGTGGCTATTGCCATTATCATCTGGCGCCGCCCTCTGGAAGACAGAGAGCCGACACCAGAAACAGCTTAATTAATAGGTACTGGGCAGTTCCATAATGCCGTCAATTTCGATTTGCGCGCCTTTCGGCAACTGCTTTACGCCGATAGCCGCGCGAGCCGGATACGGTTCTCTGAAATGCTTCGCCATGACTTCATTTACAATGGCAAACTGCCCCAGATCGGTCAGGTAAATCTGTACCTTTATCATGTCCTGCAGTTCGCCGCCGGATGCCTCACAAACAGCCGTCAGGTTTTTAAACACCTGCTCGGCCTGGGCCGTGAAGTCTTCGCTAACGAGCTCCATACTTTCAGGAACCAGAGGAATTTGTCCGGAAAGGTATACTGTCGTACCAATTTTTACCGCCTGCGAATAAGTGCCGATAGCTGCTGGCGCTTTATCCGTTGAAATAATCACTTTAGACATATTACTTCCTTAAGCGCGTCACGCGCTGAACATCCGGCATCTTGCGAATATGACGGATCACATCCGCTAAATGCTTACGGTTTTTTATCGTTAAAGCCACATCAATGAAATAAATGTTGGCATCAATTTCTTCGGTCTGCAGACCATCAATATTACAGCCCGTGGTTGCAATAGCCGATGTTAACTTAGCCAGCACGCCCTGATTATTGACAATTTCAATGCGAATTTCAGAAATAAACTCGGCTTCGGGTTTGTTATCCCACTCAACCGGGAAGTAACGCCCCGGGTCATCTTCATGGCCACGAACGTTTTTACACTCACGACGATGAATAACCAAACCTTTACCCGGACTCACATGGGCAATGATATCGTCGCCCGGAATGGGGCGACAGCATTTGGCAAAACTGACCAGCAGACCTTCTGCGCCTTTAATTGAGAGGCTTTTCTGTGATGCGTTGTCATCTTTTATCGGCTGTAAGTCGCCTAAAAGCCGCTTCGCAATGGCCACCGACATCATATTGCCCAGCCCAATTTGTTTCAGCAAATTCTCGCGGCTATCAATTTTTGTTTCCTGCAATACCCGCTTAAATTCCGACTCTGGAATTTCATCGTAACTGACCTGCCCGAGTGCTGAGCGAAGTAAGCGCTCACCCAACTGTTGCGCTTCGTCAGCTTCCTGACTTTTCAGGTACTGGCGAATTTTAGCCCGGGCTTTACCGGTTACCACAAAGTTTAACCAAGCAATATTCGGCCGCGAGTTAGGTGCTGTTTTTATCTCAACCGTTTGCCCGGTTTCCAGCGGTTTACTCAACGAATAAGTACGATGGTTAACTCTCGCACCAATACAGGTGTTACCAACGTCGGTGTGCACAGCGTAGGCAAAATCTACCGCGGTAGCGCCCTGAGGTAATTCGGTAATTCGGCCATCGGGACTGAACACGTATATTTCATCCGGGAATAAGTCAGACTTTACGCTTTCAATGAATTCAAACGAGTTGCCTGCACTTTGTTGTAACTCTAACAAGCTTTGCATCCACTTACGCGCACGCACCTGAGCCGTGGTACTGGAGTCATCCGATTGTTTGTACATCCAATGCGCGGCGACACCGCGGTCAGCCATCAGATCCATCTCTTCGGTACGAATCTGAATTTCTACCGGCACCCCGTGAGGGCCTTTCAAGGAGGTATGCAAAGACTGATAACCGTTCGACTTTGGAATAGCAATGTAGTCTTTAAACCGCGTTTCAATAGGCTTATACAAATTGTGCAGCGCCCCAAGAACCCGGTAACAAGTATCGACACTGTCCACAATGACGCGGAAAGCGTATATGTCCATGACCTGTTCAAACTTCACTTCTTTGGCCTGCATTTTCCGGTAAATGCTGTGCAGATGCTTTTCACGGCCAGACACCCGTGCCTGAATATTGTTACCGTCCAGGCGCGAACTGATTTCACTTTGCACTCGCTCGGTAAACTCGCGACGGTTACCGCGGGCACGTTTTACTTCTGACTCAAGCAATTTTCCACGCCAGGGGTACAGCGCCCAGAAGCCCAGTTGCTCCAGCTCATTTTTAATATCGTGCATACCCAGGCGGTGCGCTAAAGGTGCATAAATTTCTAAGGTTTCACGGGCAATACGGCGGCGTTTGTCGGGGCGCAAATGCTGAATGGTGCGCATGTTATGGGTGCGGTCAGCCAGTTTAATCAGAATAACCCGGATATCCTGCACCATCGCCATAATCATCTTGCGGTAGTTTTCGGCCTGGGCTTCTTCTTTGGAGTTGAACTGCAACTTATCCAGTTTAGACACGCCCTCTACTAAACTGGCAACAGTTGCCCCAAAACGCTCGGCCAGATCTTCCCGGCTGGTTTCAGTATCTTCAATAACGTCATGGAGTAAAGCCGCCATTAAGGTTTCGCAATCCAGCCTCATGTCAGCAAGCAGGCTTGCAACCGCAACCGGGTGCGTAATGTAAGGCTCGCCGCTGCTGCGTTTTTGCGAACTGTGGGCTTCGTTTGCTACAACAAAGGCATCACGAATACGTTCCACCTGCTCGGACGGAAGATACTCACTAACCTGAGCCTTTAAGCCTTCAAATAAGTACACCAGTTAACTCCCCGGGTAATACCGGACTATGAATATACTTTCAGAATAAGGGGATTTGACGGAATTGCCAACGGCATTGATGCCGTTGGCGAACAGAAACTTTTATTCGATACCGCGTAGTGCATCTACCGCACGCAGTTCTTCAGCGTCTTGCTGCTTTTGAGCCGCCTGATCTTCAATATCAAGGCGTTCATTGTCGATAAGGCCTTGCTCTATTTCACGCAAAGCAATAACAGTTGGTTTTTCGTTTTTTGTTTCAACTAATGGCTCTTTACCATTGGCCAACTGACGCGCGCGGCGTGAGGCTAACAAAATTAAATCAAAACGGTTACCAACACGGTCTACAGCATCTTCTACAGTTACGCGAGCCATGGTTTACTCCCAATAAAGCGTGAGTCGTATTTTTCGAAAGGCTAAGAATTATACGGAATTAAGGCCTATTATCCAAGCAATTCCTTCAATACGCTTGAATATCTTATTTGCTGATGCGGCATTTTTTGCCGCTGAGCTAAAACAATATGCTCCAGCGATGCCAGGCTGTTGTTAAAGTCATCATTTACCAGTAGATAGTCAAACTCATGATAATGCGACATTTCTGCCTGAGCTTTTGCCATGCGCTCAGCAATAACTTCGTCAGAATCCTGTCCGCGAACACGCAAACGTTCCTCCAGAATTTCCAGGCTGGGCGGAACAATAAAAACCGAACGCACTTCAGGGTGATGTTCACGAACCTGTTGAGCGCCCTGCCAGTCAATATCCAGAAACACGTCTTTGCCTTCAGCCAATAAAGACTCTACAACTTTACGGGAAGTGCCGTAATAGTTGCCAAATACACGTGCCCATTCGTAAAATTCACCGGCATCAATACGTTGCTCAAATTCTTCAGTACTGAGAAAGTGATAATGAACGCCCTGTACTTCTCCCGGACGCGGAGCACGTGTGGTGGACGATACAGACACCTGCATAGACTGATCAGGATGCTTTTCCAACAAAGCCCGAATCAGGCTCGATTTCCCTGCGCCACTCGGGGCCGCAATGATAAACAAATTCCCTAACACCGGAGACGCGGTCATAACGGGTTCTCTTTTAAAAAACGGACGATCACTGTTGGCGCGAAATAATAACACGGTTTCACACCGCGATGAAAATTGAGTAAAGTATGGCTTTTAAGGACTGGTGGTATTACTTTGCAGACTCAATCGGCGCCTGTCGCAAAACCGTCTAAATTCCCCCTGCTGTTCGGCTTGCTCGTACTGGTATTGCTAGGGCTTAATCTGCGCCCTTTGCTGACATCCGTAGGGCCACTAACCGATGAGCTACAAACCATCACAGGTCTGTCTTTCAGTGAGATATCGCTGTTAACGACACTGCCCATTCTAATGATTGGCTTAATGGCCTTATTTGCCGGGCGGGTGACAACAGCTTTGGGTTATCGGCAAGGTATTGGGCTGGGCTTGTTGATTCTGTGCGCAGGCCTTACCACCCGACTATTTGAGCCGACCAGCACCAGCATGATTACCAGTGCTTTAGTAGGCGGAGTTGGCATTGCATTACTGCATATCGTTATTCCGGAACTGACCAAACAACAGTATTTGAATCGCTTAGGCATGGTCACTGGCCTTTGGTCTGCGGCACTCATGGGCGGCGCGGCACTAGGTGCTGTCGCGACTCCATGGGCTGCAAATTTGTTACCTGAGCGCTTTCAGGCACTAGGCAGCTGGTCTCTTTTGGCGGCAATAGTGCTGATTATTTGGTACTTACCATTTAATCGCACACCGGTTGCCAGCATTCCTCCCCGACACCTGTTACTGCGGGCTCACCGTTACCCCCGGGCTTGGCTTCTGGGTATTTATTTCGCCCTGGTGAATGCCGGATACGCCGGATTTATTGCGTGGATAGCGCCATTTTATGGTGAATTCGGTTGGCCCGCACAAAAAGCAGGGAATTTACTGGCGCTATTTTCTCTGGTTCAGGTTATCGGCGCTTTGCTGCTGCCGGCTCTCTCGCGCACACAAGACCGAAGGTTGTGGCTAACAGCCGCGGTACTTATTCAAATGGCAGGCTTTGCGGGGTTAAGCTGGTTTCCGACCGAAGCTCCCTGGCTATGGTCGGCACTTTGCGGCTTTGGCTTAGGTGGCGCTTTCCCGCTATGCATTGTTATGGCGCTGGACCATATCGATAACCCTGTGCAGGCAGGACGCCTAGTTTCTTTTATGCAGGGTATTGGCTTTATGTTTGCCAGCCTGATGCCGTTATTAACCGGATGGTTCAGAGACGTTTCCGGCAATTACAGTTTCGGCTGGCAGTTACACATTATTGTCGGCATTCTTATTTTGCTGATAACCTGGCAATTTAACCCTAATAGCTACCGTGGCCTGTTTAACTTGCGGGAATAATTCTCGCAATTATATCATCGGCTAAGCTTTCCAGCTGCTGCCGCGGAATTTCTCGCCTGGCCATGGTGCGCAAACCAATAATATTCGTCTGTAATAAAAGCCCCAGACGTTCAGGAGACTGCGAACTACCGATTTCTCCACGCTGCTGCGCCTGCTGAAACGCCTCTGTAAAAAGCTGTTCAAATTTATCAAGATAACTTTGTACAGGCTCGCTAAACGCTTTGTCTTCCGGCGTAAATTCCAGCAAGGTTTTTACCAGCATACACGCCTGAGTTGGTGCACAGGTCTCTGTCATTACCGCAATGTTACGAAGGTACAAACTTATTCCCTGCAGCACCGAAGATTTCTGCGCTAAGGCTTGCTTAAACTCATCTTCTGCAAGAGAGGAGTATTCTTCAAGGGTCTCTTTAAATAAGGCTTCTTTATTGCCAAATGCAGCATAAATACTTCCTGGCCTCATATCCATTTCTTCCTCTATGTCTTTCATAGAGGTTGCGTGGTACCCCTTGCGCCAGAAAAGCTTCAGCGCATTGTTAAGCGCTGTTTCCCGGTGAAATTTAGGCGTTCTGGGCATTATTTTTATCCTTAATTATTTACCTGGGAGCAAGTATAGACCTGCTTGTTGTTAATTTCACTTTAAGAAGTGTTAAGAAAACATGATCTAAATGTCTCGGGCTCCACTATTAACCCATACATTTCGTACTTAGAGGTAACACAATGGAAATTGTTCAATTCGGTTCTGATGATATCGAAAACACCTTAGCTAAAATGTCAGACGACAAATTAAACGACATTGCGTTTGGTGCTATTCAGTTAGACGCCAGCGGTAAAATCATTCAATACAACGCCGCCGAAGGTGACATTACCGGTCGTGACCCGGGTGCTGTCGTTGGCAAAAACTTCTTTAACGAAGTGGCACCATGCACCAACAGCCCTGAGTTTAAAGGACGCTTCGACGAAGGCGTTAAAAACGGCAATTTAAACACCATGTTTGAATATGTTTTTGACTACGAAATGCAACCGACCAAAGTTAAAGTTCATATGAAAAAAGCTTTAACCGGCGACACCTACTGGGTATTCGTTAAGCGACTATAAAGTGACAGACTCACTTCAGCAGCACCTTATTGTTACTGTCATAGGCGATCTTATCGCCGATGAACTTGCGCGTATGCGTCCGGCTGAAAGTGAGTACTGGAAGCGTCGCCAATGGCATGAAGACGACACGTTAGTGGCAAAAAACAAGTCAACCAAAGACAATGGCGAGGATGACGTTGTAGTTGATTCGCTGGAACGACTGGCCTTAGCTGGCCGGGTAGTTCAGTTCTTTCATATGGGGGACAGCGGAGTGGAAGATTACCTTCTGCGCCGTAACAGTCTGGCTCAATGGGCTGAAGTTGTTCTGAAATCGCGGCAAGTTCACACCCAAAACTTAACAGTTACCACTTCCGGCAGCACCGGCCAACCCAAAGCCTGCGAGCATTCATGGAGTGCATTAGTTGAGGAAGTGAGAGAGTTTGTCCGTATCTTTGACAACGATTATGAGTTATCTCCAGTTCGTATTGTCGCTTTAGTGCCAAGCCACCATATTTATGGATTTCTGTTTACCGTATTGTTGCCACATCTTGTCGATGCGCCGGTTTTGCGTGGTTTCAAAGCTTATAGCCACGTTCGCAACGGTGGCTTACGTGCCGGAGATGTCGTTGTCGGTTTTCCTGAGTTGCTTACCCAGTTATCGTCAGAGATGCCGCCATTACCGCCCGGAGTACTTTTTATTAGCTCTGCCGGACCGTGCCCTGCCAGTACCTCGCACCAGTTATATGCCATAGGAGCAGCACGCACTGTCGAAATTTATGGTAGCTCTGAAACTGCAGGTATGGCTTACCGGAGTAAACCAGAAAACAACTACCGTTTGTTATCCCGCTGGCGCAGAAATACAGAAAACCATCAGCAGCTAATTGATAAGAAAACAAAGGTTATTTACGAAATACCAGATAATACCCAGTGGCATACAGAGGATGAATTCCAAATCACCGGACGAGTCGACAAGGCGGTTTCGATACGAGGAATCAATGTGTTCCCGGCTCATATTGCTAAGTGTCTGCGTCAACACCCGGCAGTTGCCGATGCAACGGTACGCCCGATGAGATCCGACGAAGGCTATGGACTGAAGGCCTTTATTGTTTTACAGGAGAATATTAGTGAAACGGTAACTGAACAAAGTGTTCAAACCTGGTTAAGTGACAACCTCTGTGCCGCGGAAATACCTGAACGAATTAGCTTTGGGGAGCAATTACCCATAAATTCTATGGGTAAGGCGCAAGACTGGAGTATCGATAACTCGCCAACGGGTAAGCCGTTAGATTAATTCAACGCACGCAATAACACATCGTCAAATCTTAGATCCGTTATCTGTGCACACTCTAACGCTATTTTGTGCTCAATTTCGTGCTGCTCTAACAACTGCCGGGTAGCCTTTAGGCAGTTCTTATTTTGCTCAGCTGACAACGTTGACATGAGTACAACGATAATTCCTTTTCCCAAGCAACCCGGAGTGTCGTAATCCTGAATATTCTGACGAACAATTTTACTGACCGCTTTTAAAGTTTCTGCGTTGTTAGCAACTCGCACGACCATCAAATAATACTGATGCTCAGAATGAGCCTGATATAAGCTAAAGCGCCGTTGCAAAGACTGCAGCATCAGCCTGCGATTATAAAACCCGGTGTGTTCGTCATTACCACCAGTTTCTCTGAGCCTGAGTTCCAGCTCTTTATAATCGGTAATATCCTGCGTGGTACCAAAAATAATTTCACGCCCGGCTTCGTCAATACGGTAAATCCCCGAGCGTCTTAACCATCGAATTTCACCGTCACCCAACATAACGCGATGCTCGACATCTCTCGCGCCGGACTGTTTAACGGCGTTTATTGCTTCTGTTACAGCTTGTCTATCTTCAGGATGAGTTCTTTCTAAAGTCAGAGCCAAGGAGGGGGTAACTTTGGCCTTGTTCAGTCCATGCAAATTGTACATGGTATCCGACCACTGCGACTGCCCGGTTTCTAAGTCGAGCTGCCAATGGCCTAACCCGGCAACTCGTTCAGCAAGCATTAAATTTCGCTGGTTCTCTTCAACTTTCAGCTCCAGCATTTTTCTCTCAGTAATGTCCAGCATCTGTCCATTCCAGAGTGTACTGCCGTCGGCCTGTTGACTGGTCACTGCGTGCCCGTATATCCAGCTTACTCTTCCATTTTTAATCACTCGATACTCTTTCACCCACAAATATTGATAGCGGGCAGAGTTGTGCATACTGCTCAAAACAGATTGTAAGTCGTCGGGATGAATAATTTCACTCAGCAATGTCACGTCATTTGCCAGTGACTCAGCAGAGCACCCAAAAATGGCCTCAACGCCCTGACTGACATAATTAAATTTCAATTGCCCGTCCGGTGAGCGTTCAAGCTGGTATAGCGCACCCGGTACCGAGTTTGCTAAATGTTCAAGATTAACCAAGCTTTTTTCAAAATCCATAAACTGCAACATGACTCTTTATCGACAACTATAACAGCCATAATCTTAACCTACAGGCCAGAAACTAGACAGCAAATAAATGCAAAGTGACCCATTACAAATCTTTTTAAGTAGTCTATATATAAATAAATCATAATAAAAACAGGAGCTTTTATGTCAGCCGAGAAGCGAAAGTGGCATTCAGCGATTTTACTGCCTGTCTTTCTTCCTGCGGTTATCGTTATAGCTTTACTGGTTGTAGGCACTTTAAGTGCCCCGGAAAAAGCCGGCGAGCTGTTTAGCTGGACTCTTGCTGGTATTACCGAAAATTTCGGTTGGTTCTACATGTTAGCCGTCGCACTTTTCCTCATGTTCATTATTGGCGTGGGTGTTTCAAGCTGGGGGAAAATTAAACTCGGCCCCGATCATTGCGAACCCGAATACAGTTTCACCTCTTGGTTTGCGATGCTCTTTTCAGCAGGTTATGGCATAGCCTTACTCTTTTTTGGTGTCTCTGAGCCCATACTACATTATGCCGAGCCCCCGGCTGGTGCGGCTGAAACCGTCGGCTCAGCTAAACAGGCGATGCAAATCGCTTATTTTCACTGGGGCTTTCACATTTGGGCAATTTACGGCCTGGTCGGTTTGGTTCTGGCCTATTTTTCATTTCGCCACGGCTTACCGCTCACCATGCGCTCAACCTTGTACCCACTCATCGGTGATAAAATTAATGGCCCCATTGGGCATACTATTGATACCTTCGCCATTCTCGGCACCATGTTCGGCATTGCCACCACGTTAGGGCTTTCGGTTATTCAAATTAATGCCGGTCTCAACTATTTGTGGGAAGACATTCCGGTCGGAACCACGGTTCAGGTTATCGCTATTGGCATTATTACCTTGGCCGCAATTGCTTCAGTAGTTGCAGGCATGGATAAAGGAATTAAACGATTATCTTTGATCAATATAGCTTTAGTCCTATTCCTGGTTCTGTTTGTTTTCGCGGTTGGGCCGACTATCCATATTCTGGAAACCTTCTTGCAAAATACCGGCGCTTACATAAGTGGCATTGTAGAGCGCACCTTCAATTTACAGGCCTATGAGCGCAGTGACTGGATTGGTAACTGGACATTATTTATCTTCGGCTGGACCATTGCCTGGGCACCTTTTGTCGGGCTGTTTATTGCCAAAATCAGCCGCGGCCGCACCATCCGCCAGTTTGTTTTTGGCGTTATGCTGGTACCAACCATATTCACTTTCTTCTGGTTTGCCGTATTCGGTGACACAGCGTTGAATATGATCATGAACGAGGGTTACACAACCTTAATTTCAGAAGTTCAGGATAACCAGGCAGTAGCGCTGTTTAAGCTCTACGAAAATCTGCCTATGACCAGTGTCCTGAGCTTCCTGACAGTACTGTTAATCATCACCTTCTTTGTAACGTCATCGGATTCTGGCTCATTGGTTATTGATTCATTGTCCTCTGGCGGCATGATGGAAACGCCTGTCTGGCAGCGTGTTTTCTGGGCGAGCACTGAAGGTATTGTTGCATCCGTATTGCTCGTAGCGGGTGGGTTAGGAGCTCTGCAAACCGCAGCTATTACCAGCGCGTTACCCTTTGCGATCATTATCTTAATATCGGCGGCGGGTATGTGGCGTGCGCTCATAATTGAAGGTCATCAGTCTAAAAGTCTTCAGAGTCACCGCCATTCTCATCGTCGCGGAGTCAACGAGGGAGCCGACTATTGGAAAAAACGTCTGGCTGGGCTGGTAGACTTTCCGAATAAAGAGTCAGTACTTAAGTTTATCAACGGACCAGCTACCGAAAGCATGAAAAAGGTGCGGGACGAGTTAAAAGATCAGGACTGGCCGGCAGAATTCCGAGCTGACGAAGAGCATAACCGCATTATTCTCAGCGTTGAGCGAAAAGGCGACTTAGAATTTGCTTACGAAATTCGCTTAAAAGACTACCTGCTGCCAGAGTATGCTTTAACTAACGATGAAGGCAGAGAAGTTTATTATCGAGCTGAAGTATTCCTCAGACAAGGTGGGCAGTCTTATAATCTATATGGTTATGAGCAGACTGATATCATCAACGATGTGATTAATCAGTTTGAGAACTATCTGCACTTCCGTCATAACAGTCCCGGAGTTCTCCCGTGGGACCTTGAAAAGCATGACGAAGACCTGAATGAAGACCTTGAATCACAAAAGTAAAAGGAACGTAAAGAAGCCGCTCTCCGGAGCGGCTTTTTAGTGGTCGGACTGTTGATAGCAGGAGACATGTGCGAGAATAGCCATATTGTCAGTATGGAGTTTAACTATCACTATGGAACGTGTTGATACAAGCCCGCAAAAGCTAAGCCCGATGCCCAGCATGTTACTGCGTTCTCTGTTAACGTTACAACGCAGCGATGAGTCAGCAGCAGAGTCTGAAACTTTGCTCAAAGAGTATTCTATTCCTGCGCCAACAGCTAAGCATCTGAGCCGTTATCAACAGTCGTTTGGTGGTTTTGTCAGTGATGTTCCTCTGGCCATGCTGTACTGCATTGCGCAAAGAGCTCATTTATCGCAAATGCTCGATGACAGCTTTCCCTGGCCTGCGCCTGGTCTGGTTCATGTCAGTAATAAAATTGAACGCCACCAGGTTATTTCTGCACAAGTGCCTTTTCAATTAGTATCCAAAGTGAAAGTACCCAAACGTGGTCCTGATGTTTCTCCGCGCCGACTGCGGCCTCAATTTGTGGTTGAGTTCTGGCAAAATAATGAGAAAGTAGCAACATGCTCCAGCGTTTATCAGGTTATGAGCGGACAAAACACCGGGTCAACGAAGAAATCGACGCCTCCAATAAAAGCATTTGAGCCGGAAGCCGGCTGGGAAAATCTCAGTCACTGGCAATTAGGCAGTGGTATGGGCCGACGCTATGCACGCATTTCCGGCGACTTTAACCCAATTCACCTGCATCCGCTGGTCTCACGCTGGTTTGGCTTTGAAAAACCAATTATTCATGGCATGTATATGATGGCAAGAGCTCAGGCTGAGCTTGAGCAGCGTCAGCAAAAAGCCGTAACTTATATCGACGTTACCTTTAAGCGCCCGGTTATTTTACCTGCACGGGTGCAGCTATGGGCGTCAGAGCAAGGTGATAAAACCAAATACGAAGTGCGCAGTGCGGATCACAGTTCATTGAAACTGGAAGGGTCAGTTCGTTTCGACTAACCCTTCCGGGTGGTGCATTACTGGTGCTTATAAACCTTGCCGTCTTTCATCACGAAACTCACATTTTGTAATACCGTGATGTCCTCCAGCGGGTTTCCTTTTACAGCAACAATATCGGCCAATTTACCTTCTTCAAGATGCCCAATATTGTCATTCTTCAGTATTTTCGCTGCCGTTTTAGTCGCTGACTGAATTGCCTCAGCTTCTGATACGCCGGCCTCTACCATGTACTGGAATTCAAGCGCGTTATCGCCATGCGCCGAAACTCCACTGTCGGTGCCAAAAGCGAAATTCACTCCAGCCTTGTACGCTTTAGCAAAAGTGTCCTGAATTTTAGGACCTATGGCACGGGCTTTGGGTCTGACCACATCCGGAAAATAGCCGTCAATTTCAGCTTTCTCCGCAACAAACTTACCGGCCAGAATTGTCGGAACCAAATAAGTACCATGTTCTTTCATAGCGGCAATCACTTCGTCATCCATGTAAGTGCCATGTTCCACCGAGGTGATACCCGCTTTTACAGCACGTAACATACCGGCTTTGCCGTGAGCATGGGCTGCAACGTGAAAGTTATAATCGTTGGCAATATCCACCAGAGCTTTTAACTCATCTTCGGTAAACTGCGGATTATCACCGCTGCTGGCCATACTTAAAACACCGCCGGTCGCGGTAATTTTGATGAAGTCCGCACCATCTTTATAATGCTGTCGTACCGCTTCACGGGCACCTGCGGCACTGTTGATTACGCCATCTTTAGGCGTAGGCCGCCCCATCAATTCCTCTTTCCAACTATTAGTCGGGTCAGCATGGCCGCCGGTTGTTGCCAGTGACTTGCCCGCAGAGTAGATTCGGGGACCGTCAACCACACCTGCATTCACTGCATCACGTAGAGCAATAGTCACATTATGAGAGTCGCCCGGATTTCTTACTGTAGTAAAGCCCGCGTTCAGAGTCTTCATCCCGTAATGCTGAGCAGTTAAAGCAAGATCAGCCGGATTTTCGGTAAACTGCTTTATATATGAGTTTGGCCCTGACTGACCGTCAAGATGCACGTGCAAGTCAATGAGGCCGGGTAAACAGGTATGAGAACTTAAGTCAGTAACCGAAGCATCGTCACCAGGACTGTTCACTTTTACCGCCGTAATTTTGTTATCAGTGACTTCAATATAGCGTTCGCCGGCCAGCCGAGCACTTTCACTATCAAAAACGTTTCCGCAATGCAGCCATTCACCGGCTTGAGCAGAATGACCGGCTAAGGCAACAGTCAATCCGATGGCTATCTTTTTCAGCATAGTTTTCCCTCATCTTCATTTTAGTTATTGTTCTTCTTTGATACTCCGAACTCTAACCAATTGCAACGACAGTGGCTAACATTGAGACAAAAAGTCAGTCTTTGTCGATAGTTACCGGAATAGGGGTACCCCAAAACTCTCGAATTTGTGCGTCGTTACTCACCAATGAAGCAAGCGTATAGTTGGACAGAAAGTCATAGAAGGTCTCTTTGCCCTGGTTAATCACATTTTTCAGCTCGCAAACAGGAAAAATAGCGCACTCGGGTTTATGGCAGTCGACCCAGTACTCATCACCCTCCAGTCTGCGTATGACTTTATCCAGCCGTATATCAGCCGGTTCAATAGCCAGCAGGAAGCCACCATTTTTGCCTCGACGTGTTTCAATTAGACCTTCTTTGCCTAATTGATGAACGACCTTATTTAAGTGATTGCGGGGAACATTGAATATGCCGCTCAACTCATCAATAGTGGCGCGCTTCGTATCCTCTTTTGCAGCCAGATACATAAGAACTCGCAGACCGTAATCTGTGTACTTTTTTAATTGCATGGTGGCGCCCTTTTGCCGTTATTCGCTCTGTTGCTTAAATGTCATTTGACGGCCCCCACGAGTGCTCAATATCAAGCGCCCTTTATCATCAATATTCACTTGATAAACTCGCTCCAGAACACTGCTGAACTCTTGCGAGAGTTCGTTAGCCTCGCCACTGCACGCCATTTTTGTGCTTCCTGTAATACGAATTTGAGCGAGTTCTCCACCCATGTTGTAGTTCCCAAAATAACGATTACAACCATTAAAACCGGCAAGCTGGCTGTCTTTCAAAAACTGAATTGTCGGCGGTTTAGAATGAATGGCATGGCCTTCAAATTCAGAGAGCTCCCAGGTAGCCCCCTGAAGTAACCATTCGCTATCGCCGCCGCAGCCAGAATACATGCGGTCAGATTCTTGTAAGTCGACTTGATATGGATATAAACGTCCGCTCATCGAATCGCGACATAGCCTGTTAATAACAATAAGATGTTTATCGGTCGTCGACTCAATACGCCATTCATAAGGTTGCTCAGAAACAACCTCCGCGGCGACTAAATCAATAATTGCTTCGCTCTCAGGAGTGGTCAGTGCCATATGCTGTGGGTTTACCGCCACTTGCCAAAAAGGCTCATTACCTCTTGCCGTAAAATGTTTGGGTAAAGTTCCCTGCTCGATGCAAAGCGGCATTTCCTGACCCCGCCAGATAATATCGGCTTCGTTACCTTTATTCCAGACTTGAGTTAATGGCTCTTTATCATTTGAGTAGCGAGCCCCGGAGCCACTCACAGCCTGAGGTAACTCTTCCTGTTGTGACCCGTAACTTAACAGCACACCGTCTTCTTTTTGCAGTACACTGAGCTCGCTGGCACCACACTGGTAATATGTCGGCACTTGCTCTTTCGGAGTTAACAGGGCGCAACCTGACAGCAGCATTACAACGAGAATAGAGACACTTCCTTTCATATGTATCGCGGGCATACTTGCCATCCTTATATTTTTAACCGTTAAGTTAGAATTCTATAGATCGCGCTGGTAATTGCATTAATTCTTCCAAGTCTTTTTCAAATCTGTGGAAGCAGCGCCAGAATCAAGAGCTAGATCAAAAAACAACGGAATCTATTATTGCGAATCATTCTTATTTTAATTATCATCCCCTCGAATTTAATTAATCTAAAATAACTTTTTAACAAAGGTGAACCGAGTCCGTTATGAAGAAAACGATCTTAGCCAGCACCATATTGGCCGCTCTTGCAACTCCCGCTATGGCCAATAACGCCAACGGCGATACCGATATCGAGCAAATCAAAATTATTGGCAGTAAAACAGACGCCCGCAATGTAGCCGGCTCCAGCGCCGTCATTGACGAAGAACAGATGCGCATTGAAGTTCCGAGCGACATCAACCAGTTAATGAAAACCATCCCGGGTGTTTATGTCCGTGAAGAAGATGGCGAAGGCCTACGTCCGAATATCGGTATTCGTGCTGCAACAGCAGGGCGTGTCAGCAAGGTCACGCTGCTGGAAGACGGTGTCATGATGGCTCCGGCACCTTATTCAAACCCGGCCGCCTACTACTTCCCGACGACCTTCCGTATGTCGTCAGTTGAAGTATTAAAAGGTGCACCTTTATTACGTTACGGCCCGCAAACAACCGGCGGCGTTTTAAACCTGGTTACAACACCTATTCCAGAAGACTTTGGTGGGCAGGTTCTGACTCAGTTTGGCGAAAACAGTAGCCGTGACATTCACGCTCATGTGGGCGGCACTGAGGGTCAATGGGGCTTTTTATTAGAAACCGTGCAACGCAGCAGCGACGGCTTTAAAGAAATTGACCGTAGCAGTCGCGATGCCGGTTTTGATATTGAGGACTATGTTGCAAAACTGCAGTGGACTGGCGATCGCCAGAGTCTATTAGCTAAAGTTCAGTACTCCGAAGAAATCTCAAATGAAACCTATCTTGGCCTGACTGATACCGATTTTGCTGAAAATGAAAATCGCCGTTATGGCCTTTCTGAAATTGATCAGATGGATAACTCCCACAAAGGCTACAGCTTAAACTACGCTTTTGAAGCAACTGATAATCTTACTTTTAATATTTTAGGCTACTACAACGACTATGCTCGCAACTGGTTCAAACTGGATGGCGGTAATGCATACGTCAGTGCGGCTAATAACGGTGACGCCGATGCATTAGCTATTTTGCAAGGCACTCAGGATGAAGCCGGTTTGAACTACAAAAACAACAACCGAGCTTATGAATCTAAAGGCATTGAAGCCAATGCTCAGTTTGCTTTAGGAACTCATAACCTTGAAGTAGGTGTTCGTGACCACAGCGACGAGATGGATCGTTTTCAGCCGGTTGAAATTTATGATCAGGTTAACGGCAGCCTCGTCTACCAGGGCGAAGTTATGCCTACCGGCGGCAATAACCGTTTAGAAGGCGCTGACGCAATCAGCTTCTGGCTGACAGATCAGTGGCAGGCAACAGAAGACCTTAATGTACACTTTGCGCTGCGTTATGAAGACGTAGAGTCTTATCGTAATCAGTTTGCTGATTCAGCCCGCGAGCAACTGGACAGCACGCGTTCAAACGATAGCGACGAGTGGTTGCCGGGCTTATCCTTCACTTATGACGTGAACGAAAACTGGCAGGTTCTGGCTGGCGCACATAAAGGATTTTCTCCTTTAGGCGGCGGTGCGAAAGACTTCCAGGAACCAGAAACCAGCAATAACTACGAAGCCGGTGTTCGTTTTAACCAAGGTTCATTCTTTGCGGAAGCCATTGGTTTCTACAGCGACTTTAGCGACACCACACAACAGTGTTCAATTGCTAATCCGTGTGACAACGGTGCTGAATCGGGCTCTTATGTTCTGGGTGAATCGACCGTAACGGGTCTGGAGTTACAGGCAAGCAATACCTTTGAACTTGGTCAGTTCCTTATGCCAGTTGATTTTGCTTACACCTACACTAAAGGTGAAATCAGTCAGGACAATGCGGTGACAGGTTTGATGGACGGCGATGAACTGAATGACATTCCGCAGAATACGTTCAGTGTTCGCGTTGCGCTAGATAACAACAAAGGCTGGGTAAACTATGTGGTCGGTAAATACATTGACGAAATGTGCGTCTCTGTTGGCTGCAACCGCGACAACAGCCGTTTTAACAAAACCGAATCATTGTTTGTGACCGATTTTGTCAGCCGCTACGAAATGAACAACAACATGGCGGTTTATTTCAAAGTTGAGAACCTATTCGACCAACAGAAGATCGTTGCTCGCTCACCACATGGCGCGCGTCCGAACAAACCTCAAACCGCTTCTTTCGGTGTGGAATACTCTTTCTAAAAGCCAATCCCTCCCTGCATTTGTTATGGCCCCATTTTTATGGGGCCATTTTTTCTGGGCCGCCTTATTGCGCTAAGCTAATAAGGTAATCCGCTAACGCGCCCATGCCTGTTTTCTTAACACCCGCTTCGCGTTCTGCACTTTGATTATAGTTAGTGTTGGTGTTCACATCGTAAACGTACAGCTCGCCTTTTGCGTCTTCGATAAACTCAATGCCAGCCACATCAATATCATTGGCTTTTAAAAAGGCTTCCAGCGCAAAAATAATTTCATGGTCATTAAAGCGCTGCGTAATAGTGAATTTATTGGGTTGATTGCCATCAGCAGGCGCTTCGCTGGTTGGACAAAACGCATCATCCACACTGCAAACATCGGCAGGGCATAACTCGAAGCCTTGCTCAGTATTAACGTTAACCGCGTAAACAAATTTCTGCCCGACAAACTCGCTGCGCGTAATATGCGGTTGCTTTGGCTGAATATATTCCTGTAACAGCCAAATGCCATCTAAAGGCTCTTCATAATCATCGCTGTTTATGTAGCTCTTTAAGCCAGCAACATCATCAAACTTAATAACACCTAAGCCTTTACCACCGCGGTTAGGTTTTAAAATCAATGGCCACTCGGCAAATTTCTCAGCGGCCTCGGTCAGCAGCTCTTTCCCCACCACAGCCTGTGTTTTAGGCACGTTAAGGCCGGCTTTTTGTAATGCCGCATACTGCGACAGCTTACACACCTCCAGCGCCAGCACCCGGGTACCATTAACCACGGTTCTATTACTGTTTTCCAACCAGGTTAACGCCATGCGAGTCAGCTCCGGTGCAAAACGATGTCCTCTTGTATGCGAGGAGGCACTCATACGATTATAGTAAACCGCATCTTCCGGAAGCTCGGAAAAAGGTATAACCCCCGTATCCAGGAACCATTCTTTGGCTTGCACACCGCGTTTCTCAAACTCTGCTCTTAGTGGCACCAGCCACTCTTCATTTTCGTGCAGAATAACAATATCTCGCATGGTTACCTCTTAGCGTCTCAGCTGATGTATCAGCAGAACTACGACAATAAAAATAAGCCCTGACAACAATACCTGCCAGGGAACAAAAACGACCAGTCCAAGACAACTGACTAAACCTAGTATGGATACCCATTTAGGCACAAAACGATCACTTTTTGTGACCTTCAATGCCGCTAAATTCGTGATGCCATAATACACTAAAACCGTGAAGGCACTGAACGACCATGCGGTCTTTATATCACCAATTGCGACCAGCACCAGCATGACAACACAAGTTAACCAGGTTGCCGATGGCGCCGAGGTTTGTTGGTCATTTAAATTAGCAAAGCGCATTGGCAAATCAGCTCTGCGCCCCATGGCCAGAACCACCCGCGATACCCCCAAAATTAAGTTGAGAATAACTCCGCTCATAGCAACCACTGCACCCACGGCCACTAACCATTGTATTGGTCCAGTTGGCAACAAACTCGCCAAAGAGAAGTGCTCCGCCTGAAAGTCCGCTATGCTGGGAAAATGCAAGAGAGCGCTACCAACGCCCAAATACAGAAGCGTCACAACCGCCAGAGTTAAAATAACGGCCAGCGGAATAACCTGACGCGGATTTTGTACCTCTTCCCCCATAGTGGCAATACGTCCGTAACCTGTGTAGGCAACAAAAAGCAGAGCTGCCGCCTGCAAAACGTGCCACCACTCGACCAAAGCCCGCTCAACAACAACGGCGGTTTGTTGATGACCTGTAATAATAAAAGCCAGCAGAGCCACTATGCTCACCGTAACAATGGCTGCATTAACCCAGTTTGTGCGCTTAACGCCCCCCAGTACTAATAACGTAAATAGCACCAATACTGCGGCGGCTATCCACTGTGCTAAATATTCAGGTATTGCCGTGACATTCGTCACATACCAGCCTACCGCCAGCGCAGCGGTTGCCGCTGACGCACTTTTTGCTACTACGAACAAGCTACCCGCCGTTACGCCATAAGCCGGGTTCAAAAACCGATAACCATATTCATAGGTGCCGCCGCTTACTGAATGTGCGGAAGCTAACTGAGCCGAAGACAGGCCATTGCATAAAGCCGTTACTGCCGCAATGAGAATGGCCCATAAAACGGCACCACCGGCAATATCCGCACCAATACCCACACTAACGAACGCACCGGTACCTAAAATGGAACCCAGCCCTAAAACTATAGCTCCAGCCAGCGAGGTGGAACGCACGAGTTGTTGACTCATAGGCTGCCCTTTTTTCTTTCGTTGGTTATTCAGTCACTTCTCTATTATCTTACAGGGTAAAAGATGAAATGGATGTGACAAGACCACTTTAAGAGCTATAATCGCACGCTTTCATCTCCTCAAAAGGATCTGACATGAGCGACTTCCCAGCCTGCCCTGAGTGTAAATCAAGCTTCACCTACCACGATGGTACCTTATTAGTTTGTCCTGAATGCGGACACGAATGGTCTGAAAACGAGCCAGAAACAACTGACGATGCACCCACTTTTCGCGATGCCAACGGTGCACCACTGGAAGACGGCGATACTGTCACTGTCATTAAAGATCTTAAAATTAAAGGTTCATCATCGGTCGTTAAAGTCGGTACCAAAGTTAAGAATATCCGTTTAATTGATGGTGACCATGACATCGACTGTAAAATTGATGGTATTGGTGCAATGAAACTGAAATCTGAATTTGTTAAAAAGGTCTAAAATCGGATACCGGAAATTACTATGAGAACGCTTTTAGCTGTCTGCCTTGTTCTTTTTTCGTCATTTACTTTCGGGAAAAGTAATGAACAAACTGTGGTGCTTATTTCAATTGATGGCTTTCGTCACGACTATATTGAAAAACATGACGCCAAAAACATTGCAGAATTAGCTAAAAGCGGTGTGCGCAGTAAAGGGCTTATTCCTGTTTATCCGTCAAAGACATTCCCAAATCATCTATCTATTATCACCGGCCGTTATCCCACTAATCACGGCCTGGTGGATAATAATTTTTACGATACCGAACGCCAGCAAAAGTACAGCATGGGCGACGGCTTAGAGGACAGTAGCTGGATTACCGCTTTACCCCTATGGAACCTTGCCGAATTTCAGGGCGTAAAAGCGGCGACCTTTTTCTGGCCTGAGTCTGATGCCCGCATTAATGGCCGGACGCCCAGTTACTTCTATCATTACAGTACACCGGTTCCTAATAGCCAACGAGTAGACCAAATTATTGAATGGTTAAAGTTACCGGAGCAAGCGCGTCCAAGACTGGTTACTGGCTATTTTTCTGTCGTTGACACAATGGGTCATCGGTTTGGCCCGGGCGCTAAACAAGTGAAAGGTGCAGTTCAGCACGTTGATAAGCTTATTGGCGAGTTATGGCAGCGAATGCAAACGGAAGTGGATGCGCCGGTTAATCTGGTTCTGGTTTCTGACCACGGCATGGCGCCGATAAAGGCCAACAATATGATTGATGTTAATGAGCTGAATATTGATGAAGAGCTTTTTAACGTTGTGAATGCACAAACTCGACTGCTTATTTACGCAAATGAGGAGACTTCGGACAAGCAAGTGGACTCACTCCGACAACGCCTGAACCAAATGGCTGATGCCCCCTTTTATACAGAATCGGAAGCAGCGTTGGCTCAACGGCACTTCGTGAATAGCCCACGGGTTCCTGCCATTGTTTTAGCAACGGATGCTCCTACCAGCTTCGCTACACGACCGCGTAGTCAGTGGTCAGACGGCGGCACTCACGGGTATTACGGCACCCGCGATATGGACGGCTTTTTTGTTGCAGCCGGAAGCGGTTTTCATCGTGGCCAGCAAATTGAGCGTTTTGAGAATATCCATATATACCCAATGCTGGCAGAATTACTCAATTTAGAGCTGCTCACCGAAATTGATGGCCGGGCTGACGTACTCCGGCCAATCTTAAAAGCGAATTAATTATCGTCAAGTTGCGGTGTTTTCATAAATATCGCGACTATTGCTGCCGTGATGGTGCCGACAACAAGGGCAAAAAGCATTGACTGAATAATATAGCTACCTAAAGTAAAATAAACTTCTGCTTGCTCAGCGTCCATTCCACCTTCATTAACAGCAAAGTTACTAACATTTTCAAAATAATTAGGTGAAATAATAACGTGTGTTATCCACTGGCTAATTGGCGTTAAAACCGCCACCACAATGGCTATAATCAGACCACTGATAAACCCCTGTTTCCAGGTCATTGATCCGTTAAGATCTTTTTCTCGTTTTTCTCTAAGTGCTAATACATAAATGGCGATAGCAATAAGTGCAAAGAAGTTCGAGTAAGTTGAATGGTAAGCAATGTAATTGTCATGAAGACCAACTAGCCTTGCTATTAATACCCACAACATACTGACTATAATAAAAATAACGCCCCACTTTATTTCTGTTGTTCGTGTTTTAAGCATTCTGGATTACCCTTTTGTAAAGATCCCTAAAAACAATAGCACTATTAAGGGATAGTCTGTAATTATAGTCCCGTTTTAAACGAATTAATTCAGGAGGATTCTCGTGGAAATACCCAGCATGCTCGCTATCGTGGCTGCACTGTGGGTTGTTCTGGTGATAGCCGGCGCTTTTGAGGCCGTTCGCCATTGGGCACTTGTCCGTAAAATTCCAGTGCGAGTCCATGTAAATGGTACTCGGGGAAAAACCAGCGTTACCCGGTTAATTGCGGCAGGATTACGCAGTGGTGGTAAACGCATTTGTGCTAAAACAACTGGTTCTGCAGCAGCTATTACCGACCCGGATGGTCGCGAATTTCCTATTTACCGAATAAGCGGTGCAAATATTATTGAACAAATGCGCACACTCAAAAGAATGGCAGCATTAAAGCCTGAAATTGTGGTTATGGAATGTATGGCACTGCAGCCTCAGTATCAGTCTTTGAGTGAATTGCGAATGGTTCGCTCAACTGTTGGTGTTATTACCAATGCCCGTGCCGACCATTTAGATGTTATGGGCCCCGGAGAGAACGATGTCGCCTTAGCTCTGGCAGGTAGCACCCCACTAAAAGGCGACTTATTCACCGCCGAACGCGACTTACTGGATGTGTTTAAACATTCATGTAACGACCGTAAAAGTGAACTGCATGGCGTAACCGAGGACGAAGTTAACGCTATTACCGATGACACCATGAAGCGTTTCCGTTACGCAGAGCACGCCGAAAATGTTGCTTTAGCTCTGAATGTCTGCCAGCACCTTGGTGTTGACCGGGAGAAAGCTCTGGATGGCATGGTTGCATTAGAGCCGGAAGCGGGTGCCATGCAGGTTCTTCACGTTAACTACTTCAAGCGCGAAATTGTATTCGTCAACGCCTTTGCAGCCAATGACCCTGAGTCTACAGGACGCATTTGGGAAAATATGCTGGAAAAACATGGCGAAGAGCGACGTAAAATTGTTTTGATCAACTGCAGGGCTGACCGCCCTCACCGCTCTCAGCAAATGGCCGAAGACATCGTCAAATGGAGTCCGGCAGATAAATATCTGCTGATGGGCTCAGGAACCTTCATTTTCGTCCGTAATGCCGTGAAATACGGCCTTGACCCCGAAAAGCTACTTGTTATGGAAAATGCTGAGATGACCGAAATTACCGAAACTATTTTAGAAGAATCCGGCAGCAGCGCATTAGTTGTCGGTATGTGCAACATTCACGGAGGTGGCGAAGAAGTCGCTCGTTTCTTCCAGAACCGGGCAATCAAGGAGGAAGATTTATGATTGCATTAAACATTCTTGCCGTTGCCATTGGTGTCGGTTTATTTTTTACTTTGTTACTCACACAAACATTAGGTTTAGCCGCCGGTGGCTTGGTTGTTCCCGGTTATGTTGCATTGCAACTGACTGATCCTCTAAGCTTGGCTATCACGCTTGTTGCGGCGCTTATTACCTACCTAATTGTCAGAGTTATCGCTAGCTTCGCTATTATTTATGGCCGTCGCCAAACCATTATCATGATTCTTACCGGTTATCTCATTGCCGGCTTGATGGATTTATTCCTTGGTAACATTGTTAACTGGGTAGATTTGCAAATGATAGCAGGCGGTGGTGATGCACAGGCTCAAGTTGCCACTCTTGAATCTAGCTTTATGATGTCGATTATGGAAAGTAGCATCGTCGGCTACATTATTCCCGGGCTTATCGCTATTTGGTTTGATCGGCAAGGCGTACTGCAGACCTTATGCGGACTCGCAGTAACTGCGGTACTGGTCCGCTTGGCACTTATCATCATTATGCCCGAATCATTACAAATGTACGAAGCAAGCCAAGCATTTCAGATGCCAGGCTGGTAACAGGAGGACGAATCATGAGTAGTTTTACAAAGATTTATTGGCGTTCGTCGGGCGTACCAACCTGGGGACTTATTTTTCTTATCGTACTGTCAGTAATCGTTATGGTTGCGGCAGAAAATGTTAAACAGCGTGATCCCGTTGTTGATGACAATTATGCCACCATGGTCAATGCGTCAAAAATAATGCGTGAAGGTATGCAGGTTCTTAAACCGTTACGCGCAAAACTGGCTCCAATTAACCCGGAGTTCGACCCCCAACGCTCTGGCATGGTTGGTTTGGAAAACAGTATTGTTACCACTAACCATGGTAGTCGCGAATCCAAGCAAACCACTGTTAACCCTAACTGGGCAGCGGTCGCGGTCAAATTAATGGCAGATGCTGGTGTGCAGGAAGGAGATTTAGTTGCAGTTACGGTATCAGGCTCCTTTCCGGCAATGAACCTGGCCGTCTATTCAGCTATCGAAGCGATGGGAGCAGAAGCGATTATTATCGCTTCCGCATCATCCTCGCAGTGGGGCGGAAACGTACCCAACTTTCTATGGCTTGATATGGAGCGAGAACTCCGCGAAGCCGGCGTACTCAGTTCAAAACCCGTTTACGCTTCTATTGGAGGTATTGAAGATCGGGGAATTGGTATTCCCGAAGAAGGCATTACCTCAATACGAAATACAATAGAAAGAGCCGGTATCAATTTTATTGATCCTGCAAGCTACCAGGAAGCCGTCGCTGACCGTATTGCCATATTTCGTGAATATTCAGCTGACCGTCAATACAAAGCCTTCATAAATGTTGGTGGTGGCGCAACTATAGTAGGCCCTCCCGGTATTGATGATATGTTCAAGTCAGGTCTTCAGAGGGACGCTCCTTCACGAGCTTTTGCTGTCGACACCATGATGGGCTATTTCCTGCAAGAAGATATTCCGGGTATTCACTTTAGTGGCATTAAAGATATGGCCACACGACATGGCCTTCCGTTAATGCCACAAGAAGTTGTGCCCGTTGGCAATGGCGGTATCTATTCAGCAACCGTTTATAACCGCTGGTTAGCACTTGGTTTAGGCCTTGGTTTATTCGCCATGACCTGGCTTATCGTCCGCTCTGCACGCATCACTAGCTTGTGGCGCCGAACCGGCGAAAGCGGTAAGAGCACGAAACCGATGGTTTAATAGAACCAAGCGCAACGGGAGCAAGTTAACCTTTGCTCCCGTTTTTTAAGTCATAACAATGACAAATTGCCTGCCACGCGTCTTCCGCACTATCTACAATCTGGAACAAATCTAAGTCGTATTCTGCAATAGTGCCTTCTTCTACCAGTAAATCGAAATCGATTGCCCGACTCCAAAACTCAGAACCAACCAAAACGATAGGTACTGGCTCAGACTTTTTGGTTTGTACCAAAGTTAAGGTTTCGAATAACTCATCGAGTGTTCCAAACCCTCCGGGAAAAGCAACTAACGCACGGGCTCGTTGCAGAAAGTGCATTTTGCGAATAGCAAAATAATGAAATTGAAAGCAATATTCAGGCGTTATATATGGGTTCGGGCGTTGCTCATGAGGCAGTACGATATTCAGCCCAATACTTTCGCCTCCGGCTTCCATCGCACCACGGTTTGCAGCTTCCATTATGCCGGGACCACCGCCACTAACAATCATCAGGTTTTCTTCATCGTGCCTCAGGTTATGTTCAGTCGCAATACGCGAAAAATCCAATGCCTGCTGATAATAAGCGCTATTTTTTAATGCCCGCTGAGCACGCTTTAAGTTACCCTTTAAGCTGTCGTTATCCGGGTCTTCTGCTAATGCCTGCTCGGCCATTCGGGCATCATGCTGCGCCTGTTCGGGGGATAAAAATCGTGCACTACCAAACACAACAATGGTTGCGTCTATCTGATGCTTTTCGAGGGTTAACTGAGGCTTTAAATACTCCAGTTGCAAGCGTACCGCGCGCAAATCGTCCTGCAGTAAAAATTCATGGTCGGCAAATGCCAGCTTATACGAACCTTGCCCTTCTATCTTGGCAATAGATTCTTCAGACTGCTTTGCTGAAATTAAGCGGCGTCGATGTAATTCATTTTCTGTCATGGGAAGCCCGTATGCATAGATTTAGTGTTGACCAATAACGGCCAGTTTATCTTAAATACAGAGCAAAGCCTTTTGAATTATTCTCTCTCCAGCCGCATAGAGACCATGTCATTATTCTCGCCCACCTCTTGAAATCCCAAATCTTTATAAAGTGACCGGGCCGGGATATTTTCAGGATATACATTCAACGTAATAAACCGGGTTTGCTGCTGCGCCCAGGCATTTTCCAGTAATGCTTTTACAAACAACCGACCAACGCCTTGGCCTCTAACTTTCGGGTTAACAATAAGGCAGGCTATGTGAATACCGTTCTCGACTTTTTCATAAGCCTGGGCAAAACCAACCAGCTCTTCATTCTGGTAAAACCCAAAAGTCCCGCGTTCGTTACCTTTAATCTGTTGCCAGATGGCCTCAGCCGGACTGCCATACCGAACTTTATCGCCAAACCACAGCCTGAACTCGGCCGCATTCTCAGGCCAGGTCAGCGCCTCTTTTAACTCGTTGATTTCAGCTTTCTTTAACATCGCTCTTTGTTTTAACAATGGGTTTCCAACGTAAATTAGCACAGAAGAAAACCTAACGTCGCGTTAGTTCACTAACTAAGGTAATGTAAGGCAAATAAAAAGTGACCTCCTAAAAGATGCAACTAACGGCGCCATGCTAAGCAATACCAAACTGCACCAGCAACTCGCTTTACCCTTGATTATTCTCTCTCAATTACTGGGCACGTCCTTGTGGTTCAGCATTAACGGTGTCTGGCTTCCTTTATCGGCAGAGCATCACCTTAACGAAGCAGACTTAGGCGCTTATACCCTGGCTGTGCAGCTGGGCTTTATTATCGGAACTCTAACGCTGGCGTTAACCGGTTTTGCTGATCGTTACCGAGCCAGTCAGATATTTTTACTCTCGAGCATTGCCGGTGCCCTGGTTAATGCCCTATTTATTGTTGCAATTGATCACTCAACTCTCGGCTGGCTATTACGTTTCTTAACCGGACTTTGCCTGGCAGGAATTTACCCAATGGGAATGAAACTGGTGATATCCTGGGTGCCTCGTTACGCTGGCAGTGCACTTGCCTGGCTATTGGCAATGCTGACCCTGGGCACGGCCTTGCCCCACCTCATGCGCGGCATAACTCTGGACTTTTCATGGCAGATCCCGTTACTGGCATCTTCGCTATTGGCATTGCTTGGTGGTTTATTAGTGGGTTGGCTTGGTAGCGGGCCTCATTTACCTAGCGTAACGACACCCCACACTTTTCGTTCCGGATTACGCGCACTAATCCAACCTAAATTTCGTGCTATAGCCATAGGCTACTTTGGTCATGCCTGGGAACTCTATGCTTTTTGGATGCTGACACCGTTATTGGTATTGCACCCACTAGCAACTCTAAACTTGCCATTAAGCGCAGCGCCTTGGCTGGCATTTAGTATTATTGCTATTGGCAGTCTGGGCTGTATTGGCGGCGGTATCATGAGTAAAAAAATAGGCGGTTTGCGCGTTGCCCGACAGGCTTTATTCAGTTCCGGTGCCATTTGCTTACTATACCCTCTAATGACAGGGCTTCCAGCAGGGTTAATTTTCGGTTTGTTACTATTGTGGGGCCTAACTGTTATCGCCGACTCCCCACAATTTTCGGCACTAGCCGCCCAGTTTGCGCCAAAGGAGAATATTGGCTCGGCACTAGCTATAATGAATGCTATTGGCTTTTCTTTAACACTACCGGCAATATGGCTAACCAGCAATTTGTGGTCTATACATAATGAATGGGTCACTTGGCTTTTACTGCCCGGCCCAGTTATTGGTTTATGGGCAATGCGTAAATTATCGGCATAGAGAAAAGACATGACGACAGAACAGAAAGACCAGCGTATCTACAAACACGGCATTTTCACCATTGTCGGGGTGATTGCTGCTTTAGCCCTTATTTTTCTTATTGCCAGGTTTGGCTAAGTGAGTACTAGCTCCCTCTCACTCACCCTGCAATGTCAAAACTAAAGTACGGCCGCCACCATGATCTCTATGTTCACATAGGTATATACCTTGCCATGTTCCCATATTCAAACCACCGTCGGTAACCGGAATCGTCACGCTACTTCCCAGAATACTGGACTTTAAATGCGCAGGCATGTCATCAGGACCTTCAAATGTATGCCGATAATAAGGCGCATTCTCTGGCACCATCTCATTAAAGTGGCTTTCGAAATCCTGACGGACTGTTGGATCGGCGTTTTCGTTGATGGTCAGCGATGCCGATGTGTGTTTTATAAATACGTGTAATAGCCCAGCTTTAACCGAACCGAGTTGTGATAAAGCTTGTTCTACTTCATGACTAATAAGATGAAAACCACGCGGCTTAGCCGCTAACTGAAGTTCCGTTTGTTTGATAAGCATTTGTAAACCTGTTTGCCGTATATCAGAGCTTGCCATATGCTGACAGCATACAGAAAATAAAAGTATAACTTAAAGGAAGACTGACGATGCGATACTTAATTATAGTTTTCAGCCTGCTATTCAGCAGTACGGTTTTAGCTCAAGAAAATGTAGAGGAAGCGACAACGAAGGCTGTTGAGGGCTTTCTTTACGGTGCCAGCATCAATGACCACAAGGTTCACGATAACTTCTGGGCAGAAGAACTCACTTACACCAGCTCGACTGGAAACCGCTTTGGTAAAGAGCATCTTATGTCCGGCGTTAAAAGCTCAAAGACCAAAGACCCGGAAGAAGTTGAAGTGTGGTACGAGGCCGAAGATATCGAAGTAAAGCAATTTGGTGACACTGTGGTTTTTAATTTCACACTAACCGCCGAAGAAGAAGGAAAAGTGACAAAATACTATTACAATACCGGCGTTCTCATTGAGCGGGATGGTCGCTGGCAGGCAGTTAACTGGAACGCGACTGAAGTCCCTGAATAAAACCGACATAAACGCCGGGGGTAAAAATGGCAAGAGCACACGCATTACATATTTTAGTCGAGACTAAAGATGAAGCCGAAAAACTAAAAGAGCAACTGACCAAAGGTGCTAAGTTTGCCGAGCTTGCACGTAAGCATTCACTTTGCCCCTCGGGCAAAAAAGGTGGTGACTTAGGCGAGTTTAACCGCGGACAAATGGTTCCTGCTTTTGACAAAGTAGTGTTCGGCAAGCCCACTCTTGAAGTGCATGGCCCGGTCAAAACCCAATTTGGCTGGCACTTAATTAAGACATTGTCTCGTAGTTAGCTGGCCGGGGCGGTGCCGGACTTAATTATTTTGTTCCGGCTCAACGCCTTTCTCGTTTTCAGATTTTACATAAATAGCAATGCCTTCTCCGGTTTTATCAGTCAACCCAAAAGCCTTACCCACACTTACTCCTAAGCCCAAGTTACCCGAGTATTTCCCTGCGCCGGTGCCGACATAAACAGAGTTACCTTCTTTTTCACCCGTTTTTTGAAGCAAAATTCCATTAGCACCAACTTTTGCCGCTTCCTGTTTCAGGCGCTTTAATACCGCGTCCATTTTCGCCTGCTCACCAAAGCTCCACGAGGAGTCGCTGGTTGCTTCAATTAAAGCTATTTCCTCATAGTTTTCTGGTTTTTCTAAATAGACTTTTACCTGCTCAGCCGGAATTTCCGGACGAGCATCACCAATAAGCACGGAAGAAGACGGTGACGCACAGCCCGCCATTAACAACGCCAGACCAAAAACTAAACCATAAGAAATGTTGTGTTTCATAATACGACTCTCGGTTTCAATTCCATCCTTAATCAATAGCACAGAAGTGGAGATTTCACTCAACTCTTTCAATATCTTTAAGGAGCCGTAGAATGCAGTTGGAATAAACGCTGTTCATGCTTTATTAAAAGAGGAGCTTTCAATTGGCGCACCAAAAACCGCACCTGCCCAGCAAGCTATGTCCGGTTTGCCAGCGTCCATTTGTCTGGCGTAAAAAATGGAAGGACTGCTGGGATGACGTTAAATACTGCTCTGAACGCTGTCGAAGACAAGGCCGTCAAAACTAGCGACACCTGATGATACCGAGGGTCATCAGCGCCAATAGTCGGGTGGTATTTTCGCCAATATTTCATAAAATTCTTTAGCCGCTTTTCTTCTATGCTAGCGTGGTTTTGTAAAGATTGGAATGTGTATACTGAACCTACGAACATAAAATTACGTACTAAATCGCACAGGAGAAAACCTGCTTAAAACAGTGGACAATGGTTTTGCTTAAGCGTAACCATGTCCATATTCCTATTTACACCAGCCGGGTCTTATATTTTCAATGAATAAAGCCGCGTTCGCCGATCTTGCCGAATACATGGATTTGCTATTAGATGCGATTTGCGTTGTTAATAAGCAGCACCAGTTCAGTTATTTGAGCCCGGGTGCAGCCCGTGTTTTTGGTTATACCCCTGAAGAAATGATTGGTCGTTCAATGTTTGACTTTATGCACCCCGATGACCATCAGGCAACCATGGCTATCGCTCAACAAGTCAACTCAGGTAACGAGGTTGTTCAGTTCGAGAACCGATACATACGTAAAGACGGCTCAATAGTGCATTTGCTATGGTCCGCGCGCTGGTCTGAACGAGACCAGATGCGGGTTGGCGTTGCCCGGGATGTATCTGAGCAAAAGCAACTTGAAGCAGAACGTGAAGCTTTAATAGCGCGCTTAGAGCATATGGCACTGACCGATCCATTAACCCAGCTCCCCAACCGCGCACTATTTTATGACCGGGTTCGTACATCACAAACACGAGCAGAACGCGATGGCGGCGGCCTGGGTCTGTTGTATTTAGATCTCGATAAATTCAAAGTTATCAATGACGCCTATGGGCACGCAACCGGAGACCAGTTACTGAAGGGAGTTGCTGAACGGATTGCAGCTTCAGTTCGTGCAACCGACACGGTAGCGCGCTTAGGTGGCGATGAGTTTGTGGTACTTATTGATGCGGTTCCGACAACAGATGAAGGAGTCGATATAGTGCGAACCGTTGCTGAGAAAATTCGTCAGGCAATGCAGGCACCATTAATACTGCCGCATGGAGAAGAGGTTGTTACCGCCAGTATAGGAATGGCTCTGTGGCCTAAACACGGAGACACCGTAGACGCTCTAATAAACCGGGCAGATCAAGCTATGTATCAGGCCAAGCGCGGCGGTGGGAATCGACTAAGTGAATAACCAATGAAAGCAGCGCATCACCGCAGAGTTAGTGCGGTGATGCGCTGTATTTAGGGAAAAGATTTAAGAACTTTTCGTTTCGCTAATATAGTCGTTAACGAATTGCTCAAGTACATTAAGTGGTACCGGACCACTACCCAGCACAACGTCATGGAACTCACGAATATCAAACGCATCACCAAGCTCTGATTTAGCTTTTTCGCGCAATTCAAGAATTTTGTTCATACCAATTTTATAGGCTGTTGCCTGGCCTGGCATAACAATATGACGCTCAACCATTTTCACGGCATCGGCTTTCGCGTTCGGCGTATTGTTCACGTAGAAATCGATACCCTCTTCACGAGTCCATTTTTTGTCATGGATACCGGTATCAACAACCAAACGCACTGCACGCCAAAGCTCCATAGCTAAACGACCAAAGTCAGAGTAAGGGTCTTCATAAAGGCCAATCTCTTTTGGAAGTTTTTCGGTATATAGCCCCCAGCCTTCTGTATAAGCCGTGTAGCGGCCATACTTTCTGAAACTCGGAATACCTTCCAGCTCCTGGGCCATTGCAATTTGCATATGGTGACCCGGAATACCTTCATGATAAGCCAAAGCTTCCATCTGATACGTCGGCATAGATGACATATCGTACAGGTTGGCGTAATAGATTCCCGGACGTGAACCGTCCATTGACGGCTGCTGATAGAATGCTTTACCTGCAGACTTCTCGCGGAAAGGCTCTACCGCTTTTACCGTTAACTCAGCTTTTGGTTTATTAAGAAACAATTCATCAAGGCGTCCACGCATGTCATCAATAACGGCAGTGGCTTCATCCAGATAACGTTGACGACCTTCTTCCGTACTCGAATAAGTAAAGTCGTCACTGTTGCGCATATGCACAAAGAACTTCTGAAGCGTGCCGTCAAAGCCAACTTCTTTCATAATGCCGCGCATTTCTTCGTGAATACGCTCTACTTCGTCCAGACCAATTTGATGAATTTCATCGGCAGTCAGATCGGTCGTGGTGGTGCGTTTTAATGCGTTATTATAAAAAGCTTCGCCATCAGGAAATTTCCAGGCGCCGTCTTTAGTATCCGCTTGCTCAGCAATGCCCTCTACTGAGGTGATCAAGCTTTCATAGGCCGGTTTTACTGATTCCAGCATCGCTTTTTTCGCCAAATCTAAAAGCTCATCGCGCTGACTGTCATCAATATCTAAGCCGTCTATTTTCTTAGAAAAGTCTGCCCATAACGCGCTGGGTTCACCATCATCAAACGGCGCACCGGTAATGATATTTTCACTGTCGCTAATGACATAAGGGTAAACGAACTTAGGTGCGATAATGCCTTTCTCAGCCCGCAGCTCCAGGTTCTCTGCCAACTGCTCAAATAATTCCGGCAGGCCATTAAGACGCGCAATATAGTCTTCTGCATCATCCACTTCGCTAATACCGTGCTGATTAATTAGCAACGATGCTACGCTGGAGTGCATACCGAACATTTGGTTAACCGGGTAGTTATAGTGACGCCATTTAAAGTCAGCAATGTCGTTTTCCAGCTTCTGCTTCATTAGCGTCCAGCTTATTTTAGTCTGCTCATTCAGCTTAGACTCATCAATAGCCATTACCCGTTCCAGCTGTGCTTTCTGAAACTCTAAATCTTCTTTTGCGCGCTCTTCAGAAATATCGTCCCATTTATCCTGGTCATCTTTAATACCAAGGTAAGACTGATACATAGGGCTGCGCATAACATTTTCCATGAAAATGTCTTCAAACAGCTTATTCGCCTTTTCCGATTCGGTTTGCTCCGCATTATGGGTAGTGTTTTCAGTCGTCGCAGTTTTCGACTCCGCAGTTGCCGTCGTCGCTTCTTCTTTGGAAGCGTCAGAGCAGGCTGTTGTCATTAACACTAGCGAGACCGCCAGCGCTATCTTTTTATATTCAAACATGTGTTCTCTCCTGTCAGTTTTCTAAACTTGATATCTGTTGTAGCACAGTATGTCAACGCAGGCACGACCACAGGGTAAATTGTTAAGGCAGGCAGCTGCTTATTGCAGTCTATGTTCCCGGCACGCCTCAATTTGTGCAGCCGGCAAGGGCTCACCTATTACAGGTTCAAGTGCGAACTGCACCTTTGGAATCAAAGCCTGAAACTCGGTAAGTAATACATCCTTGCTTACGCTCTCGTTAAACACAAGCGTCACCTTCAAACTTTGCGGAAAGCGCTGATAGTTCACTTCATGCGTGAGCCAAATAAAGCCTTCATGTTCAAACTTCGCCACTTCGCACAACTGAGTCAGTTCGCGGATTATCTCCCGTTCTAGCTTTTTGTCCGTTTTTCGCATAGAAACCTTTCGTATTCGTTCAACAGAAAGCCTCGGCTATATTGGTATGGAAAGCGTATTTATTACGGTGCTCTATGCTGGTAGCATGTGGTTGTCGATAAGTTAGGTAGAAGCCTTATAACGCGTACTTCGCCCACCGCCTTCTGTTTTATAAAGCAGCCCTTGTGCAACCATATCCGCCAAGTGTCGCGTCGCCGTTGCTTTGCTCACTTTAGCCACCGACTTATACTGCGATGCATTAATGCCGTCCGCAAAATCACCATCCAACAACCGGTTAAGCACCTTTTGCTGATTCGGTTGAACATTTTTATCCGCGTGGTGAGCCCAGAATTTTGCCTTAGCGACAACCCTGTCAATTTTTACTAGGGCAGCGTCAATAGCTTCAGTAAGTGTTTGTAAAAACCAAACAAGCCATGGCGTTATATCAACCCCATGTTTCTGGGTATATTCCAGTATGTCGTAATAACCCGTACGATTTGCCAAAATCGCTTCGGACATCGCAAATAACCGAATACTTTGCCTGTCCGCCTGAGCCAGAGCTCTGTCGGTAAGCGCTCGAGTTATACGCCCGTTCCCATCCTCAAATGGGTGTATTGTCACAAACCACAAATGGGCAATAGCAGCACGTAACAAAGGGTCGTAGTGCGAGTCCTGCTGCGTTTCGTTGTACCAATTAACAAAGCTTTCGAGCTCTGGCTCAATATTGGCTCTTGGTGGCGCTTCAAAATGAACGGTCGGTCGTGAAATAGGGCCAGAAACAATTTGCATAGGTGCTTCACCGCGCAAAACACCAGGCTCTACTTTTTGCATAAGCGATTCATGATGTTCAAACAACCATCGATGCCAGTTTAGTAGCCTTTCTAATTTAATTGGCTCATCCAGGTCTGTTACTGCAGATCGCATTAAACTGGCTAGCCCTTCCGAGGAACCATCCGTTTTTACCGGAGAGTTATTATTAATACCAAGCTGCCGGGCTAAAGATGAGCGCACCGCGTACACATCAACTTTTTCACTTTCTATCGCCGACGATGCAACAATATTTGCCAAGAGCGTATCTAGGCTAAACTCAGCGTCATTCTCAACCAGTGCAGATTTACCTTTGAGCTGACCAAGACGATCATAAACACCTCGCAACAAAGGCGCCAGCGGTTGTTGCTGCCACACCATGTTCGGCCAATCTTTATGTTGCCAGAGCCACGCGGTCATTTGCTGATTACCTTAGTTGTTTGCGTCGTGAGCTGAATAACAAGCTTATTCGGCTCACAGTATGAGCCAAATAGTAGATGTATTCGGCTCATTTTGCAAACATTGGTACTTCTGTATCTTTTATCGGCTAAAGCCAATACGGGACTACATCTACTAAAAGACTACCTGCGATCAGATACATTACCGCACTGATTAATGCATTGATAATACGCCAGGTTTTTGGTTTATTAAGTTTGTTAGCGAGCTTTTTTGCAACAAATACCAATGTGTAAAACCACGTTGCGGAGGCACATAGAGCGCCGGCCACGAACCACGGTCTATAGACTTGCTCAAGGCCAGCAGTAACGCCGCCAACCAGAACAACAGTGTCTATATAAACGTGTGGGTTTAAAAATGTCATTGCAAAAGCCATCAATAATGCGCTTTTTAACGATGTCTTTTTGCTTTCACTTTCGTCTATCGATAATCGACTTTCACCCTTTATTGCAGCTTTTAGCGCATTACTTCCATACCAAATTAAGAAAATAGCACCCGCTAAGCTCAGCATTTGCCCCCAGATGCTTTCAATCGAAAATAGCGCGCCAACGCCAAACACGCCCGCACCAATAAGTAGAATATCGCCAACAAAACAAACGGTCGCCGCTGCAAACGGATGATTATTCGTTAGCCCGGTTTTTAACAGAAAGGCATTCTGGCTACCAATTGCAATAATCAATCCACCAGAAATTACGGCACCCATAACGAATACACTGACAAACTCAAACATTATCACTTCCTGCGTTGTTCTAATCGTTTAAGTCAACGATAATGGAAATTATCGTCAGTTTAATATAAAGAAACAAATAGTCAATATAATGACCGATAAAGATAAAACAGCTATTAACGAAGCTATCGCAAAACGCGTTTACACCTTTCGTAAGCAATACGGAATGTCCCTTGATGAGCTGGCTAAAAATGCCGAAATCAGCAAGGGGATGCTAGTGCAAATAGAAAAAGGGCGTGCAAACCCAAGCATCGGAATTCTATGTAAATTAGCCAATGCACTTGCCGTTTCTGTGGCGGATATCGTAGCTGTATCAGACGACCCGAAAGTAACGATTCGACAGCCTCAGGACATTCCGACACTCTGGAATGGTGATCATGGGGGGACTGCTCGACTGCTTGCAGGTTCAAAGGGCACAATCATGATCGAGTTATGGCGATGGTCTATGTTTCCCAAAGAACAATTTGTATCTGAGGCGCACTCTAAAGAAACCATTGAACTCATTCACGTTGAGGGAGGTTGTTTAGACGTTTTGGTGAATGGAGAAACTTATACTTTATCGGCAGGTGACTCAATGACCGCCGAAATGGACGTTGCGCACACCTACCAAAACAGCACTAACGAACCCGTTCACTTCACAATGACGGTTTATGAAAAGTCTCGGTAGGCGTTTCATAACAACAGTGGCGTCAGGGGAAAGTGAACAGTCGTAGCGCTGGCTTAGCCAATGCGCTTAAATATCACGGTTTGTCTTTTGAAGGCACGCATCACCGAGCTATTGATGATGCGTTAAATATTGTTCGATTGCTGAGGTTTACTGAACTATGAGCTCTCACCTGCGGTAAAACCGCAGGCTACTCAAAGCACGTCATTCTATATTTTGGATCTGCTTGTTGATTGAAAAGATTATAATTATTAAAAATCAATCACTTAAAATATATCTAGCAAACTTGATTTTAACTATACTCACCGATGTACTCACCAGTCGGCGGAAGTGTAATCTGCTTTTTACTGCTCTAAGTTGTTTGCGTAACAATCGTAAAGTAGATCGGCAAACTGTTTTTCATCAATAACACCTAAAACCAAATCGACCATTGCATCAGCAAGCTGCTCTCGCTCAATTGAAAGTTCAAAATCATTCAGCGCTAGGTATTCGAGTGCAACCATCAAACCTGTGCGTTTATTGGCATCGGACAAGGCGTGCGCTTGCGCTATGACTAGAGCATATTTTGCTGCAATTTCAAAAACGTCGTCCAAGCCTTCATAAGTTATTGCATTATCGATCCTGGCAAGAGCCCCCTCTAGCTTTCCTTTATCGGGTACGCCTTTGTTTCCCGGTTCAGTCGCTAAGATAAATGCATTAATTTCAATAACGCGGGTTGCTGGGAATTGAATAAGTTGCATCACATAGAAGCCAAGCGTCTAAAAGTTTTCTTGTGTTGCGCCAGAATCACTCGTGCCTCTGTATAAACTAGACGTTGCCCCTCTGGAGTATCCAGGTTCAGTTGCTTAGTTGGTTTGATCTTCGGTCGACTAACCGGTTTTTTAACACCATATTTTGCGAGTTTATTTTCCATAACCGCACTCCACCTTTTCAGCCGTTGAAGCTCAACGTAATGCCCAATAAGAATTTTATTATAAACCGCTATGTAACACCACTTATAACAGAAAATTAGATTCGTAAACATGTGTACGAAAGCACTAGCACAAATTACGCAATGAACTCGCCTTTTACGATAAGCGTCTGTCAGGCCCCTATTCATCGATAATGATCAATTGAAAGTTGTTGAAAATACAATAGCCATGCCGCACCCTAACCCAATGTGAAATTAGCCTCTGAGAGAAAAACAGCACTAGGGGCAACCGAGGTCTATCAGCTTAATCGTCGACTTCGGATAACATGTATAGAGAAGTTGCTAAATGAAAAATCAAACAAAGCGTTATCATAGTCAGTTTACAACTGCATTTATAAATGTCTATACAACCTCTTTTGCTAATGAAGAAACAAAAGTTGAGCACATGGTACACTGGCCAACACTACTTCTGGCGCCTGCAAACTGAGCACCGTGATTATGACTAGGTGTTTTCACTGTTTTTAACACGCCTAAAATATTAAACACATTTTCACTTATATGGGTTGGAGCTCAAGTGGACACTATTCTCATTTCAATAACCAGCACATTAACAACAACCGTACTTATATCCGGTCTCCTTTATTTGTGCAGAAACTGGTTACTAGAAAGACTAAAGGCATCGATTAGACACGAGTACAACATCAAACTGGAAAACTACAAGAGCGATATTTCACGCAGGGAAAAGGCTGCATTGATTGCAGAACTAGTTGCTGAGTGGACTCACCCAAGAGAGTCAACAAAACGATTAAATCAGCTACTTTGGGAGCTTAGCTTGTACTTACCTTCAGCATTCGTCAAAGATTTGAATGCAACAATTTCTAAAGAGGCTGACTGCAAACCGATTAATGATGTACTGGTTAATATCAGGGATTATTTATTGGATGGAAAGGATCCGATTGAACCACATCAAATAAGACATTTTAAAGACCCGAACAACCCAGATATGATTTCAAATAACGGAATACGAAAATAAAAACCAAACTTAAATCGCTCAAGGTTTCAATAGGAAAAGTGAACTCATGCATAGTCCGATGGGTTCCTTCAAACAAAAGAATAAAAAACAGTTCCATTCGCTATTCTCGTTTGGTAGGATTTTCCTGTCGCTAGCCTCTCACACTTGGCAATCGGAGCCGCAATGTCATGCTAAGCGATACTCAGTAGCCACCTTCACAGGTGGCTTTTTTGCTTTTAACGCTTGAGTGTCTATAGATGCTTCCTAATGAATGTTTTTAGGATCTCTAACTGCTCGTCAGTGACATCAAATTCCTGGTTCCCGACCCGACCAGATAAGTTACTAGCCTCTCCCAGTCTCTTTATAAAACCTTTCGAAACCACGTAGCTCATACTTTCTGTAATGTAAGGGTATCCGGAGCTGGTGGAGTTAACATCGCCTTCGTGCGTTCCCGGGCCGGCATCGAGGCTTTTCCCATCAGCCAGAAAGTAAAGGTGATGATGCTTTAAGAACTTCCATTTGGAACCAGGGCTATCGTAAGCTCCGTTACGTTGAAAATATACTAGGTAGCTAGTTTCGCCTTCAGATGTGCCTTTGCTAATATCCCATTTGAGTCCCGGCGCTATCTCAAACGAGCCGACACTGACCATTTTCACCTCAGAATAAGGGTCGTACTTTGATTCAATGGTAGGTTTGGTGGACGTTTGGGCGCAGCCTGTCAGAAAAAGTGTTAACGTGAAACCCAAAAGCGAAAGTAACTTCATAGCTCCTCCATTAGCTTAGCGATTGTGTAAAGCGTTATAAAAATCAATATAGCTGATAACCAAGCCTAACGCATCCTCAGACTCTTACCCGCTTTGAACTAAACTAACAGCTGCCCTTCGGGTTTACCGGACCAAAGCACCTAATTTCACTTACGATAACCACACCACGAAACAAGCATAAGCCTATAACAGCCAAAAGCAGCATTATTATGTTGCCTTGACACTTCAATAGTCACATTAACCGGTGATTTTTTCTTTCTGTTTTAGCGAAAATTCTTTCATCGCATCCAGCCCTGGAACCTTATCAAATACACTAATTCCGTTGTTTTCAAAGTATTCTATGTAAGGATCGGGTTTGAGGATGACTTCATCACCATTATGCACAATTGTAATAAGAGAGGCGGAAGCTAACTCTTTTAATACCTTCATTCCAACCCGCCATTCCTCTTCGTTGACCTCAAAAGGTTCATCGCTGCCCTTATTGAGCATTTGCAGAGTAGCATTTACCTCAGTGTTATCTCCGACAGAGCGAATTGCTTGGTTAGCAAGCTCACTACAGACAAATGTGTAGCGAGCCCAAATGTCATCAAATAGGTCTGGATTGATTTTTACTATCCAAAACTTTTCCATTTTGGCCACATTCACTAGAAGTCCGTTTTGATACATATCCCTTGCAAAATCATGCGTATCCGCAAAACCGAAATAATTAAGTCGCCCCGAAGGGATAAATTCGAATAGTTTGTCTATATCAGCTTTTCCAAGCTCGTTAATGAGCGCTTTTTGTTGGTTGATTTTCTGTTTTTGCTTTTGCTTTTTTGCTCGTTTATTACGCCAAAGTTCAGGAATAGGAGCTAGCCATGATTGATAAGTGGAGGCCGCCAAGAATCCCAAGCCGACAGATAAAGAGAACAGAGCAAACCCATCAAATGGTAGAAAAAGCCACGCAGTTCCGATAACAATGAAAAGAACACCGATTGCTGCAGGGTTTAAAGTGATTTGTTTAATAAGGCTTAGGAAATTCATGGCGTAAAGTTTCTTGCTTACAAAGTGAGCACTTTAAGAGAAAAAACAAACAAGCACAAACAGATGGCGCACACCAGACCATATGTACGGAACTTTGTCTTATAAGTGAGACCCTATTTCTGCCGCATAGTGGCTGTAAATCCAACAGAAAATGCTATTCTAAGTACCTGGTAACCTGGTTGGAGTATCTGATGGGCAACGAATCATTATTAATTTGGGTGGCAGTGATGCCGGTCGTTATGCTGGGTGTTCATTTGCTGATCACGTTTTTTCAAAGCAAGAAGAAAAGCACTGACTGAGCTTTCGCTTTGAGGTACTCAAATGCACCACGAATACTACATCCCAAAACCTGCGCAACAGCCTTTAAAGCTGACTTTAAAGGAGAGGCTCGGGCTACCTGAAGACTACCCTGCAATGGGCGATGCCATCGTGCAAGGTTTCACTTTTGACGTCGTCGCTTATCTAGCGCACGAAACGGAGCTGTCAGAGGCTGAGATATTGAATGCGCTTAACCTTCCTGACCGGAATAAGGTACAGAGAAGAAAGCACAGACGCTTTACCAGGGTAGAAAGCAACCGTATTTATGCGTTAATTGAAGCCATAACGGCCGCTGAGGCACTGTTTGAGGGTGAGGCGTGCGTTGCTATTAACTGGCTTAAAAAGCCTTGTAGAGGGCTCGGTGGGCGCTCACCTATCGAAAACCTGAACTTATTCATAGAGCTTCAGCAGGTACTCGCTCTAATTCATCGCCTGGAGTACGGTGTTTTCAACTAGCGGCAAACGTTAAAGTTGCGGACTAACATCAGGCCAGCCCGCTCATCGTCTATTTTCAAAACAGATAATCTTCGCTAACTCATTTTCCCTTTCCTTTTCCCCCTTTGTATTCAGGGTTGTTAGGGTTTAATTGGTTACCACGGTTCCTTTGGTTGTGATGATACGCCGGATTATTCGGGTTCTTTGAATTTGGACGATTAGCAGTTGACGTTTTAGCCATTTTTCTATCCTCTCAATTTAAGTTAATTATTTTGCTGAAACAGCAAAGAGGATGTTTTCACGGCAACTCGTCGATGAGGAGGACATCTGAATGGAATTTTAAAATTTAGCCGAATCAGACAGTGAATTGCTCATAAATTCTGGGGTAAACGGCAAACACTTTTTCAATATCCGTGGGCGTGCCATTATCCTTGAGCATCGCCGCTTGCTTTTTCGTCATCACTTCACAGAGCAGTGCAATCAGCTCAACCGGCTGCATGGGAGCTTGCCTTAATTTGGTATCCAGGACGCGGAAATTACTCTCATAGTTTTTTCTGTTTAACCGGGTCTTACCGGTGCGAATTCTTTTTAGTGATTTTTCGACAGCAGCTTTCGGGTCTTCACCCTCGTTCGAATAAAAAGTGCATTTCGCTTCCGTTATTTTTTCGTAAAACGAAACCCAACTGCCTTCAGTACCAACCCATTTTTGTTTAATCGCTGATACATATCGCTCATTACTCAATATCAATTTATTGTTTTCGACAACAGGCAAAAACATTTTCATCATGCCCTGCTCTGGAAAGCGATCATCAAAACCTTCTGTCGTTACACGAAGAAACTTTTCAAAAAAGGCGAGCCATAAAAGTATTTTTCTGATTTCGAATTCAGCATTGCTTCCCCAGTCATCACCAATCCATTTTTCAATATGAGGCAAAACGCTACGCGAATCTTTTTGTTGCAGATAAACCGCAACCGCCTTTTTCTCATCGGCTAAAAATTCATTAAGTTTTTCAAATTGCAGCTCTGGCTGTTTCGATAAAAATATATTCAGAACAATTTCTAAAAGCCACCAGGCACCCGAAGTTTCCTTTTCATCAGGCGTTTCAGAATCAATCCACGTACTTTCAAGTTCCGGCGCATACTTCAAACTCAACGTTTTAAATTTTTCCGACGTTACCGATTCTCGATTCGAGCTAAGCAATTTAAATAATTGCAGATCAGAAGTAATTGCCGCAGCATTACTTTCGTTTTGCGTTCGCAGAAACTGCATCACCAAATCGCTGAAACTTTCAAACCAACCTGATTCAAACAGAAGTTCACCTGGCATACCCGCCAGTAAGACACCTCTATTGGCAACTGAGTTAACATCCATTTCAACCCTCCTGCTTCAAAATCCCCCCTCGCTTAAGCGCCGCAAAGCAATGCTCACGTTAACGGTATTTCGTACTAAATACCATCTGGTGTACGGCACATTGTGCTGGTTCGCAAAATACCTTCGGCTTATATCGCCAGCGCAACTTAGCGTACACCAGATTATTAGTACGACACTTGTTCCTGGTTGTTTGCGTATTTATGACAGCCAAAGCGGCAGGAGCCTGCCATTGCTAGCCAGTATCATTAAAAACGGTATCCGTACTAAATACCATCTGGTGTACAGCACATTGTGATGGTTCGCAAAATACCTTCGGTTTATATGGACAGCGTAACTTGCCGTACACCAGACTATTAGTACTGCACTTGTTCTCGGTTGTTTGCGTGTTTTCGACTCCCAAAGCGGCATGAGCCTACCCTTGCTAGCCAGTATCAGTGACTATGTTTAGTAATAAATACTATCTGTTGTACGGAATCTAGTATGTGGTGGCAAAACACCTGGTTACCGTAATTTGCCAATGCAACCATCTGTACAACAGATCTTGTGTACATATCCCTGACATAGCAACTCAGCTTCCACGATTTTCACCCAAATCCCCCCTTCGTACAGCAGATCTGTTGTACGGAACCTTGTCACTGCGACTAATTTTCGCGACGATTTCTCCACATGCATGTTTCCGTACTAATCGATATCAGTGACTATGATTAGTACTACATACTATCTGTCGTTCGGAAGGTAGGATGTGAGAAATCCTAAAGCTTTTCCAAATACACCTTCTGAACGACAAAGTGGTGTCAGAACCTAGGTTTTGAATGCGCCCGCTAAGCGAGCCCAATTTCTGATAACAAACTGGAGTTATCAAAATGATTGCATTATCCAGGAGTGCAAAGTACAGTGATGTACTAAACCAAATTAAGACAAAATCCAGTGATCGAAGACCTTACTTTTGCACAACGCGAACGGCTAGAATACATCGACTTCCGGTTGATGTTTTTTGGCTTTGTCGCAAGAAGCGATTTGACCGAACAATTCAAAATTGGTCCGGCATCGAGTTCTCGTGACTTTTCACTTTACAAAGAACTTGCTCCCGGCAATTTAGAATTGCGCCACGAAACAAAACGCTACTATTCGCGAAAAGCGTTTAAGCCACTATTTGATCACGATGTCGAAATCGCTTTAAAAAACTTAGCAAACCAGAAAAAAAACTCTGTTTCTTCGGAAACGAAAATACGTTCGGTCGATTCCGTCAGCTTAATAAAAGCACAACCGGAAATCGTTTCTTCGCTGACCAAAGCAGTCATTAATTCAAGTGTAATTAAAATTGAATACGCTTCGTTGAGTTCTGGTATTACCCAGCGTGAAATTCTGCCTTACGCATTTTTAAATAGTGGCCACCGCTGGCATATTCGCGCGTTCGATCGGAAATCAAATGAGTTTCGTGATTTTGTTTGCACCAGAATACTTTCCGCCGAAATAGTAGAGAACGCAAAGGTCGCTTCCCACGAAAAGCAAATTAATGACGACGAATGGGTTAATGAAGTGACTTTGCAATTGGTGGCGCATCCAGCGCATGAGCACCCCAAAGCAATCGAACTCGATTATCAAATACAAGATCATCAGCTTGAATTAACGCTGAAAGTAGCAGAAGCAAAATACTTGCTTCGGTTTTGGAATGTAGATGTTACTCCTCAACATTCACTCAGCGCCCAAACTCACCATTTATGGTTAAAAAACTCGGCTGAAATAAGAAAAAATAACCGGCTAGCAGGTGCTTTAGCACTCGCTCCAGGCAATAACTTCCAGGGTAGTGAAAATGGTTAATGAAGATATTCAAATGAAATTCGGCTTTAAGTATGGGCGCAATGGAGCACATGCCAGCCGAACCATGATGTTAGCTGAAATTACAGAGCTATTTTCTCATCGCCCTGTGAATGCGACCGCCGAAGATTACCAACAAGATATTGAGCAATTTAATTTGCTGAATAAGCCGACCTCAAAAGCTCGGCAGCTGACTTGGCGCCACTTAATCGATTTGTACGGCATGAATACCGAAATACCACTTTTTCGTATTTTCCGCCTTTTCTGGGAAGCCGATGAAAAAGCTCGACCCGTTTTAGCCTGTCAAATGGGCCTAGCGCGTGACCCATTGCTACGCCTATCCAAAGAAAAAATACTTGAGCTCAACACTGGACAACTTCTCACTCGACCGGAAATGGAAAGCCTGTTTGCAGAGCGTTTTCCTGATAGGTTTAGTCCAGCTACGTTAAAGTCGATAGCACAAAACGTGAACGGTACATGGACCCATGCGGGCTACTTAATCGGCCGCAATAAAAAGCATCGGTCAGAGCCTGATATTCGCCCTGTAAACGTCGCTTTTGCATTGGTTATGGGACATTTACAGGGTGCTTCAGGCAATCGCCTATTTAATACTGAGTGGGTGCAAATGTTTGAATACCGAACCGACCGATTATTAGAGCTAGCTCGCTTGGCGAGCCATGCAGGTTTAATCACCTTCAAGCATTCAAGTGAAGTCATTGATATTGGCTTTCAGGATCTTTTAACGCGTGAAGAGGAGTCAATGCTGCATGAGTAACCGACTAGATCGCTTGGTCAGAAGCTACTCTAACTTCATTAGTATTCCATGGACTCATGGCCTAGCGAATGAACAGCGCGTGCTATTTGCCGTTTATTACAAAGAAGATGAATTAAAGCTACGCGCCCGAATTGAAGAGTTTCAGTTTGCTACAGAGGCAGCTGGTCATAACTGGTTACAGCTAGACATTACTCGTCTTTTTCCGGAGTGGATGGCAAGCCAAAAGTATCGAGAAGATTACTTTGAAGAGCCAGAGAGCCTACAAACCAAATACAAGAAATTTGCAAAGCAATCCGTCGAAAAGCTCGCCGAACAACTCGAAGGGAACGTCGATGAGAATACGCTGGTAGCGCTTATCGGCTGCGGAACGTTATTCGGCTTTGCTTCTGTTTCTGACTTTGTAAAACAGCTTTCAGCTTATGTTCCGGGGCGCTTACTCGTGCTATTCCCCGGTGAGTACATTGATAACAAATACCGACTATTAGATGCCAAAGATGGCTGGGGCTATCTAGCTACTGCAATTACTGCAGAAAATTAAGCCCAGGCGCAACAAGGAGTTTAAGCACATGTTAAACCGCGATATTTACCAGCTCGACCCGCAAGAAAACCGTTTAGAAAATAACGGTGTGGCGGATGTTAAAGACGACCAAACGTCACAGGCACTGAAAACACTGCGTTATGAGCTACAAACATTCGTTTGCGACGGCCAGTACCAAAAAGGTTTAGATAAAATTCTGTCAACCTACTTGCGCAACCTGACCGACGACCATGAGCAGCCCGGCGTGTGGATTTCTGGCTTCTTTGGCTCAGGTAAATCGCACCTTGCGAAAATGTTGCGCGCATTATGGGTTAACCAAACATTTGAAGACGGAGCCAGCGCACGTGATGTGGCTGACCTACCCGAAGATCTCCAGGCACACTTTGTCGAACTGAGTAATCAGGCGAAACGTTATGGTGGGCTACACGCCGCATCTGGCACGCTGGGTTCCGGTGCTGACAACAATGTTCGCCTGGCGTTACTGAATATAATTTTCAAATCAGCCGGACTGCCCGAGCAATATCATCAGGCACGATTTGTCATGTGGCTGAAAAAAGAAGGGCTTTACGAACAAGTCAAAGCGGCCGTTGAAGCAGAAGATGATGACTGGTTAGATGAGCTTGACGATTTATACATGTCACGCAGCATTGCAGGGGCACTATTAGAGGCTGACCCGACATTAGCGGATGACATTAAACAAATGCGTCAGCTGCTAAAAGAGCAGTATCCACACGTATCTGACGTGACTAATACCCAGATGGTTAATGCCATTCAAGAGTCGCTGTCTGTCGACGGCAAATGCCCGTTAACCGTTATTGTGCTTGATGAGGTTCAGCAATATATCGGCTCCGATACCGAAAAATCCTATTCAATACAGGAAGTCGTAGAGACCTGCTGTAAAGCTTCTGCATTAAGAGGGCGCATTTTGTTCGTGGGAACCGGCCAAAGCTCGTTATCCGGAACACCGAGCCTGCAAAAATTAATGGGTCGCTTCCAAGTACAAATTCAACTCTCCGATACCGATGTAGAAGCTGTTATTCGTAAAGTAATTCTGCAAAAGAAAGAAGCGGCTAAACCCGATATCGATAATGTGCTTAAGTCGCACCTTGGAGAGATTTCGCGTCAGCTACGCGGGACACGTATCGAGTTTCATCGTGATGATGAAAAAGTCATGGTTGCCGACTACCCGCTACTACCCGTCCGCCGTCGTTTTTGGGAAAAAGTACTTCGTATCGTCGACACCACGGGTACCGTTTCTCAGCTGCGTAACCAGTTAAAAGTTATCCACGAAGCAGCGCAAGCGACTGCTGACAAGCCTTTAGGACACGTTGTACCCGCAGACTTTATCTACGACCAAATTTCCGTGAACTTGATTCAAACCGGCGTGATATCAAAAGAAATGGGCGAGATTATCGGTCGCCTTGCCGCGGGAGATGAAAGCAGTAAACTCAAATCACGTATTCTTTCTTTGGTGTTATTGATAGGTAAGTTACCAACGGAGCCGGCCGCTGACAGTGGTGTTCGTGCTACTGCTGAAATGCTCTCAGACTTGCTCATCGATGATCTTGACCAAGGGAAAGACTCAATCCGCACCGCCGTACCTAAGTTACTTGAAGAGCTTGTCGACGATGGCCACATTATGGCAATGCAAACGGCAGCGGGAACAGAGTACCGCGTGCAAACGCAAGAGAGTGCCCAGTGGTACGACACCTTCCGGCAAGAGGAAGTTGACCTGCGAGGCAATATGCAACGTGTCGACAACCTGCGGATGGACATGATCCATAAAAAAGTTCGCCAGGAACTGGGCCAAGTCCGACTAACACAGGGGCAAACCAACGAAGTTCGCCAGTTACTGCCATGTTTCGAGTCAGAGCTACCACGCGATGCCGATAAGAAAATTTATGTTTGGATCCAAGACGGCTGGAGTAGTACCGAGAAGGATGTTCTAACAGAAGCTCGTCGGATGGCTCCGGAAAAACCAACGATCTTCCTGTTTATCCCGGCTCGTAACCGTTCAGAGTTATCGTCTGCCATTATTGCAGCTCATGCTGCTGACGCTACGCTACAAAAACGCGGCATTCCCGGTACTGAAGCAGGTAAAGACGCTCGCAGTGCCATGGAGACCCGTAAGCGTGATGCTGACCGCAACGTAGAAACCTTATTAAAAGAAATTTTTGAAGGCGTCATGGTATTGCAAGCTGGCGGCAACGAAGTTGACGGTAATACCATTACAGAGCGCGTAGAAAAAGCCGGCCAAGCATCCGTCGTACGTTTATATCGAGATTTTGATAGCGCCGACCACCCGGGCTGGGCGAAAGTCTATGAACGCGCACGTAAAGACGGCGGACAAAATGCTCTTGAGGCCATTGGTCATAAAGACGATGCCGAAAAGCATCCGGTATGCGCCAAAATCAAAAACTTCATTGGCGTGTCGAAGCAAGGCAAAGAAATTCGTGAAGAATTTCAGAACCCACCTTACGGCTGGTCACAAGATACCGTTGAGGGAGCAATCTACGCCATGATTTCGGCCGGCGTATTAATTGCCGAACCTGGCTTAAAAGCGTCTGAACTTGAACGTAAACAATTACCGCACACCACCTTCCGGCCTGAGAAGTTAACGATTAGAACCGTTGATATGATCAAGATTCGACGTGTGATCAACGCGGCGGGTATCAAGTGCGAATCCGGAGAGGAAAAAGCCAAAGCGGCGCTATTAGCTGAGAAAGGTCGCGATCTGGCAGAAAGCGCATGTGGGCCGGCGCCTTTCCCTGCCAAACCAGACACTCAGATTTTTGATGATATTGCTCGTCAGTCCGGCAATGCACAACTCAATGTCATTTTAGAAAACCAAAGTGACATAACGGATACCTTGCTTGAATGGCAGGAAACGGCCGAGAAAATTACCAAACGACGTACCGATTGGAGTCAACTTAATGACTTGCTCGATATCAGTAAGGATTTAGCTTTCTACGCGCCGGCAAAAGAGCTCGCTGATACCATTATTAAAAACCGTTCAATACTCGATGAGCCCAACCCTGTTAGCGGTATTATCAAAGAGTTAGTCACTAAACTGCGTGAGGCCTTACGCCATCGCATTGACGCGTACCAAGCGGAATATCAACGCGGTTTAGAATCGCTAACCAACGATGAGCATTGGCAACAACTGTCTCACGAACAACAGCAGCAAATTTTGGACAAGCGCGCACTCCATGAAGTTGCAGCCCCTGACTTATCAACCACTGAGTCACTCATTGATGCATTAGACTCGGTATCGCTCGGACAATGGAGTGATCGCAAAGAATCCCTGGCCAGCAAATTTGAAAACGCGCGCCAAGAGGCAGTAGAGCTCCTGTTACCCAAAGTACAGCGCTACAGTACCCCGCGGGTGACGGTCAACACCGAAGCAGAATTAGATGCCTGGCTAGAGCAGGTGAAAAAAGACGTATTAGCGAAGTTAAATGACGGACCGGTGACTTTCTGATGACGACAGTAATAGCAAATTCATCTTCAACCCGAAAAGCCCTTGATAAAGCGCTACGATCAGGTTTAGAACGCACAGTAATAAAAGCCCGTGATATTGCTGAAGAAGCAGCAACGCAGGCATTAAAACGCCATGCTGTGGGCGACAAACAACCGCCGGACTATTTTACGGAAGGGCAACGCGCGCTAAGAAACCGACTGCGTGCTCATGGTCGTCAACTCGGCGATGTCCGCTACGAAAACGGCGAGCAAACTATTCATAAACTGGTTACTGAAGTTGCTTATGAGCACTGGCATCGTATGTTGTTTGCTCGCTTCCTTGAGCAAAATGGCTTGTTGATGTACGACCAGCATACCTCAGTAACACTGCAAGACTGTAACGAACTTATCGAAGAGGGCGTATTTCAAGACGAGCTAGAACAAGCCTGCAGCAACGGCTGGGAGCTTGCTGGTGTATTGGCATCCAAGATGTTGCCACAAATTTTCCGTACAGATTCACCCGTGTTTCAACTGCAGTTTGCCTTAGAACTTCAACGTGAGTTAGAAGCATTAGTCATGGGCTTGGCGCCGGAAGTGTTTCAGGCGCAGGACAGCTTAGGCTGGGTTTATCAGTTCTGGCAAAGCAAACGCAAAGAGGAAGTGAACAAATCGGAAGTGAAAATTGGTGCGGATGAACTCTCGCCAGTGACTCAGTTATTTACCGAACCCTACATGGTTAACTTCCTGCTCGATAACAGCTTGGGCGCTTGGTGGGCTGGCAAACGATTGAATGAGCATGACTGCGCCAACGCCGAGAGTGAACAGGAGCTGCGCGAAAAAGCCTCCATTAATGGCGTACCACTGAATTACCTCCGTTTTATCAAAGAAGACGAACGCTGGCAACCGGCCTCAGGCTTTTTTGAAGGCTGGCCAAGCCAATTAAGTGAACTTAAAACCCTCGACCCGTGCTGCGGCTCTGGCCACTTTTTAGTCGCCGCATTTTTAATGCTGGTACCCATGCGGATGGAACTGGAAGGCTTATCCGCTAAGGCAGCCGTAGACCGCGTACTTGAAGAGAATCTGCATGGCTTAGAGCTTGACCAACGCTGCGTTGAGCTAGCCGCTTTTGCCGTGGCGCTGGAAGCCTGGCGTTACCCAAACGCAGGTGGTTATCGCACCTTGCCAGAGCTACACCTTGCTTGCAGTGGCCTGTCGATTAGTGCCGCCAAAGACGAATGGAAAGAGCTCAGCAAAAAAGCGGGCAAGCAAAACCTGACCATTGCGCTGGATTGGATGTACCAAACCTTTAAAGACGCCCCAGTGCTTGGCAGTTTAATTAACCCCAAACGCTTACAAGCGGCAAAAATAGCGCAGTGGGATGAGCTCGATACCGTGCTTACAGACATTCTGACCGAAGATGAGCGAATCCAAGCGGAAACCGGCAGTGCTGTGCGTCGGTTATCGGAGGAACGCGAGGCTGGGATTGTGGCGCAAGGCTTGGTCAAAGCTGCTAAGTTACTTTCCATGCAATACACTTGGGTCATCACCAATGTGCCTTTCAAAGAGACAAAACAACTAGTAAAAGTTGCCCAAAATTTTATCGGTGAACAGTATTCTTTAGGAAAGCCTAACCTTGCAACAGCATTTGTCTTGAGGGTACGAGACTTTCTTGCTAATGGAGGTACCGCATCGATTGTAACGCCGCACGAATGGCTATTTTTAAAGTCTTACAAAAGAGTTCGTGAGAACCTATTAAAAGAGGCAAAATGGAACAGCATTGTCGACTTAGGTGAGCATGCATTTGAAAGTAAGCAGGCTGCAGGCGCTTTTACTGCACTAATCTCTTTCACGAAGGGAAAGCCAGAAGGCGACAACACGTATCTTGGTATCAATGCAACATCTCAGAAGGGAGCGCAAGATAAGACTATTTACCTTAAAACGAGCAATGCGGAAAGTTACTCTCAAACACAGCAACTAAGTAATCCTGATTTTAGAATAGGTCTTTTTGAACCCAGCAGTCACCCTTTACTTTTAAAGTTAGCTGGATCCTATGTTGGGCTTCAAAACGGAGATACACCACAGTTTGTCATTTATTTTCATGAAGTAGAATGGCCAAACCGAACTTGGAGCTTTTTTCAGCTCCCGTGTGCTAATACTGAAAAATTTAATGGAAGAGAAGGTGCGATTCGCTGGGAACAAGGAGAGGGTAAACTTCAAACTTCCCCATTAGCATACATCAAAGGAAAAGAAGCGTGGGGTAGAACTGGTATTGCTATCCGACAAACTCGAACTCTTCCAGCCACCTTGTACTCCGGGGAACTATACGATCAATCTAGTGCGGCAATAATTCCTACGGTTGAAGTTAATTTGCCCGCAATTTGGTCTTTTTGCGCTAGTCAGGATTTTCACGATGAAGTAAGGAAGATTGACAAAAAAAAGAATGTAACTAATGCAACGTTGGTTAAAATTCCCTTCGATCTTGCTCATTGGACCAAAGTAGCCCAAGAAAAATATCCCCATGGTTTACCAAAGCCCTACACCAACGACCCGACACAATGGATCTTCCATGGTCACCCCTGTGGCTCGGTGGTTTGGGATGAAGAGCAAAAGTGGACGGTCGAATCCGATCTGCGTGTCGATGATACGGTATTACAAGTGGCGGTTGCTCGCTTGCTGGGCTACCAGTGGCCGGCAGAGCTTGACGCTGAAATGGAACTGGCGGACGAACAACGCACTTGGGTTGAGCGCTGTAAAACGCTTGCTCCTTTTGTCGATGACGATGGAATTGTCTGCTTGCCTGCCGTACGTGGTGAGAAAGCCGCTGAGCTGCGTTTAGAAGCCATGTTAGAGGCTGCCTACGGTGATGCCTGGACCACCAACCTTAGAAACCAATTACTAGATACCGTGGGAAGTAAATCGCTGGCTGCTTGGTTACGTGAAAAGTTCTTTGAACAGCACTGTAAGTTATTCCAGCACCGCCCATTCATTTGGCAAATCTGGGACGGCTTGAAAGACGGCTTTAGCGTGCTAGTGAACTATCATAAACTTGACAAAGCTGGTTTAGAGCGCTTGATTTACACCTACCTAGGTGACTGGATCAGCACCCAACAAGCTGAGGTCGCGAGCGGCGTTGATGGTGCCGATATTCGCTTAGCCGCTGCACAAACGCTAAAAAAAGAACTCGAAAATATCCTTACCGGCGAAAAGCCCTACGACATTTTCGTGCGTTGGAAACCACTGGAAGAGCAACCCATTGGCTGGAACCCAGACTTAAACGACGGTGTTCGCCTCAACATTCGCCCCTTAATGCTCGCCAAAGACATGGGCAAGAAAGGCGCCGGCGTACTGCGCGCCAAACCCAATATTCACTGGAAAAAAGACCGTGGCACCGACGTTGAGTCCGCCCCATGGTATCACCTCGGTCCAGAGTACAGTGACAAGCTAGGCGCGCGTATAAATGAGCATCATTTAAGTTTGGCGGAAAAGCAAAAAGCACGGGATAAGGACGTCTAAAATGATTAAATCGGTATTTAACTACCCTATTTCTACCTTGCTCGACATTGAGAGCAATGTGATTTACACCATACCTCGCTATCAACGTGAATACACCTGGGGAAAAGGTCAGTGGGAGCGCCTGTTCGATGATTTGATTGAGAATGATTCAGGTTATTTCTTAGGTTCTATTATTTGCATCAATCAAGCGCAAGACACCCTAGCTACTCAATCGTTAGAGGTTGTGGATGGTCAGCAACGGATGACCACGATATCGTTACTGCTTGCGGCTGTTTACTCAGTATTAAAGTCACAGGACGATCTATCAGATGAAGAAAACTTTGAACTGTTAAAACTTAAAGGAAAACTGGTCTTGAGACGGGACCCTAAGCAATCCCGCCTTATTCCTCAAGTTCAGAATAGTAACCAGCAAGACTACTTTTACGTGTTATGCCTGGCTGATCTTTTAAAAGATGTATCGAAGCCGGCTAATGCGGGCAAGCGACGCCTCGTTCGAGCGTACCGATATTTTGTTGAGCGCATAAATTCTTTTCTCGCTGAAAATGATAACCGAGATACGCCAATACAAGATTTATTGGAAAAAGTGAATACTGCAACCTTAGTGAAAATTGAGGTTGGCGGTCATTCTGATGCGTACACCTTATTCGAGTCATTGAATAACCGAGGTGTCCCTCTCACCGCAATTGATCTCATTAAAAACAAGCTATTAGCAACTTTAGAGAGCACCGAGCCAGGCAGTATTGACGAGAACTATGATAAGTGGAAGCGTGTAATGGACGCACTTGGTGATGACTATGCGGTCCAGGAGCGTTTTTTCCGACAGTATTACAATGCTTATAGGACCGAACTGCGTTCAATTATTGCTGTTCCAGTAGCGACAAAGTCAAACTTGATGCAGGTTTACGAAAAGCTGATATCACATGACCCTCAGCGTTTCTTAGCTGAAATGGTACGTTTATCAGCAATTTACGCAAATCTAACTAATAGCTCCCCATTAGACAACGCAAAACTTAGTAGCCTCCTTTTATCACTGGAGCGCATCCAAGCTGCATCCGCTTATCTTCTGCTGCTTATACTGTTTGATAAACGAGAAAGCTTGAGTTTAAGCGAAGAACATTTTGAAGAAATTACTGAGTTCCTGATTCGCTTTTTTGTTCGCCGAAACACAACAGATCTCCCCCCAACAAGAGACTTAAACCGCATATTTATGGATGTTGCGGAAAGCTGCCTTAGCCTTCAAGGCAAAGACATTGTAGTCACAGTAAAAGAAAAGCTTACCCGCCATAGCTCTTCGGACGAGTACTTTAAAGAGAACTTGAACGGAGCGATTTATCAAGATAATAAAGCCGTGTGTCGGTTTGTTTTATGTGCTCTTGAAGAGGAACAAATGACCCGAGAACGCCAACTTGATTTGTGGGCAACCAAAGGCAAGCACTATGTATGGACCATTGAGCATATTTTCCCACAAGGAGAAAATATTCCTGACGCTTGGGTCGATATGATTGCTGACGGAAACCGGAAGTTAGCTAATGATCATCGGGAGCAATACGCTCATCGACTTGGGAATCTCACAATTTCCGGATACAACAGTTCGCTTGGCAATAAAAGCTTTGAGGAAAAGCAGTCTAGGAAAGATAAGAAAGGCCGTCCTGTCGGCTACAATAACGGTCTATACCTAAACCGAGAATTAGCGGACGCAACAGCTTGGACTGTTGAGAAAATTGAGCGCCGAACAAAACAGCTGGTCGACCGTATTGCTGAGAAGTATTCACTGTCAGAAACAAAAGGCAGTTCGTAATGAAACTACTCGATATCCTGTGCGACGAAATACGTTCCAGTGCCACGTATAACTCCAATATTCAGGTAGCACCTTCGGTTGTACTCTGGACTGATAAATTGCGTCAGTGGGAATCTGCATTGCCATTACTGCAAGCGGCAATGCCAGAGTTATTGGTGCTTGGTGATTATCAGCCGGATAAGCGCCAAGGCCCTGCGATTTGGCTCAAGTGTGTAATTGAAAACACACTGCCCGAATTTGAGTTGCCCAATGACAGAACACCGATCATTTATTTGCCGGGTTACGAGCGTCGTGATTTGCGTGCAATTGCCAAATGCCCGGAAGAACTAAAGCCACTGGCAGAACTGCAATACCGGGGCAGCTGGTGGGTCTATAACACAGCAGGTCGAGACTGGACCGTCAATGCGTTTCTTCTCTCTACCTCCGGCGGTGCGGGTTTAGATGTTGCTGCGGATAAAAGTACCCAAGCTGCGCTATTAAAAGTTTTGCCTGAAATTTTAGAAAGCGAGCGCAGTGACTTAGCCAATAAACGACTCGAAGCGCCTGACTTCAATAAGCTGATATCAAGTGACCCTATTCGTGATTTATTAACCTGGATGAACGAGCCAAAACCCTCTCGAGAACGCTGGGACGATAAGCGCTGGGATGCGTTAGTGAGCATTTGGGAAACCGAGTTTCACTTTAATCAGAAAACAGATGGCGAGCTTACTGCGGCACAATTGCTATGCCGACATCAAGGCCCTTGGGAAGCGGTTTGGCAACGTTACGCCGAAACTTGCACGCATTATTCGGAAATACCGAATTTATTATTAAAAGTCGAGCCAGACTTAGCGGCTGATGGTGCCAGCTATCCTGCGGTAAATGAAAAAGAAGAACAAAAGCTTGAAGCAGAACTCTCAAAGCTTGTAAGTGGCCATTCAAGCTCTGACGTTCGTAAATCATTGCTTGCACTGGAAAAGCAACATGCCGATCGCCGTGACTGGATTTGGTATAACCTCGACTTATCACCCATGGCGGGGATTCTTCAGCATCTGGCTATGATAGCTGACTTAACAGAGCACGCGTTCAACGGCTCAACCGTTGACGAAATGGCAGAGCAGTACAAAGAACGTTTCTGGCAGGCCGACGACCAGGTCTTGCGTGCTCTGGCTTATCCTCTTAAAAACCAACATCAAGAGCTAGTACAAGGGTTACTGACGATTATTTATACCCCCTGGCTCGAAGAAATTAATAACAACTTCCAAGCTCTGGTTAAGCAGTACGGTTATAACGGCGAGTTAGTGGCTAGAGAGTCAACTGCCGAGTACCAAGCTGGCGGAGAAGTTGTATTTTTTGTAGATGGCTTGCGATTTGATGTCGCGCAGCGTCTCTGTCGACGGTTAGAGAGACTCGGAGAGCTGACGCTAACCAATGACTGGGCGGCTTTGCCCTCCGTTACGGCCACAGCAAAAGCAGCCGTTACACCGGTACATGAAAAACTTACCGGCCGTACCAGCGACAAAGATTTTCAACCCAGCTTAAAGGACGACAACACCTCCTTTTCTTCGCACTACTTAAAGAAGTTTCTTTCGGAAAAAGGGTGGGTTTACCTATCGGAAACTGAAACCGGCGATCCTACAAGCAATGCCTGGGTGCAAAGCGGTGATATCGATAAAGAAGGCCACGTTAAAGGTTTGAAATTGGCCACGCGCATTGATCCCTTGCTTGATGAGATTGTAGAACGCGTTGAAGACCTATTTTCTGCTGGGTGGCGACGTATTCGTATTGTTACCGACCATGGCTGGCTCTTAACTCCGAATACCATGGCCAAAGTGGATATTGCCAAGTATTTGACCGAAACCCGTTGGGGACGATGCGCACTGGTCAAAGACAATGTCCAGACGGAACATTTAAAAGTAGGTTGGTACTGGAATCAGGATGTTACCGTAGCGATGGCGCCCGGTGTGCGAAACTTTGTTGCGGGTAAACACTATGACCACGGCGGGTTGAGCCTGCAGGAATGTTTCACTCCGGTGATTGATGTTGTAAATAACCAACCTGCGGTAGCGACTCCTTCAGTTTCTGCGTCAATAACTGAATTACGCTGGGTTCGCTTGATGTGCAAGTTAAGCTGTGACACTGAAGGAGACGGTGTGGTTGCTGTTCTTCGCACTCAGCCTGGTAATGCGGAGACTGAAATTAGTCCGCGCAAGCCGTTAAAAGATGGAAAGTGCACATTAATGGTCGATGATGAGTTTGAACAAACATCAGCTGTTGTCGTGTTACTCGATGATGCCGGTAACTTACTGGCGAAGCAGCCCACAATTGTTGGAGGTGATGATTAATGGAATTAGACACACTTGATTTGAAGGCTGCGCAAGCACTTGAAGGTTACCTGGTTCGCAAAGATTTAGTTCGCACCTTTGCAAGGCAGTTTCCCGTACCAACCTATGTCGTTGAATTCATGCTGGGTCGCTATTGTGCGAGTACCGATCCCGATGAGATCAACGAAGGATTAGCCATTGTTCAGAAGCAACTCGAGTCACGAACAGTTAGAGCCGGTGAAGAAGAGCTGTTTAAAGCAAAGGCGTATAAAAACGGTACGGTGAAACTTATCGACCTGGTTAGCGCACGATTCAGCCAAAAAGATAATGGCTACCTAGCTTCGTTACCCAGTATTCAGCTTAATAAGGTACGCATCAGTGATTCGATTGTCGATGATAACGAAAGACTGCTCACCGGCGGTTTTTATGCCGAAATCACCTTGGAATACGACAGTTTAATTGCTGAAGAAAAAGGCAACGCTTTTGGTATTCGCGAGTTGAGACCAATTCAGCTGTCCAAGCGTGATGTTCTGGATACGCTCGGTGAGGCGCGTGCGTCGTTTTCTACTGAGGAATGGAAAGACTTTATTCTTCGCGGTATTGGGCTAGAACCAAGCACGCTGGAAGAGCGTGCAAAAGACGCTGTTTTCCTTCGGATGGTTCCTTTTGTTGAACGCAACTATAACCTGGTAGAGCTCGGCCCGCGCGGTACCGGTAAAAGTCACTTATTCCAGCAAGTATCGCCCTACGCTCACTTAATTTCTGGCGGTAAAGCAACCATTGCCAAGATGTTCGTCAATAACGCGACAGGTGCGCGGGGCTTGGTATGCCAATACGATGTGGTGTGCTTTGATGAAATCAGTGGTATTTCATTTGACTCCAAAGAAGGCATCAACATTATGAAAGGCTATATGGAGTCCGGTGAGTTCTCCCGCGGAAAGGAAAATATTCGCGCGGACGGCTCTATGGTGTTTGTCGGTAACTTTGATGTTGATGTTGAGCACCAACAACGAGTGGGTCACTTATTTGGTCCACTGCCAGAAGAAATGCGTGACGACACGGCATGGATGGATCGTATCCATGGTTATCTCCCTGGGTGGGACATTCCTAAAATGAGCGCCGACTTGGTAACGGATCATTTTGGTCTGGTCAGTGACTTCTTTTCTGAGTGTCTCAGCCGATTGCGCTTCCAGAGCCGTGTCAGTGTATTGCAGAATCGCGTGCACTTTGGCGGGGCATTAAGCGGCCGCGATGTTAATGCCGTTAATAAAACCGCGTCAGGCTTGCTGAAGTTAATTTACCCAAGCCCAACCATGCAAGTGAGTGATGAAGACCTTGAGTGGGCAGTAAGGTTAGCACTTGAAGTACGTCGCCGTGTTAAGGAACAACAAAAGCGCATTGGTGCAGCGGAATTTAGAAACACGCATTTTAGCTACTTTATTGGTGATGATGGCGTCGAAAAATTTGTCGCTACGCCAGAGCTACGCTCTGACAACGAAATTGGCGACGACCCGCTAGAGCCAGGCCAGATTTGGACCATTAGCGAGGGTGGTCAGGATACAGGTGATAACTCCGGGCTGTATCGCATTGAAGTCAATGCCGGACCCGGCTCAGGTGTGAAAATATTAAATAACCCTGTGCCTGCCCCATTTAAAGAGTCTGTACGCTATGCCGAGCAGAACCTTTACGCGCGAGGAATGCAGCTAGTTGGCGACAGAGACCCCAGAGCTCACGAATATTCAATTCAGCTACGCGCTTTTGATGCTGCCAAAAAAGGCTCAAAACTCGGTGTTTCAGTGCTTTTAGCTATTAGCAGTTCGCTACTTAAGAAGCCCATAAAAGGCGGCCTGATTGTCGTCGGCGAAATTAACCTTGGCGGCTCAATTGAGCCGATACATAACGCTGTGAACATTGCTGAGCTAGCAGTGGAAAAAGGGGCTACAGCGCTATTGATGCCCGTAACCGCTCGTCGACAGCTTTATGATTTGTCAGACGACATGGCTACAAAGGTCGATATCCAGTTTTACCAGGATGCGCGGGATGCACTTTTGAAAGCGTTGGTGGAGTAAAACTTTTTGAACAAGGAGGTGCAATCATGAGGAAATGGCTAGTACCGTTATCAGGTAATCGGCAAGTTCTGTATAACTTCAACGATTGGGTGAAGTCACCGGATTTTTGTATTTTTGAGGACAGCGAAGATCATTTAGGAGAAGCGTATTTCCTTGAATCTGTTCACTTGAACGGAGAGACAGACTTAAACGTTGTCTTAGGAAAAATTAAAGGATTATTGGAATTAATCAACGGCGCTGCAGCTATTCACTGGGGTTTTAATAATATTTTTATAAATGACAAACTACGTTTTAGGGAAGCTTTATACTCTGATTTAGAGAGTCCAGGCCTTGACGACTATTCAACCTATTCCCAACATTTTAATTTAAGTGAAATTCCCCCATTAAAGCCTTTTACTAAAAACCTTTCAGCTTCGGAATTGATTGAAATAAAGGACACGGGAATCTCCGCCCGCGTTCGCATGGCTGAAAGTCGAGATGAAATATCGAAGTTGTTACGACAAATATCATACGGGTTTGACTGGCGAAATTTGTATTCAATATGGGATACCGTTACATACTATTGCGGAGGCGAGAAAAAAGCTGTAGCGGACCTTTCTATAAACCAACAACATAAAGCTGCTTTTACTGGTACGGCTAACTCATTCGCGCTACTTGGTCCGGATGCCCGACATGGCGAAAAAGGATGGGCAGAGCCAAGCTCAACGATGTCTCACGATGATGCAAAAGAGTTTGTTCATACCACAGTGAGAGCTTATCTAAAAAAATACCACTGCCCCAACTGTTTCATACGAGGGTTTTCTGATGCCTGATACTCAAAGCGTACCTACATACGATCGTTTAATGAACCCTTTATTGAAAGCGCTCGTCGCACTTGGTGGGTCAGCTTCTGTCGATGAAATGTTTGAACAGGTAATTGAGCAAGAAGGTTATCCGGAAGAAATTACCTCGGTTTTGCAAAACCCAGAAAAGTCGAGCCAACCAAAAATTGCATATCGATTAGCCTGGGCCCGAACCTACCTGAAAAAAGCAGGATACTTAGAAAATTCGCAACGCGGTGTTTGGGCTCTAACGGAAAAAGCGCGAAAAAATCCGGAAGTGGATTCATCAGAAATTGTTAGGTTTGTTCGTGAACTTGATGGGTACGGCACTAACAAAAATACAGAAGCTATCAGTAGCGAACAGGCTGAAGAAGCAGATAGCACGCTACCAGATGAAGCCGAAGCTTGGCGTGAACAACTTCACAAGGTCCTGATTGATGAAATGAGCCCAGATGCATTCGAGCGATTAACCCAACGTATTCTTCGTGAGTCTGGATTTATTCATGTTGAAGTCACAGGCAGAACCGGCGACGGCGGTATCGATGGCCGTGGAATTGCTCGTATAAACGGGCTAATGAGCTTTCATATTGCTTTCCAGTGCAAGAAATACCGTGGCTCTGTAGGGGCCTCCGAGATACGTGACTTCCGTGGCGCTACCGTCGGACGCTCGGATCGGGGGTTATTCATTACCACTGGCACCTTCACCAAAGGCGCAATCGATGAAGCCAACCGTGACGGTGTACCGCCTATTGATCTTATCGATGGAGAGCAATTAGCGGATAAGCTCAAGGAGCTAGAGCTTGGTGTAAAAACTGAGTTGGTGGAGAAAGTAACGCTGCGGCCAGATTGGTTTTTGTCGCTTTAAGTTTACGACATTATCGAATTTGAGATACTTGAAAAATGAAATGGACTTACCATAATGGTAAATGATAAAGTACTTAGCCGCTTTTGCGACAACCCACCAGCAAACTGGGATGATAATGACAATCGGGACATAAAAGGCGGTCCGCTTTATTCGGCTAAAGAAGTGAACGCTCTGCTTGCGGATAGTGAGTCGATAAGACTATCGACCCAAAAGTGCAGTAGAGATGTTCAGAATTTAGAGCTAGACAATGAAGAACTCGCTCTACTCATAAGAAAAGCGGTTAGTGGCGGACGTTACAGGCGATCAGTATGGTGTCGCATAAGCAACAAAGCTATTGCTGCCTGTGATGATTACGTTGTCATCGAAAAAACATGGGTAGAAGCTGTAGCAAAAGAAATGGAATGCGAAATTTATTTGAAGTTTGCCATCAATCAGAACGGCAAACTTTTGCTGATGGTGTCATGCCATCCGTCAACATAGGAGAGGAAACATGAGCAAGCATCCAATGATGTGTGACTTGTGTGGGGAAGGAACCTTAGAAGAAAAACAAGGGGTGAACACAGTCACCTATAAAAGTGTTAGCAAAGACCTACGCAATGATTTTTGCGAGTGCGATGTATGTGGTGTCGAAGTTACCTTACCTCAACAAACTCGTGATAATAAACGCCGCATGGTGGCCTTTAAAAAGGAAGTTAATGGCCTTCTTACGGGCTCTGAGGTCTTAGCTATTCGAAAGCAGTTAGGATTAAAACAGTCGGAAGCAGCCCAAATATTTGGTGGCGGCAGTGTCGCCTTTGCCAAGTATGAAGCTGATGACGTTACTCAATCTGAAGGCATGGATAAATTGCTAAGAATAGCGGCAGAATTTCCTCCGGTATTCAGTTATTTAAAACGAAAAGCCGGAGTTTCAACTAATGTGCAAGTGTTCCATCAGCCTCTATGGTCTTCAATAGGCAGAGAAGCCGCCAATGAAAGTGACGGGGCAAGTATACTTGCCGAAGCAGCGGAGCCTAAAAGAGCCTACGAAGTAAAAGAAGAACATATTAATTATTGGGGAGAGTGCCAATAATGCTTAGCGATGGTCTTAAGCAGGCTACTGAGAACTTGGTTATCCAAGATGTATATTTTGAGTCAATTAATGCTGACGTATTAGAGCGCGAATTTTTCTTAAAAAATGCATCAACGTCTTCAGAGCAAGCCTGTTTGCAACAAAAGTTTGGTGTTAAACGCTTAGCACAGGAAGAAAGCGATAATAAAAAGTTGGTTTATTTTACTTTTGATGCTGGCTTGCGTTGGACTTTAACTGACGATGAAGAAGCGTCGGAAGATGATATTAAGCAAAATGTTTTGGCTCATATTGAGTGCGAAATCGTTGCATGTTACCTCCTAAAAAGCGACGTTGCTGAAGAGCATCTCAAAGAGTTTGCATTCAAGAACAGTGGCATACACGTTTGGCCATATTGGCGAGAGTTCCTAACTTCAACCTGCGAACGTTTACGCCTTCCTCGCGTCATGATGCCCACCGTCCGCTTCCAATCTGCACCTATCGAAGAAGCTGAGTAGATAATAAGGTCTCAACTTTAGTAAATGAGCGGACGCCCAGCATCTTCAGTTTGATGGAGATGCTTCAATTTTTGTCTGTAATAGGCCAAAGGTTCTGGCTTCATATACCTATTTTTACTCCGCATTTTCAGAGCTTTCCAAATTTTTCTGATCCGATCATCTGTCGAGTCCAAACCTTCTTTTTCGAGAAGCTCCAGTACTTTTTGCCGGTTAAGCAAACGATTAGCTAGTGTCAGCTCTAATAGTCGATATTCTCCTTCAATTTTTCTTTCATTTTTTAACTGCCTGGTTTTAATAGCTGGTTTAGTAAGGAATTTTAATTGATTTTTATCGTAACTCCATTGCGAGCCGGATTGCTTATAAGATGCAAGTATTGCGTCACTGCTCGTAAAACACGAGCACCTCTTATATCGGCCACCTTGTAGAGCATTAATACTTGCTGAATCTGAATAATTTTGGCCACATGGACACACTATAGAGAACTTTGTTCTTGCTCGAATACTTTCGTCATTCAGATCTGCTGGGCTTCGCTTAAAATCAATCAAGTAGCCTTGGTCTGCAGCTAGTTCAGCAGCCCTTAATACAGATGCTTTAGTTCCTTTCGCCGAAACTCTGCAGCAGTGTTGGCCCATGCCGGCCATGATATCCATCGGGCGCCGCATCCTTTCCTGCTCATGTGGACACCAGACCTTTACTTCTAAGTGATCTGCCAGGTACTCACCAAGCACTTTGATACCGACACGCCTGCAATAATCATGAAATCTTTGCCTTTTCTCTTCATAAATACGGGGAATTAATTCTTTTACAAGCTTCAAATAAGAGTCGTGCACTTTGTCTAAAAGGGTTATGCCACAAGAAGATTTCGTATCAAATATATCCGGAGCACCATTTGCTAAAACAGGTAAAAAATGAGAAATGGCAACTGACGCTCTTTCTCGCGACGACGCAGCACTAGATAAATTCTCAACACCGGAACAATCAAGGCGAATTAGTCTGATGTTTTGCTCTCGAACAAGTTTATTTTTTCGTGCGTCACGCTCCTCGTTTGCTTTACTGAAACGAGGTGACGCTTTATTTTTATGCTGGCTTCCGTCGACTTCTATCGCTAAACACTTATCTTCTATATATAAATCAAGATGCTGGCGGCCAAGCCAATTTAGAGAAGCGAAAAGTTCTATTTCTCTCTCCGGTATGAACTGGTTAATCAATGCATACGCAAACATTTCATTTTGCGTTACAACTGCAGCACAGATCTTGCAACCAGTTGCTCCGCTTAATAACACAACTACACGAGTTGTTTTTCGCCATCGGGCCTGGTGAGCTTTTTGGCTACACGTAATCTTACACTCTGAATTAACACTAACTTTAGTTGCGGGATCATCAATTTCCGGCTTTAAGATTTTCCCACCCGGCGTTTGTATTGATAACAAGACTATCCGATTTTTATCGGCAGCACTTTGCACATCAGCAAGCGTATACTTAAGATGTGAAGAGCTAGCTTTTTGCGCACATTTTTTGCATAGTTCGTATCCGTGCGACAGACGACGAGAACTCTCCAGAATGTCTTTAACTGTCTTCTTGTTATTTCCGCCACACTGTAAGCATTTTAAAATTACAAACGAGTCACGCTTTAACTGTGATCGCGGTAAAATATCAGGAAAACCGTATTTAATAAGCGCTTTATTATTTTTTAACGCGTCATAAACTCGCGCACCACAGTGTCCTAATGCGATTTTATCGCCCTCCTCTTGGGCACAAAGTGGGCAGAAGCACTGAGACTTCTCCATCCGGCGATACAACGTTGCTGTTGATATTTTCCCAGCGCTAGGGTCATCTATTGAATATGCAAATTTGTGCTTTTCACAGCCAACAAGATAAACATTTTTGATTGCTTTAAAGTGCTTTTCTGAACACACATCAATTGGGATGAAATTACCGTCCGGCGACGCAGCAACAATTTTCACTTGTTGCTTTGCAGCCTCTGCTATTAGTTCAGTTAATTTTAAACTTGCTGGCATAAAACACCTCTTACTCTGCAACTACTGATAAATAGCTGTGCACTCTAAAAAAACATCAACTTGGTTAATAAATAGCCAACATCAGCTGGTTTATCAACATTGATCATTTAGACCCCTCAAATTCGAGGGTTCTGTTCAAATCACTCTCGTTTTTTTCGTTCAAAATTAGTGCTCCTTCAATCAACGAGGACTGCTTATGAGACGTGTAAACGAAATACTTGATGAGCTTTTATACATATTTGAAAACCGCGAGTTTCATGACGAACTGGCTTTTGAAGACTTTGATGAACAGAACTGGAGTGATGACTATGACAACGACGAAATTTAGAAATCGTGCACCTGTAATTTTTGATGTTTCGCCAGAACAACGAGCTGATGCTTTGCGGCGGCACGAAGTTAGCGAGAAGCTACTTGATGAGAAACAGCGACGAGCAGCGACAGGAATCAGCAGATCAACATGGTACCGTTTAACAACACAAAACAGAGCTCCTAAACCGCGAAAAATCGACAACAAAAACAGGTACTTGTTAAGCGATTTAATTCTATTTTTTGAGCTCTCGTGAAAATTCCGGGGGCAATATCGCCCCCAATTCAACTTTCTGAACACTACAAGATCGGCTTTAAATGTTTCGCCAAAACTTCTAATGCATCGCGGCGCTCGTTGAAATAGTCGTGAAGATTATAGACGTGCTCAACACCCTTTAGTTTGTGATTCAGACAACGCTCTGCAATATGTGAATCTATTCTGAGCTCAGCCAGCAGCGAGCGACATGTGCGACGCAGATCATGAACACGAAAATACTCGATATCTTTAATTTTTGCTTTTACCTCTCTTCCCCAGTAGACACCAAACAGGCTACCGATCGCCCTGTTGAGCGTGTCATCGCTCACGTATGCTCGACCTGACGTACGACGCGCGGGAAAGACGTACTCACTAGCTCCTGCGATAAATTTTAATTCCTGCAAGAAGCCCGCAACAATATCAGTGAGAGGTATTCGTATTGCGACCTCGGTTTTACTCCGAGCCGCTGGCAGGCTCCAAACGCGCTCTTCTAAATCAAATTCTGACCATTTTGACTGTAGTAATTCAGATTTCCGCACCCCCAGTAGCAGCAACAAACAGCACGCCAGGTAATTAGACCGCCCAAATGAAGGTTGGTGGTCTCTCATCACTTTGAAAACGCGTTTTATTTCATCGTAAGTCAGCACACGATCTCTGCTTTTTTCAACGCCGCCAGCATCGCTTATCCGAAAGGCCGAAGCCGGATTGTTTTGTGTTAAGTCTAGACGTATCGCATGGTTAAAAAATTGCTTTGCATACATCAAAACATCATTTGCGATGGAAGGCCGACCGGACTCACGCACTCGCCGAATGATTTCGCGTATATCTCTCGCCGTAACCTCACCAACTGCTAATGTACCGATCACCGGTGAGATTTCTTTGGAGTAAAGGCGTTTGGGAATATTTGGATGTTTCAGCCGAACATTTAAATCATTCTCATACCAATCTTTGAAAACGTCGTCGCAAGTCTGTAAGTTCAACCATTTTTCTCGTTGCGCCTCAACAATAACGTCCTGGCCCTGCCTCACAGCATTTCGATGTTCCTCCGCAACATTACGAGCTTGCGCGAGGGACAAGGCAGGATACTGACCCAGGGTCATTTCGCGTCGTTTACCAAGATGATTTGTGAATCGGTAAGAAAAATAGGGCTCTCCGCGCTTGGGAATCACGAAGTACAAACCTCGCCCGTCAGAGATCTTGACTTGATCTCCGATCCTTACCAAACGATCTAATTGTTTAACGGTTAACGCACCCACACCTGTCTCCATACGCTATCTATGCAGACAATAATGCACTCACCAGTAAATTGAAGTCAATAGGTGGTGAGTACTAACCATTGTACTCACCATTAATTCGGAGGATTTAGAAATTAATTGAATAAAACTGAACTAGCAATTTTAGTTTTATCTTTTATTTTCAGACGTTTAAGTTAAAAATGAATAAGGCTAGAAAATCATTCGATATTCTGGATCTGTTCTCTCATTTGCTCAATCAACACCTTAAGCTCTACCGCAGCGGCGGTGATATCGGCATTAATCGACTTTGAGGCCAGGGTGTTTGCTTCACGGTTAAACTCTTGCATCATGAAGTCCAGACGACGTCCACAAGGGCCGCCTTTTTTCAGAATTTTGCGGGCTTCTTCCACGTGCGCGTCTAAGCGATCGAGCTCTTCGGCTACGTCGGTTTTCTGCGCCAGCATGACCATTTCCTGTTCAACGCGTTGCTGGTCCAGCTCCACTTTAGCTTCTTCAAAACGAGTTAGTAAGCGCTCACTTTGCCAGGCCATAACTTCGGGCATACGTTCACGCACAAAGGCCACCTGCGTGGTCACACCGTCTAAGCGCTCCTGCAGCATGCGATCGATGGCACTGCCTTCACTTTTGCGGTTGTCGATGAAATCAGCAGTGGCTTTATCGAGCGCAGCTAACACTTCCTTTTGCACTTCATCCATGTCTTGTTCATCATTACTCACTACCCCCGGCCACTTGAGCACATCAATTGGATTCAGCTGACCAGCGGCTGATTGCTGACTGACCCATTTAGCGCCAGCGATAACACTTTTAGCCAGCGGTTCATTGATGTTTAATTCTGTCTGGCGTGCTTCGTCCATGTGTATATAGAGTTTGCATTCAACCTTGCCGCGTTGCAGTTTCTTACGAAACTGTTCACGTAAGGTGTTTTCCAGCGAACGGAACGCTTCCGGCAGGCGAAAATAGGTTTCTAAATAGCGCTGGTTAACGGAACGAATTTCCCACGTGGCAGAGCCCCAATCAGCTTTATGCTCGTAACGTGCGTATCCTGTCATGCTTTGAATCATTGCAATTCCTTATTTTTTCGCGTGTTTTTCGCGATTCTTTTGCTTTTGCTCAGCATTTTTCTTGAGCATTACATAGGCTGCGCCGCGGCCGCCGTGCGGTCGTTGCGCGCTATGGAATGCTAGTACCGGCGCCATTTCGCGCAGCCACTTATTCACATAGCTCTTTATCAACGCCGGATGTGGCTTCGAGTGTTTACCTTGCCCATGAATAATTAGCGCAGTGCGAATACCCGCCTGATGACAATCCTGCACAAAGTTAAATACCGCCGTGCGTGCTTCACGCAACGTGTGGTGATGCAAGTTCAGGCTGGCCTCCATGGTGTAGCGGCCTTGTTTCAGGCGTTTATACACTCCAGCCTGAACACCGTCCCGATGAAACTCGATAGCTTCACCCGGCTCCACTAAATCGACATATTCAGTCGACAAGAAGTTAGCATTTTCTTCTTCCTCTGCTTCCGCCGCCCGGCGCCGTTCTTTTTGCGCCAGTGTTGGTTCAAAAGCCTGCTTAATATCAGCGACTTCTTCACCAGCTAACGGCGTTACATCCGTCATTTCCTGACGAAACAGCTCAAATTCTTCATCATCTGAACGCGACATACCGCCTCCCGTCCATTTATTTTGCTACGTCTAGTGTAATACGTTGTCGACGGAATCGCGATCCATTAATCGTGCAATTCTGCTACAATTGCGTTCAATTTCTTACACAGCGACATTCACTCAAAAAGGAGATGACATGCGTCCAAGTGGCCGTACGGCACAACAAATTCGACCGGTAACCATTACCCGCAACTTCACTAAACACGCTGAAGGCTCAGTATTAATTGAGTTTGGTGAAACCAAAGTTCTTTGCAACGCCTCTGTTGAGAAAGGCGTTCCCCGCTTTTTAAAAGGCAAAGGTCAGGGTTGGGTCACAGCCGAGTACAGCATGTTACCGCGTGCCACACATACCCGCTCTCAGCGTGAAGCATCGCGTGGTAAGCAAGGTGGACGCACTTTGGAAATCCAACGTCTTATTGGCCGCTCATTGCGAACTTGCGTCGACTTAGCGGCGTTGGGTGAGAATACTATTACGGTCGACTGTGACGTTATTCAGGCTGACGGTGGTACACGCACAGCCTCTATCACCGGCGCTTGTGTCGCCTTAGTTGACGCGCTGAGCTGGATGCGCGCGCAGGGCATGGTTAAGGTGAACCCACTCAAAGAAATGGTTGCGGCTATTTCGGTGGGCATTTTAGATGGCGACCCGGTCAGCGACTTGGAGTACGTTGAAGATTCAAAAGCCGACACCGACATGAATATTGTTATGACTGAAGCCGGCAAATTCATCGAAATTCAGGGCACTGCAGAAGGCGAAGCGTTCAGCTTTGATGAAATGAACAGTCTGGTCGATATGGCGCGCCACAGCATTCGCGAGTTGATTGATATTCAGAAACAAGCGTTGGCGTAAGCTTCAGTATAAACGTAAGCGAGGAATAAGCAGGCAATGAAAGCGTATCAAAAAGAGTTTATTGAGTTTGCCATAGAGCGTGGCGTATTAAAGTTTGGTGAATTTACCTTAAAGTCCGGCCGCACCAGCCCGTACTTTTTTAATGCTGGGCTGTTTAATAAAGGTTCTGACTTAGCCCGCTTAGGCCGCTTTTATGCCGCCGCGCTGGTCGACTCCGGTATCGATTTTGACGTACTTTTTGGCCCGGCTTACAAAGGCATTCCAATTGCCACTGCCACAGCGGTCGCCTTATATGACCACCATCAGCAGGACACCCCATATTGCTTTAACCGTAAAGAAAAGAAAGACCACGGCGAAGGCGGCAACCTGGTGGGCTCAGCGCTGGAAGGCAAAGTGATGCTGGTGGATGACGTGATCACCGCCGGCACAGCGATTCGCGAAGCCATGGAGATTGTCGAAGCCAACGGCGCCGAATTATCCGGTGTTCTGATTGCTCTAGACCGTCAGGAAAAAGGCAAAGGCGAGTTATCGGCGATTCAGGAAGTTGAGCGTGATTTTAATGCCCAGGTGGTTAGCATTGTAAGCTTGAATGATGTCATCAACTTTTTGAAAGATGACGACACTTTTAACGAATATCTTCCCAAAGTTGAAGCGTATCGCGCCGAGTTCGGCGTCGCCTGATACGAATGTGCGTAGCCTGACGTTTACGTCAGGTCCAATATCTCACCTGACATGAATGTCAGGCTACCAGGAAAACGGCAATAAGTGATTGCCGTTTTCATTCACGCCAGGTGGAATATCGGGGAATAAGAGTGCGCCTGACGGTTGCGAGGGGTCTTGTGGAGGTGTGCAGCGCCATGGATGGCGCTGCTCAAGCCCTACAAGGATGTATTCACGGGCGTCCTCCAAAAGACCCCTCGTAACCTCAGCACTCGTTTTCCCGGTTTCCCAGCCGCTACAGCTTTTCCTGTGGCTGCCAGGCAATACCAATGCTGCCGTTTACAATCTGGCATTCGCCACCTGAAGACTGCACGCGACTGGATTCCCCGCGCTGCGCAATTAGGCGGAAGTCTTTATTTAGCAAGCTAACCTGCTTACGCTCGCCACACAAAATACGCAAGGAATCGATTAAACCACGATCACTGAGAAAGTTTGTTGTTGGCTCTTCCTGAACAACATCATCGCCTTCCGCAAACTCGGCGGTTTGTAATCCATACGGAGAGATAACCCCCGATGCTCCGGCGACCAGATAATGAAACGTAGCAGCTACGGCATTATCGGTTCCTTGTGCATCTTCCACCATAAACGCACCACGCTCACCAATAATGTTGAAAGCACCACTCTCTAAATTCACTTCCATTGCGGTATTTTCGTCAATACCAATAGATAATGGTGTGGAACTCGCAGCTGCCAGACGCATTAAGCGCCCCTGCCGCCCGCGCTCAGAAAACTCAGTATCCAATGTGGCATAGTGAAACAAACTTAAGCCGCCCAGCGGATGGTAAGTCAGGCTATCAGGTCCAACATTCGGCGGACAGGTGGTGTCTAAATTGCAACCAAATGGAGGAGGATCGGAAGCAATCGCTCCCTCTTTTATGGCCTCAGCGGTTGTGCCATTAGAAATCATAGGCTTAGAAGTCATAACCGCAGTGCCGGCACCCGTTCCGCCAATAACCACTTCCTTTTGTTGCACAGCTGCAATAATCGTCTTCAGCACATCGCCGGGTTCATTATTCGCCTTAATAAAGGTTGAACGAGTCAGGTTCTGATCACCATCATTAAAAAACAGTCCATCGGCATCGGCCAGCATCTCTGCGGCCGCATCAGAATCTTTGCAAAAAGCGACTTGCTCCTGATACCAGTCTTTATGCACCCGGTCACGTTCATAAGCACCTAATTGCTTTTGCTGAATTTTTGCCAGTTCATCGCAACGACCTTCCCGCTGAGCTTTTACTACAGCAGAATCCAGTGGCAGCCAATGCACTTCTGCTCCCAGCTGTTCAAATACACTATTGTAAAAATCTATCTTATCGTACGGATTACGTGATGCAGAGGTCAGGAAATACACCTTTGGCTTCCGTTCATCTCCGGCAACTGACTGCGCCATTTCAACAAAGCGCTGAAAAATTGCTTTTGACTCACCTTTGAGGTTTTCATCCAGATTAACCACTTCACGTGCGGAATCCGGAACCGGTAGCTCAATTAAGTCAATAATCCGGTTCCACTCAGCATCTGACAACGAGTTATAAAGCTGTTGTGTCGCCCGCCGGGTAAACTCACGCAGAAAAACGCGCTCAGGAACAATGTCTTCTTTTAAACGCTCGTGAATTAATTCCAGCGCATCAGCAACTTTTTTGCGAGTTTCTTCACGGTAACTAGGCCAAACCGACTCTGCCGTTGCTCTCGAACGAAATTTTTTCGACAGGTTTAAATACCTGTCGGTGCGCATCGTTTCCTTATCAATCCAGTCAACGTCATCACAGTTATCCGACGCGAAACTGGAACAGGCCGTCAGACCGCCACCAGCCAACAATAAATGTCGGTATGTATCGTCATCGGCAGCATTTGACGGCGCCGCAAAAGCTGATGACAATGCCGCCAAAGAGAGCAAGGAAAACAACGACTTAACCATAAATAAAACCCCTAGTTACCGACGGCTTTCACCGCTAGAATATTTCAACTAACAAAATCAACAGGCTGCAACGCTAGAGCGTTAACAACCCAACTGTCAAATATAGGACAATAGATTAACGCATTTATTATAGACAGACCTAAAATTCTCGCAGAATTAACTTATGTGATACGGCATAGTAAACTCACTGTTAATAAGCGTAAACCTATGAAAATAAATAATTTTCAGGGCTCGTGACGAGCATCCGAACACTGCTATACTAATCTCTCTTTTATGAAATAAGATCACACGTGTTGTTATGAAGTCACCGTTACGTTTTTGCGTTCTGTTACTGCTCGCGGGCCTGCTCCCGATGACCAGTTTTGCCTTCTCAGAGCAGAAACTGACTTTCCGTGCTCCCGAGGAAGGTCCCTTTACGCAATATGTAACAGCGGTGCTTGAAGAGGCATACGAAAAACTCGGTATTGAACTCGAGTACATCGAACTTCCCCGCTTACGAGGTGAGCAGTTGGCTGCTGAAGGTACCATCGCCGGGGAGCTGGGAAGAACAGCGCTACTTGAAGACAAGCGCCGGCACCTGCGCCGGGTGCCTTTTCCACTATTCACTTTCGATATTATCGCGGTAGCCGATCGTCGTAACTGTGGTTACTGCCCATTGTCAGAAATGAAAAGTCTGGCCTATGTTAACGGTATGGACTCAATTACCAAATTGGTCGAAAACCTGCCTTACGAACCGTCTATTGTCACCCCTATTGATATTGAGCAAGTGGTAAAATTACTCGATTCGGGGCGCATTCAAATGGCATTTATGGGGGATTTTCAATTTGAAAATTCAGATCTGAAAGATAACCCTCATTTAATTACTCATAAGTTATCGACAGAGGTTGGTTTTCATTATCTGAATGAAGAGCATGCGAGACTGATACCTCAACTGACTTATCACCTGCAAACTATGCGCGACAACGGCCGGATGAAGGCACTGCGCGAGCAGTATGGTGTCACCCTGGAAACACCAATACAGCCCATAAAGCGTCCTGAGCAACTGACGGTTGTAGGAGCCATACACCAGGGCTTACTGAATGCCGACGGCACGGGCAAATTATGGAATTTGGCTAAATCCGTATTTCCGACTTTTACCTCCCGGCTCAATACGGTTGTCAGCAGTTGGCAGCGAAGTATTCAATTACTACAGGAAGGCCGTGCAGATGCGTTAATCGGTGTTCGTCCTGATCAGAAAATAAAAAATATCATTCTGTCTAAATATCATATTGGCTACGACGACAGCATTTTTCTTTTCACCCTTGAACAACCGAATGATGGTCCTATTTGTGTATCCGGCCCTCGCTTCATGCAAACCTTAGTGGATACCGACCGACCCTTTTACCGGGCCTCGAATTCACTGGACTGCTTTGCACTGCTGGATATGGAAAGGGTCAGTGCGGTAATAGACTACAAGGACAACCTGCCTGACTGGACCGAAAAGCCCTACAAGAAACAGAAGCTGTCGGGACCACAACCTTTATTCATGGCCTTTCTCGACAACAACAGAGGCCGTGCACTTCGTCAACTATTTGATAACACGCTGTTCGAACAGACAATTGAAAAAAGGGCTAAACAGCAAATTAACGAGCGCCTGTAAAATCGTTCTGGCGCCAGGCTTCATAAGCAAAAATAGCCACTGAATTGGATAAATTCAGGCTTCGGCTGGTGTCCGCCATTGGCAACCGCAACCAGTTCTCTTGTGGAAAAGTTTCCAGGACCTCCATTGGCAGCCCGCGAGTTTCAGGGCCAAACAACAAAACATCGCCGGCCTCATAAGCCACTGCAGAGTAATTTGTCTTACCTTTGGTTGTGCACGCAAAAATGCGGTTAAACGAGGTACTATTCAGAAAGCTCTGCCAGTCTTTATGGATATTTACAGAAGCTAAATCGTGATAATCAAGACCCGCCCGACGTACTTTTTTTTCATCCAGCTCAAACCCTAAGGGCTCAATTAAATGCAAGGACATGCCCGTGTTCGCCGCCAAACGAATAACGTTGCCGGTATTAGGGGGAATTTCAGGCTCAAACAGTACAAGGTGCAACATGGTCGTTTTCATCACTTGGGTAAAAGCGGTAGAATAGCAGAATATCTTTTATAAATGTGTACCGGTACTGTGGCAAATCAGAAAAACTACCAACAGAATTATGCTTTTTGGGTACGACTGGCTAGTACAGCGTCGGTTATCGTTGCCATAATCCTAATTACCATTAAGCTTTTTGCCTGGTTCCAGACAGAATCCGCCAGTATGCTGGCATCTCTCACCGATTCAATTTTAGACAGCGGCGCTTCCATATTCAGCTTTTTTGCGATTCGCTACGCTTTGCAACCAGCAGATGAAGAGCATCGATTCGGTCACGGTAAAGCCGAGTCCCTGGCGGCGTTAGCGCAAAGCGCTTTTATTTCAGGTTCCAGCATGCTGCTTATTTTTCACAGCGTTCAACAGTTTATGCAGGGCGGCAGTGTTCCAAAAGTGGGTTACGGTATCGCGGTTTCTGCCATTGCTATTGTCATTACCTTTGTTTTAATTGTTATACAGCGTATGGCTATTCGTCATACCAACTCTCAGGCCGTGCAGGCCGATAATCTTCACTATCAGTCGGACATACTGCTGAACTTAGCCGTTATTGTGGCGTTAATTTTAAGTAGCTATGGCTGGCTCTGGGCTGACAGTATTTTTGCCATGGGCATTGCGGTTTATCTAATTATTGGCGCAATTCGTATTGGCTGGAACGCATTTCAGGCGCTGATGGATCGTGAGTTGTCAGAAGAACTACAAGAGCAGATTGGTAATATCACAATGGCGGTAAACGGCGTTAGAGGCTTTCACGGTCTACGCACACGGGAGGCAGGGCCGGTGCGCTTTATTCAGTTACACATTGAACTGGCCAACGAGTTGTCTTTATTACGGGCTCACGCTATTGCCGATGATGTTGAAGCACAGCTGATGAAAGCTTTTCCGGGAGCCGATATTATTGTCCACATGGATCCTGAAATTGTCGCCGTGGTTGAAGGCTCACTTAAACGTTAACGAGTTCCCGGGTTTCTTCAATAAGAGCGTCCAGCACAGGTTGACGAAACTTGTCAGCTTCCATCATAAGCTCGTGCGATGCACCTTTAATGGTCTCAAACCTAAAGTGGTTTCGGGTAACCGCAGCAGCTACTTTCTTTTGTCCTGACGCGGAAACCACTTTATCATTCCCTGCCTGAAACAGAATGACCGGAATGGTAATGTCATTTGCCAGTTTCTGCGCCTTGATAGCGGCACTGATGGCCTCATACAACCAATTAAATGTGGGTCCGCCTAGCTGAACATCCGAAACATTATCGTAAACGTCCCGAAACGCCTTATATCGCTGTCGGCTATGTGTCAGAACGTTATCTTCAAAAGGCACAGGCTTATAATTTCCCATACCAAGAAAGTACCAGGGTTTTGCTACCCAGTGGTTTAGCCAGGCTCCCGCAAAAACTATCCAACGCGCGAACCAATAAGGCACTATTCCTGTTTTTATAGAAAACATAGGAGCAGAGAGTATGAGTTTTTTATAAGGATGCTGGTAAGTGGCACAGTAAATGGTCGCTATTGTTCCGCCCATCGAGTGAGAAAACAGTGTTTTGGGTACATCGCCAAATTGTGCCATCAACTGGTCAGTAAAGTCTGAAAAGTCACGTACAAAGTCATTAAAGTTTTCGACATGTCCCTGATGAGGGTTCGCCGTCAGGCGCCCCGACAACCCCTGCCCACGGTGATCCAGTGCTGCAACGGAAAAGCCTTGCTGCGCCAGCTCCCAAAACAGTTCCTGATACTTAAGCGCCGATTCTATTCGCCCCGGAGCAATAACCACTAAGGGTGCGGAGTCACTATGTCGGTAATAGGCAAAATGTAATTTGATACCATCAAACGCAGTAAAATACTCAGAGGTAACTTGCTGCTCCCAAAAGGCTTCGACTTGAGCCTTAAAAAACTCCAGCCATTCGGGCGTGTCGTCTGCAGGGCGTTGTTGTGTAGTAGGCGGTTGCTTCATTCTTTCTGTTCGGGCTGACTTTTGGGTAAGTCTAACACGACTTCAAGTCCTCCTTCAGAGTGATTATGAGCTTTTAATTCACCACCCAGAACAGCCGCCGCGCGATGACTCAAGGCTAAACCAAGACCAACGCCGGCTTTATGGTGTCGCGCCGGATCGCCGCGATAAAAAGGCACAAACAGTTTACTTATGGTGCTCTCATCAACCCCCGGGCCGTGATCCCGAATGCGAATATGACAGCCTTTGCCGTAATCGTCACAAGAAAGCTCTACGTTATCTTCGGTGTAGTGCAGCGCGTTACGAACAATATTCTCAAGAACCAGCCGCAGCAATTCAGGGTCGGTATCAATAACCGGCCAGTTGCTACCATGCCGCAGCAAGCGTTCGCGTACTTCTGGATGCTGATAACACATATCATTAATAAGCTGCTGCACCAGTTCACCGCTATCCAGGCTTTCATGGTTCAGATCAACCAGCCCATTCTCCAGTCTCGACAGTGAAAGAATTCGCTCAATAATCACACTGAGACGTTCCGTATCGCGGCGCAATTGTTGCCAATTAGGGTCGTCCTCATTGCAATCGGCTAAATCCAGAGCCACCTGCATACGTGCCATAGGTGAACGTAATTCGTGCGATACATCGCTGAGTAATCGCCGTTGCGCATCACGCGAAGTTGCTAAGTCTACCGCCCCTTGAGATAAAGCCCGTGCCAGTTCGCCAATTTCATCACCACGTTTAGGTAAACGTTTAAGTTCAGGCGTTGCACTACCATCAGCCACTTCGCGCATTGCCAGAATCATTCGCCGTATAGGTCGAATAAGCCAAATACCCAGTAATACTGCGAGTAAACCGCTACCAACCATTAAGGTCAGTATGCGCGCGCGGGTCGATTCTGCTTCCAACCGCTCACGGTCAACCTGCTCTTCAATGCCTAAGGGCTTAGTCACCAGAATTTTATTGCCGTCGAGCTCGAACGGACCCATTAACAAACGCTCGTCCAGAGGAATCTGCTGCGGAGAGTCTTGACCCAGCATACGCAATAGCGTGGAGCCGTGACTTACGCGCAGCATCTCGTCCATTAATAGCTTTTCGCTTCCCTGCACCGACAACTGTGCGGCAACGCGGTAGTCGCCAGCAATAAGTCGGCCGGGTTGTAGCGAGTGAAAGGTTAACGCATCGCTCAATAAAGGCTGTAACGTCTGATAAATCTCCGGCTCCAGTGGTTTAAGTTCAGCTTTAGGTTTGTTCCAAACCGCCAACAAATAACCACTGGCCGCTGTGACCGAAAGCAGCGCCCAAAAAATGAAAAGTAATCTCAGAGCAAGCGATCGGTACCACCGCGTACGCCGGTTCTTCATAAGCTTGCAATCAGTCGGTAGCCGCGACCTCGTATAGTTTGAATACGATCAGGTTTTGCCGGGAATTTCTTCCGGATGTTACTAATATGCACGTCAAGACTGCGGTCAAAAGGCTCCATTTTTCGTCCCAGTGCCGCAACAGAAAGCTGATCTTTACTGACCATTTGACCGGCTTGCTGCATCAGACAACGCAAAATATCAAACTCAGTTGGTGTCAGAATCAGTTCAGCATCATCGCATTTTACTTCCGTAGTAGCCGGATCCAGCACTATGCCACAAACGTTCAGGCTTTCATTCTGCATGGTTGTGTTTGGCGTGCGACGCAGCAAAGCTCTTACACGGGCAATCAGCTCACGTGGATTAAAAGGCTTTGGCAGATAATCATCTGCGCCAAGCTCCAGCCCCATGACTCTGTCATCATCGTCACCACGAGCCGTCAGCATCAGCACCGCGGTATCACGATGTTGTTGGCGTAACCGCTGCAAAAGCTGCATACCATCAATGCCGGGTAGCATAACGTCCAGCAAAATAAGTTCGTAGTCACCGTTAAGTGCTTTATCAAGACCAGTGACACCATCTTCGGCGACACTTAAATCCACAGATTCACGTTTAAACAATTCTGTCAGCATGACAGACATTTCAGTATCATCGTCAATGAGTAGTACGGAATGTCTCATAACTTGTTGTTCTCTCCAGAAATAAATCCATGATCCAAAATGCCGGGGATGGATACGACCCTCTTTACATAACTTTTACTTTAGCAGAGTTTTCAACTTTCGGGTTAAGGTATTCCTTCCCCAGCCCAGCCATGCGGCTGCTTTTTGTTTATGTCCGGAAAAACGTTTTAAAGCAGTCTGTAACGCAACCTGCTCCAGCTGCTGCTGATAACTTTGCAGAACATCCTGCGAGTTTAACGGCTGCTGTTCCAGCTCAGTTTGCAAAAAGTGTAACCAGGTAAGCTCACCGCCTGGCTCTGTCGAACCTGGCTCTGAAGTCACCAGAATGTCTTCAGGCAAGTCCCGGGGACTTATTTGCTGCCCGGGCGCCATAACGGTTAGCCAGCGACAGGTATTTTCCAGTTGTCGGACGTTACCTGGCCAATTGTAACTCTTTAATGTGCTAAGCGTTTCATTTAACAATGTTTTTGGTGTGACATTCAACTCTTCGGCCGACTTTTTAAGAAAGTGTCTTGCCAGAGTATCGATATCTTCCGCCCGCTCACGCAGAGGCGGCAGCCGCAAACGGATAACGTTAAGACGATGATAAAGGTCATCCCTGAATGTGCCCTGGTTAACCAAGTGTTCTAGTTCCCGGTGGGTGGCGGCAATAACGCGCACATCCACTTTTACCGGTTGCAACGCTCCCACCGGGTAAAACTGTCCTTCGGCCAGAACTCTCAACAGCCGTGTCTGAACTGGTAAAGGCATATCGCCAATTTCATCCAGAAACAAAGTACCACCGTCAGCTTGCTGAAAACGCCCGACGCGTTTACGGTCGGCTCCGGTAAAGGCCCCGCGTTCGTGCCCGAACAGCTCCGACTCAATTAAATCGGCGGGTATTGCTGCCATGTTAAGCGCAATAAAAGGTTTATCCGCCCGTGGGCTGTGTTTATGCAGAGCTCGCGCGACAACTTCTTTGCCAGTACCGGTTTCTCCGGTAAGCAGCACACTAACGCTTGAGCCCGACAAGCGACCGATAGCACGAAACACATCCTGCATAGGCGTGGCTTCACCAATAAGCTCGGGAACTGAATTTGCGTCTATTTGCGCGGGCGCATTTTCACTTTGTCTGGCATGCTGCAGAGCACGGTCAACGGCGGTAATAGCTTCATCAATGTCAAAGGGCTTTGCCAGATACTCAAATGCGCCGCCCTGAAACGCTTTTACCGTTGTCTCGAGATCGGAATGCGCGGTCATAACCACAACAGGCAAATGCGCCTCGGTCTGATGCAGCCGCTCCAGTACAGCCAGGCCGTTTTCTCCCGGCATACGGATATCGGTGAGCACAACGGTTGGTTTATCGCTCTTTAGAGCCATGAAAAAGTCTTCGCCATTGGCAAAACTGCGCACGTGATAACGGCTATCAGCAAAGGCTTTTTCCAGTACCCAGCGAATAGAGTCGTCATCATCAATTATCCATAACTGAGCATTAGTGGTCATCCGTCACCTCATTACCATTTTCTGCTGAAAGATAAGGCAAATACACTGAAAATCGGGTTTTTCCGGGACTGGAATCAAAATCAATTTTCCCTTTATGCTGATGCACTAAATTTTGTGCCAGCGACAAGCCGAGTCCGGTTCCTTCAGCACGGCCGCTTATCAACGGATAAAACAGGGTTTCGCGCAACTCGGCCGGAATACCGGGCCCATTATCGGTCAAAGTAACCACCGCACATTGTCGATAGCGCTGTCCAAACAGAGTCAATTGGTGTTCTACCCGCGTTTTAATTGTAATAGTGCCTTCGCCTGACATAGCTTGTGCTGCATTTTGGGCAATATTCAAAAACACCTGTTCACAAGCTTCCGCAACCACCTGAATATCCGGCAGCGACGGGTCGTAATCCCGAACTAAATTCAGCGAGTCTCCATATTCGTACACCAAAGTTCTGGCAACTCTTTCCAACACTTCATGAATATTGGTTTCCTTCGACTCGCCCCTTTTTACCGGCCCTAATAACCTGTCGACCAAATACCTTAACCGGTCCGACTGGGTGATGATCAAGTCCGTATACTCTGTCAGGCTCTCGTCCGGAAGTTGCCGTGCCAGTAACTGCGCAGCGCCGCGTAAACCTCCCAGAGGGTTCTTTATTTCATGCGCCATACCGCGCAATAAGTGCTGGGTAGCGAATAGCTGATTACGCTGTTGATCTTCCTGATTTATTCGCCGCAACTGGTCTACTTGTTTTAATTCCAGTAGCAAAGCACGTCCAAAAGGTTGCTCTACTGTTTGAATACTGGTTTCCACCCGAATATTGTGCCCGGAATGCAGCGCGAACTGAGCTTCCGCATTCAGCACCGTTTGCTCGCTATTCAGGCACTCCATCAGCGTTTCTGACGCCAGCGAACACTGATAAAAAGCCGCAGTGAAAGGTTCGCCCAACAGGCGTTTTGCACTGTGATCGAGTAAGGATTCAGCAGACGAATTGACGTAACGGATGGTCAGGCGATCATCGAGGATGAGTATGCCTGTGAGTAGTTGGTTAAGTAGCGCGCTATCGTTCACGAAGGCAGGATAAATTACGCACCAAGTTGGTGCAACCGGGTAAGGCAAGACACCTTACCCGGCCAGTAACCATTAAACGCTGTAGTACATATCGAATTCTACCGGGTGGGTAGTCTTCTTCAATGTCTCTACTTCGTTGTACTTAAGATCGATGTAGGCATCAATCATGTCGTCGTCCATAACGCCGCCTTGCTTAAGGAAGTCGCGGTCTTTATCCAGCGCGTCCAGAGCCATTTCCAGTGAGTGACAAACGGTCGGAATGTCTTTCGCTTCTTCAGGAGGCAGATTGTATAAATCTTTGTCCATGGCATCGCCAGGGTGGATCTTGTTACGGATACCGTCAAGGCCAGCCATTAACAGCGCAGTAAAGGCCAGGTACGGGTTCGCACTTGGGTCAGGGAAGCGCACTTCAATACGGCGACCTTTCGCGCTGGAAACCAATGGAATACGGATAGAAGCCGAACGGTTACGGGCGGAATAAGCCAGCATCACCGGTGCTTCAAAACCAGGAACCAGACGCTTGTACGAGTTAGTAGAGGCGTTCGCAAAAGCGTTAATGGCACGTGCGTGCTTAATAATACCGCCAATATAGAACAGCGCGGTTTCGCTCAAGCCTGCGTACTGGTCGCCGGCAAATAAGTTTTCGCCGCCTTTGTTCAGTGACATATGCACGTGCATGCCAGAGCCGTTATCGCCAACCAGTGGCTTCGGCATAAAGGTTGCGGTCATGCCGTAAGAGTGCGCGACGTTATGCACCACATACTTATAAACCTGCAGTTCATCAGCTTTCTTAGTCAGAGTATTGAAGCGTGTAGCCACTTCGTTCTGACCTGCTGTTGCTACTTCGTGGTGATGGGCTTCAACAACCATACCCATGTCTTCCATTACTAAGCTCATGGTGCCACGAATGTCGTGCGCTGAGTCTACCGGAGGTACCGGGAAGTAGCCGCCTTTTACTCCAGGACGGTGAGCCAGGTTACCTTCTGAATATTCACGGCCTGAGTTCCACTTCGCTTCTTCCGCGTCAATCTTGTAGAACGAACCACTCATGTCTGTGTGGAAACGTACGTCGTTGAACAGGAAGAACTCAGGTTCCGGACCGAAGTAAGCGTCGTCTGCAATGCCTGATGAGCGCAGGAAATCTTCCGCACGCTTTGCAATTGAACGAGGGTCACGGCTATAGCCCTGCATAGTTTCCGGCTCAAGAATGTCACAACGTACATTCAATGTGACTTCATCAGTAAAGGGATCAATCACCGCAGACTCGTTGTCTGGCATCAGTACCATGTCTGATTCGTTAATGCCTTTCCAGCCGGAAATAGATGAACCATCAAACATTTTACCTTCTTCAAAGAAGTCTTCATCGATTTGCGACACCGGAATAGTGACGTGTTGCTCTTTACCTTTAGTATCGGTAAAGCGTAAATCGACGAATTTTACGTCGTGTTCTTTGATGGTATCGAAAATCTTATTAGCTGACATGTTGTCCTCCGTAGACAGCGTCTAAAAATACAGCTTGAGTATAGCAAAGCCTGTGCCAACTGACTTTTTTGTTTATATTCATAAAGTTAGTTCATTTAGCACTATAATGCGTAAATTAATACGCACCAGTATAGCGCATAACGCACAAAATTGGTGCAAAAGTAACATTCTAAGATAACGTCATAAAAATATAACGAACAAAAAACAATCAGGTCTTTCTTAATCCAACTCAAAAAGGTAGAATACGCCGCTATTTTTCACAAAACCCCTTGGACGGGTTTCATTCCCGGACAACTACAGGCAGTTCTTAATGACAATTCAGGTATTTGATATAGAAAAATTACGCAACATCGCGATTATCGCGCACGTTGACCATGGTAAAACCACCCTAGTCGACAAGTTGTTGCAACAATCTGGCACTTTAGAAAGCCGTGGCGAAATAGAAGACCGTATTATGGATTCCAACGATCTTGAAAAAGAACGTGGTATTACTATCCTCGCCAAAAACACCGCGGTTAACTGGCAAGATTACCGCATCAACATTCTGGATACTCCGGGACACGCCGATTTCGGTGGCGAAGTTGAACGCGTACTTTCTATGGCAGACTCCGTATTGTTAGTGGTTGATGCCGTTGACGGTCCTATGCCTCAAACTCGATTTGTCACGCAGAAAGCTTTCTCTCATGGTTTGAACCCTATTCTTGTTATTAACAAAGTTGACCGTCCTGGTGCACGCCCTGACTGGGTGATGGATCAGGTATTCGACTTATTTGATAACCTGGGCGCTACTGACGAACAGCTGGACTTTCCGGTAGTTTACGCATCAGCGCTTAACGGCTGGGCATCATTAGACATAGAAGATCAAGACGGCGACATGACGCCATTGTTCGAAACTATCGTTAGTAAGGTAAGCCATCCCGATGCTGACCCTGAAAGCGACCTGCAAATGCAGGTGTCACAGCTTGATTACTCGAGCTACTTAGGCGTTATTGGTATTGGTCGCGTTACCCGCGGTAGCGTTAAAGTGAACCAGCAAGTGACTATTGTTGGTGCCGACGGCAAAGAACGTAACGGAAAAATTGGTAAAGTCTTTAGCTACCTGGGTCTTGACCGCATTGAAGCGGACAAAGCTGCAGCAGGCGACATCTGCGCCATTACCGGTCTGGGCGAGCTAAAAATCTCCGACACCGTGTGTGCAGTTGGTAAAGCTGAAGCTATGAAGCCACTGACCGTTGACGAGCCAACAGTAACTATGACCTTCCAGGTAAACACCTCACCTTTCGCAGGTAAAGAAGGAAAGTTTGTTACTTCTCGTCAAATTCTTGAACGTTTGCAACAAGAGTTGGTTCATAACGTAGCTTTACGTGTTGAAGAAACTGACAACCCGGATCGTTTCCGCGTATCTGGCCGTGGTGAGCTTCACTTAGGTGTTCTTATTGAAAACATGCGTCGTGAAGGTTTTGAATTAGCCGTTTCTCGTCCAGAAGTTATCATCAAGTACGAAGATGGTAAGAAAATGGAACCTTATGAAACCATGACGGTTGATATTGAAGAGCAGCATCAAGGTGCGGTTATGGAAAAATTAGGCTTGCGTAAAGCCGAAATGACCAACATGACACCAGACGGTAAAGGTCGCGTTCGCGTTGATTTTGAAGTACCAAGCCGTGGTTTGATTGGCTTCCAGACAGAATTCATGACACTGACTTCAGGTACTGGCCTTATGTACCATACGTTTGACCACTACGGTCCGCACAAAGGCGGAACCATCGGTCAGCGTAGTAACGGTGTACTGATTTCAAATGCTCAGGGTAAAGCTCTGACTTACTCACTGTTTAACCTGCAGGAGCGCGGTAAGTTATTTGCATCACACGGTGATGAAGTTTATGAAGGCCAGATCATCGGTATTCATAACCGTTCAAACGACCTGACAGTAAACTGCCTGAAAGGTAAACAGCTGACTAACGTACGCGCTTCTGGTACTGACGAAGCACAGACCTTAAGTACACCAATTCGTTTAACGTTGGAGCAAGCACTGGAATTCATCAATGACGATGAACTGGTCGAAGTGACACCTGAGTCTATTCGTATTCGTAAACGCGCACTGACAGAAAACGATCGTAAACGTTTAGGTCGTGAGCCGAAGAACGGTTAAGATTTGCAGAGCTGTTATAAAAAGACGCCCGCTACTTTAGCGGGCGTTTTTTATAACCAAAATTCAGCTTATCAGCTAGTTCGCACTCAGCAACTCCGGTTGCGGCAATACAAAGTAGAAAATCGAGAAGAAATGGAAGACGCTGCCCGCCAATACAAACAAATGCCAGATGGCATGATGATAAGGCAGAGATTTCCAGACATAAAAGATAACACCCAGCGTATAAGCTAAACCGCCGGCGACAAGCAACATCAAGCCACCTGCATCCACATTATCAATCATCGGGTTAATCGCAATAATCGCCATCCAGCCCATTCCAAGGTAGAGAGTAAGCGACAGCCAGGCAATTCGCTTTTTCAGCGTCAGCTCAAGCACGACACCCACCAAAGCAATTCCCCAAGCCACGCCCAATAAGGTCCAGCCCCAGGCATCTCTTAAATTGATTAAAGCAAATGGCGTATAAGTACCAGCAATTAAAATGTAAATAGCGGCATGATCAAGCTGTTGAAACACCGCTTTCATTTTTGGCCAGGGAAACGCATGATAAAGCGTTGAAGCGGTATAAAGCAGAATAAGACTAGCACCGTAGATACTCGCAGCAACAACATGCCAACCATCACCGTAAGCCGCCGCCCAAATCAACATGAAAACTAAAGCAACAATACTTAAAACGGCACCAATGCCATGAGTTAATGCATGAGCCACCTCTTCCTTTACGGTATAGACTTTATGCTGATTGCTCATCCTCGTTCCATTCCCGGCGTCTCATAACCTTTACTGATATTCTTGAGTGCCCTTATAAACTGGTCATACTGTCTTTCATTGTCGTATTTTAAGTTATATGAGTTATGAAACTGCAGGGTTAGCGTGACACCATGCCCTTCCAAAAAAACGGTATAACCGTCATGGTCGGTATAAGCTTCTATTCCGTCCAAGTAGTGACGTCCCTGACGAGCTTCGCCATGAGTGTGGATCTTTTCGTACGCATCCAACATCAGTTTGTTATCAAGTTCGTTTTTCATCACACACCTCAGCGTTTTCTAACTAAATGTATACCCTTATTATTAGGGTCGAATGTCCATTCCACAACCGCTTTTACCTATTTGTTTCAAAAACCTTGTATCAGAATATACATACATAGGTGCATGATTAGGCAAAAGCCGCTATAATAATGAACGGATGTTAAGAAATAGGAGCCGAACATGGTTCGACGCACAAAAGAAGACGCAATGGAGACCCGCGCCAAGTTATTAGACGCTGCTGAGGCTTTATTCAGCGAGAATGGTGTGACTCAAACGTCGATGATGCAAGTGGCTGAAAAAGCGGGTGTCACTCGCGGTGCTATCTATCACCATTTTGAAAATAAAATGGATCTCATTGAATCGTTAATGGGAAGAATTTCTCTTCCGATCGATGAAATGCGGGAACAAATAGCCGAGAGTTTAGAATTCGATGCCTTAGAAGAAGTAAAAGCCCGCTCTAAAGAATTTTTAGCTCGCGTTCAAAATGAGCCCCAGGTACGTTCTATTGCCAGCATCCTTCTTCACAAGTGCGAGTACATTGACGAAGTAAATCCTATAAAATTACGGCATGTTAGCGGTCGTAACGAATGCATTTGTGAAGTCGAAAAGTTGTTTGAATCAGCTATCCAAAAAGGTCAGTTGTCCTCAAAAGCTAGCCCCAGGGTTGCGGTTATTGGCTTGTTTTCATTAGTGGACGGCCTTATTTATAACTGGCTGCTTGCTCCGGATTACTTTCCTTTAGTGGAGTACGGCAACCAGGCTATCGATAGCTATATTAACGGGTTAGCACGCTAAGGCTCGTTGCTGTCTGCACGTCCGCGGCGCCAGCCATTGTATTTTCGGTGCACGCCGCGGGTCAAAGATTGAAAAGTATCTTCCAGTAAGTCGACACCAAGCAATACACCAACAATTACCATCGACAACACAATACTAACCCCGTACATACCAAGACCGACTGCAATGCCAATTGCCGCCAGGGCCCAGATTGTCGCCGCCGATGTGACACCAACTACAACACCGTCCCGAGCCAACATAACGCCTGCACCAAGAAAGCCAATGCCGGTAATAATTTGTCCAATGACGCGGGATGGATCGCCGCCCTGACTGACAACCGAGGAGCCACCAGTTAAAAATAGATAGGTACCTAAGATGATAAGTGCAGCGGTCCTTATACCAACCGGTTTGCCTCTAACCTGTCGCTCGAGCCCGACAATGGCACCACAGAGCAGGGCAGTGCCGATGCCATTCCATGAGTAAGGACCCAGTTCCTGAACAACTTGCCAGTCAATCACTAGCTGGCCTCTCCTTGCTCTAAAAATTGCTTAAGAAAACTTTCATCCATTGCCGCAATGCTTTCGTCATTGGCATTCGGACAGCAGGCAAACAACGGCGCAGTCCATGCCTTCACATTGCCAAGAATGTCCCGCAAGTGGCTTAGCCCCCGAATGCCCCCTAACCCCCCGGGTGAAGCAGCAGCCAATAATACCGTTTTACCGGCCCAGGCCTGCGTCTCAACCCGCGACACCCAGTCAATCGCATTTTTTATCAGTGGAGAGACCGACGAATTATATTCAGGGCTGACTAAAACCACTTTTGAGGCTGACTGAATCTTTTCAGCCAACTTTTTCATCGACTCGGGAACACCATCTGCGGCCTCTAAGTCGCCATGGTAGATCGGCGCGTCCAGCGCATCGGCATCAACGATGTCATGTCGAATGCCATGCTTATCTGCAACTTCAGCCAAACGATGTTTGAGTTTGGCATTAAGCGAGTCTTTACGACGGCTACCACCAATGAATACAACGGTCATACGATTACTATCTCCTGATTATTCGGATTGAGAACTCTTCATTGCTTCAATAAAGCGGTTTGACTCACTTACCGCCGCTTCCATGTCTTTAATTAATGCGGAAATATCATTCTGCAGATTACCAAACTCACCGCGAATAGCATCAATGGCCTTAGCATTCAGGTTATGTTTCAGATAAAGCACGTTATCCTGCATTTTATCCAGCACCGGCTGCATCTTATCTGCCGCGCGCTCCATCACCCTCAGCAACTCGGCATAACGGCGTTCCGTCTGGCGTAACTGTCGCTCACTTTCGCGACGCATAGTGTCGTTACTGTATTCACCCAGCTCTTCGCTCCATTCGTCGAATAAGTCATTAGCTACTTCGTCAACTTCGTCGATACGGCTACGAACGCTCTCTGCTGCAGATTTACTGTCTTCGTAATCATCAAGCAGCGCGTTATATTGCTTTTCCAGATTACCACCATCAATGTTTAGCATAGCGTCCAGACGCTCTAATGCAGAACGGAACTCTTCCTGAGCATCGGTTTGTGAGTCACGTGCATCATCCACTCTATCGACTAAAATATCGCGCTTTTCTACGCCAAATTTTTCCATAGTGCCATAGTAAGCACTTTGACATGCTGACAGCATGAAGACCGTTACCAACGGCAATGTCCATTTTCTCATTTGTCACCTCGTGCAGCTTTAATAATACGTTCGTCGCGTTTGTCACGGTGATAACCATGCACCGCAATAATGGCGTGAAGAATAGCGATAATATAAAGAGCTCCCAGCGCACCAAGCGAGACAATAAAAAGTACTACGCCGACAATAGCGATAACCGCATTAAATATCGCCTGAAAAATTTTACCCGTCAGTAAAATAGCGACGGGGGGAAGTAAAATAGCTAAAATATACAACATTGTGTTCTCCTTGCACTTAACATGCAGCTTACCAATTAAGAGCCATTACTTTAGAAAAAGCAAACTAAATCAGTAAGGTAAACGACTACCATCCCAATGCCATAACGCTCCGGTATTTTCCGGTTTTAAGTTTTTCACTACAGCCACAATCCGCTCTGCAGAGAGTTCAGGCGAATACAGTTTGTCGGTGGATATTCGCTCCTGAAAAGGTTCAGACAAACGAGTGTCCGTTGTCCCCGGATGTATTGCCGCCACGATCAGGTTTTTATGAGTACGCTTTAACTCTATTGACGCCGTTTTCAACAGCATATTTAACCCGGCCTTGCTTGAGCGGTAGGCGTACCAGCCGCCTAAATAGTTATCCTCAATACTGCCGACTTTCGCTGACAACTGTACCCAAAAGCGGGTCTTCTTTCTGTCAAGAATTGGCAAAAACGCCTTAAGCGCCAGCATGGGTTTCACTGCGTTAACGGAAAATAACTTATTCAAGTTGTCTGCCGTAATATCGGTCAACTTTTTCTCCGGAAAGGTTTCTTCGTCATGCAACATACCTATGGTTGAGACGACGCCACTTAACTGTTCACCGTTATTTTTAAACTCACTAACCCAGGCGCCCAGTGCTTTCTCATCGTAGTCTTCTATTCGGCAATAAGTTACATCTGACGAGTCTGTTTCCGGCACCTCAGGCTGCCGCGACAACGCGAATATCCTCTCATCGGGATATTGCTTGCTTAATTCCAGAGTGATGGCCCGACCTAATCCGCCGCCAGCACCTAATACCACCATTGCCATTTGCACGACTCTCTATCATGATAGTTATTACTTCCCTACGTGAATAAAACTGGATTAGCTCAATACACCATGAAGCAAATTGAATGGAAATCGTATTTCAACCACACCTTAGGCTTTCTAAAGTACTTTGGGCAAAGGTTTAATAGCGACAATACCAATATCACCGCCGGTCACCTGACCTACGTCAGCATGCTGTCGCTGGTACCCCTTCTAGTCGTTATGTTTACGGTTTTCTCAGCATTTCCAATGTTTGATGAGCTGAAAGAGAATCTTGAGCAGGCACTTTTTGCGAATCTCTTACCCACTTCCGGTGAACAACTGGAAGAATATCTTAACGAGTTTGTGACTAATGCCTCCAAAATGACTGCAATTGGCGTCGGTTTCCTGTTTATTGTCGCCATTATGCTCATGTCAGCCATCGATAAAGCATTGAACAGCATATGGCGGGATTCCAGCAGCAGACATTGGTTGGTTTCTTTTGCTGTTTACTGGATGCTACTTACCCTAGGTCCGGTGCTTATTGGATCGGGCTTGGCTGCAACCTCTTACTTGATGTCGCTCAGCCAGTTTGCTGATGAATATGTTTCCGGCATACAAAGCTTTGTCTTGTGGTTCGTACCCATTGTGACCTCCTTTGTATTCTTTGTGCTCATGTATCAGTTAGTGCCTAACCGTCAGGTTAAATTCCGCTACGCGGCCTTTGGGGCGGTTATTGCCGCGCTTCTGTTCGAGCTGAGTAAACAACTGTTTTCACTGTACATTACTTTTTTCCCGACTTATCAGGCCATTTACGGCGCACTGGCAACCATCCCAATTCTTATCGTATGGATATATCTGTCATGGTTAATTGTACTCATTGGTGCGGTTTTAACCGTCAGTTTAGAGGAGTACCAGTTACAGCAGCCTGAGCCGAAGTCTGATTGACCTGCTTTGCATTTTCGCCGACCATAGCCGTTCTGTTTTTGAAAGGTATGTACTCATGATCGGACTCATTCAGCGCGTTAGCCGTGCCAAAGTCACTGTTGCCGATGAACTGGTCGGTTCTATCGGGCCCGGGCTGTTAATCTTATTAGGTGTTGAACACAAAGACGACGAAGCCAGTGCTGCCAAATTAGCTCAGCGCATAGCCAATTATCGCGTGTTTAGTGACGTTGAAGACAAAATGAATAATAGTGTTATCGATGCGCAGGGCGAAGTTTTGGTGGTTTCTCAATTCACCTTAGCGGCCGATACTCGTAAAGGACGGCGTCCCAGCTTTTCTTCAGCGGCAACGCCCGACCAGGCACAGCATTTGTATCAGGTTTTTTGTGAGCAAATGGCTGCGCAAGGCTTGCCGGTAAAAACCGGGCGCTTTGCAGCAGATATGCAGGTTGAGTTGGTCAATGACGGCCCGGTCACATTTGAATTGAAGGTATAACACCTATGTATCGCGTTATTACTCCGGAAACAGACGAACAACTCGAGCGTTATTACTACCTTCGCTGGCGGGTTCTGCGCGAGCCTTTTCAACGCCCTTTAGGCTCTGAACAAGACGAATACGATCAAGTTGGTCATCACCGAATGGTAGTCAATGAAGCAGAGGAACCCGTTGCGGTTGGCCGGCTTCACTTTAACAGCCCGGAAGAAGCTCAAATACGCTTTATGGCGGTTGCTCCTGAATACCGGGGGGAAGGGCATGGGGTCGCTATTATCTACGCTCTTGAGCTTGCTGCGCGCAAAGAAGGCGCAACGCATGTGGTGATCAACTCACGCGACAACACCATTGGCTTTTATAAAAAGTGTGGTTACGACGTAGCGGAAGAAGCCGATACCGTAAATAACCCCATGGCAGAACACCATTTACGCAAGTCCTTCACTGAGTACAACCGCATTATTTATCGGCCTGAGTGGTGTACCGAGCTACAGAAAACCTGGCAGGAAGACATACCTATTTCCGACGCCATGGGCATTAAAATCCATCAGTATACCGGTCGCGTATTCGAAACCCGCGCGGTACTCTCGCGAAACATTAATGTGCACGGCACCATGTTTGCCGGCAGCATTTACTCACTGGGTACCTTAACCTGCTGGGGATTGCTGCATTTACAGCTGTTAGAGCGGGAACTGGAAGGAGCCGTGGTATTAGGCGATGGTAACATTCACTATCACAAGCCAGTTACCCAGGAACCCCGGGCAATAGCGCGTTTGAGCGACGTTACCGGTGACTTTTCCGCGTTAAAACAAGGAAAAAATGCGCGTTTAACGATTAAGGCTCAGATACTGGATGAAGAGCAGCCGGTAGCAGAATTTACCGGCCGCTTTGTGGTTCTGGCAAAACGGGACTAGCCCGCAGAATTAAACTTCAGACAAAATATGCGGTAGTTTCACCACTGCCGCCAGCTCACCATTTTGAATCAGGTCACTAGCCGCTTTAATATCCGGCGCGAAGAAGCGGTCTTCAGCATAGTACGCCACTTGCTCACGCAAACAGTTAAACGCCGTTTCAACCGCAGCAGCACCTTTCAACGGGCGACGGAAATCCAGTCCTTGTGCGGCTTCTAACCACTCAATCGCAATAATGTCACTGACGTTTTTAGCGATATCCGTTAACCGACGCGCCGCAAAGGTTGCCATAGACACATGGTCTTCCTGGTTGGCAGACGTTGGCAGACTGTCCACAGACGCCGGATGCGCCAGGGTTTTATTCTCTGACGCCAATGCCGCAGCGGTAACTTGTGCCAGCATAAAGCCCGAGTTAACTCCGCCGTCATTGACCAAAAACGCCGGTAACTTGCTTAAATGGCTGTCTATGAGCAGGGCACTACGACGCTCTGACAAGGCACCAATTTCGCTGGCAGCAATGGCCAGAATATCGGCTGCCATAGCGACAGGCTCTGCGTGGAAGTTACCACCGGAAATAATGTCCTGCTCTTCGCTGAACACCAGTGGGTTGTCAGTAACTCCGTTGGCTTCGCGCACTAAAATACCCGAGGCATGCTCAATTTGGTCTAACACCGCACCCATTACCTGAGGCTGACAACGCAGAGAATACGGGTCCTGCACTTTTTCGCAATTCTCGTGGTCTTTAGCAATTTCAGAACTGTCGGTCAGCACGTGACGAAGCATTTCGGCGGCTTTAATCTGCCCCGGTTGGCCGCGTACTGCGTGAACACGTTCATCAAACGGCGCACGCGAGCCCATAGCGGCTTCCACAGAAGTCGCACCCACCACAATGGCGGCATGGAAATTACGCTCAATGCGGAACAGTCCGGCTAGAGCTAACGCAGTCGATGCTTGAGTGCCGTTCAGTAAAGCCAGACCTTCTTTCGGTGCCAACTCAAACGGCTCAATACCCGCTATTTTCAGACCTTCCTCAGCGTTTAGCACCTTTCCGTTGTGACGAACCGTACCTTCACCCACTAATGGCAATACCATGTGCGCTAACGGCGCTAAATCACCGGATGCGCCCACAGACCCTTTTTCCGGAATGCAGGGGTACACTTCGGCGTTCAATAGCTTGATCAGCGCATCAACCAACACTTGCCGTACGCCAGAAAACCCGCGCGACAGAGAGTTAATTTTCAGTAGCAGCATTAGACGCACAACGGAGTCTTCCATTAAATCGCCGGTTCCCGCAGCGTGCGATAACACAATACGACGCTGGAGATCAGTCAAGCGCTCAGGTGGAATACGGGTATTCGCCAGCAGCCCAAAACCGGTATTAATACCGTAAACTACTCGCCCTTGCTCAAGTACATCTGCAACGGTTTTCGCCGAAGTCGCAATGTTGTCCTTAGCTTCATCAGATAGCTTTAGTGTCTGATGCTGATAAAACCAGTCGCGCAGTTCACTTAACTGCAATTGTCCTGGCTGTAATTCAAAATGACTCATGCAACCTCCTTACTTCGTATCCAGCATAGGTAAATCAAGCCCTTGTTCACGGGCGCAGTTTTTCGCAATATCGTATCCGGCATCAGCGTGGCGCATAACGCCCGTACCCGGGTCGTTCCACAGCACCCGGCCTAACCGCTTGTCAGCTTCTTCGGTACCGTCGGCTACAATCACCACACCGGCGTGCTGTGAGTAACCCATGCCAACGCCACCACCGTGGTGCAGGCTGACCCAGGTCGCGCCGCCTGCTGTATTCAGCAAAGCATTCAGCAGAGGCCAGTCCGATACCGCGTCAGATCCGTCCTGCATCGCTTCGGTTTCACGGTTAGGGCTGGCAACTGAGCCAGAATCCAAGTGGTCACGGCCGATAACAACCGGCGCTTTCAGCTCGCCGCTTTTAACCATGTCGTTAAACGCGCGGGCAATGCGGGCCCGGTCTTTAAGGCCAATCCAGCAAATACGTGACGGCAGGCCCTGGAAGCTAATGCGTTCTTTAGCCATGTCCAGCCAGTTGTGTAAGTGCTCGTTATCCGGAATCAGCTCTTTCACTTTCTCGTCGGTTTTGTAGATGTCTTCCGGGTCACCCGAAAGCGCAACCCAACGGAATGGGCCAATACCTTCACAGAACAGCGGACGAATATAAGCCGGCACAAAGCCCGGGAAGTCAAAGGCGTTATCAACACCTACGTCTTTGGCCATCTGGCGAATGTTGTTACCGTAATCCAGTACTGCCGCGCCTTCTTTCTGGAAGTGCAACATAGCGCGCACCTGCACCGCCATAGATTCTTTCGCAGCATTTACCGTACCAGTGGCATCGCTTTCCTGCTTCGCTTTGTATTCTTCCAGTGTCCAACCCTGTGGCAAATAACCATGCAGAGGGTCGTGGGCTGAGGTCTGGTCAGTCACTACGTCCGGCGTCACGCCTTGCTGCTGCAATTCCGAATAAACGTCAGCGGCATTACCCAGTAAGCCCACTGAAATGGCTTCGCCTTTTGCCATCGCATCATTAATCAGTTTTAACGCATCGTCTAAGTTAGTAGCTTTATGGTCCACATAGCCGGTACGCAGGCGAAAATCGATACGTGACTCGTCACATTCAACAGCCAACATACAAAAACCGGCCATGGTTGCCGCTAATGGCTGAGCTCCACCCATGCCACCAAGGCCACCAGTAAGTACCCACTTACCTTTTGCGTCACCGTTAAAGTGTTGACGCGAAACCGAACCAAAGGTTTCGTAAGTGCCCTGCACAATGCCTTGTGAACCAATGTAAATCCAGGAGCCTGCGGTCATCTGGCCGTACATCATCAGGCCTTTTTTATCGAGCTCGTTAAAGTGTTCCCAGTTAGCCCATTCCGGTACCAGGTTAGAGTTCGCAATCAATACTCGCGGCGCATCTTCATGGGTAGGAAACACACCCACTGGTTTACCTGACTGAATCAACAGGGATTCGTTTGGTTTCAGGCGCTCTAAAGTTTCAATAATTTTGTCATAGCATTCCCAGCTGCGCGCTGCACGACCAATGCCACCGTATACAACCAGCGCCTGTGGGTGTTCCGCCACTTCATCATCCAGATTGTTCATCAGCATCCGCTTTGCAGCTTCCACCTGCCAGTTGCAGGTGGTTAGCTCGGTTCCATGAGGGGCGCTAATTTTGCGGCTTTTATCCAAACGGGTGAATGACATGACTTACTCCTTAAAGGTTAAATGGCCGCCTAACTTAAAGCGGGAGCCCGGATGGGTCAGCGTGGCGAAAGTCACCACGCCACCTGAGCTCCAGGTGCGGCGCAAAATTCTGAGACAAGGTTCGTGACGGTCGATACTTAAGTATTGGCAGAGAGTATTGACCGGCAGAATAGCTTCAATTTGATGACTGGCTTCGGTGAGCGGACTAACCACACACAAATATTCGTGCGGGGTTACCTTGCTGTAGTCCTGCTTAAGATAATCGGGAACCAGTTTGGGGTTAACAAAACGTTCTTCCAGCTGCACCGGCAAGTCATTTTCATAGTGAGTGATTAGCGAATGAAATACCGGGCTCCCTTCTTCCAGCTCCAGCGCTTCAGCTACCTGAGTCGAGGCGGGTTGTTCTTTCAGCATATGCACTTTGGCGCGGTAATCGTGGCCACGTGAACGCACTTCATCGGCAATATTGCGAATGGCCATGAACGAGGTTTGCGATTTAATTGGCGCAACGTAGGTACCAGAGCCCTGAGTCCGAATGACCAGCCCCTCATCGGCCAGTTCCTGTAGCGCGCGTCTTGCCGTCATTCGACTGACAGAAAACTGCGCCGACAAGGCATTTTCTGAACTGACAGGGTGGTTTTCAGGCCACTCACCGGATTCTATCTTCAGATAAATATGCTGTTTTATCTTTGAGAACTTGTTCATCCCGACCCCAACATGTAAATGACATGATTCGATGTTTTTGAGGCTAAAAGTCTAGTTCAGAATAATTGTATATACAAGCAGCTTTTGCTACTCTTTTATCAGAACCAACCTTAAAGGACTGTTATGCAACGCATAGAAAATATCAACGCAGCGACAATGACTGATGATAAGGGTTATGGCCTTATCCAGGACGCTACAGTCATTATTAATAAGGGCAAAATTGAATTTGTGGGTGCCGCTTTTGACGCCCCCGCCACCCCGACTGCAGAAGTCATTGACGGTAACGGTGGTCTGCTGACTCCCGGGTTAATTGATTGCCACACTCACCTGGTATGGGCCGGATCCCGCGCTAACGAATTCGCGCAACGCCTGCATGGCGCCAGCTATCAGGAAATTGCTGAGCAGGGCGGCGGTATCAAAAGTACGGTTAAAGCCACCCGCGAGGCCTCCGCAGAAGAGTTACTGACACTGGCGTTAGAGCGCGCAGAAACGCTCATGTCACAAGGAGTTACCACCATAGAAGTGAAGTCCGGTTACGGCTTGGATCTGGAAAATGAGCGCAAACAATTAACCGTAGCGCGTCAGTTAGCCGAACAGTTACCGGTGAACATTAAAACCACTTTGCTGGCGGCACACGCAGTGCCACCTGAGTTCAAGGATAACGCCGACGGCTATATTGAAGAAATTATCCAAAACATTTTACCAACGCTGGCTAATGAAGGCCTGGTCGACGCGGTTGATGCTTTTTGTGAAAGTATTGGATTTAGCCCGGCACAAACCGAAAAAGTATTTAAAACGGCAAAAGACTTAGAACTGCCAATTAAGCTTCACGCCGAGCAAATCACCAACCAGAAAGGTGCCAAGCTGGCCGCGGATTATCAGGCATTATCGGCTGATCATCTTGAGCAACTGGATGAAGAAGGTGTTAAGGCCATGGCCGAAAATGGCACGGTGGCGGTGTTATTGCCCGGCGCATTTTACTTCCTGCGCGACACGCAAAAACCGCCAGTTGAGTTACTGCGCAAACACGGGGTGCCTATGGCTATTGCCACCGATGCAAACCCGGGTTCATCACCGATTCATAACTTACCGTTAATGCTGCAAATGGCTGCGACTTTTTTCCACATGACACCGGAAGAGTGTCTGCGGGGCGTTACCGTCAATGCAGCAAAAGCATTAGGCGAAAACCAGCGCGGCGTTATTGCAGAAGGCTGTTACGCAGATTTAGCACTATGGAGTTGCAAAGACGCCGCTGAGCTCACGTACCAGTTTGGTGTGAACCCGTTAAAAACCTTATGGTTTAACGGCGTCGCTCACGACCGTGTAAGTAAGCCGTGGTCAGCTCGCTAAGCAACTGTCCGCATATTTTCATGCCTTCGTCGAAGCCGGTACTGCACAAAGAAGGAGCGGCTTCGGCAAGGTGTAAATAACGCGCTTCGTTCACCTCTGCTAAGCGCTTAACGTACTGAAAACCCTGCCCCAGACTCAAACCAACATAGTTTACAGCGCTGGCTGGTACGGCATTTAATGCATCAACATCAACTTCAATACCTAGCGGCCTCTGCCAGGACACGGCTTTTGCTACCACTTCGTCCATCACCTCAACAAATGGACGCTCATATAAGCGATGCAGTGTATGGTAACGCATGCCAGCGTCTTGCAGCTGACGCAGGCTACTGGCAGAGTTTTTGCCCTGATGCAAACCAACAATATGGTAAAACTCCAGCGCACCTTCCATATAAGCGTAACTAAAGCCATTGCCGGAGTGGCGGCCTTCGCGCGGACGAAAGTCTGCATGAGGGTCTAAATTGACCGCACCACAAGCTTCCTCTGTCACTTTATGCAAACTCTTCAGCAGCGGATACGCATTATTGTGACCCCCGCCAATAACAATCACCTCAAAACCCTGCTCGAATAACGGCGTCAGAATTTTCTCGACGCGGGCATCAACCTGCGCGCAAAGTTCACGTAAAGTGGCCAGATCATGGGCGTCTGTAGCATCGAGTTCAGCGGCCTTTTCGTTTAAGTCGTCGCAATTAACCGCTCCAACCAACAACATCTCGTGCGTGGAAAGTAACCCCGTTTTTTGCAGGTTTAAGAAGCTTTTCAAAAAAGCCTGCCAGCCGTCATCGGCACCGGCGCGACCAAGGTTGGCTCGCACACCGATACTCTCGGGAATACCGACTAATGCTACACGCTGGCCGTCTTCCCAGGCTGCCGCCAGGCTTTCTTCGTAAGTGCCCTGTTCAGAGAGCACCCGAATGGCCTGGCCAATTTTAGTTTCCTGTTCACGTACCGTGACCCATTTTGCCGGGTCGGTCAGTTCTAAGTAAGAGATGTCACTCATCATTCAATATCTAATGGTTCCGGAGACAAGATAACGCCAGTAGTATCGATATAAAGGTGGTCTTCCGGCAAAAAGGTTACGCCGCCAAAGTTTACCGGCACATTCAGTTCACCTACGCCTTCGCTAATAGCGCCAACCGGAATAGAAGCAACACCCAGAATCCCAATATCCAGCTCTTCCAGCGCGTCAACTTCGCGCACGGCGCCGTAACAGACAATGCCTTCCCAGTCGTTATCCATGGCTTGCTCAGCAATAGCTGCATCAACCAGAGCACGGCGTGATGAGCCACCACCATCAATCAATAAAATCTTCCCACCACCGTCGGCAGCAATGGTTTCCTCAATAAGCCCTTTATCTTCATGGCACTTGATAATAACCAAACTACCACCAAAAGAGTTGCGGCCTCCGTAAGACTCAAACATGGGTTCAACCACATCGACCATATCGGGGTATAAATCGCAAAGTTCTGAAGTGTTGTATTCCATGATTGTATTCCTGACGTTGCTATAGCAGTAGCTGGCAGTATACCTGCTATCCGGTGCGGACAAAAGCAACCTGATAGCGGTAACGAAACCCTTGAATTATAGAATAAAAACCCGTTTAATCTAACTAACCATAATAATAATAAAGTGAATTGCTATTTTCATGCCCCAGCTCGACCTCATGACCAGTCTGGCTATAGAGACCTTTGCGCATTCAATACAGGCAGTTTTTCTGCTCGGATTTGCCGCTTTACTGATGTATTACCATAGATACTATCAACGCGATTATCTAGGTTACTGGGCTTTCGCCTGCTGTGCATTTGGTCCTGGAGAAATCATCAGAGCCTTTTTGGCCGGAAGCGCAATGGTCGCGCCCGAGTCTGCGCTTAGCTGGTCCAGTGGTTTACAAGGGGTCGCTTTAACCTGCCAGTACCTAGCCATTTCGTTTATTGCCCTCGGTGCCTCTTGTGCCGCGTTTAATAAAAAACCGCAACACTACTGGCAATATATAGCTTATGGGGTGTCGTTGGTTGGCGGTATTATTTCCTATTTTTGGCTAGATCCCACCATAAGCGATGCGGGTAACACGCCCAATGCCGGATTTATGCGGTTTCTGGTCACTGGCGTAGCGTTAATCGCTATCAGCTTGCTTATGTGGCGGAAATTAGGAAGCGGTATCGGCCCCAAATTGGTGTCCGGTGGCTTTTTCAGTATCGGTTTTAAGAATTTAGTCGTACTTAGCGTTATTTTTTCTTTACCCGGAAACGCTGTGGACTGGGCTCTCAGCTTTCAGGCGCTTTTAAATATCATTATCATTGCGGCGATTATCGTCGGTATTATCATTTGGTTGCTGGAATCTGAGCGCAATACCGCAGTGCGCGCCATCCAAAGAGCCGAGTATCTGCACACCCATGACGCGCTGACCGGAGTCTCTAACCGTGACCAGCTGGTCAGTAAAATTCCTTTATTCATCGAGTACTGCCGCAGTAACAACCGTCAATTAACCATTATGCTTGTTGGCGTCAGTCGCTTTAAAGTGGTTAACGAAAACATTGGTATTCGCGGTGGTGACCAGGTGCTAAAAGAAATTGCGCGACGCCTGCAAAACTTTCGCAAACAGCCTCTGGCGGTATCCCGTATCAGTGGCGATGTCTTTGCTCTTGCCTTTGATCATTTAAAAAGCCGCAGTCTTATAAAAGATTTAGCTACAGAGCTTCAGGACACACTGAGTAACCCCATTGAAGTGGGCGAAAAAACGCTGAATATTGCCGCGGGTATTGGTATTGCACGCTACCCTCAGCACGGCAGTCGATCGGAAGTTCTACTCAATAAAGCAACCATTGCGCTGACTCAGGCAAAGCAGTCACACCAGCCCAGTGTTACCGTTTATGAGCGGGGTATGGATGAGATGTACTCCTATCTGGTTGATATGGAGCCAATTTTACGCCGCGCTATGCAAGAGAATGAGTTCACTCTGTATCTTCAGCCGCAGTTTGACTTTGACCATCAACAGCTTTGTGGTTTTGAAGCCCTGATCCGTTGGCAGCACCCGGAACGCGGTCTGCTGAGTCCGGCGGAATTTCTGCCTTATATCGAGCAATTGGGGCTTTCCACCGAACTGGATGACTGGGTACTGAACCACGCGGCTGCTATCCTTGCTTCCTGGAAACAAAAGTTTGGTCTCTGCTGGCCCATAGCGGTGAATTTATCAGCGCCACAATTTCAGCATTTTCAGTTAATAGAAAAAATGCAGCGGTTACTGGAAGACTACAATATATCGCCCGAATGGCTAGAGCTTGAGATCACCGAAAACGTGGCCATGTCAGATTTACACAACGGCATGAGTGTTATCCAGCGGCTGCGGGAAATGGGTTTTGGCATTTCTATTGATGATTTTGGTACCGGTCACTCTTCCCTGGCTTACCTTCGCTCATTACCTATTAACAAAATTAAAATAGACCGCAGCTTTGTCAGCGAACTGCAGCAAAATAATAACGATGTCACCATTTTAAAAGCCATGATCCGGCTGTCTCACGGTCTGGGTAAACGCGTTATTGCCGAGGGCATTGAAACCCAAGAACAGCAGGACATGTTGCAAAAACTGGGTTGCGACATGATGCAGGGCTATTTTTACTCCCCCCCAATGCGCCTGCAATTTGCTGAACAGTTGATTGAACGCCAAATTCAAGGCGACAAAAAGCCGTTGCCACCCGGAGAGTTTGCAACGGCTTTCTAGCTCTACAATTTCTGCAGAGTATTTTTACAGGATAAAGCGGCTTAGGTCTTCGTCTTGCGATAGCTCACCGACATGTTCATTCACGTAATCGGCATCAACAACCAGTTTCTCACCGCTGTGGTCAGTAGCATGGAAGGAAATTTCTTCCATTAAACGCTCCAGCACCGTATGTAAGCGACGCGCACCAATGTTTTCTGTCGTTTCGTTTACATGGAATGCCACTTCAGCAATACGCTGAATGCCTTCTTCAGTAAAGCTCACTTCAACGCCTTCAGTGTTCAGCAGAGCATGGTACTGAGTCGTCAGCGACGCACTTGGCTCTGTCAGAATACGCACGAAGTCGCCACTGGTCAGTGCTTCCAGCTCAACCCGAATAGGCAAACGCCCCTGTAATTCAGGAATAAGATCTGACGGCTTACTCATCTGGAATGCACCAGAGGCAATAAACAGAATATGATCAGTTTTTATCATACCGTGCTTGGTATTCACCGTGGTCCCTTCAACCAAAGGCAGCAAGTCGCGCTGCACGCCTTCGCGGGAAACATCTGGCCCGCTGGTATCGCCACGCTTACAAATCTTGTCAATTTCATCTAAAAAGACAATGCCGTTTTGCTCAACCGACTCAATAGCAGCTTCTTTTACTTCGTCGGGGTTCAGCAATTTCGCCGCTTCTTCCTCGACTAGCTGCTTGTAAGCATCTTTAATGCGCATTTTGCGTGCTTTTGTCTTATCGCTGCCCATGTTCTGGAACATGTTCTGCAACTGCGACGTCATTTCTTCCATACCCGGAGGCGCCATAATTTCAACACCCATTTGCGGCATGGCTAAATCAATTTCAATTTCTTTGTCATCCAGCTGGCCTTCACGTAACTTCTTACGGAATACCTGACGCGTACCACGCTGGTCATCATTTTCCGGCGTCTCTTCCTGTTGCTGAGCCCAACCAGAAGAAGACTGCTTCGCCGGTGGTAACAGCACATCCAAAATACGCTCTTCCGCCGCTTCTTCAGCGCGGTAACGTACCTTTTGCATCATTTCTTCGCGCGTTTGCTTCACCGCAACGTCGGTTAAATCCTTAATAATGGATTCAATTTCTTTGCCCACGTAACCCACTTCTGTGAACTTAGTCGCTTCAACTTTAATGAAAGGTGCTCTCGCTAATTTCGCCAGGCGGCGGGCAATTTCCGTTTTACCCACACCGGTAGGGCCTATCATTAAGATATTCTTAGGCGTTACTTCCTGACGCAGCTCGTCATCCAGCTGCATCCGGCGCCAGCGATTACGCAAAGCAACGGCGACAGCGCGTTTTGCTTTATCCTGGCCAATAATATGTCGGTTTAATTCGTCTACAATTTCTCTTGGGGTCATCTCAGACATCTTATTTTTTCCCCTGCTTCGTTTTGTCTTCAGCAATAGACTCTTCTTCTTCAATGGTCTGGTTGCCGTTGGTGTACACGCAGATATCGCCTGCAATGGTCAGTGCTTTTTGCACAATGTCGCGGGCATTCAAGTCGGTATTTTCCAGCAAAGCTCTTGCTGCCGACTGCGCAAACGGCCCACCGGAGCCAATCGCAATAAGGTCATTTTCCGGCTGCACAACGTCACCATTACCAGTAATAATTAATGACGTTTCTTTATCCGCAACCGCGAGCAATGCCTCCAGTCGGCGCAAAGCACGGTCGGTACGCCAATCTTTTGCCAATTCCACAGCCGCACGCATCAGGTTCCCCTGATGTTGTTCAAGTTTGGATTCAAAACGTTCGAACAGTGTGAAAGCGTCTGCGGTTCCGCCGGCAAAACCTGCCAGCACTTTATCGTGGTATAGGCGACGCACTTTACGCGCATTACCTTTCATTACGGTATTACCTAAGGAAACCTGGCCGTCTCCGCCAATTACAACTTTATCGCCGCGGCGAACAGATACGATAGTAGTCAAAGCAAGACCCTCTTTTTTGTCTTAGTGACGTCGATGACAAGTATTTGAGGGTCTATATCGTATTTTTCAATGGTGTCAGCCGATTAATCCAGATTCCAGTTCCAGATAGCACAACCAAACACTTGATTGCGTTGAAGTTTATGACGGTCACTTTCAGCATCTCGTTTGGTTTCATAAGGGCCCAGAATAACCCGGTACCAAAGCCCATTGCTCCCTTCAGTCGAGCGTACCTGAGATTCAAGCCCCGCCATCGCAATTTGTGCACGTAACCTTTCAGCGTCTTCCTGCTGACGGAAAGAGCCACATTGCATCAGTTTCGGTGGACCCAGTTCGCGTTCAGGCACATCCACTTCCACCTCTTTACTTTTTAGCTCTTCTATATAGCGCCAGCGTTCAGCCGATTTCTCTGGCAATAAGTCAGCCGGTGGCGGTTGTACCTTTGGTTGTTCAACCTGTTCAGATTTACCGTTAATTTGCAGCAGAATATAGGTAAAAAATGCTATCAGGACAATGGCAACAGCGACCACGAACCAGGGCACCGGCTTACGCTCAGCAACGGGTTTTGCACCGCGTTGCTGCTTTTTATTGGTTCCCTTTTTCTTAGCCGGCTTACGTTTTGGCGGTTTTGGCTTACGATTCGCGTAATCCATAGTGCGTTACATCTTCTCCAGGGTTGGAATACCCAGTAATTCCAGGCCTTGCTTCAGCACGTTGGCGGTTAACATCGACAACTTCAGACGACTGTTACGAAGGGCTTCGTCTTCCTGATTCAAAATTGGGCAGGCTTCATAAAAACTGGAGAAGCGACCGGCCAAATCAAACAGGAAACCACATAAGAAATGCGGCATGGCTTTATCCTGAACCTGATGCAGCACTTCGTTAAAACGCACCAGCTGATTCGCCAACGCCAGCTCGCGTTCGTCATCCAGAATAATGTCGGCGTTGCGATCAAACGCTGTGTCGCCTAAACGGTCAAAAATACTGTTCACACGGGTGTAAGCATAAAGCAGGTAAGGTGCCGTGTTGCCTTCAAAAGTCAGCATGTGGTTCCAGTCGAAAATGTAATCGCTGGTACGGTTTTTTGATAAGTCCGCGTACTTAACCGAGCTAATACCCACCACTTCAGCAACGCGTTTTTGCTGCTCATCTGTTAAATCAGTCGTTTTCTGCTGCAGTAGCTCTAGTGCACGACGTTCAGCTTCATCTAATAAATCAGCCAGCTTAGTCACACCACCGTCACGGCTCTTGTAAGGTTTGCCATCTTTGCCCATCACGGTACCAAAACCGTAATGGTCTAGCTGTATCTCGCCTTCCACAAAACCGGCTTTGCGTGCCAGCGTAAAAATTTGGTCGAAATGCAGCGACTGACGCGCATCCACAAAGTACATCAGGTGGTCACCACCTAACTGTTTCTGACGGTATTCAATAGCGGCTAAATCGGTGGTGGCATAGAGGTAGCCCCCGCCTTTTTTCTGCACAATAATAGGCAGCGGTTCGCCTTCTTTACCTTTGTATTCTTCAAGGAACACGCATTGTGCACCCTGATCTTCAGTCAACAGGCCTTTTTCTCGCAGGTGCTCAATAACACCCGGTAACTTGTCGTTATAAGCACTCTCTGCCATCACATCGTCACGAGTCAGTTTAACGCCTAAACGGTCGTAAACGTCCTGACAATGGCTCAGTGACACATCAATAAACTGGTTCCACAGCTTCAGGCAGTATTCGTCGCCCGACTGCAGTTTTACGACTAGCTGACGTGCACGGTCAGCAAACTCTTCGCTTTCGTCAAAACGTTGCTTGGCGGCTTTATAAAAAGTCTCCAGGTTGCTCAGCTCATATTCAGCAGACTGGTTATCCAGCGCTTCCATGTACGCTAAAAGCATGCCGAACTGCGTGCCCCAGTCGCCCACGTGGTTCTGGCGAATGACTTTATGCCCTAAAAACTCACACACGCGCGACACGGCGTCGCCAATAATGGCAGAACGCAAATGGCCTACGTGCATTTCTTTCGCCAGGTTAGGCGACGAGTAGTCAATAACAATGGTTTTGCTTTCTTCTGCCACATCCACGTTCAGGCTGTCGCTGCTGAGCATCGCGGTTAGCTGGTCTTTCAACTGGTCCTGCGAAATGGTGAAGTTAATAAAGCCCGGCCCGGCAATATCCATTTTCGACAACAGGGAGTTCTCCGGAACCGCGGCAACAATGGCTTCTGCCAACTGACGCGGATTCGATTTCGCAGGCTTTGCCAGCATTAATGCCAAGTTTGTCGCAAAGTCACCGTGAGACTTATCGCGGGGTCGGTCCAACTGAATGTTTACTGAATGATCCGCCGGAATTGTGCCCTGTGCTTTAAGTTGACCAATGGCTTCGGCCAGTAACTGTTCAAGTTGTTCTTTCATTAATGCGACTACCTGTATGAAAAATCGAAGAGGAAATTCAAAGCGCTTAGTTTAATCGCTACGCTCGATAAAAAAAACCGCTTAGTTGTTAATCAGCTGAAGTCTTGTGGATCAATATCCAGTGACCAGCGCACTTTTTTCAATAACGGCAAGGCGTTAATCTGCGGCAACAAGTGTTCGATAAGCTGAAAACGCAATTTACGCGACTGACAATGTAACAGTAATTGATAGCGGTAACGACCAGCTTTACGCTCCATTAAAGCTGGCATCGGCCCCAGTAAAAACGCACCTTCCACCTGCGGCATTAGCTGCTGAATTTGGGTCATAGCCTGTACCACCGAGTCTCTGTCGGTTGCTTCGCCACGAAACAACGCCAAATAAGAGAACGGCGGCAGCTCGCTTTGCTGGCGTTCGGCTAAAGCCGTCAGCGCGAAATGTGAATAGCCGTTGTTGAGTAAGTCCTGAATTAAGTCGTGCTCCGGATGGTGAGTTTGCAGTACCACCTTCCCGGCTTTGTGCTCCCGCCCGGCGCGACCAGCCACCTGAGTGTAAAGCTGTCCTAAACGCTCTGCTGCCCGGAAATCCGCACTGTAAAGCGCACCATCAACATCCAGCAGCGCCACCAAGGTCACATGCGGAAAGTGATGGCCTTTAGCCAACATCTGCGTGCCGACCAGCAAAGGGTACTCGTTATTTGTAGCTTTTTGCAGGTAGTCGTCTAACTGGCCTTTACGGCGGGTGGAGTCCCGGTCAATGCGCAGCACTCCGCGGCCCGGAAACATCTCCTTCAGGCTGTGCTCTAACTGTTCGGTACCCACGCCATGCGAAATTAAGTGCGTGGAGCCGCAGGAACCGCACTGCTTAGGTATTCGCTGCTGACTACCGCAATGATGACACTGCAACTGGTGATGAGCTTTATGTACGGTGTAATAAGCATCACAACGATGACACTGCGCCAGCCAGCCACATTCATGACACATTAACGCCGGTGCAAAACCACGACGGTTAAGGAACAGCAGTACCTGATTACCGCGTTCAATTTCTACCTGAATTTGTTCCTGCAACGCTTTGGAAACACCGGCTTTAATGGGCTGCTGCTTCAGGTCAATAAGCTCGTGTTTAACCATTTGCGCACCACCAGCTCGCTGCCCCAACTTAAGCCAGTGAAAACGCTTGCTGACCGCGTTATTCAAAGTTTCCAGCGAGGCCGTTGCACTACCCAGTACCAGCGGAATATTCAGCAACGATGCCCGTTTAATGGCAATGTCCCGAGCGTGGTAGCGAAAGCCGTCCTGTTGTTTGTAGGACAAGTCATGTTCTTCATCGACTACAATAAGCCCGAGTTTCTGACAGGGTGTAAACACCGCCGAGCGGGTGCCGATAATAATTGCCGCATGTCCGTGCTTTGCGTCCAGCCAGGTATTCAGTCGCTCTCTGTCGCTCATCCCGGAATGTAGCATCACCACCGGCGCGTCAAAGCGCTCTTTAAAGCGCTGCAAAGTCTGTGGAGTCAGGCCTATTTCCGGTACCAGCACCAATACCTGCTCTCCACGAGCCAGCACCGGCTCCATGGCTTGCAAATACACTTCGGTTTTGCCACTACCAGTAACCCCTTCCAGCAACAACGTACTGTGCTTCTGCTGTTGGTTAATGGTCGAAACCGCCACTGCCTGCTCGGTATTTAGTGCATGTCCCTGCTCTTTTAGCACCGATGACTGCTTTTGCCAGCCCTGATTCTTAGTCGGTGCCTGCTCGCGCACTTCAATCCAGCCTTTATCCTGTAAGGTACGAAGCACGGCTGAGGTGACGCCTATATCGGTCAAGTCGCTGCGTCTGAGCGGCTGATGTTTAAGCGCCGCCAGCACCTGCTGCTGTCTTGCAGCCCCTTTTAAATCATTAATGGACTGCGCCCGGCCTAAGTCGGTCAACGCATAAAAAGTTTCGGTCAGATATTCCGGCGCATCGCCTTTGCGCAACAGAACCGGCAGGCTGTTCGCAGCAACGTCACCCAGCGAGTGGTGGTAATAATCCGACGACCAGCGCACCAGCTGCCAGATATCATCCGGCCACAGTCGCTGCTCATCCAGAACCGAAGCAACCGACTTCAGTTCAAATGTTGGCGGTTCGTCACTGGCTTCGGCAACCACGTAACCCACTAGCTGACGCTGGCCAAAAGGCACGCGCACGCGGACTCCCTGCGGCAGTGGCTCGGCACTTTTGCACAGATAATCATAGGTTTGTCGAAGAGGTAGCGGCAGTGCGACTTTATAACGTCGTTCGCTGCCGGTGCTGGCTTGCTTCATGGCTCTATTCTGGAACGCTACCGCGCAGAATACAAGGCAGCAGATTCTGCTTGATCACAGGCGCAGGATCACATAAAATGCGCGGCTCTTAATTCATTGATGTTTTTTTGCGCATGGTGTTCGGCTTTGGATCGAATGGCGATGCGGCCCATAACTGAGGTAACCCCATGAAACAAGGTATTCATCCTAAGTACGAGACTTTAAAAGTCAGCTGTTCTTGCGGTCACACGTTCGAAACGCGTTCAACCCGCTCAGAAGATCTTCACCTGGACGTCTGTTCAGAGTGCCACCCGTTCTACACTGGTAAGCAACGTGTAATGGACACTGGTGGTCGTGTTGACAAATTTAAGAAGCGTTTTGGTGCTCTGGGCAAGAAAGATTCCTAAGAAAACCTATAGAAAACGCTGCTTAACAGCAGATTTTAAGAGAAAGGCGCTAAACAGCGCCTTTTTTTATGCCCGCTCGCCTAAACCTCCTATTGTTAAAGAAAAGTTAACTGGTGTACTTTTGAACACTCGTTAAATTTACTTCGCCTCAGTGGCCTTTAAAGGTGGAGGTAAGATTTGTTTCTTCGCTTAAAAGCGATAGACTGATTGGCATTCTGATAACCAGACTCAGGTATCACCGCATGACAGATTTTCGCCAACAGGCACTGGATTACCACGAATACCCGACCCCGGGTAAAATTTCGGTTGAACTCACCACTCCCGCAGAAACCAGCAAAGATTTAGCTTTGGCCTACAGCCCGGGCGTCGCAGAGCCGGTTCGGGAAATTGCTCAGGACCCGGACGCGGCTTACCGTTATACGGCCAAAGGCAATATGGTTGCGGTTATTACCAACGGAACCGCCATTCTTGGTCTGGGCAATTTAGGGCCACTGGCATCAAAACCGGTAATGGAAGGCAAAGCTCTTCTATTTAAGCGCTTCGCCGGACTAGATTCTATTGATATTGAAGTAAATCATCGTACTACTCAGGACTTTATCAATACCGTTGCTAACATTGCCGATACCTTTGGTGGCATCAACTTAGAAGACATTAAAGCGCCTGAATGTTTCGAAATAGAACAGGCGTTAATAGAGCGCTGCAATGTACCGGTATTCCACGATGATCAGCACGGTACTGCCATTGTGACGGCCGCAGGTATGCTTAATGCGTTGGAAATTCAGGGTAAAGACCTGGCGGAGTCTCGCATTGTTTGTCTTGGTGCCGGTGCTGCCGCCATTGCCTGTATGGAGCTTTTAATTAAATGTGGCGCACAACGCGAGCACATTTATATGCTCGACTCAAAGGGCGTTATCCATACTCGTCGCGATGACTTAAACGAATACAAGCAGCTGTTTGCCAACAACACCGACAAACGGACACTAAAAGACGTTATTGAAGGTGCCGATATCTTCGTGGGGGTTTCAGGGCCAAACTTACTCAGCGCAGAAGAGTTGAAACTTATGGCGCCTAACCCGGTTCTGTTTGCCTGCTCTAACCCAGACCCGGAGATTAAACCAGAAACCGCTATGGCGGCGCGTGATGACCTGATAATGGGAACCGGACGCTCGGACTACCCGAACCAGGTGAACAACGTTTTATGCTTCCCGTTTATGTTCCGCGGTGCATTAGATGTGCGCGCTACTGCTATTAATGACGAAATGAAGGTTGCAGCGGTGGAGGCCATTCGCCAGCTGGCGAAAGAGCCTGTTCCGGAATCAGTATTAAAAGCGGCCGGTGTCAAAGAGTTAACCTTCGGTCGTGATTATATTATTCCCAAGCCAATTGACCCGCGCTTGTGCCCACGGGTATCGCGCGCCGTTGCCGAAGCTGCGGTGAAGTCCGGCGCAGCTAAAATCGATTTACCGAAAAATTATATGCAGGATTAATCGTCGAGCTCTTCGTCGGTCGGAATAGGTAATCCCCGGGCTTCTAGCTCTTCGCGCACCGCTTTGGGGATTTTATTCGGATTAGATTTTTGCAAATCTTCATCTTCCGGCAGCGGCTGACCGGTAAAAGCGTGTAAAAACGCCTCACACAGCAGTTCGCTGTTGGTAGCATGGCGCAGATTATTAATTTGGCGACGGGTTCGTTCATCGGTCAGTACTTTTAACACGCGCGTGGGTATTGAGACCGTAACTTTTTTCACCTGCTGACTCTTACGACCGTGTTCAGCATAAGGGTAAATATATTCGCCGTTCCATTTCATTGTTATTGTCCCGCTATATAACAAAACCACATAAGTTATAATGAATTGTACCCGAATGAACGACCCCGTCAAATTTTATCCGTCTAGATGGCTAAAAGTTGCTGACATTTGCCTGACAATATTTTAGCCTTAGTAGCAGTTACCTAATTCAAGCGAGTAGTTAAGGAAGGCGGAATGACAACAACTCAGCTCACAGAAGAGCAAAAGCAAGCCGTTGCCGACAGCGTTCAGGTGCATAAGTTTGGCGGCAGCAGTCTTGCTGATGCGTTCTGCTATCGCCGCGTTGCCCGAATTGTAACCGAGTATGCTGGTGCCAGCGACTTAGTCGTCGTTTCCGCAGCCGGAGATACAACCAACCGCATTCTTGCCATTATTAATTCTAAGGCGCAGCCAGGCGACACCGCCAGCATTCTGCTAGATCAATTAGAGAGTTTTCAGCAAGGGCTGATCACCGAATTATTAAGCGGTAATTTGCAGCAGCAACTTCTGCAACAGTCACAACAAGACTTCACCCGCTGGCGTCGTTGGTTAGCCAGCGACGAAGCCATTAGCCATAACGCCGAATTACTGTCGTACGGCGAACTTTGGTCTGCCCGCTTGTTATCAGCTTTACTGCAAAAACAGGGCACCCGCGCCGACCACATTGATGCCCGCGACTTTTTACTCGCTGCAGATGCCCCTGAACCCGTTATTCAGGTAGAACATTCTCGTGAAAAACTATTACAAAGAGTAGCTCCTCACTCGGGCACCCGCTTTATTGTTACCGGCTTTATTGCCCGCGGTTTAAATGGCGAAAGTTTAACGTTGGGCCGTAACGGCAGTGACTATTCAGCAACCTTAGTAGGCAGTCTGCTGGATACACGTCAGGTTACTATCTGGAAAGACGTAGCCGGCGTTTATTCGGCAGACCCGCGCAAAGTTGAGCGCGTAGTCAGTTTACCAACATTAGACTGGACCGAGGCTGAAGAACTGGCGCGCCTTGGCAGCCCAGTTCTGCACCCAAGAACCTTTCAGCCGGTCGACCGTCAGCGTATGGTCATTTCCGTTCGCTCCAGCCTGAAAGTAGAAAATCAGCAAACGCGTATTGGTCAGTTCCAGAATACCCAACCTCGTGGAAAAGTCTTCACTTCACTGTCTGAAGTGGTGCTGTTTAAGGTTGAGCTGCACGATAAAGCCTTAGTGAAACGTCTGGATGAACTGGAACTAGAGCCACTGGTCAGCTGGACCGAGCCGGAAAATCATCAGCAGTATCTGGTGTTTCATCAAAACCACTTAGACTACCTGACCGGCTGGTTGGACAGTCTGGGCGCCGGTGACGCCATTACTCAAATTCGCGGGTATTCCATGCTGGCCATTGTCGGCAACCGCATTCAGGAAACCGACCAGTTCTCGACCTTTAAACTGCAGCTTTCTGAGCAAAAAGTGCGGCGCTTTGCCCTGACACAAAATGGTGACTCTGCTGTCGCTATTCTGGAGCAAAAGCTTGATAACCGTTTACTCAACCGCCTGCATAGCCAATTGTTTAACTACCGTCGCAGCCTGGGCGTGCTGGTCATTGGTCGTGGCAACATTGGTACGGCCTGGCTGGAACTGTTCCGGCAGCAGCGTGACCGTATTAATCAGGTGATGGACGTGCGGGTTATGGGCATAGCCAACTCAAGGCGTTTATGGCTGGATTACAATGGCGTCGAACTCACCCAGTGGGCAGATGACTTCGACCGCCTGGCACGACCTTATGTACTCACGGAACTGTTACGTGAGCTACCCAATGCGCCATACGATGAGCTGGTGGTGATTGATTTAACCGACGCCAAACAAGTCGCGCAGCTGTACCCCAGCTTGTTCGCAAACGGCCTGCACATTATTAGTGCCAACAAACGCGCGGGCTCCGCCGACGAAGCGCTGTACCGTGAAATTCGTACCATTCAGCACGAGTACAAGCGTGAATGGCTGTACAACACCACAGTTGGTGCCGGACTGCCACTGAACTACGCCATTAACGACTTGCGTAATTCCGGCGACGAAATTCGCAGCATTTCCGGTATTTTCTCAGGCACCATGTCCTGGCTGTTCGAGAACTTTACCAAAGGTGTGACTTTCAGTTCACTGGTGAAAGAAGCCAAAGAGCGAGGTTACAGCGAACCTGATCCTCGTGAAGATTTATCCTGTCAGGACTTAGTCCGTAAATTATTGATTCTGGCACGCGAAATTGGGTTAAAACTGGACTGGCAGGACATTGAAGTAAAAAGTTTGGTGCCGGAGCACTTACGTGACTTACCACTTAGCGAATTTATGCAGCGCTTGTCGGAACTTGATGAGCCCATGACAGCCATGCTGGACGAAGCTGCTAAAGACGGCAAAGTGCCGAGACTGCTGGCTAGTTTTACCGTCAGCGACGAACAAAGAGTTACTGCTCAGGTTGGTATTGAGTACATTCCGGAAGGCGACATGCTGGCCAACTTAATACCCGGCGAAAACATTTTCGTTATCTACACCGACTGGTATTCCGAAATGCCATTAGTTATTAGCGGACCTGGTGCGGGTAAACACGTTACTGCTGGCGGCGTGCAATCGGATCTCAATCAGTTACTGAGTAAACTGGCAGTGGGAGCTTAACGCTCCCCTGCTTTTATTACGCCGATCTTAGCTGTTTAGAATAAGTCGTCGTCATCGTCTTCAAAGATGTCGCCGTTCGACTGACCGTTGTCGCGACTGTATTCAGTAGGCTCAGTGCCACGTATAAAATATTCAAACCGCGTTGTGTGATCGCTTTTGTGCGACAACTTCCCGCTTTCTAAGTCGATACGAACATTCACCACTCCCGGCGGAATGCCGAAGTCGCGAGACGGAAACAGAGGCAGTGCTTTTTCCATAAACAGGATCCAGCCCGGCAGCGCCGTTTTCGCACCCGCTTCACCGCCAGTTATTGCCTGCTGACTGGAGTCGACTTCAGGATGCTTCGACGTGCGTCCCAGCTTACGCGAAACATCATCAAAACCCACCCAGACAGTCGTCGCAAGATCCGATGTAAAACCTGAGAACCAAGTATCACGAACATCGTTAGTGGTACCGGTTTTACCGGCAATATTGCGGCCTACGGCTTCAGTAATAGGTTTAGAGCGCTGAATGCGCCACGAGGTACCGTTCCAGCCAGTGCCATTTGGCCAGCTGCCGCCGCCCCACACTGCCGAGTTCATTGCCTGTTCAACCAGAAACGCATTTTGCTCGCTAATAACCTGCGGAGCCTGATTGTCACAGTCAAAACAGGCGCGCACCGGGTCGGTTTCCTCAATCACATTGCCGTCGGCGTCTTCAATGCGTTTGATAAAGTATGGCTCTACCAGAAAACCGCCGTTCGAGAACGCCGCATAAGCACGAGCCACTTGCATGGGGGTCATTGACAACGAACCCAGAGAAAGCGATTCGTTTTCAGGAATTTTTGAGCGATCCAGACCAAACTTCGCCAAATGGTCCGCTACTTTTTTAACCCCCAGTTCGCGAATTAAGCGCACCGAAACCACGTTCTTGGACTTCGCCAGCGCCTTACGCAAGCGAATAGGGCCTTCATAGACTTCGGGTGAGTTTTTTGGCCGCCAGGCTATGCCAGAGCCCGAGTTCCACTGGTTAATGGGCGCATCATTCACCAGCGTAGCCAGAGTTAAACCTTCTTCAAAGGCAGCTGAGTAAATCAAAGGTTTAATATTAGAACCTACCTGACGCTCTGCCTGCAACGCACGGTTGTACTGGCTTAACTGGAAACTGTAACCGCCCACAACAGCGGCAACAGCGCCATCGTCCGGGCGCAAGGATACCACCGCAGAACTCGGTTCAGGAATTTGCGCCAGGCGCCATTCACTGTTGTCATTTACCCGACGCAGCCAAATAACATGACCCGGTTGCATAATTTCATCTGCGGTTTCCGGTGGCGGGCCCTGACGTTCCTCGTTCAGATACTCCCGGGCCCAGTGCATCGCTTTCCATGGCAGGGTTAATTTGCCCTCGCCCTTAACTAATACCTCAGCCGATTGCTCTTTAACTGCGGTTACAACCGCCGGCGTTACCGCCCCAATAACACGAAGTTGCTCCAGATACTGTCGTATAGCCGGTTCTTTAACAGGCTCTTCGTTTTTCTCTGCAGACCACAATATGCTGACAGGACCGCGATAACCGTGTCGTTCATCATAACTGTGCAGGTTATCCCAGATAGCCTGACGTGCGGCTAGCTGTACGTCACTTCTTATGGTTGTGTAAACCCGGTAACCTTCGTTATAGGCTTTGTCCTCACCATAACGATCCACCATTTCCTGACGCACCATTTCCGCCAGATACGGCGCATTAACTGTCACTTCGGCACCGTGTCGACGGGCTGTAACGGGCGCATTAGCGGCTTCTTCAAACTCTGCGCGAGTAATCTTCTTTTCATCCAGCATGCGTAATAACACAACGCGGCGACGCGCTTTGGAGGCAATGGGGTTTGAAATAGGATTCAGGTTGGATGGCGCCTTAGGCAAACCGGCAATAGTTGCCATTTGCGCCAGCGTCAGTTCGCTTAGCGGCTTACCGTAATACACTTGTGCAGCAGCACCGACACCATGGGCACGGTGACCAAAGGTAATTTTATTTAAGTAAAGCTCAAGAATTTCATCTTTGCTCAGCAGCTGTTCAATGTGAACCGCAATAAAGGATTCCTTCACCTTGCGCATCCAGGCACGGTCAAAGCTTAAGAAGAAGTTTCGCGCCAGCTGCATGGTAATGGTACTGGCTCCTTCCTGAATTTCACCGGTGGTGAGCAACACGCTAAAGGCACGGGCAACACCGATAGGATCAACCCCAAAGTGCTGATAAAAGCGACTGTCTTCGGTAGCGAGAAAGGCGTCAATAAGTGGTTGAGGTACGTCTTCCAATTTTACCGGAATTCGGCGCTTTTCACCAAATTGCGAAATCAACTCACCATCGGCAGTAAACACCTGCATAGGAGTCTGCAGACGCACCTCCCGCAAGGTTTCCACACTGGGTAGCTCCGGTTTTACATAAAAGTAAAGGCTGCCAACCGTTACCCCGCCAAGAATAATACACACCAGCAAGGTGTAGATTAGCCGCTTAAACCACTTCAATTATCTGCTCCATGACTTCATTTTTATTACGTCAGAACTTACTTCAGAAACACGCCAAAGTGTTGAAACCGAAATCACCGACATAAATTAGCTCATAACTCTTACTGACTATTATGGAGGATTTTTGTTCACAACACTACGCTTGCATCTGGCTTTTCTACAATAAGGATATTGTCTAATGTCATTACTTCGGCAACAACCACTTGCTGTGCAAATTAATCGTGAAAATTGTCTGGTTTTACAATTGTCCCGCCGGGGTCGGCATTTTGTTGTCGAACATTTTTCTCAGCAGCACCAGAGCAGCTTAACCGACAAGGGCTTAAAACCAGACAGTATTGTCTCGGCACTGGACTACAGCGCAACCCACTATCAGAAAATTCCGTTAGACAATAACCAGCAGGTTGAAGAGCAATTACTGGACAAGTTACCGCCCCAGTTAAAACGCAATACCGGCATAAGTTACGACTATTTCACCCACAGCCATGGGAAGGAAGCCGAAGCAGTTATTGGCCAGCGCTCAGCGCTGGAGCATTTATTAGTATTACTGGCACCACTGAAAATGCCGGTGCAGGTGGTTGAACCCGTTTATCAGTCAGTAGTACGGGCAGCTAATGCGGTTTTGCCTTACCTTTGGCCTGACAATACCGAGTTCGAAACCAACATGGCGTGGGTAGTCGTTGAGCTTCGTCAACAACAATCCATTTTGCTTTATTGTAAAAACGGCGTCTTTCAGCGGCTGGACTCTGTCGACACCAAAAATTTAGTGAGCTTTTTGCTTAAGACCCAGCCTTCTCATCAATTCAGTTGGGTAATGAGTTTTGGCGATAAAGCCATTCAGTCGCAACTTGAACGGGAACTTTCTCATCAGCAACAACTGAAGCATCTGGTGCTTTCTACGGCACCCTTTTTCCAGAACAACGTTGCCCCCATTGTTTCAGCTCTGGACAACGAGTTAGTACTGCTGGGTTTAGCTTTGCGGGGGTTCAGTCAATGGCATCGCTAAACCTGTTGCAGTGGCGGGAGCAAAGCCTATGGTTGCGCTACCGCGGGCTGCATTGTCTGGGTATTCTCCTGCTGCTTATTGTCAGTATTTTATCTGTGCAATGGGTCATTTCTTATGAGGGTTACCTGAGCAACTTAAAGCATCAGCTGGCGGAGCAAAAGCTGGCTCTGAGAGAGCATAGCGTTCAGCAACAACGGTGGGAGCAATACCAAGAACAGCAACAGTTGCAAAAAGCCTTTACCCAACAAAAGCATACTAGCCACGAGATGCTCAACGCATTTTACGCTCTGCTTGAGCGAACACAGCACCAACTGCAGCAGCGCGAGCTTTCCCTTAGCCAGTCACAAATGAAAATCACCGCCATCTACCGGCAGATACAGCAGGTTAATGAACAGTATTTATGGCTGGAAAAGCAGTTAATAAAACCCGGACTAAAGCAGCAGCTATTGCCTCAGCAAGGTGTGGTGTTCTCCTACACAAGTCCTCAGAAAAACGCGGACAGCGGAGCTGAACCTAATGGCTGAATCACTTAAAAAACCACTCTGGCTATGGGTCGGCGTTGTTGTGCTTTTCACGGTGACAGCTATTGGCGCCAGTTACTTTCTTACAAGCTACCAGGCGAGCCAGCTAAACGAGCAGCTTCGGACACAACAGAAACAACTGCAGCAGACCGTTCCTGAGGTTCCGGAGCAAGCCGGGCCAGTTTTGAAGGAGCAGCCAGAAACGGAAGTCTCCACTTTATTAACGCAGGCGGCAAGGCAGCATAATGTTGACCTTTATTATCAACAAAGCCCGGAAAACGCAGAGCAGTGGCTGGTTGGTGTGAACGGAACTTACCACAACGCGTTGCGGTTGGTCGCTTCTGTCATGCAAGCGCAGCAGGAAATGCGACAACCGTTTCCACTTACGCAAACGCTAAAGTGGCGGGACGCCAGGGAAAACAACGGCAAATTAAACTGGCAATTTCTCTGGTTATCAGCTGACAGCCCCGCATCCTCAGAAGTTAGCGCTCATTCGTTGTTTGAATCAGACTTTCCGGACGTTATCGCAGAGCCTATCGAGTGTTTGGGCAAACCTGAAATACAAAGCGACATTCGCATTAGTGACTGGTCGCTGGTGCAGTTAATTGCCACTCAAACCTCTCCGGTTAGAAAAGCCCTGCTGAAAATACCGAATCAACCACTGCTGACACTCGCCGAAAGTCGCTGGATAGCTGACCCGCTCATGCAACTGCAAGGTGTTAACGGCGAATACGCCGAATTTCAGCTTTGGCAAAAGCAAGCGGGATGCTGGTCAGCAAAGCCGTTGAAACTCCATTTAACTAAGGACAATTCCTCACAATGATACCAACACGACTCTCTTTTTATGTCTTTTTGCTGCTGGTTACTCTGAGTTTCCAGCCCGTGTCGCCAGTCTATGCAGCCGACAAGAACTGGCAAAGCCTGCTTACCGAACAGCAGCGCTTACAACCGGTGTCGCTCAACACCCGTAAAATGCCGCTGCGCGACCTCATACAATTATTGGCAGATCAGCATCAGCTGAATATATTGATGACTGAAAACGTGAAGGGTGAGTCCAGTCTGAAGTTGAACGGTGTGGCATGGCAGGACGCATTTGCTACGTTAATTGAGAGCCATAATCTCGCTATTCGCCCGCAGGGCTCTATGCTGCGCATCGATGTTGCCAGCCGACAAACCAAAGATAGCAGCGAGTATCGCTCTATTTTACTCAGCGTTAACTTTGCAAAAGCCAGCGACTTAGCCAAGCTGTTAAAAAACGAGCAGCAGAGCTTTCTGTCACCAAACGGAGCGGTTAGTGTCGATGAACGTACCAATACACTTATAGTAAGGGACACATCTGAGCAACTGGACTCCATACGTCAGTTAGTTAATGACTTAGACGTTCCGGTTAAACAGGTGCTTATTGAAGCCCGCATGGTCACCGTAAAAGCGAATGTCAGTAAAGAGCTGGGCATTCGTTGGGGCGTTTCGGAATACGGTCTGGCAATACCCGAAGACGCAGGCAGTTTTGTTAAAGGCATGCAGGTAGACTTGCCTACCGCCGCACCCGCCGGCACATTTTCTGCCAATTTAGCGCGGCTGAGTGACGATATTCTGCTGGATCTTGAACTGACCGCGCTGGAGCAGGAGAACAAAGCAGAAATTATTACCAGCCCGAAAATTTTCACGTCGAACCAACAGCCCGCCTACATAGAGCAGGGCACCGAAATACCTTATGTAGAAACCGCCGCACATGGTGCTACCGCCGTGCAGTTTAAAAAAGCGGTTATGGGCTTAAGCGTTACACCGCAAATTACCCCCAATAACCATGTTTTAATGGAACTGACCATTACTCAGAACACCCGCGGCGATACCGTTGCCACCCCAACCGGCCCCGCTGTTGCTATCGACACTCAGGAAATGTCGACCCGGGTGCTGGCAAAAAATGGCGAAACTATCGTTCTGGGCGGGATCTTTCAGGAACATAACTTGAATGATGACAGTCGCGTCCCCATCTTAGGGTCGCTGCCGTTAATCGGAAAATTGTTCTCTCATCAGCAGCAACGCGATGAAAAGCGGGAACTTATGATTTTTGTAACACCAACGATATTGCCACAAAGTTAGTCCAAAAGCCGATTACTATTGCTAAAGTGGGCTCAAGTTGCGATAATCGCGCTTCTTTTCGTTGGGTTGGGGGACGTCTCCAGACACTCCGGATTCGTGAGTTACAGCTAATTTTAACCAATGATGTAAGCAGGAATATGGCTGAGAAACGTAATATTTTTCTTGTTGGGCCCATGGGGGCTGGCAAAAGTACGATTGGCCGTCAAATCGCCAGACAATTACATTTAGAGTTCTACGACTCAGATTCTGAAATTGAGCGCCGGACAGGTGCTGAAATCAGTTGGGTGTTCGAGCTTGAAGGTGAAGAAGGCTTTCGTGCACGCGAAGAAAAAGTGATCGAAGAGCTTACCGAAAACATGGGCATCGTCTTAGCGACAGGTGGCGGCTCGGTCATGAGCAAAGAAAGCCGTAACAGGTTATCGGCTCGGGGTGTAGTGGTGTATTTAAAGACCCCTATCGAGAAGCAGTTGGCTCGTACCCAGCGTGATAAGCGCCGGCCTCTAATTGCCGAAGCTGAAGACCCACGCAAAGTGCTTGAAGAACTGGCACAAGAGCGCGATCCTTTGTACGAAGAAATTGCCGACATTACGGTGCAAACCGATGAGCAAAGTGCAAAGTTTGTGGTCAACGACATTATCGAACAGCTTGAGTCCATTAACGGTCTTGGGTAAGTAACAGGAGCTGCGTTCATGGCTGAGGTTAACGTCTCTTTAGGTGAACGCAGCTACACCATCTACATTGGTAACGCCCTGTTACCCAATTATGTAGAGCGCCTTCCGCACAAACTTAATCAACAACTGCTGGTCATCACCAACCCGACCATTAGTCAGTATTACCTTAAGCCGCTATTAAAAAGCCTTGCCGGTCATCAGGTAAAAGTGTTTGAAATGCGCGACGGTGAGCAGTTCAAAAGTCTGGACAGTTACGCCGAGGCCATGGATATTCTGATAGACGCAGGCTTTAACCGCGACTGTGGCATCATTGCCTTAGGCGGCGGTGTGGTAGGTGATTTAGCCGGCTTTGTGGCGTCAACTTTTCAACGCGGTGTCGATTTTTACCAAATTCCGACCACTTTATTGTCACAAGTTGACTCTTCCGTGGGCGGTAAAACAGCGGTTAATCACCCTCAGGGCAAAAACCTGATTGGCGCTTTTTACCAGCCTAAGTCCGTGGTTATCGACATTGACTGCCTGCAAACCCTTACTGAACGGGACTACCGAAGCGGTTTAGCCGAAATAGTAAAATACGGCGTTATCTACGACGCCGATTTTTTCCAATGGCTGGAACAGCATACCGAAGAATTAAATCAGCAAGACCCGGCTGCACTAACCTACGCTATTCAACGCAGTTGCGAAATTAAAGCCGAAATTGTGGCGTTAGACGAGCGCGAAAAAGGCCTGCGGGCATTGCTGAATTTAGGCCACACCTTTGGCCACGCCATTGAAGCCGCCACCGAATACGGCGCATGGACACACGGCGAGGCTGTGGCTGCTGGCATTATAATTGCATCTAAGCTGTCAGAAGTGACACAGCGGCTCAATTCGTCAGATTTTCGACGCATTAAAGATTTACTGCTGGCACTTAGCTTGCCAACAAAGGGCCCGCAAATGCCCTGGCAGAACTGGTTAGATTATATGCAGCGCGATAAGAAAGTAAAAGATGGTCAGCTGCATTTTGTTCTTCCGGTTGCTATTGGTCAGGCTGAAGTCGTCAGTACTGTAGAACACAATACCGTTGCTGCTGTGATCACTGAATGTTGCTAACGCCAACGCGTTATCTCTATTCGGCTGACAGACAGGAACAGACAGATGCAAGCACTTGCAAGCCCACAACATATTGTTGCCGCGCCGGTAAAAACCAAACCGAGCCAACAGCAGGTTATTGACCAGCTCCACGAGCAGTGCCAGCAGAGCGTGTCGCTTATTATGCTGCACGGTAAAGAAGGCAGCGGCAAAACCACCATTGCTGAAGTCTTTCTTGAACAAGCGTCAGAATACGCTGAAGTCGCTTTTATCAGCGCCAACGAGCGCTCTACCAATGACCGCCTCCGCGCGCAAATTCTGAACCAACTGTTCGGTACTATCAGCATTAACGACGAGTCGTTAAGTCGCCAAATTCAACGCCAGCGCCCGCTAAAGCACGCCATTGTTGTTATTGATAACGGCGAACAGCTATCCGAAAGCTTTATGGCCGAGTGCATTTCTACCGTTACCCAACTGAGTGCCATTGGTCAGCGCACCAGCATTATTGTGACCGGCGACAGCCGTTGGGCTCAACAGCAGCGTCCGGCACCACACCTGCGTGTGCAAGGGCCAACTATGATAGAAGTTCAGCCACTGAACCACGACGAACAAATACGTTTTGTGCAGGCGTTATTGCCAGAAAAACAGCGCAGCTTCTGGAACCTGGAACGCATTCAGCAATTTTTAAATTCCATTCATGGGTTTCCCGGAGAAATTCAGCAACGTCTGCAATTTACTCTGACCACTCAGGCTGCACGTTATCGCGATACCACGACAGACGAGAATGCTGACGGTAAAGAAGCCAGCGAGCAGAGCACAGCAAAACATAGCCCGGAACAAAACAACCGTCGGAAAATGCGCCTTTGGCCCATTATTTTAGTTACAGTGGTTATTAGTCTGGCTTTTGCCGGCTTTTTGAATAAAGAACAGTTAACCGCCTACTGGCAGCAAGTAAATCCTGAATCAGCGGCAACGGCAGAAACAACTGCCGAAGAAACCACTAATACCGCCACCGAAGCCGCGCCGGAAGCAACAGAGCAAGCCGCCAGCCTGCCAAGTTTTGAGCCTTTAACCGAGCGTTCTTTAGAACTGGTTCCTGCAGAATTAGCGGCGTCTTACCGCAATGCGTTAGGTACATTAAACACCGTCGCTGCCTCTGAAATATCAGAGGGCGAAATCTCACTTGGTTTCATAAAGAAACAACAGCCACAGGAAGCAGAGCCTGTCGGACAGTCTAACGAGCCGTCGGCAGCCGAGGCAGGCATTGATACTGTTGTAGCCCAACCAGAACCAGAAGTTAAGGCAGAACAACCTGAGCCAAAACCGCAGCAAGCTCAACCGGAGCGTGCATTGCCGTTCCAGACCCAATGGGCGCTGGATCAGAGCTCAGGCAACTATACGCTGCAAATCAGCATTATTAGCGACCCGCAGCTACTGCGCAATTTCCGTAACGACTACGGCATAGCCGGTAATACCCAGGTTTACCAGCGTGCCGACCAACGTTATGTGGTTATTTTTGGCAGCTACCCTAGCATTGAGCAAGCTCGTTCAGCCGCCACGCAGTTGCCAGCTGAAGTGCAGCAAATGGAACCCTGGGCTAAGTCGTTTTCCAGTGTACAAAGCGACATTAATAGCCAGTAGCGGGACGAATCACGCAGTCAGCAATTTTCATCCCCCAGCCTTTGGGTTACAATCCGCAAAGGATAAACCAACGGCCGGCGCATGAAGAAGAATCGGGCATTTTTAAAATGGGCAGGCGGTAAGTACTCACTTATCGAGCCGATAACAGCACGCTTGCCGCAAGGTAAAAAGCTCATCGAGCCTTTTGTGGGCGCCGGTTCAGTCTTTCTGAATACCGACTACGACAGCTACCTGCTGAACGACATTAATCAGGATCTCATTACCCTGTATCAGTTTGTGAAGCGCCGTCCGAAAACTTTTATTCAGGACGCCCGCAAACTGTTCGTTGATCGTAACAACCAAGCCGACGCTTATTACGCCCTGCGCGCCGCCTTTAATGCCAGCAGCGACCCTTACTTTCGCTCTTTGCTTTTTTTATATATGAACCGCCACGGCTACAACGGCCTGTGTCGCTATAACAGCAAAGGCATTTTTAACGTGCCCTTTGGTGATTACCGCAAACCTTACTTCCCGGAAAAGGAGCTCGAGCATTTTGCCGAGAAAGCGCGCAAAGCTAAGTTTATTTGCCGCCCGTTTGAGCAAGTTTTCCGGCGTGCGCGACAAGGCGATGTAATTTACTGCGATCCGCCCTACGCACCGCTGGATCAGACCTCTAACTTTACCAGCTACGCCACCGGTGGCTTTGGCCTGACCGATCAGGACGAGTTAGCTCGCCGTGCGGTACAGGTTGCGAAGAAACGCCATATTCCGGTACTAATAAGCAACCACGACACCGACCTCACCCGCGCCTTGTACAAGCACGCCGATATCAGTAGCTTGTCGGTCTCGCGCAGCATCAGTCAAAAAGGCGACGGTCGCAAACCCGTCGCCGAACTGCTCGCCTTGTATGATAGCGAAGTCAGTAAAAGCAACGTAGTTTCTCTTAGCAACTCATTGAAGAAAGTAGGCACATGAACTGGCATTTAAAAGCATTTAACGACCTTTCGCTACACGATCTCTACGACTTGCTGAAACTTAGACAAGAAGTGTTCGTGGTGGAGCAAACCTGTCCATACCTGGACGCTGACGGCGCCGATGAGCAGGCCTTACATTTGTACGCCCGCAACAATGCCGATGAGATGATCGCCTACGCCCGGCTATACCTGGCAACCGCCGATACCGGTTATTCGCGTATCGGCCGGGTAATAACGCACGAAAAAGTGCGCCGCCAAAAACTGGGTGTTGACGTTATGCAGCGCAGCATCGACTATCTTGAAGAGTATGCCCCCAAAGCCCCAATTCGGGTAGGCGCTCAGGTTTATCTGCTGAAGTTCTATCAGAGCTTCGGCTTTGAAGCCATTAGCGAAGAGTATCTGGAAGACGATATTCCGCACATTGATATGCAACGTAAGGCTGCGCAGTGACAACTTTGGCTCGGGTTCCCGTTCTTGCAGGCAGCGATGCTGAAACTGTTGCGACAAAGGCCATTGCCGAGCGCTGGGGACTCCCGTCTGAAACCACGGGTAATGACGTTTTCCAGCTTTGGCTGACCGACGGGGTACTGGCACTGCACTGGCTGCAAAGCCCGCAAAAAATGTCGCCTTTAGTGGTGGACTTTCATCAGGGTAAAGCCGCCTACCGTGCTCAGAACACGCAGTTAAAGAACGAAGCCATCGCCAAAGCCGTTGGTGTTAGTGGGCAGTTTAAGCCATCGGTTGTCGATGGCACCGCTGGCCTGGGGCGCGACGCTTTTGTACTAGCCGGGCTAGGTTGCGAGCTGCAGCTTATTGAACGACACCCGGTTGTCGCCGCGCTGCTCGATAATGGCCTACGCAGAGCCCAGAAGGAACACGACTTTATTGGTGACACCTGCCAGCGCATGCAGTTAATTGGCACCGACAACCTTTTTACCGGTAATGGTTATACTCAAGAGCCCGACGTGGTTTATTTAGACCCCATGTATCCAAAAACCGGCAAGCAAAAGGCGCAAGTAAAAAAGGACATGCAAATGTTCCAGCAGTTAGTTGGCAGTGACGAAGACGCCGACACATTGCTGGAACCCGCCCTCGCCCTGGCCAAATACCGAGTTGTAGTTAAGCGCCCCAACAGCGCACCTTTTCTGGCCGGGCGTGAACCAAACAGTCAAATTAAGAGTAAAAAACATCGCTTTGATGTTTATATAAAACGAGGTTTTCATGAGTCAGCAAATTAAAGAAGGCGATAAAATTCCATCAGGTTCACTGACCAGCAAAGGTGATCTTGGCATTCAGAACTATGACCCGGCAGAGATTTTTGCCAAAGGCACACACGTACTGTTCTCAGTGCCTGGCGCATTTACTCCGACCTGTTCGGAGAAACACCTGCCCGGCTACGTAGAACACGCCGAAGCATTAAAAGAAGCGGGTGTTCTGAGCATTAATTGTGTGGCCGTAAACGACGCCTTTGTTATGAAGGCCTGGGGCGAATCTATAGGGATCGGAGAAAAGGTTCGGTTATTGTCCGACGGAAACGGCGCGTACAACCAGATAATGGGCCTGAGCATGGACACCGGCAACTTCGGTGGCATACGTTCTAAGCGCTACGCTATGATCATTACCGACGGCCAGATAAAAGGCGTGTTTGTCGAAGAGGATAAGTCCTTCGAAGTGAGCAAAGCCGAATACATACTGGAGCAATTGCAGAAATAATGTCGAACTGGGATGTGATTATTATTGGTGCCGGCGCTGCGGGGCTGCATTGCGCCGCCCATGCCGCACAGCGCGGTAAGTCGGTGCTGGTATTGGATCACGCCAAGCAGGCGGGCAAGAAAATTCTGATTTCCGGCGGCGGCCGCTGCAATTTCACCAATATGTACTCCGGCCCCGAGAACTTTTTGTCTTCCAACCCGCATTTTTGCAAGTCAGCACTCAGCCGCTATACCCAATGGGACTTTATTGGCCTGGTGGCGGAATACGGCATTGCCTACCACGAGAAAACTTTAGGCCAGTTGTTTTGCGACGACTCCGCCAAAGATATTGTCCGCATGCTGATGAGCGAATGCGACCGACACGGCGCCAAGGTTCAGCTACGCACCGAGATTGTGTCGGTAGACTACGACGACAACTACCGCATTGAAACCAGCCGTGGCGACTATAGCTGCGACAAACTGGTTATTGCCTGTGGTGGGTTGTCTATGCCCAAATTGGGCGCCACCCCGCTGGGGTATCAAATTGCCGAACAGTTTGGGCATTCTATTGTGCCGGTACGCGCTGGCTTAGTGCCTTTTACTCTGCAGGACGACGAAAAAGCCCGCTTTGCCGAGCTTTCCGGCGTGGCTGTACCCGTAAGTGCAGAAGCACACGACGGTTATTTCCGTGAAGCCATGCTGTTTACCCACCGTGGCGTCAGCGGACCGGCCATTTTACAAGTGTCTTCCTACTGGCAACCCGGTGAAGCCGTAACCATTAACCTGTTGCCCGATTTAGACGCCTTTGAGTGGCTGAAAACGCAACAGCAGCAACAACCCAAAACTCAGCTCAATACTGTATTGCAGCAACACTTCCCCAAGCGCGTAGTGACCGCATTAGCAGAGCACCACCAATGGCCGCTGAACAATAAGCTGGCCGACACCTCTAACGCGCAGTTTCAGGCCATAGCCGACAACCTTAACCGCTGGCAGCTAAAACCCAACGGCACCGAAGGCTACCGCACCGCCGAAGTCACCTTGGGTGGCGTTAACGTCGACGAAGTCAGCTCCAAAACCATGGAAAGCCAGAAACAACCCGGCCTGTACTTTATTGGCGAAGTGCTGGACGTAACCGGCTGGTTGGGAGGCTTTAACTTTCAGTGGGCGTGGAGCAGTGGGTTTGCTTGTGGGTCGGAGTTGTAGGTGTGTGAACAGACAATATAATTTGCCCGTAAGAAAAAGTAGTGCGAAAACCTATTCAGATAAACCACTTGAAACGACTAAGCTAACGACACCTATTGTCGATATTACTTGACCCCAGCACCAAAGATTTGCGCTTCAACTACGAGAGTCGGCGGCGCATTTTCCCTTAAAGAAGCTGAATTAATGAACCTAGTCAATACAGTTATCGAACAAGCTTTTGACTAGCTCTGCTTTTAGGTTTTCTAATTTTATCTTGGCCGAAAAAGCATGCGGGGGAAATAGTGCTTCTCAAATGCATAACGATGTAGGTTGTCCAGAGTTTTAAAGAATGCTTCTTCTCCAGCTATTTTAATACAAAAATTATAGAATTCAGGGTAGTCAAAGGGGACGCATTTTACCGAAAGGTCATTGCTTAACTCTAAGACGTTTTCAGCATATTCATTTGATTGGTCATCAAATAGCTCTTTAACAATTACCACTGTATACACACTTAGATTTTCGGTATCGATAAGGTGACTTTTCTCTCCGCAAATAAACTGGAACTTTGCTCTTTCACGATTGAAGTATCTTATTGAGCCTCTAGTTTGTCGTAGTGCACTATCTAACGATTTTTCTGTCTTTTTACGCTTTCTAGGCATCTCAGCACGAAGTATACGCTCGATATTTGGGCTGTCTTTTGCCTGGATCAGTAATACCCGACTTTCAGTGACGACAAGAACATCACAAACTTCTTCATTATCATATGTCCGCCTAGGGCTTTTATAAATTTGATTTGGGCTAAACACACTCTGTAGACACCTGATAATATCATTCTCCTGAAAATCACCAGGCTCTTCTCTTTCCAAGCGCGAAAACTCAAAGCCTTGTGCCCCTTCATAAGACAAGTTATCTTTCCGTAAATCAATTACACCAGTATCCTCCGGATAGAGATTCTCATCTAAACTCAATGTGATCGCATCTTGGTAATTCTTGTCACCTATTTCTCCAAACCAGTTTCTCCCCAGATTTTGTATAGCAAATAAATCCTCTATGATAGGTTCCATTAAGTCACTTTCTTCAAAAAGTTGAAGCGATTCTTGGGTCACTGAGATTGAAGAGCTATAGGATAAATATTCCCTAGAATGTTCATCTAAAAAGAATATTTTTACCCTTTCTGATCTAAATAGTTTAGAAAAAAGAGAAGTAACTTCATCATTCAAAAGGGGAGTTGAAACTACTAATGGCTCATCCTGATCATCAAAGAAAGCACTAATTAAACAAACAGTATCCATTTGTTTGTAACTAATCGGCGCCAGGTAAATCTTAAACTGACCATTGACCTTCGCTGCAAGTATATATTCTTTGGGAACTTTTACGACAAGAATCGGAGTTCTTTCACTACCAACTCCAATAGGAATCAAGCCTCCTGGTATACTTTTTATCAACCGGTAAACTTCAGGGTATAGTACAGAAAGCATACAATTCGATCCTCCTACACTCTAAGGACATTATAAGTTGAGAGAACGACTTGCTAGCTTCCACTATACAATCTATCGATTATCAAAAGACGCCATTTTGGCGGCCTTCTCTATAGCCGTCCTCGGATCAAGTGAATGGTTAAAAATCATATCCATTGGAGGGTAAAACCAGCAACGATAAGCAGCACGCCCACGTATGAAAGGTACTTTGCCCAAGTTGGTTCATCAATATTAGCAGGCTGTTGCTTGAGACTATAAACGCTTGGACATAGATAGGCCGAAGGTACAGCGAGTAAGAACCCAAGTCCCTTCAACAAATCGTGGGTATGGAATGAATATTCGTATAAGTAGTCTGCAATACTTAGGGTACCCAATAGGGCGATAAATATCGTAAGAAAATAGCCACGCTTTCTTGGAGTTTCTTTTGTCATTAGACCTTCCATGTAAATTTTAATGTTCGTGCATTGTTTCTATATGTCTAACTTGCGTAATTACATTTTAGTGGACGCAAAATTTCTAGTTTTAACTGCACTTTATGTAATTGACATTAAATGACTTAATTTCATAACTCAATAGCTGAGCAAGGGAGAGTTACTGTCATTGAGTCGAATAAATTGGACTAACTGATTCTGAGGGGCAAAAATCCGCTTTGTGCCGTAGGCAGACATTGCGCACCAGGCAAGACCAGATCCCGCGCCCCCGCAACGGATGATGATGACCATATCATCATGTGTAGGCGCTTTGATGCGTACAGACTTAGTGTTACCGGGCTTATCCACACCTGCCAATTTAGTGGTTCCAAGCCCATTTATTTGGGCTTACTCTACACCACGTGAGCTTTCGATATCAGTTTACAATACTCAGTTTACCACCTATTGTTTTAGTAATTTTTTCAACAGGATAAGTCCGTGAGACAACTTCTTTTAAGAACAATAAAAATGTAAGCGTCACATAAACCACGCCTAGTCACCACTTTGCAGATAGCCTAATTTATCGCCACGTTCTAACCAACGAGGT
>NZ_JBNIEY010000003.1:0-339221 GCF_051842345.1 Idiomarina sp. ST20R2A10 | reverse complement strand
GTGGTCTTCGTCGTATCTTTCATACCAACGATTTCACACTCGTCGCCTGTACGCACGATACCGCGCTCTACACGACCAGTAACAACTGTACCACGACCTGAAATCGAGAATACGTCTTCGATTGGCATGATGAACGGCTTATCGATGTCACGCTCTGGCTCTGGGATGTAGTTATCCAGTGCGTCAGCCAGCTCAACAATTTTCTTAGCGTACTCTTCGTCGCCTTCCAGCGCTTTCAGTGCAGAGCCCTGAATGACCGGCAGGTCGTCGCCCGGGAAGTCATATTCTGACAACAGTTCACGAACTTCCATTTCGACCAGCTCTAACAGCTCTTCGTCGTCGACCATGTCACATTTGTTCATGAATACAACGATGTAAGGTACGCCTACCTGACGTGAAAGCAGGATGTGCTCACGAGTCTGCGGCATTGGACCGTCTGTTGCCGCTACTACTAAGATTGCGCCGTCCATCTGCGCCGCACCGGTGATCATGTTTTTAACATAGTCAGCGTGCCCTGGGCAGTCTACGTGTGCGTAGTGACGAGTTGGTGTGTCATATTCAACGTGTGACGTTGAAATAGTAATACCACGCTCTTTCTCTTCTGGCGCGTTATCGATGGCTGCGAAGTCTTTCGCCGCACCACCATAAACTTTTGCCAAAACAGTTGTGATAGCAGCAGTTAGTGTTGTTTTACCGTGGTCAACGTGACCGATGGTGCCGACGTTTACGTGCGGCTTCGAACGTTCAAATTTTTCTTTAGACATTGCAGCCTCTCTAACAAAATTCTTCGGTGTGTTACCTAAGCTAAAAAGCATGACCGAGGTTTATTAGGGGCCTAAATTGAAATGGTGCTGATAGGCGGATTCGAACCGCCGACCTCACCCTTACCAAGGGTGCGCTCTACCAACTGAGCTATATCAGCACTGACGGAATGTGGAGCGGGTGGCGGGAATCGAACCCGCGTCATCAGCTTGGAAGGCTGAGGTAATAGCCACTATACGACACCCGCAAATTCACAATTTTATGAGGCCACTTCAAAACCAAGGAAATTGCGTGGTGGAGGGGGCAGGATTCGAACCTGCGAAGGCTGAGCCGTCAGATTTACAGTCTGATCCCTTTGGCCACTCGGGAACCCCTCCCGTGTCTTGCAATTTAAATTGGTGCCGGCACCAAGAGTCGAACTCGGGACCTACTGATTACAAGTCAGTTGCTCTACCAACTGAGCTATGCCGGCACCACCGGTTAGGTGGAGCGCATTCTATGGTACTAGATTTGATAGTGCAATAGGTGCGCGTAATTTTTTTAATTTTTTTGTTCTGACTGGTCAGTTTTTATCTACATCGAATAAAAACTGACCGTCTTTTAGTAACATACACTACTTTTTCTTACTGCCCAAATGGGTGACGTAAAACAATGGTTTCTTTACGATCAGGGCCGGTCGAAATGATATCTACCGGTACACCGGTTAACGCCTCGATACGAGCGATATAAGCTAAAGCTTCTGGCGGTAACTCTTTATGCTCTGTTATGCCAACAGTGCTTTGCTGCCAGCCCGGCATTGTTTCGTAAATGGGCTCTACCACTTCATAGTCTTCCGCAGACAGCGGCGGATGCTCTGTCACACTGCCATCGGAGAGCTGATAGCCAATACAAATCTTTAACTCTTCAAGACCGTCTAATACATCTAGCTTGGTTAAACAGAAGCCACTAATAGAGTTGATTTGTACTGCGCGTCGCATTGCCACGGCATCTATCCAGCCAGTACGACGTTTACGGCCGGTCGTTGCACCAAACTCATGGCCTTTTTCACCTAAATGCTGCCCCACTTCGCAATCAAGTTCAGTCGGGAACGGACCACTACCTACGCGAGTGGTATAGGCTTTGACAATGCCTAACACGTAATCAATATAACGAGGACCAAAACCGGCTCCGGTTGCAACACCACCAGCCGTTGTATTGGAAGAGGTCACATAAGGGTATGTACCGTGGTCGATATCCAGCAAAGTACCCTGCGCACCTTCAAACATGATTGATTCACCGTTTTTACGCGCTTTATCGAGTAAAGCAGGTACATCAATCACCATAGGTTTTAATACTTCCGCGAACTCTTCACATTGCTTAAGTACGGTATCGAAATCAATAGCGTCAGCTTTGTAGTATTCCACTAAAGAGAAGTTGTGATAATCCACCAACTCTTTCAGCTTCTCACCAAAGCGTTTCATATCAAATAAGTCACCAACACGCAGACCACGACGTGCAACTTTGTCTTCATACGCAGGGCCAATACCACGCCCCGTTGTGCCAATAGCCTCGCTGCCACGCGCGCGTTCACGTGCCTGATCAAGAGCTACATGGAACGGCAGGATTAATGGACAAGCTTTGCTGATACGCAAACGGTCAGCAACTGGAACATTTCGTTCTTTCAGCATTGCCATTTCTTCCATCAGTGCTTCGGGTGATAAAACCACACCGTTGCCAATAACGCATTGAACATTTTTGCGCAAAATACCTGAAGGAATTAAATGCAGAACGGTTTTTTCACCGTCAATAACCAATGTGTGCCCAGCGTTATGTCCGCCCTGATACCGCACAACCATAGTGGCCTTATCGGTTAACAGGTCAACAATTTTACCTTTGCCTTCGTCACCCCATTGGGTGCCTAGAATTACAACGTTCTGACTCATGATTGCCCCGCGTAAAAAAAATCGGAGCGATCTTACCTTTAATCGGAGGGTTTGTACATCGGAGGTGAGCGCCTGATGGTCACATCAGACGCTCGGTCATGATTACTCTTCGGTTTTTCCCATCATATTTTGTAAATAACGGAAAAAGTCACTGTTCGCATCAAGCACTAACATATCATTGCCAGAGCCAAAGGAACTGCCATAAGCTTCCATGCTGCGAATAAATGCAAAGAACTCTGCATCTTTCTGATAAGCATCAGCGTAGATTTTCGCTGCCTGCGCATCACCTTCACCACGTAATTCACGTGACTGACGTTTTGCATCAGCAAGCATTACCGTTACACGCGCGTCAACATCGGCACGGATAAACTCTGCCTGCTCTTTACCTTCAGAACGATGTTCTGTGGCCACAGCTTTACGCTCTGCACGCATACGTTGATAAATGGACTGACTCACTTCAGTTGGCAAGTTAATTTGCATAACACGAACATCCAGCACTTCAACACCTAAATCTGAAGCACTTTCTGAACCTTGTATTAAAGCTTCACGCATTAACTCATCACGCTCACCAGAAACAATGTCAGAAATGGTACGGTTACCAAATTCACTACGCAAACCGCTGTTAATACGACGAGTTAACAGAGCTTCAGCCTGGAGGTAGTTACCGCCATTAGTACTCAGATAGAAAGTAGAGAAGTCATTAATACGCCACATAACGTAGGTATCAACAATCAAATCCTTTTTCTCACTGGTGACAAAGCGGTCAGGATCTCCGTCTAATGTTTGCAGGCGGGCATCCAGTCTTTTCACTTGTTCAATGAAAGGGATTTTAAAGTGTAAACCAGGTTCGAAAACCATAGCTTCACCAGTTTCTGCATTACGCTCGACCTTACCGAACTGAATTAAGATGGCGCGTTCGCCTTCCTTAACTACATAAACGGAGGAAAGACCCAGAACGACCAGGACCACAACAATTATTGCGATTAGGTTTTTCATTAGTTTCGACCTCCGCTGCGGTTACTGCTGCGCGTATTTTGTGTCTCTGTTCCAGTACTTGAGGAACCACCTGAAACATCTTCAGGAATACGCGTCGGAGAGAATGAATTTGTATTACGACCTTGCTTTTCGAGAAGTTTTTCTAGTGGTAAGTACATCATGTTGTTACCACCTTCAACGTCAACCAGTACCTTAGGCGTTTTCGCATAAAGCTCCTGCAAAGTATCAAGATAAATACGCTGACGTGTGACTTCAGGTGCGTTTTGATATTGAGGCAGCAACTCTTCAAAGCGAGCAACTTCACCCTGAGCCTCAAGAATAATTTGCTCACGATAAGCTTGCGCTTCCTGCAACATACGACGTACCTGGCCTCGTGCCAAGGGTTCTACTTCGCGGGCATAAGCTTCAGCTTCTCTAATGAAGCGCTCTTCATCTTCCTGAGCCGATATAGCATCATCAAAGGCGTCTTTAACCGCCTCCGGTGGCCGTGCTGGCAGCAAGTTAATATCAACTACCTGCAAACCAACCGTGTATGGATTCATTGTTTTTTCGAGCATATCCAGAGTATTCGCTCTGACTTCCTCACGACCACGAGTCAGCACTTCATCCATGGTTGTGTGACCCACCACAAAACGTAAGGCACTGTCAGTAGCTCGTGATAAAACACCATCAGCATTTTCTACGTTAAATAAATACGCACGCGGATCAACAACGCGATACTGAACATCCAGCTCCACACGAACCACGTTCTCATCCTGAGTCAGCATGTAGCCATCAGTTTTATCTGAGCGGATGTTGTTTACGTCTACATGTTCTACCGAATCAATAAACACGGGGCGCCAGTGAAGTCCCGACTCAACCAGGGTATGAAACTGACCGAAACGCAGCACAACACCACGGTCTGCTTCTTTAACCGTATAAAAACCAGCGATAAACCAAACAATTATCGCAATAATTGCGATAATGCCGACGCCTTTTGCCGGGATACCTGAACTGCCGCCCGAGCCGCCGCCTTTTTTCCCACCAAAACCGAATTTGGAAAACAGTTTGCGAACTGCTTCGTCGAGATCAGGCGGCCCTTGATCTTTGCCGCCTTGATTTTTCCATGGGTCACGGTCATTGTTATTACCGTTTCCCGGTTGATTCCAAGCCATTGAGTGCTCCAAGTTTTTTAAGAAAACTGTTGCTATAAAAAATTCTATTGCTGCACGACTAAGTCGTCCAGTTGGTCGCCATAAGCCTTGTGTAAACGCTGCCAGTCTACCGATGACATGCGCACTTGCAACGCAAGTTCACCATTTTCGTTAACATCTTCCGATGTCACGCTATTCCAACGGTATAATGTACCACGTAATTTACCCATTGAGTGGGGGATTTTCAGAGTCAGCTCGACCATCTGCGGGCCAAGTATCTGCCGTAAAGCCTCCAGTACTTCCTCAATGCCAAGGTCTTGCTGCGCTGAAACCCAGACCCTTATTGGCCTTTGATTGTCATCGTAATCAATCCGGGGCTCGGCCCCTTCCACTTGATCTATTTTATTACAAATAATTAACTGTGGTACATCGCCAGCATCGATTTCTTCCAAAACCTCAGCAACCTGATCAATATTATTTTGCTGCTGTTCGTCGCTGACATCAACCACATGTAACAATAAATCGGCCTCTTGAGTTTCCTGAAGCGTCGCTTTAAAAGCTGCGACCAGGTCATGAGGTAAGTGACGAATAAAACCAACGGTGTCAGCCAGAATCACTTCACCAATATCTTCTACTGCAAGTTTTCTAAGGGTTGGGTCAAGTGTTGCGAATAGCTGATCCGCGGCATAAACGCCGGCTTCAGTCAGGCGATTAAATAGCGTCGATTTACCTGCGTTGGTATAACCCACCAGCGATACGGTAGGAATATCCGCCTTTTTACGAGCCCGACGCCCCTGCTCCCGCTGTTTCTGGACTTTCTCCAGGCGCTTTAAGATATTTTTAATACGCCCGCGAATTAAACGTCTGTCGGTCTCGAGCTGGGTTTCACCCGGGCCACGTAAACCAATACCACCTTTTTGTCTCTCAAGGTGGGTCCAGCCTCGCACCAGTCGTGTCGATATATGACGCAGCTGCGCTAATTCAACCTGCAACTTACCTTCGTGGGTCCGTGCCCGCTGCGCAAAAATGTCGAGAATAAGACCCGTACGGTCTAACACCCGACACTTGCAAATGGCTTCCAAGTTTCGCTCTTGCGTTGGTGATAACGCGTGATTAAAGATAACAATGTTAGCGTCCAGCAGTTTTACCTGCTCGGCAATTTCTTCTGCCTTACCACTACCAACAAAGTATCTGGGGGTTGGGGAGTTACGACTTGTGGTCATCACTCCCATAGTTTTCACGCCCGAAGAATCAGCTAAAAGTTGTAATTCAGAGAGATCTTCTCGGTCAACTTCTGCGGGTAAATCCACATGAACCAATATTGCGTAGTCGCCACCTTCATACCTATCGAACAAGTTGTTCAGACCTCTCTTTCACCATTAATCTTCTATTTCAGCCATATCTTCGCCAGCTTGTTGCGGCAAATAATTTTGAGGAATACGCGCAGGTACAACTGTTGAAATTGCATGCTTATAAACCATTTGGCTAACCGTATTCTTTAATAAGACAACGAATTGATCAAAAGACTCAATTTGTCCTTGCAGTTTAATGCCATTAACTAAGTAAATAGATACTGGTATGCGCTCACGACGTAACGCATTTAAGAATGGGTCTTGTAAAGTTTGCCCCTTAGCCATCTTGGATTCCTTTTTATCGTTATTAATATCCAATGTGTAAATAGTAAGCTACAGCACTGCCAATTTGCAGTTCCCTGTAAAGACACACTAGACCAGTAAAGAATTTTTGCAATAAGAAAAACGTTAAGAATTACTCATTTAGTTCAGAATTGGATCTGCGGCCTTGGTCGTCTAATTTCAATCCTTAGTATCAAAAATCTCTGCGGGATGCTGCATTGCCGTCATGAGTTTCGCCTGCATATTGAGGTCACCGGTCTCCAGCCAGTGCACTCCCGGCCAGCCCCGCAGCCACGTCATTTGTCTTTTCGCCAACTGTCGAGTGGCAATAATTCCGCGCTCCCGCATTTCATCATAGCTTAGCTCTCCGGCGAGGTGCTGCCACATTTGCCGATACCCAACACTGCGTATGGACGGAAGATCCGGGTGCAAATCGGGTCTGGCAAACAAGGTTTCAACTTCTTCTTTAAAAGGTTGCGCCAACATTTGGTCAAAACGCTGCTCGATACGCTGGTGTAAAACTTCCCGTTCAACCGGCGCTACCGCAAACTGATAAATGGGCTTAGTTAACTGACCATGACGCTCTTTGGTGAGTTCCGTCAAAGGTTTGCCTGAAATTTCATAAACCTCCAAAGCTCGCAGAATTCGCTGAGGATCGTTAGGGTGAATACGTTTTGCGCTTGTGGGGTCAATCTTTTGCAGCCGACTGTGCAATTCGGCTAAACCTTTCTCATGCAGTTCGCCGGTCAGCTTTTCACGTACGCTGGTATCAGACTCGGGCAAATGGGAAAGCCCTTCAAGCAAAGCCTTAAAGTACAACATGGTCCCGCCAACCAACAAAGGCACTTTGCCACGTTGCTGAATATCATCAATTAAAGCCAAAGCATCTTTTTGGAAATCGGCCGCCGAGTAAGTTTCAGCAGGGTCACGAATATCCAGTAAGTGATGAGGAACTAGGTTTTGCTCTTCGGTGCTGGGTTTCGCAGTACCAATATCCATTCCCCGATAAATCAACGCGGAATCGACAGAAATAATCTCACAATCCAGTTGCTCACAAAGCGCCAGCGACAACGCTGTTTTGCCTGAAGCTGTTGGCCCATAAATGGCAATAACGGCGTCCTTGCTATGCATTATTCTCTCCGGGTAACGGCAACTTTTGTAACGCATCCGCGCTTTCAGCCAATTGCGAACGCCACTGAATAAGCCAGTGCTCCGCCTGAGTCAGACTGTACGACTCAAGACCAGCAAACTGTGCCAACCAACGAGCCAGTTGGTCAGTTTCAGCGTCTTCGGTCAGTAAGGTTAATAAGTCAGTAAAACCACTCACTACATTGCCCTGACGTAACATTTCCGGCATTTGCTCAATAATTGCCTGCTCACGCTGAATTTTATACACCACACCGCACTGGTTTAATTGCTGTTGCGGCCACTGGCTCGCAGGCCCGGGCAGGTTCGCCAAACTGACTGCCACAGGAACCAGTAACGGCTGCCCGTTCAGTCCGTCCTGCAATTGCTGAGTAAGTTTTCTGCTGACACATTCAGTATGAACTTTAGCCAGATTAAGCCAGGCCAGACTGTACTCATTGCGAATAAGGGCATAAACATCATTAAACACAGACAGAACACGCCAGTTTTGTTCCGCCTTTGACTTTGCCTCTGGCTCGGTGCTTAGCTGCGCTCCAGCATTACCATGAGGAATCCTGGCAGCATTCGGCAACAACGAACCCGATGCTTTTCTCTCGCCCAGAAAGCTCGCACCTGACGCTCCCCGACAGGAGTCCGACGTCACGCCTGATGACCGTTCTTGCAAGCTGTAAGAATGCTGATGACTCATCGCAGGTTGTTCATTTTCTATCGCAACCAGCTGGTTTAAAGCCTGTTCAATGCGGGTCAGAATAAAGTCATGCACTTGTCGCTGGCGGTGAAAACGGACTTCATGCTTTGCCGGATGTACATTCACATCGACTTCTTCAGCAGGAAGTTCAAAATAAAGCACAAACGTCGGAACGCGCTCGTTCGGCAAATATTTTTCGTAGGCCTGACGTACCGCATGCGATAACAATTTATCGCGCATCATTCGGCCGTTGACAAAAAAATGCTGAATATCCCCCTGATGCCGACAATGCTCCGGCGGGACTAACCAGCCACTTAAGTGGAAGTCACCATCAACAGCGTCAATTGCTGAAGCCTGCTCAGCAAATCCACCGCCGCAAATTTTCGCCAACCGTTGTAATTGCTGTTTTTCAGTCTGAGCAGAAGGAAACGCTCTTACCGATTTGCCGTTATGATTAAGCTGGAATCCAACTTCAAAACGGCTAAGCGCAATCCGTTTTATAACTTCATCTATGTGGCTGAATTCAGTTTTTTCTGTGCGTAAAAACTTACGTCTGGCTGGCGTATTAAAGAATAGATCCTGTATATCGACGGTTGTGCCGTCCGGATGCGCAGCTGGTTCAACAGTCACTTGCATATCCCTACCTTCGGCCCACGCCTGCCAAGCTTCTTTCTGCTCTGGCGGCTTGGATATTAAGCGCAATCGCGACACAGAACTGATACTGGCCAGAGCTTCTCCCCGAAACCCCAGGCTACCAATATGCTCTAAATCGTCCAGACTCTGAATTTTACTGGTGGCGTGACGGCTCAGTGCCAGTGTCAGCTCCTGCTTAACAATACCACCGCCGTTATCGCGAATTCGAATGCGTTTGCTACCGCCCTGCTCAATATCCAGAATTAATTGCGTAGCCCCGGCATCCAATGCATTTTCTACCAGTTCTTTAACCACCGACGAAGGGCGCTCAACCACTTCGCCCGCAGCAATTTGGTTCGCGAGCTCTATCGGTAATTGTTGAATGGCCATCAGCGACTCGGAATTGTCAGTTTCTGACCAATTTTCAAGCTACTGGTGGTCAGGTTATTCTCGGTTTTAATGGCTTTGACGGTAGTATTATACTTCTGTGCCAGCACCGATAAGGAATCTCCGGACTTAACGGTATAAGTAAAACTGCTTTGGTTAGCTAAGTAGGTATTGTCTATTGGGTTGCTAACAAAATAACGGCGAATCCCGTTGTAAAGAGCCCGCGCCAGCTTTTGCTGATGAGCATTACTGGTTAACAACTGCTCTTCACGCGGATTTGAAATGAATCCAGTTTCCACCAGCAATGACGGTTTATCCGGTGACTTCAAAACCGCGAAACTCGCTGCCTGAGGGGTCTTTTTATGCATTTTGGTTACCGTCGACATTTCATCGATTATATGTTTCGCGGCACTGTAGGCCCCGGCAATGGAACTGTCCATTGACATATCCAACAGAGTCTCGGCCAAATAGGGTTCGTGCCCGTTCTTCCGCAAAATATCAGTAACGCCACCCAATAACTCAGATTGCTGCTCCCGATTTTCTAACCAGCGACCAACTTCGGATTCTGCCCGGCGTTTGGACAACACCCAGACCGAGCCACCGCTGGGCTGTGGTGTTCGAAAAGCGTCTGCATGAATCGAAACAAAAAAATCCGCTTTTACATCCCAGGCTTTTTGCGGTCGCTCGTTAAGGCCAACATAGTAGTCCCCGGTTCGAATCAAATAAGCCTGCATACCAGGGTCATCATTAATGAGTTTGGCCAATGCACGGGCAATACGAATAACGACGTGTTTTTCGTAAGTTCCGCGTGGACCAATAGAGCCGGGGTCATCACCACCATGCCCGGCATCAATTGCTATGGTTACGCGCCTGTCTTTCAGCTCTGAAACCGATTTTGCCGGCCCGCTCAGCTCTTTGGATTTACCGGGTAAATCAACCACCAACCGATCTTTATAGGACTCATTAGCTGGCAAGGTAAAAAGGTTAGCGTCGCTTTTAGAGTCCAGCTCAATAACAATACGGGTACTGTTAGCGTTTTTAGGTGAGCTTGTACGAATTTTATCGACCAGCAGCGATTCTTCGCCCAAGTTCGCCAAACCCGCTTTTAACGAAGTATTGTTAAAATCAATAACCAGCCGGTAAGGCTTTTGCTGATACAACGTAAAGTAAGAATAGTCGGGAGTGTCCGACAAGTCGAAAACCACCCGCGTTTTATCCGGAGATGGCCACACACGCACACTGTCTATACTGTTGTCGGCCCAGGCCCACAAAGGAACACAAGCAAACAAAAACACCCAAAATCGCTTCATCATAATGTTTTAATTATTTGTTGTCCGGCTTCAGTTAGCGCACTGAAAGTAAGTTTACGACCCGTGCCAGCATACTCGATTCTTATCTCAATGTCCGCACCGGGAAGCCAACCATAGCCTTTATCGGGCCACTCTATAAAGTTTAACGTATCTTCAGAAAAATAATCTCGAATTCCCATATATTCGAGCTCTTCCGGATCTGCCAGTCGATATAAATCGAAATGATGAATACGCCAGCCTTGCAGCTGGTAGGGCTCAACAAGAGTATAGGTCGGACTTTTCACCGCCCCTGAATGCCCCATAGCCTGAATAACACCGCGACAAAACGCCGTTTTTCCGGCACCTAACTCGCCTCTCAGATAAACCACTAAAGGGGTCTGTAAAACTTGTGAAAATTTCTTCGCAAGTGCTAACGTTTCCTCTTCATCAGCCAACTCACATTGGTGTACCTCAGTCATCATCCCTTCCATATCCGTTCACCAACTGTCGTATATAAGGCAACAGATCCGAAGCTAAGGTTCCCCTCTCACCATCGTTTCCTGCCTCTTCGCCCGCTATAGCATGCCATAGGCTACCCGCAATCAGCGCTTGTGCCGGAGCCATTCTTTGCGCTAATAAGCCCGCGATTAATCCGGTTAACAGGTCGCCCATGCCACCGGAGGCCATTGCTGGTGAACCGCGGTCAATCAAACACCTACCTCTGTCGGTTACCAGCAAAGACCCCGCACCTTTAAGTAGTACCTGCGCACCGTATTTTTCACGTAGTTTTGTTGCCGCAGCAAAACGATCCGACGCTATTTCATCGGTCGTAATTTGCAGTAACCGTGCGGCTTCACCAGGGTGCGGTGTTAGTAATAATTTGGGTGAATGAACGGGGTTACTGGCTAATAGATTTAAACCATCGGCATCAATAACTTTCAGCACATCGGTTTCCATCACCTGCGAAAAAACCTCCTGACTCCAGGAGCCTTGCCCCAACCCGGGCCCCAAAGCAACAGCAGAAGCTTCTCGCAGCAGCGGCTTAAGAGCATCGGTTTCTTTTATGCCATGCACCATAGCTTCAGGCTGAGCTGCCGCAACAATTGCCTGCACCTGCGGATGACACGCCACGGACACTTTGCCCGCCCCCGCACGCAGCGCCGACTGCATTGCCAATATCACAGCTCCGGACATGCCCGGCTGACCACCGACAATTAGCACGTGTCCTTGCTCACCTTTGTGAGTGCAGCGTGAACGAGGCGCTAGCCAGCCGCCAACCCGGCCTGCATTAACCCTGAACCAGTCGGCTTCATTTTGCTGTCTAAACGTGCCGCCAATACCTAAATCTTCAAGTTTTAACTCACCGGTATGCTCTTGAGCCTTCCCGGTCAGCAAGCCGCGCTTTAACGCCACCAGACAGACGGTCAGATGAGCGCGAACCGCCGCACCGGGCACATGACCCGTATCAGCATTCAGCCCCGACGGCACATCCACTGACACCACTGGCGTCGTGCTGCCATTCACCCGCTGAACCCAGCTTACCGGGTCACCCTCAAGCGCACGATTCAAACCGACACCAAATAAGGCATCCACCAACACATCAAACTGCTCGGGCGAGCAATCCAGCAAGGGCTTTTCACTTCCGCCTTGTTCACGCCACGCAGCGCGGGCTTTGTGCGCGTCAGACTCCATTGGCTCCGGCAATTCAACATTGGGTTTAAGCGCAAAAACTTGCACCTGATAACCGGCCTTCTGAGCCAGTCGGGCGACAATATAGCCATCACCACCGTTATTGCCTTCACCACAACAGACCGCAATGCGTGCCGGTGCCGGAAAGTAAGATTGTAGCTGATGAAAAACCGCTTTCCCGGCCGCCGACATCAGTTGCGTCATGTTCATCGAGCAAGCTTCAGCGGCTTTTTGTTCGCCCTGCTGTACTTGCTCAACGCGATAAAGACAGTTGATAAAACGGCTGCCGTCGGTGTCTGTCATAATGGCTCCCTACAATTTGTTTAGTCTGGCTTAAATACCCCAATGACCTGATCAAACTGACGCTGGCTACCACCACCCTGCTCTTTAGGTTCACTAAACCGGTGCTTACATTGCACGCACTCAACTTGTTCGGTATCGTTTTCGATGAAGAGCATGAGTGTGTCCATGGCATCGCATTTGGGGCAAACGGCCCCGGCAATAAATCGCTTCTTTTCTCTAGCCACAACAGCTCCTGTGTTAGAATTGTGAGCAGAACACGTCTATGATACCGCAGCTGAACAGCTGTACAAAATGAAGAGTAGTTTATGATCCGTGCTGAAGCTATCACCTTATTGCGTGGCGGTGATGTTTTATTTGAAGACAGTGACTTACAAGTATTCCCGGGACATCGCGTTGGCTTAGTAGGCCGTAATGGCTGCGGCAAGTCCTCGTTGTTTGCCATGCTGCGTGGTGAACTCAGTGCCGACAGCGGTAATATTCACCTGCCAGCGGAGTGGCGAATTGCCAGCGTAGCCCAGGACACTCCCGCACTGGATAAATCCGCTATCGATTACGTAATGGACGGTGACGCCGAGTTTCGGCAGTTGGAAGCGCAACTCGCGCAGGCCGAAAGCGATAACAACGGCGAAGCCATTGCAAACTGTCATGATAAACTAGCCGCCATTGGCGCCTACGACATTCAGCCCAGAACCGCCAGTTTAATGGCTGGCCTTGGCTTTACTCAGGAACAACTGCAACAGCCGGTAAAGGCATTTTCCGGTGGTTGGCGCATGCGCCTTAATTTGGCACAGGTACTCATAGCCCGCGCCGACTTAATGCTGCTGGATGAGCCAACCAACCACCTGGACGTTGATGCCATTTTCTGGCTGGAAAGCTGGCTGAAACAGTACGACGGAACGCTTTTGTTGATATCGCACGACCGGGATTTTCTGGATTCCGTCACTACCGACATTACGCATATTGAGCATAAAAAACTGAACAGCTACCGCGGTAACTACTCTCTGTTTGAGCGGCAGCGCGCCGAGCACATGGCTCAGCAACAAAGCGAGTACGAAAAAGCTCAGGTTATGCGTCAGCACTTACAAGCTTACGTTGACCGTTTTCGTTATAAAGCCAGCAAAGCCAAACAAGCACAGAGCCGTTTAAAAGCTATTGAGAAGTTGCCTAACCAGGCGCCACTGCGCGCCGAAAGTGGTATCGACTTTCACTTTTTAACACCAGAGAAGCTGCCAAATCCGCTGCTAACGCTGCGCGACGCCAAAGCTGGCTATGGTGACACCACCATTCTTGAGCAGATTAAGCTAAATTTGGTGCCGGGAACTAGGTTAGGCTTGCTTGGCCGAAACGGCGCCGGTAAATCAACGCTGATTAAACTGCTGGCGGGTGAATTGGAGCCGATGGCTGGTGAGCGGTTGGTTAACCCAGGTCTCAGCATTGGTTATTTTGCTCAGCATCAGCTGGAAACTCTGGACTTGGCAGCCTCAGCGCTGCTGCACTTGCAGCGCATTGATAAACAAGCGACTGAACAAAAGTTGCGTGACTTTTTAGGTAACTTTGGTTTTTCCGGTGATCAGGCCACACGATCGGTCGAACCCATGTCCGGTGGGGAAAAAGCCCGATTGGCGTTAGCCCTCATTATTTACCAGCGTCCTAACCTGTTACTGCTAGATGAGCCGACTAACCACCTGGATCTCGGCTTGCGCGACGCACTGGTCGCGGCTTTGCAGGAATATGAAGGCGCGTTGATTGTGGTTTCGCACGACAGACATTTGCTACGTACCACGGTAGATGAATTTTGTCTGGTTGCCGACGGCAAAGCAGAAACTTTCGACGGCGATTTAGATGCCTATCACGATTGGTTACAGCAACAGGCGGCTAATGACAAACGTAGCGAGCAACCCGCCACTCGCCAACGTGACGATCGCAAGCAGCAGAAACGCAAAGAAGCCGAAGCGCGGCAAAAAACCAAGCCTTTACGCCAACAAATAGAGAAGGCAGAAAAGAATATTCATTCGCTGGAGCTGACGCTAGCCGATATTCACGAGCAACTGAGTGACAGCACCTTGTATGACGATGCCAATAAAGCCAAATTGCAAAAGCTGTTAGACCAGCAGGCACAGGCGCAAAAAGATCTGCAACAACAGGAAAACCTCTGGATGACAGCAGAAGAAGAACTGGCAGAATTAACAGAAGAGTTGCAGCAAGCGGAGGATAAATGATCATTCCCTGGCAGGAAATTGATCAGGAAACCCTGAACAATTTAATGGAATCTATTGTACTGCGCGAAGGAACCGATTACGGCAGTCAGGAGCTCAGCTTTGAAACGAAAGTGGAGCAACTGAAGCAACGCCTGAAGTCCGGCGAAGCCGTCATTGTTTACTCCGAGCTGCATGAAAGTGTCGATGTAGTCAACAAAGACAGTGTTACCGGAAACGAGCCTGACGGGCAATAAAGACTTCTTCCCAGGGAACGCTTTGGTCGCCCAAAACCAGAAAGTTAGGGTTCAGCAGGCTAACCGTACGGTTGTAGGTAATGGGCTCAAAGTTCTCATTCACTATGCGACCGCCAGCTTCTCCTACAATAACTTGCGATGCAGCGGTATCCCATTCTCCGGTAGGTCCCAGACGTAAAAAACAATCGGCTTTGCCCTCGGCAATAAAACAGGCTTTTAGTGAACAGCTACCCGTTGGTAAAGGCTGAATATCACGTTTTGTCTGCAAACGATTAAACACAGGCTCTCGTGCCTGTTGGCGACTTATTGCAATAATAATAGGGGCAGCCTGAGGGTCACTAAACTTGCGCACGCTTATGGACTGCTTTTCGTTCTCTTTTTGTTTAAAGGCGCCAGCGCCTTTGCGAGCATAGTAAAGCGTTTCGCCGACCGGCCAGAAAATAACGCCAATGACAGGTTCGTTGTTTTCTACGTAAGCAATGTTGACCGCAAAGTCCCCGGAGCGGGAAATAAACTCCTGAGTACCATCTATCGGGTCAATAATAAAATAAGCCTTCCATTGACGGCGCTCATTATAGTCCTGGTGTTCGCTTTCTTCAGAAATAACCGGAATCTCAGGGAATGACTGCTTGAGTCGATCTTCTATTAGCTCGCTGGCAACAAGATCGGCGGTAGTCACTGGAGAATCGTCTTTTTTCTCGGCGGTTTTATAGTCATGCCGCTCGTACATTGACAAAATAACGCCACCTGCCTCGCAGGCTATTTCCTTCAGTCTCTCCAGCATTGTCTCTGCCACTACTGTGCCTCACTCAAATTACGCAAAAGCATTAAAAGCGCCGCAACACTGCGCGCTTCAGAAAAGTCGGGTTGAGCCAGCAGGTTGTCAATATCGTCTAATGGCCAGGTCACTTTTTCCAGTGGCTCAGGTTCGTCGCCCGGCAAGCTTTCGGGGTATAAGTCGCGAGCTACGAAAACACTCATTTTGGCAGAAAAAAACTGAGGCGCGAGAGACACTTCCATTAAGAATTCAAGTTGACGGCTGCCGTAACCAACTTCTTCTTTTAGCTCACGCTGAGCAGCCTCTTCCGGGGTTTCGCCCGGGTCAATCAGGCCTTTGGGGAAACCGAGTTGATAGTCGTGAAGGCCTGCAGCGTATTCCCGAATCAGTAACAAAGTTTCTTCATCCAGGCAGGGAACAATCATAACCGCGCCGCGACCGCTGCCTTTCATGCGCTCAAACTGACGCTGCTCACCATTGCTAAATTTAAGATCGACGGCCTCAATACGCATTAAGCGGCTTTGCGCTACAACACGACGAGCCAGAATTTGCGGGACTTGTTTTTCTTTACTCATACAACGGTTCCAAGTCATTGTCTCTCTTTACTATAACGACTCTGCGCACAGAAAACAGTGTCAATTTACGCTTTTCTTATACAGTGCTACTATCTAAAGCCCGTACACCGGTAGTGAAGCGAGTAATATGACTGCAATAAAGCCTGAAACCGAAACAGAATTCGATGTCGTTGTCATCGGTACTGGTCCCGGCGGCGAAGGCGCTGCCATGCAATTGGCCAAAAGCGGCTACAACGTTGCCATAGTAGAAAAACATAAAGCCCTTGGCGGCGGTTGCACGCATTGGGGAACCATTCCATCCAAAGCTTTGCGACACTCCGTCAGTCGTCTAATTGAATACAATAATAATCCATTGTTTTCCGGCCCTGGCTGGCAGAGCGGTATGACTTTCAGTCACATACTGCACTATGCAGAATCGGTTATTCGTAAACAGGTGAAATTACGCAGTTCGTTTTACGACCGTAACGACGTTACTGTGGTGCACGGTACAGCTTCTTTTTTAGACAAGAACCGCATTCGGGTCACCAAACTGGACGGCTCTGTCGATGACTTGATCACAAAACATGTCGTTATCGCTACAGGGTCACGCCCATACAACCCGAAAGACGTCGACTTTTCGCATCCGCGCATTTACGACTCAGATAAAGTGTTGTCGTTGTCTCATGAACCTAAAACCATTCTGATATACGGTGCCGGTGTGGTGGGCAGTGAATACGCCAGTATTTTCCGGGGTATGGGCGTTAAAGTGGACTTAATAAACCAGCGTGAACGCCTGCTTTCTTTTCTGGATGCTGAAATTTCAGATGCGCTGAGTTATCACTTGCGCAACAGTGGCGTTGTCATTCGCCACAATGAAGAATACGAAAGCATTACCGGGCATGACGATAAAGTAGTTCTAAAAACCAAGTCAGGTAAGACCATGGCTGCCGACTGTCTGCTTTTTGCTAATGGTCGTTCCGGTAACATTGAACAGCTTGACTGCCAGTCGGTGGGGCTGGAACCCAACTATCGCGGCCAGCTGGAGGTAAATGAAAATTACCAGACCAGTGTCGATAATATTTATGCAGTCGGCGACATTATTGGTTACCCCAGTTTAGCCAGCGCAGCATACGATCAGGGGCGGATCTGTGCTTCCGCTATTATTAACGGTAATTGCGACAAAGCACTTATCAGCGATATTCCTACCGGTATTTACACCATTCCGGAAATTAGCTCGGTTGGTAAAACCGAAGAAGAACTGACTGAAATGAAAGTGCCTTATGAGGTTGGCCGTGCGCAGTTTAAGCACCTTGCGCGGGCGCAAATCTCCGGTGCCGATGTGGGCTGCCTGAAGTTGTTATTCCACCGGGAAACGCGCGAGCTGCTGGGGCTTCATTGTTTTGGCGAGCGAGCTTCAGAAATTATCCACATTGGTCAGGCTATTATGGAGCAGAAAAACGGTGGTAACACCATCGACTACTTCGTCAACACCACCTTTAACTATCCGACCATGGCGGAAGCCTACCGTGTTGCGGCTCTTAACGGTATTAACCGCCTGTTGCTATAATCAAGATTACTGCCGTTGCTGATTCAGCGGCAGTTCAATCCGCACGCACAAGCCGCCTTCCGGGCGGTTTTGCAGTTGTATACTGCCGTCGTGCCGGTCGACAATGCGCTTAATAATAGCCAGCCCCAGACCGGAACCAACGCCGCCACGCGCTTTATCGCCCTGAGTAAAAGGCTCAAATAATGTGGCCTGCTGCTCTTCGGGAATGCCCGGGCCGTCATCTGTTACCCTGAACCAGACACGTTTTTGCTTTTTATCATGCCCGGAGCTGACCACTACGTGATGTTTCCCGTAACGTTCGGCGTTTTCCAGCAAATTAATAATGACTCGTTTCATAGATAAGGGGCGTAACCAAACTCTGGGCAACTTGCCTAAATCCAGCTCAAACTGCTTTTGCCAGTTATCCGGAACATTCGCCACAGTTTGCTCTATCAGCTCATTCAGCGACTCTCTGCTGCTCGACTCCTGCTGATCAAGACGAACGTAATCAATAAACTGATCAATAATGTCGTTCATGTCGTCTATATCTTCAATAATGCCCTGAGCCAGGCAGTCTTCGCCCTGCGGCATCATTTCCGCAGCCAGACGAATGCGAGTAAGAGGGGTTCTTAAGTCGTGAGAAACACCGGCCATTAAAAGGTTACGGTCATTTTCCAGTTCACGGATACCGCGCGACATTTGATTAAAAGCGCGAGTCACTGCCACAATTTCGGTCGCACCTTTTTCAGACAGCTGCTCAGGGAACTCTCCCCGTCCAACTCTTCGGGCGGAGTCCTCCAGAGCTTTTAACGGTCGGTTTAACCAGTTGGCAAATAGCATACCGCCGAACACGCTCAGCAAACCAATGAGTACCAGGTACATCACCAATGGCGAGAAGCGTCCCTGCTGCATACTATCCAGGGGCACGCGTATCCAGAAGTCAGGTGCACGCGGAGGTTTTACCCACAAATAGAATTTATTACCCTGAGCTACCCGCACCTGGGCTTCGCCACCCAGCATGTCGCTCATGTCATCCGATAAATAACCATAATAGGTTGAGTTACCTAAGCCCTGCTTTTCAGCTGCTTCATCATTAAAGACTTCGATACCGGTGGCTTCAGTATAATTGGTCATGAGCTCCCGCTCGGTTTCAGCTAAATGCTGACGGGGGATAAACATGGTGCGGATGTGTTTCGCAACCAGTTCATTAATTTGTTCTATGGAGGGCCTGACAACATAATTGCTGACCATCACGTAAGAAACGAGCTGGTTGATAAGCAACACCAGAGCCAGCAGCGCAACCGTGCGGGCAAACGCTGACTTAGGAAAAAGTTTCATCAGGACTTCAGTTGACCATCCGGCACAAACACGTAGCCCAAACCCCACACCGTCTGAATATATCGGGGTTTAGTCGGGTCGGCTTCCAGCATACGTCTTAAACGTGACACCTGAACGTCAATAGAGCGCTCAAGCGCACTGTAGTCACGACCACGAGCCAGATGCATTAACTTGTCGCGCGAAAGTGGCTGCCGTGCATTATTAACAAGAGCTTTTAGTACCGCAAATTCACCACTGGTCAGCGGCATAGGTGTGTCGCCGCGAAACATTTCGCGAGTACCCAGATTCAGCCGGAATTCACCGAAGGTTATTTCCTGATCTTCCTGCGAGGGAGCACCAGGAGCTTCGGTACCCCGCCGGCGCAGTACCGCTCTGACGCGAGCTAACAGCTCTCTAGGGTTAAAAGGCTTAGCCAGATAGTCATCAGCACCGAGTTCCAGGCCAATAATACGGTCCACTTCGTCGCCCTTTGCGGTTAGCATAATGACCGGCAGATTGTTTCCCTGGCTACGCAAACGCTTGCAAATGGAGAGTCCGTCTTCGCCCGGCAGCATTAAATCCAGTACGAGTAAATTAAAGTTTTCCCGGGTCAGCAAGCGGTCCATTTGCTCAGAGTCCTGCGCCACCCGTACCTGAAAGTTTTGCTCAGTAAGATAACGCTCCAGCAAGCTTCGCAGCCGTGCGTCATCATCTACCACTAAAATTTTTAATGTTTCCTGCATCATCAGTTTTGTTTTCCAAGCTGGTATGCCTCAGCCATAAAGATACACCGCCTGACAGCTTTATAGAAGCAGGCTTCTGTTAGCAAATGTTTCAGTTAACGGTGCCAGTAACGCTGCATTTCAACGTATAGAAACGAAGCCGTCCAGGTAATTAAAACTAAACCAGTTAAACTCTCCACACCAGTTAAAAAGCGGAGTGCTCCCGAAGGCTCTATATCGCCAAAACCAACCGTACTAAAAACCGTGAAAGAAAAGTATAAAGCATCCAAAAAACTTCCATCAAAATTACCGACTAAGGTGCCAAAACCTTCTTCGTGATGCATAAAGTAATAAGCAAGCGCAAAAATAGAAACCTCTACGGTATGCGCTATGATTGCGAGCATGACCCCAAACATCAGTCGAATTTGACTGAACATTCTCATGTGAGTGATCAGCCAGCCTATTCGGTTAAGTGCTTCGTAGTGAAAAATAACCGCTAAGCCGACAATAATCGAGTTACAGATAAAGGAAATTAGCATTGCTTAAACTCGCTCATCAGACATCCAGAAGTGGCTTGGTTCTGGCCTGGCAAAATAGTACCCCTGAAAACAAAAACACCCCATTTCCTGTAGTTTATGCAAGTGCTCCTCCGTTTCGACGCCTTCGGCGATAATGGCTAAATCAAGACTTTTGCCCAGTGCTATCACCGTTCTTACTATAGCTTCATCACTGTTACCGTTTTTCATGTCTCGCACAAAAGATTGATCTATCTTTAACGAATTTAAGGGCAAACGTTTCAGATAGCCCAAAGAGGCGTAACCGGTTCCAAAATCATCCAACGCAAAGGTCACTCCCAGGCGTTTTAGCCTTTCCATATTCGCAGCCGTGTTTTCAATATCATCAATGAGTAAACTCTCGGTTACTTCCAGCTCAAGCAACTCTCCGGGAATACCAGCCGCCGTTAAACGGGCTTCAATATCTTCTACAAATCCGGGGGATTTAAACTGGCTGGCACTGACGTTTATCGCAACACGTCCGCCTTTATCACTTATAGCGTGTTGCAATTTGGGAATGGCTGCCAGTACCTGATTCAGCACCAACCGATGCAGGTCGGGCATGAGTCCCTGACTTTCGGCTAACGGAATAAACTCTGCGGGAGACACCCAGCCAAGTTCTTCGTCGTACCAACGGAGTAACGCTTCAAAGCCCAAACAACGCTGGCTGGCCTCATCCGTTAGCTGTTGGTACTGCGGCTGAAAATACACTTCCAGTGACTCTGTCGTTATTGCCTGTCGTAACCCAGTTATCATCTTTTGCCGATAATTAAATTCGCGCTGTATGCCCGTATTAAAAAATTGCAGCTTTGATGCATTGGTCTCTTTTGCCTGCGACAGCGCCAGGTCGGCTCCCTGAAGTAGATCTCCGGTGTTTTGCGCATCGGAAAACAAAGTGACGCCCATACTGACTGATATCGACTCCGTTTTTTCGCCTAATTGGTAAGGCTCACTTAAACGCTCTACCAACACCTGCAGGCGCTGACGCAGATTCTTATCGTCCAGCAGATTAATACCGCTTTTACTCTTTAACAGCACCATAAATTCATCGGCCCCCAGACGTCCGGCAGTTTCAGTCTGAAGCAGCTCAGACTCCAGTCTCTGGCCAAACAGAACCAAAAGCTCGTCTCCCGCGTCATGGCTTACGCTGTCATTCACTTTCTTGAACTGGTCGATATCCAACATTGCCAGCACACCATCATCGCCGCCATTCTGGTAACGATAAAACTCGTCTTTCAAACGCTCCAGCATGAAACGTCTATTCGCCAGGCCGGTTAAAGGGTCGAAGTACGCAAGAGACTGAATTTCTTCTTTCATGCTCTGGTATTCTGAAATGTCAGTACAAATTCCGCACAAGCCAATAACCTTCTTATTGGCATCATATAACGGCACTTTTACAGACCAAAAATGAAGCGGCTTTTTTTTGTCAGGCAGAAAGCTAATTTCTTCCTGAGCCGCCCGTTTACCGCTTTTTATTACTTTGTTGTCAAAAACTTTAAGCGTATCGGCGGTGCTTTTATCAAACAAATCGGCATCGGTTTTTCCGATGAAATCACCCAGTTTTAACTGAAACAGTTTTAAAACCTGCTGGTTCGCATACTGATACTTCAGCTCTTTATCTTTGATAAAAATATAAGCTTCAACACTGTCTAAAATGGTATTCAAACGATACTTACTTTCAGCCAGCGCTTGTGTTTTTTCGGTAACCTTGCGACGCAAAAGCAGATTAAACCCAACAACAGTCAAGAATAGTAAGACCAATGCCGTCATTAACCACCAAACGTAAACAGAAATTGTTAAGTGACTTTGCCCTGAACTCCAGCGTTCAATAATTTCATAGTAATCGGAGTTTTCATCGGCTTTTAAGCGCTTTAGCTCTCTGTCCAGAGTTGACAGAATATCTGCATGAGAACCTTTAGGAACGGCAAAGAAAACCTCATTAGGAAGAAACATGATGGGGGTCATTTCAATGGCATATTCTGTCACCTGCTTATCGCCAAAAAGCTGATCCGCCGAAGTGGCGTTGACCTTTCCCGCAACAACCGCATCAAACCCTTCGGCAAGGCTCTGCACCGGATAAAGCTCACTGTTTAGATCAAAATTCTCAATTAATTGTTTTAGATACTCTTCCTGAACAGAGTCCCGCAGTACCGCCACACGTTTGTTATTCAAATCTAAAAGGTTGGTAATTTTTTCTTCTTTCGGCGCATAAAGCTGTGACCAACTCAATAAAGCAGGCTCATTATGAAAACTAGCCCAAGTCTCTCTTTCATCGTTTTTCACAACATCCGGGAAAATATCAATTCGACCTTCGCGCAAGAGCTTTAAGCATTGATCCCATTCACATTCTACCGGCATCAGTTGCCAATTATGACGCTGTGCAATAGTCATAAGAAGCTGGCCATGAATACCGCTCAACTGGCCGTATTCATCGAACATGATTTTGGGCGGGTTGTCATAAACACCCACTTTCAATGTTACATCCTGAGCCATTGACCCCGAAGCAAGTAGCAATAAAGCAATAGCAATAAGGTTTCGCAAGAAGGGTGGCACCTAATGTTAGTGAGTTGTATAACCCTAGAATAGGCTCATTTGAGTCATGAGAAAAGACCTAAAATAAAAGGCCCTCCAACAGGAGGGCCGCGCAACTTATAGAAAGCTTCACTTAGAAGCGTTACATGTCTTTATTTCTATCATTTACTTCTTACGAAGATCCTGCAGAGCTTCGTTCATTTTAAACAGAACAATAAGAAGCTCACACCAAATTCTGGCACCAACGCCTCCGGCCAGAGCGTAAAATATCCCTTTAAGGAAGTTACCAAAGGTAAAACCTTCATATCCCATAAACATAGTGCTTACCCCACCAACAACGGCGGCCAAAAGCAAAATCCAATACACAAAGGTAATGATCTTCGGCGTCAGCATATTGTTAAAAAATAGAACGTCTTTCATTTTTTATCTCCTTGTTATATAGGCGTAAACAGTTTTTATAGTAAGAAAAGAATAAGCCGACAGAGTTTACGCAATGTCCGACATCCTTTTCAGAACAGCAACTATCTGTTTGATATTAATCGACTTAGATACAGTTCACAATATCCGGCAACTAGTGTTTACAAAAGAATGTGATAAATCTCACAGCATTGGCCTTTCATTAAGTAACCTGAGTAGCCATATATGGCTTACATACAACCTAATAAAGAGGGAACTCTATGACGACTTATAAAGCGATTAAACTGGTTAAGCGCCCTGAGCCGGGCCCAGTCTCAGCGGACATTTTTGAAGTAACGGAAAAGGAGCTCCCGAAAGCCGGTTCCGGTGAAATATTAATAAAACAGCGGCAAATGTCGCTTGATCCTGCGATGTTTGGCTGGATGAGCCCCGATACAGAGAGCTACATACCACCAGTTGAATTAAACACGGTAATGCGCAGTTCGGGTGTTGGAGAGGTTGTCGAGAGTAACCATCCTGAGTTTGAAGTCGGCGACCGGGTTATGGGCATGATGGGCTGGCAGGAATATGCACTGAGCGACGGAAAAGGTATTAACAAGGTTCAGGCCGACGTACCTGACGAAACTGTACTCTCAGTATTCGCCTTACCCGGGTTAACTGCTACGCAAGGGTTACTTAATGTAGGTAAACCTAAAAATGGAGAAACCATCGTAGTAACAGGCGCTGCAGGTTCAGTCGGCTCAATTGTCGGTCAGATAGCAAAAGCCGAAGGCCTTAAAGTGATAGGTGTTGTCGGGAGTGACGAAAAAGCCAACTGGATAGTCAACGAACTTGGTTTCGACGGCGCGATTAATTATAAAACTGATGATTTGCGCGACCAACTGACTAAGCTGACTCCTGATGGCGTAGATTTATACTTTGAAAATACCGGCGGCCCCATTCAAAACCTGGTGGTTGAACGTATGAACGCGCACGGTCGTGTGGTGGTTTGCGGCATGATAGCCGACTACGATAAAGAAGTGCCCAGCCCCGGACCAAGCTGGGTGCCTGTTATTAAAAAGCGGCTGACAATTCAGGGCTTTACCATGCCAGATCACTTCGACCAAATTCCAAGCTTGCTGCAACAACTGACGCCTTACGTTATGTCCGGCAAAATAAAACACCGTTCGCATATTCTTGAAGGGCTGGAATCAGCCATTGAGGGACTGAACATGTTCTTTACCGGCGACAATAAAGGTAAGTTGATTGTGAAGCTTTAAGCCTTTTATAAAAGGCGTATAGCTTATTACAACCAGCCTTTTTGATGAGCGATGCGAGCAGCCTCAGTCCGGTTGCTCGCATGCAGTTTATTGATTGCCTCAGAAAGGTAATTTCGAGCCGTACCTGGAGCAATGAATAACTGTTCTGCGATGGCTTGAGTGCTTAACCCCTGACTTGCCAGACGTAGTGCCTTACGCTCTTTTTCTGTCAACGGGTCACGCTCTCCAAGAGCCTGAAGAAGAAGCTCATTACTTATCACTTGCTCACCCAGACATACCCGTTGCAACGACACGATCAGTTCATTAATCGGCGCATCTTTTAATAGAAAACCACGGACACCGGAGTCAATAGCTCGCTTAATATAACCGGCACGGTTAAAGGTGGTGATAATAACCGAACGAAGGTTTGGTTGTTGCTGCTGCGCCCACTGGACAAGCTCAAGGCCGGAAAGGTTAGGCATCTCAATATCGCTCAGCAATACATCGTAATCAGCTTCTTGTAATTTTTTCTGAGCATCAACGCCATCCACGGCTTCATCGACGTGATAATCAGACTCCAGTCGCAACAAACTTGCCAGCGCAGTTCTCACCATGGTTTGATCTTCAGCTAAGAGAATTTTCATGGCTGTTGCTCTGCGAGTTTTGGTAAGAAGAGAGTCACCTCACACCCTTTGTTTGTTGAGATGGACATGGAGCCGCCAAGCTCCTGTATTCTCAGTTCAACGCCGCTCAAACCGTTGCCCAAACTCACGTCATGACAACGACCATTATCCACAACTTTAATACAGTAGGTGTTTGCTGTTTCGTCAAAATGAATCAAGCATTGTTGACCATTGCTGTGACGAATAATATTGGTTACCAATTCGGTTATTGCTAACACCAGTGAGGTTTCCCGTTGCTCATCTATTATCGGCGGTGTACCGGTTATCCGAGTACTGAAGCCTCCGTCAGCCAAACGCTGCTCAAGTCGTCTCAGCTCAAGCTGTAACCCTCCATGCTTGTACCCCGAAACACTTTGTCGCACCCGCGAAAGAGATTCACGAGCAATTTCACTCAGCTCTACTAACTGCTCAGAAGCTTCATCGTAACGCTGCTTAGAAAGTTGCGCCTTGGCGAGATCCGATTTCAAAATAATACTCGAAAGCGTGTGACCCAAAATGTCGTGCAAGTCCCTTGCTATCCTCTCCCGTTCAACACTGGTTGCTAAACGCTCAATCTCTTCAGCATCACGTTCTTGCTCTTCAGCGTGTTGTTGCCTGAGTCGTTCAACCCGGCCAAAAATAGAAACAGTGCCAACAATGACGATACCGTAGGGCAAAAAGAGATCCCAGCTGGTTCCCGGGCCAAAGTGGAATGCGGCTAAGGTAAGAATAATGCCGGCAACAGCCGCAAGCGCAACCCGCCAGTTATAGGCAAAGCCAACAAAAAATCCCGCGTAACTAAAAAGAGCAATAGATCCCGGGTTTAGTGGCGTCACTGCGCAAGCAATAATGTACATGCCAAGGATTGGCCACAGCATTTGCTGCCGCGGCACCGAATAACAACAGTAATAGAGGCCAATAAAAACCAACATCGCCGCCACCATGACAGCCATTTCCCAAATCTGATAAGGGAAAAGCACCATCGGTAAAATATAGAAACCGAGGTTAAAAAGGTAAATCCACGCATGTTTTTGCTCGCGTACCCGCTGCTTATCTGACATACCGCTGCTCTTTGCTGCTCCTCTTTTTATTATGGCCGCTACAAAGTAAGCACACCAGTGACAAATGTCATTCCTAATTGGTGACATACGCAACTACCAGCTCAAAGGCTGGCTGAATAGACTTATTAACATCGAATCAATTCACAGAGACTGCCAATGAGTCAGATAAACCTTAAAGTACAGTCGCTTAATAAACATTATGGCGCAAAAGCGGCGCTGACCAATGTCAGCCTTAATGCCTATGCGGGTGAAGTCATTGCCGTACTTGGAAAAAACGGAGCAGGCAAAACCACCTTAATTAACAGCATACTTGGCATGCATGATTATCAGGCTCAGCATTTAGAGGTTATGGGGACTCAACTCAATAGTCAGCATAGACCGTTAACCATCCGTCAGCGTGTTGGAGTCATGATGCAGCTTGGTACCTTAAACGCCAACTTAACCGTCGCTGAACAACTGGATTTATTTTGTAGTTATTATCCGTCAGGCGCCACTCCGGAATTTTTACTAGAGGAGTTTGATTTAACCGGCATTGCTAAACAACGCTTCGGGAAGTTATCAGGGGGGCAGCGTCAGCAAGTTCTGTTTGCCATCGCGGTAGCCGGAAACCCCGATTTACTTTTTCTTGATGAGCCTACCGTAGGTATGGATGTTGAAGCGCGCCACTTGCTTTGGGAGCAGATAAAAAAACGCCGACAGCATGGCTGCGCTTTAGTACTAACCACTCATTACATTGAAGAAGCAGAGCGACTTGCCGATCGTGTTGCTGTCTTGCAGGACGGACAAATTATTGCACAGGGTTCAGTCAACGAGGTTACCTCCGATCACGATTCTCTGGAGTCAGCTTACTTACACCTTATTCGGGAGCCCACTCATGCTTAATTCGGCCATTTATTTAAAAGAAAGCCTCTACGACTTACTTAGCTTGTGGCGCACCCCGGCATTCTTTTTACCTGCCATGCTTTTTCCACTCGTGTTTTACGTGTTCTTCGGTATTGTCTTTAACTTTAGCGCGGCACAAGGCGAGTATATGCTGGTTTCATACGCCTGTTTTGGCATGATGGGTCCAGCATTATTTAACTACGCAACCGCTGTTGCTAGCGACAGGGCACAAGGCTGGCTTACGCTGAAGCGTGTTTCTCCCATGCCTCTTTCTGCGTATCTGGTTGCTAAGTTCTCTAGTAGTTTAGTTTTTGCAGCCTGCATTGCCTTACTGTTGTTTATTACGGCAGCACTTTTTGCCGACGTACAATTATGGCTATGGCAGTGGAGTCTACTGTTCATTGTTCTGTTAGTAGGAACCCTACCATTTGCCTTAATTGGGTTACTCATGGGTCTGTGCCTGTCTGACAAAGCGGCCCCTGCTGTCGTCAACTTAGTTTATTTACCCATGGCGTTTTTATCCGGTCTATGGGTGCCAATTCAGTTCTTACCAGACACCGTTCGCTACATCGCTTATGGGCTTCCATCGTATCACTATTCTCAACTGGCACATGCCGTTATAGGTACGAATCAAGGTCATAACTTATGGCTACACGGGCTTTATCTTGTCGCTTTTTCTGGGGGGCTAGTGATGATGATTTATTGGCGTTATCAGCGGCTTTCTCGTTAAGGGCTATAGCGTAATGAAAACTAAAATCATCGCAGCCCGTTTTATAGCGGTTATTGTTCTAACCATTAAACAAATAATGGTCAACACATTATGACTAAAGACCCGACTTACATAGAAATCAGTTTGTCTCATACCAAATTAGTGGCCTTGCAATTAACCAGCAAAAAACCGTAATACACTCATTACTGCGCTGTACGCTATTGAAGCTATAGATTTGGCGCGTCGAGGCCGGAGTAACTCAGAAATAACGACATTACCGCTTTGCTCTAACTTTGCGCGCCATAAAACAAAAGAAATCACCTTTAAAGAATAGGCGCTGTTGGAAATAATTATATTTGAACGGATAAATGGCAACAGCAGCAAAGAACGGCTGTATATCACATCATCTCCATTAGAGATTTTAAACCGGCTAGTCAGGCGATCATAGGATACCAGTATTCGCGTATCGCCCACTTGATGACTTTGCCGCTGAATCCTTTTGAGCATGCTGCTCCATTAAGTAATATTAACAAACTCCCCGCTCACCATAGTTTTTAAATCCTCGGTATTCAACTCCATATCTAGCCCCCTACGCCCGGCGCTTATGAATACGGTGGAGTTATAAGTTGCAGAGGTATCAATTATGGTTCTGAGCTGCTTTTTCTGGCCAAGCGGACTAACGCCTCCCAGAACATAACCCGTAGCACGTTCGACATCACTTTTAGTTGCCATTGTAGCCTTCTTTGCACCCAAAGCTTTTGCTATCAACTTAAGGCTTAACCGTGACGAAACCGGGATGATGCCTACAGCCAATTCTTTACTATCAAGGCTGACAACTAAGGTTTTGAATACTTGTTCCTGCGGAACGCCCAACTTCTCGGCAGCTTCGCCACCATAAGATTCACTGGCCGGGTCATGGGAATACTCGTGTACTTTAAAAGAAATCTTATTCTTTCTGGCAACATCAATTGCGGGAGTCATTACATCCTCTTATTGCTCGCATTCCGACGATACCCAGGAAGCCTCGCGATAGGTCGTTACTGAGCTATCGTTAGTGGTTGTAACTTCACTGGAATAATGTTCGTTGCTGTGCACCGTAATCAATGCATCGACTTCCGTAGTGCGCCCACCGGCTTCGCACGACGCCGCAACTTCAATTTTATCGCCATCCCGGGAGATATCCATATCCTGACACCCGGTCTCATTCCAACGTTTGCGCATAGTAGCGACCATATCGCTACCTTCCTCAGCTGTGAGACACTCCTGCGAGCTTTGTTCTCGCGTAAGCTGCTTAGGAATACCCTCTCCTTCCATTGAAGAAGTAATTTCCCATACCCCCGGTTTCAGGTCATTAGCCAAAACCGAGAATGAGCAGGCTAGAAGCAGCATGCCTGATAGTACAATCCGTGACATAATTTTCTCCTTTAAGTGGGCGCGTACGCCCGTTAGTCATTTTTTGGATAAAGCTTAGAGTATTTAGACTAACTTGCATGCATTGCACCAGCTTTAGGCACGAAAATTACATTTATTTACACTCACTATTTCATGCGGGTTACGCTTACAGAGAAAAAACGCTAATATGAACAAAATCGCATCATCATTACATGCAAGGGAAGACACATGAAAAGCGCAACCCGAAACAGACCACAAAGTATCCATTCCTGGGTTGCTCAGGAACTGGGTTCTCGAATTGTGGGTGGCGTCTATTTGCCTGGTCAGTATATCCCGAATGAAAATGACATTGGTGAAGAGCTGGGCGTATCGCGTACAGCATTACGTGAGGCCTTTAAGCTGTTAACCGCTAAGGGCTTAATCGAATCCCGCCCGAAACTGGGCACAAGAGTCCGTCCGCGTAAAAACTGGAATATGTTTGACGCGGAAGTTTTGCGCTGGTGCTTTAGCAGCAACCCGGACACTAAGTTTTACATGTCGCTGTATGAAATGCGGGAAATTATTGAGCCTAATGCAGCCAGTTTGGCAGCCATGCATCGTACTGACGACCAGTTAGCGGCATTAACTGAAGCTTATCAGGCAATGGAGAAAGCTCAAATTGGTACTGACGCTGTATACAAAAGCGATTTAGAGTTCCACTTAGCCTTACTGGAAGCCACTAATAACGAGTTTATGGCGTCGTTAGGCGTAACCATTGAAACGGCTCTGGAAAATTCATTTCGCTTAAGTAGTGCTATAGCGGAAGAGTATGTCGACTCACTACCCGGTCACAAGGCAGTGTTCATGGCCATTAAAGAGCAGAATCCGGTAGTCGCACGGGAAGAAATGCAGACACTTTTAGTCAACGCCAGGCATGCTCTGGAGCACACACTGGCGGAACTGCACAAAACACCGGTTTAAGGTTACAGCTTGGTAACCTTTTGAATCGGGCTTTGTTTTTCTATCTGCAGTTTATTGCGCAACGGTTTACCAAAGGTATCCGCCGCAATTTCAAAGACATCACCCGCCTGAGTGCTAATTCCGTCACCGAAACTTAACGTTGCTGTGCCATAAAAGTGTATATGCGCGTCACCCGGTTGGCGGAAAATAGGATACTTAAAGTGGTGGTTCTCCAGGTTCTCAATAGTGTGAGACATATTCTCTTCACCACTCAAAAACTCTTTTTCCCACAATACTTCGTTGTCGCGGATAATGCGCGAAGAGCCTTTGATATTCGCCGGTAAATCGCCGATGAGAATTTCAGGTCCAATTGAGCATTGGCGCAATTTAGAGTGGGCTAATAACAGGTAGTTTTCTTTTTCCGTAATATGGTCAGAAAATTCGTTACCCAATGCAAAACCAATGCGGTGCGGTTGGCCGTCTCTATCATTTATATATAAGCCTGCAATTTCTGGTTCTTCGCCAGCGTCCAGAGCAAAATGTGGAGAAGTCAGGGCCTGGCCTGGCGCAACCACGATACTGCCATCACCTTTATAGAACCACTCAGGTTGAGCGCCCTGCTCACCAGATTTAGGCTTGCCGTTTTGTACTCCGGCTTTAAACATTTTCATAGAGTCCGTCAGTTCGGCGTTTGAACTGTCCGAGCCTTGTGCGTGCATATTTGCGCGCGTGTCAGCACTGCCTAAATGCGTCAGACCTGTGCCAGTTACGAACAGATGCGCAGGGTCTTCATGATGAAACGGGCTGAGTAAGCGGTTCTCGTTAATTAATTCAACGTAAGAAATTTGCTCATCGCTTTGCAGTTTTTCTATTAACGACTCTAAACCGGTTTTCTCCTGCAGAGCTTTTTCCGCAAGCTCATAAACACTGACAACTTCCTTTAAAGGGTGAATATGCTCACCGTTAACGACACCGGCCTGTTGCTTGCCAGCCTCTGTGACGTATTGAATCAGACGCATTAGATAGGCTCCTGCTATGAATTTATACTACAAAATTTAAAAAGTAATACTATATTACCTTTTAGGCTTGAGCAATGATCGAGCCCGCTATAAATTTTGGTTAATGCTGTACAGAATTGAGTCAGCGATTGACATTCGAAGGAAGAATCGCGACCATAACGTAGTATTGTATTACTAATTAACAGGTGTAGCCTTGAACAACGACGACAAAAATAAATCTAAACTGCGCTCCGCCCAGTGGTTTGGGACCGCAGACAAAAACGGTTTTATGTATCGTAGCTGGATGAAAAACCAGGGAATTCCTGATCATCACTTTGACAACAAGCCGGTTATTGGAATTTGTAACACATGGTCGGAACTGACCCCTTGTAACGCGCATTTTCGCGACTTAGCCGACCGTGTTAAGAACGGCATTCGCGAAGCGGGTGGTATTCCGGTGGAATTTCCCGTGTTTTCTAACGGTGAGTCAAACCTACGACCAACGGCTATGTTGACCCGTAATCTGGCGGCCATGGACACAGAAGAAGCGATTCGTGGCAACCCAATTGACGGTGTCGTTCTAATGGTCGGCTGCGATAAGACCACGCCAGCCTTGTTAATGGGTGCAGCGAGTTGCGACCTACCAACAATTGTAGTCAGCGGCGGCCCTATGCTTAACGGTAAGCATCACGGTAAAGATGTCGGCTCTGGCACCCTTGTATGGAAAATGCACGAAGAATACAAAGCCGGCAATATTTCTCTACAAGAGTTTATGGATGCCGAAGCCAGCATGTCTCGTTCAGCCGGTACCTGTAACACGATGGGCACGGCTTCTACTATGGCTTCTATGGCAGAGTCACTAGGCGTGAGCCTGCCGCATAACGCCGCTATTCCAGCGGTGGATTCACGGAGATACGTATTAGCTCATATGTCGGGCATGCGCGCTGTGGAAATGGTTCATGAAGACCTGAAACTGTCTAAAGTCCTCACCCGTGACGCGTTCTTAAATGCGATTAAAACCAATGCTGCAATCGGCGGTTCAACCAATGCGGTGATTCACCTTAAAGCCATCGCTGGCCGTATGGGCGTCGATCTGGATTTGGATGACTGGCTGGAAGGCAAAGAAGTTCCGACTATTGTTAACTTGCAGCCCTCGGGTCGCTACCTGATGGAAGACTTCTACTACTCCGGCGGACTACCGGTTGTGCTGCGCCGTTTAGGCGAGGAAGGCATACTGACCAAAGACGCTTTAACAGTTAATGGCAAATCTATCTGGAAAAACGTAGAGGAAGCGCCTTGCTATAACGATGATGTCATCCGTACCTTTAACGAGCCTTTACTGAAACATGGCGGAATCTGCGTATTACGCGGTAATCTGGCGCCACGTGGCGCGGTACTTAAGCCGTCGGCGGCAAGCCCTCATCTAATGAAGCATCGCGGTAAAGCCGTGGTCTTTGAGAGCTTCGAAGATTATAAAGCACGTATTGCCGACCCAGATTTGGATATTGATGAAAACAGCGTCATGGTGCTCAAAAACTGTGGGCCGAAAGGTTACCCGGGAATGGCAGAAGTCGGAAACATGGGTTTACCTCCTAAAGTTCTGAAAAAAGGGGTAAAAGACATGGTTCGAATATCTGATGCCCGCATGAGTGGCACAGCATTTGGTACGGTCGTGCTGCACGTTGCTCCCGAGGCTATGGAACTTGGTCCTCTGGCTGCGGTCGAGGAAGGCGATTACATTCAATTAGATGCGGATGCCGGAGTTCTTCAGTTAGAGGTCAGTGACGAAGAATTGAAAGCACGTCTGGAGAAACTGAAAGCAACTCAGGTAATCGCAAAATCTGGCGGTTATTTAGAAATTTACCGGGAACGGGTGCTACAAGCCGATGAAGGCTGTGACCTGGACTTTCTGGTGGGTTGCCGTGGTGCCGCAGTACCAAAACATTCACATTAAACAGGTGTTCAATGGCAGAACAAAAGACATTAACGAATCAATATCCTAGCCTCAGAGGCCGTACGGTATTTATCACCGGCGGCGGCTCTGGTATTGGCGCGGCATTAGTAGAAGCGTTTGTCGCGCAGGGAAGCCAAGTGGCTTTCGTCGACATTCTGGAAGATGAATCAAAAGCGCTGGTCGAGAAAGTTAATGAAAATTCAAGCTCAGGTAAGGCACATTTTTACCCGTGTAACCTGGTTGATATTGAGCACTTACGCAAAGTTGTTGAGCAAGTCAAAAGTGAACTTGGTGCCATTGGCGTACTGATAAACAACGCTGCCAGTGATACCCGTCACGACTTCCGTGATGTGACCCCGGAATACTGGGATGAACGCATGCATATTAATCTGCGTCCGCAGTTCTTTGCAGCACAGGCAGTGTACTCGCAAATGAAAGAACTGGGTGGCGGTTCCATCATTAACTTTGGCTCAATGAGCTGGCACGAAAGCCAGGGCAATATGCCTGGGTATACCAGTGCAAAGTCGGCCGTACTGGGCCTGACCCGAGGCCTGGCCCGTGATATGGGCGAGGATAATATCCGGGTCAATACACTAACCCCGGGATGGGTTATGACTGAACGTCAATTATCTTTGTGGGTTACTGAAGAAACCAAAAAAGACATTGCTAAAAACCAATGCATTAACGCACCGCTAATGCCCGAAAGCATCGCAGCAATGGCGTTATTTTTAGCGTCAGACGATAGCAGCATGTGTACTGCTCAAGACTTTATTGTCGATGCCGGGTGGGTGTAACAGGATATTTCGGGTCGCGCGACGCGCGGCAGAGTACCTCTAAGTAACAGGATTTATTATGACTATTACAGGTAAACAACTTATTCAAGGCGAATGGCAAGCAGGCAAAGGTGCCTCTTACCAGGCGGTCAATCCAGCTACAGGTGAAGCGCTGGAGCCAACAATAAACCATGCTGACGGCAGTCAGGTTGACGCAGCGGTTGAAGGCGCAGCGAAAGCGGCTCCTGTCTACGCAGCAACGACACTGAAGCAACGCGGCGAATTTTTACAAGCTTGTGCCGATGAAATTATGGCTTTAGGCGATGAATTATTAGATCGTTTAAAAGCTGAAACCGGCTACCCGCAGGCTCGTGTTGAAGGCGAGCGCGGTCGTACGTGCAACCAGTTAAAACTCTTCGCTAACACCATTCAAAGTGGCGAGTTCCTGGATGCGCGTATTGATAAAGCAATGCCGGATCGTCAGCCTATGCCACGCGCTGACATTCGCTTTTATAAACAAGCGCTTGGTCCAGTCGCTGTGTTTGGTGCTTCTAACTTTCCAATGGCCTTCTCTACTGCCGGCGGTGACACAGCGTCCGCATTAGCGGCAGGTTGTCCGGTTATTGTTAAAGGCCACAACTCTCACGCTGGCTCAGCAGAATTAGTTGCACAGGCAGTACAAAAAGCGGCTGACAAATGCCAAATGCCGAAAGGTACGTTCTCGTACGTAACGGGCCCTGGCAAAGATGTCGGCGCGGCATTAGTCAAAGCAGAACAAGTTAAAGCCGTTGGCTTTACCGGCTCTCACTCTGGCGGTATGGCGCTATACAAACTGGCCAGCGAACGTAAAAACCCAATTCCGGTATTTGCCGAAATGGGCAGCATTAACCCCATTGTTGTCTTACCAGAAGCATTAAAAAACTCAGCACAAAGCATTGCTGAAGGCTTTGTCGGTTCGCTAACACTGGGCGTGGGTCAGTTCTGTGTAAACCCAGGCTTGGTATTAGGTATTGAAGGCGATGAGCTGGATACCTTTATTGATTCTACTGCCAAAGCATTAGCTGATGTAAACGCTGGCGTTATGCTGAATCAAGGCATTGCTGAAACTTATCAGTCGGGTCGTCAAAAGCTGTCAGGCCAGCCAGGTGTTAAATCAGTTGCAACAGGCCAGCCAGTAAAAGAAGGTGAAAAAGGTTTCTGTGGACAGGCTGAATTATTTACGGTTTCAGCATCAGATTTTGTCAAAAACCCAGAGCTTCAGGCAGAAAACTTCGGCCCCAGCTCTTTAGTCATTAAATGTAAAAATGCTGAAGAACTGAATACAGTTGTCAGTCATTTAGGCGGCCAGCTAACCGGCACACTGCAGGCTACAGAAAGCGAACTGAAGAACTACTCTGAACTGCTAAGCCTGTTACAGGATAAAGTGGGTCGTATGGTTGTGAATAACTTCCCTACTGGCGTAGAAGTTTGTGACGCAATGATGCACGGTGGTCCTTCTCCGGCATCAACAGACAGCCGCTTTACTTCTGTCGGTACGAAAGCAATTGACCGTTTTGTACGTCCTATTTGCTTCCAGAACTATCCGCATGACTTACTGCCGGACGCTCTGAAGAACGAAAACCCATGGGGCATCAGCCGTTGGATAAATGGCGAACGCACTAACAAGGCTGTTGAGAACTAAGCCATGGCTTTGTTCATTACAGAAAGTAAAGAAGTGCACGCTGGCTTTAGCCAGCCTCTGCGCTTTTTTACGTTAAATAACAGCCAGGGTATGCAAGTTACTCTGGCTAACTTTGGCGCCAGCGTCCGTTCATTGAAAGTACCCGGAAACCAAGGCGTTCAGGAAGTTACCCTTAATTATCAGGACCCGACTCTGTGGTTGAAAAACCCTTACTACTTTGGCGTTATTGTTGGCCGTTGCGCTAACCGTATAGGCCAGAGTCAGTTTTCAGTCGATGATCAGAACATTCATCTGGTCAGTAATGAAGGCGAAAATCAGCTGCACGGCGGCCCGGAAGGGTTATCTTTCCGTTTTTGGGATACAGAGAGCAGGGAAGCAGCTGATAACGTTAGTGTCACATTCCATATTTTTAGTGCAGATGGTGACCAGGGCTACCCTGGTAACTTTAAAGCCGCGGTAACTTATTCACTGAATGAAAAGAACGAGTTGCTTATCGACTACCAGGCCACCACAGATAAAACATGCCCGGTCAATATGACCAGTCATATGTATTTTAATCTGGCAGGCAAGGATTCCATTCTCGATCATGAACTCACTATTCATGCAGACCGTTACGTAGAAGTTGACGAAGAACTCATTCCTACTGGTCGCTTAATTGGTACAGCAGGTTCACCTATGGATTTCCAACGGGCCAAAACCATAGGGCAGGATATTGCGAAAACCGAACAGGGCTATGACCATTTTTGGATAGCGCGAGACGAGAAAAGCCGTACCTTGCAAAAAATGGCTAAATTACGAGATCCGGTTTCCGGACGTACAATGGAGCTGTTCAGCACAGAGCCAGGCGTTCAATTTTACAGTGGCAACTTCCTGGACTCTTCAATACCCGGAGCTTCTGGTAAACCGTTACCACAATACGGGGGACTTTGTCTCGAGCCTCATATTCACCCCGATGCGGTAAATCAGTCCTCATTCCCTTCGGTCATTCTGTCCCCGGGGCAGAAGTATCAACAAAGTAGTCTCTATAAGTTTTCCAGCAGCTAAGTGGCGGCTGAAAACACAGCAACATGAATTTGCCCCAAATAATAAGTAAACAATAAGATAAAGGCGAAAAACATGAACATAAAGACATTAGCAATGATGTCGTTACTCCTGCTCAGTCAGAACGCAATGGCTGAAATTGTGGTAGGTTTTGCTCAAGTTGGCTCAGAAAGCGGCTGGCGAACTAACTTTAGTAACGACATGCGAGAAGAAGCCAAACGACGCGGCATCACGCTGAAATTTGCAGATTCTCAACAGCAACAAGCCAATCAAATTCGGGCGGTACGCACCTTTATTGCCATGCGGGTAGACGCCATTGTCATCGCCCCGGTAGTTGAAACCGGCTGGACACCCATTCTCCGCCAGGCACAACGCTCCGACATTCCAGTCATTATTCTGGACCGCAACATTCGCGCAGACGAAGACCTATACCTTACCCGCATTGCCTCAGACTTTGTTGAGGAGGGAGTGAAAGCGGCTCAATGGTTAGTTGAAAACGAGCAGGACGAATGCCGTGTGGTTGAATTACAAGGAACCGTTGGTTCCACTGCGGCTATTGACCGGGGAACGGGCTTCAACAGCGTTATCAATAAACACGACAACATTACCATAGTACGGAGTCAGACTGCGGAGTTCACCCGCAACCGTGGTAAAGAAGTAATGGAAAGCTTTCTCAGAGCAGAAGACCCAAACAGCATCTGTGCCCTTTGGGCACATAACGATGAGATGGCGTTAGGTGCCATTCAGGCAATTAAAGAGTCTGGCCTTGCTCCCGGAGAAGATATCAAAGTGATTTCCGTAGACGGTATTCCGGACTATTTCCTGGCTATGGCTAACGGCCTGGCGAATGTCACCGTTGAGTTAGACCCGCATTTAGGTGCACCTACTTACGACGTTATTCAACGCTATTTAAAGGGCGACACGGACATACCAAAACTGATCCGTACCACTGGCGATGTTTACACTCAAGCCACTGCAGCTGAGGAATATCAAAAGCGAAGTCAATAGGCCGCCTTTGTCGTTGGGAGAAAATCATGCAACAAGAACAATCAGAAAAAGCACTATTTGAACTCAGTAATATCAGTAAGCAATTCCCCGGAGTAAAAGCCCTGGATGCCGTTAATTTCCGCTTATTCCCGGGCGAAGTTCACGCGCTGCTGGGGGAAAATGGCGCCGGCAAATCCACGTTGGTAAAAATAATGACCGGCGTATTACCAAAAGACAGCGGAAGCATTCAGCTGCAGCAACAAGAAATAAGCCCGTCCAATACCGCAGAAGCCCAGAAGCTGGGAATAGCTCCTGTGTATCAAGAAGTGAATTTACTGCCGAACTTAAGCGTTGCCCATAACTTGTTCCTTGGGCGCGAACCGACGCGTTTCGGCTGCATTCGCTGGCAACAAATGGCGGAAGACGCCCGCCAGTTATTAAAGCGTTTCAAACTGAATATTGATGTCACAGAGTCTTTATCTCACTACTCCGTGGCCATACAACAATTAGTTGCTATTGCCCGTGGCGTTGCCATGAACGCTAAAGTTCTGGTACTGGACGAGCCCACCGCCAGCCTCGATAGCAGCGAAGTAGACACTCTTTTTGATATTCTGCGTCAGCTGAAAAGTGAAGGCATCGCCATTTTGTTTATTACTCACTTTCTGGAACAGGTCTATCAAATTTCTGATCGCATCACCGTTTTACGTTCCGGCAAGTTAATAGGTGAATACCCCATTGCTGATCTGCCGCGCAACCGCTTAATTGAAGCCATGCTGGGTCAGGAACTGCAACAGGTTACCGGAGAACAAACAGAGGCCACCGAGCCGACAAAACGTGAACCTTTACTGACGGTATCAAACGCCACTGTGCCGCACTCAGTCGATGATGTATCACTGACAGTCCATAAAGGTGAGGCCGTGGGCATGGCCGGCCTACTGGGGTCTGGTCGTACTGAGGTATGCCGCGCGTTATTCGGCATCGACACACTGAAAAGCGGAGAGATTAAAATACGCCAGCAGCCCGTTACTCTTAACCAGCCGGCAGACGCTATGCAGCAAGGCATTGCACTCTGCCCTGAAGATCGTAAAACTGACGGTATTATTGGCCCACTTTCCATCCGCGAGAATATCGCTCTGGCCCTTCAGGTGGAGGCTGGCTGGTGGCGCTATATATCACCGGAAAAACAAAGAACTCTGGCCAATCAGTACATTGAATCTTTTCACATCGCCACGCCCGATTCAGAAAAGCCGATTGAAGAACTCAGCGGTGGAAACCAGCAAAAAGTCATTCTTGCCCGCTGGCTGGCTATTAGCCCGCAGCTATTGATTTTAGACGAACCCACTCGCGGTATCGATATTGGTGCACACGCCGAAATCATTAAGTTAATTAAATCTCTGTGCGATGAAGGCATGTCGTTATTAGTGGCGTCATCCGAACTGGATGAGCTGGTCGCCTTTGCTAACCGTGTTGTCGTTATGCGTGACCACCGCAAAGTCGCGGAGCTACAAGGCGCAGAATTAACCTCTCAATCCATAATGCATTCGATAGCCGAGGTGTAAATCAATGAACACAGAAACATCACATTCTTTTGCAGAGCGGCTGCTTAAATCACGCTACATCTGGCCCCTGGCCGCCCTGCTGTTAATGTTAATATTCAATTTGCTGCTGGACGCCTCATTCTTAGACATTCATTTTGATAACGGCCGTTTCTACGGTAACCCCATTGATATTCTTCACCGCAGTGCCCCGGTCGCACTATTAGCCATTGGCATGACAGTTGTAATTGCCACCGGCGGAATAGATCTGTCGGTAGGTGCCGTGATGGCCATTGCCGGAGCAGTTTGTGCCAATTTACTGGTAGCTACGGACGTCAGCCTGTTTACGGTACTCGTGGCCGGTATCGCCAGCGGCTTGTTATGCGGCTTAATCAACGGCGCTCTGGTGAGTTATATGGGCATTCAGCCTATTATAGCGACGCTGCTATTAATGGTGACCGGTCGCGGCATCGCCCAGCTCCTTAACGACGGTCAGATAGTCACCTTTCAACATGCCGGTTTCAGCTGGTTGGGAAGCGGCACTCTGCTTGGCATTCCCGTCACTATATGGCTGGTGCTGCTGGTTTTTGGCATCAGTCAGTTAATGCTACGGCGCACTGCATTGGGGCTTTTTGTCGAAGCCGTTGGCTGCAATTCAAGCGCCAGCCGCTACCTCGGAATTAATGACCACACCGTAAAACTGATGGCCTATCTATTAACCGGGTTTTGCGCCGCGCTGGCCGGCATTATAAGCGCTGCCGATATCAACGGTTCAGATGCGAATAATGTGGGTTTGTGGCTCGAGCTCGATGCCATCCTGGCGGTGGTTCTCGGCGGTGCTGCGTTAAGCGGTGGGCGCTTTTCTATTCCCTTGTCACTAATTGGCGTACTCATTATTCAAACCCTGAACACAACCATTATGGTCAGCGGAATGCCCTCTAAACTTAATTTATTGATAAAAGCACTGGCAGTGGTGCTGGTATTGCTACTGCAGTCCGATATTTTCCGCAAGCAAATTAGCGGACTGGCCGGCAAATGGAGACACTCATGATTGCACGTCGATTTGTTCCCCTGCTCGCCACATTCTCTTTATTGGTGGTCATGTTTATTATTGGCGGCTTTCAGTTTGAAGGTTTCGCCAGTTTGCAGGTCGTTACTAACTTACTGACTGATAATGCGTTTTTATTAGTCGTCGCCTTAGGCATGACGCTGGTTATTCTCTCCGGCGGCATTGATTTATCTGTTGGTGCAGTGGTCGCACTAAGTGGTGTACTGTGCGCTGTACTCATAAGCGAATATCAATGGCACCCGCTGCTGGTCTTTCCTTTGGTACTGGTTATCGGGACGCTGTTCGGTACTCTAATGGGCAGCCTGATTTACTTTTACAAGCTACAGCCTTTTATTGTAACCCTGGCGGGTATGTTTTTTGCGCGAGGGCTGGCAACCACCATTAGTGAAGAGTCCGTAGGCATTGAGCATCCTTTATATTATGCCGTTGCTGATTCCGGCATTGCACTTCCCGGCAATGCCTGGCTCCCGAGTTACGCTATTATTGTTATTGCGATATTAGCCGGGCTTTTTTTGCTCACTCACTACAGTCGTTTTGGCGGCTACATTTACGCTATTGGAGGCAATAGCCAGTCAGCAGCACTAATGGGCGTACCTATAGCACGAAGTACTATTGGCATTTACGCCATGTCCAGTTTTCTGGCTGCTTTTGCCGGCATTCTCTATACCTTTTATACCTTTTCCGGCTATGCCTTAACCGGTATTGGCATGGAGCTCGACGCCATCGCCGCGGTGGTTATTGGTGGTACGCTACTAACCGGCGGTAGCGGATACATTTTAGGGACATTATTAGGGGTGATGCTAATGGGCATTATCCAGACCTATATTATCTTTGAGGGCACGTTAAATAGCTGGTGGGCGCGCATTGCTATAGGCTTACTGTTGTTCGTTTTCATTGCCTTACAGAAAGTTCTCAACCGGAGTTCTCAACGTGGATAATTGTCATTTTATAACCAGCATTGATGTGACTAACCGACTTGGTGAAGGCATTGTCTGGCATTCATTAACCAATACCCTGTGGTGGACAGACATTCACGGTTGCCAACTCTATTGTTACCACTGGCACACTAAAAAACTGGAAACCTGGAGCACACTGGAACGCCTGACTGCGTTTTCTATCATTGGCACAGAGCCCGTAAAAATGATGGTCAGTTTTGCTTCAGGTTTCGCCACTTACGAACCCGAAACACAGCAGATTGAATGGATAGCCCGACCAGAACAAGAGCTTAACGGGCACCGTTTTAACGACGGTCGCACTGATCGCCAGGGACGTTTTTGGTCAGCCACTATGGTCGAACAGGACGAAGGCCTAAAAGGTAGCCTCTATCGTGTTGATGTAACTGGCTGCCATGCGGTGCTTGGAGGTTTCCAAATTCCTAACGCACTGTGTTGGAACCCGGAAGGCACGCGTATGTATCACGCAGATACGCCAACAGGGACTATTCGTCAGTATGACTTTGATCCATTGAACGGGGTTCCTTCAAACTCTCAAGTATTTGCTTCGGTTCCACAGGGCGAGCCCGATGGGGCAATTGTCGATGCGCAAGGCCGTTTATGGGTTGCTCTTTGGGGTGGTAATGGCGTGGCGCGCTTTAGTTCTGCGGGAAAACTCGAAGGTATACTTGAACTGCCCGTGTCGCAGCCTACCTGTGTTGCTTTCGGCGGCCCTAATATGGACATACTTTTTGTCACCTCCGCCACCGAAGGACTTACACCGGAGCAAAAGGCCAGCGAGCCGTTAGCCGGTTCTGTTCTTATCTACCAGACAAGCGCTCGCGGCCTGCCAGAACCTAAAGTGAATTATTATGACTAACTATCTGGCCTTACTCAGTTTACTTTGCTTTCCTTTATTCGCTGCAGCCGACGTGTTAATTCCACAGCGTGCAGACCCCTGGGTGCTCAAAGTTGACAGTAACTACTATTTTACCGCTTCAGTGCCAGAGTTTAACCGCATTGAATTGCGACGTGCCGAGTCGGTAGCAGGTTTAGCCGAAGCTGACGTTAAAACCATATGGCAGCAACGCGAACAAGGGGATATGAGCGCCAATATCTGGGCTCCGGAAATACACCGCATTGATGACGCCTGGTACATTTATTTTGCTGCAGGCCGAGCCGACGCTCCTTTCAATATAAGAACCTACGTTTTAGAAAACAAAAGTGAAGACCCACTCACTGGTGAATGGAAGGAACTTGGACAGTTACAGACCGCCTGGGACACATTCAATCTGGATGCGACACATTTTCGTCATAAGGGTACCAATTATCTTGTCTGGGCTCAGCATCATCCTAAATATGATTATAACTCTGCCCTTTTCATAGCAGAACTGATCAGCCCGACAAAAGTAGGCCCACAGACCAAAATTTCGGAGCCTGAATTTGAATGGGAAACGAAAGGATACTCGGTGAATGAAGGGGCTTCGGCGTTAATTCGAAATGGCCGTATCTTCCTGAGCTTTTCAGCCAGCGCAACCGACGAAAACTATGCTACCGGGTTGTTATGGGCTGATGCCGATGCGGACTTACTGGATGCCAGCACCTGGCAGAAGTCAGAGGAGCCAGTATTTTATACTAACCCAGAACTAAGACGTTACGGACCAGGACATGGCAGCTTTACCGTTGATAAAGATGATCGCGATTTAGTGATTTATCATGCACGCAGCTACCGTGAAATTGACGGTAACTCACTACATGATCCCAATCGCAACACCCGGGTTCGGTTACTGCGCTGGAGCGACGACGAGTTCCCTGACTTTGCGCAACAGGAACCCGATCTGAAACTCCAATAAGTTAAGGTGGCTAATCTACGGCGTGTTTTAGCAAGCGAACGCCGTAGATGCCACCAGCAATGCTGCCTTCATGTGCTTCAAAACGTACTGTTAACTTACTTTCATCGTGCAACTCTTCAGGTAGCTCGTACTCGCGACTAAACAGCTTAGCCCCCTGCTCTCCCTTTAAGTGCACACTGGTCAATCGCTCACCGTTAACCAAAACGTCAAACCGACGATCGCTGTCGCCACCAAAGTAGGTCAGTCTTAATACTCTGGCCTGCCCTTTCGGATTCTTCATTTCATAACTGAACCAGCCAGAGGCATCACGCCAGTGATCACCGTTATTAACCCCTGCCTGAGTATCTTCCCCTTTGAAGTAATGATCCGCCTCAGGTTGCTGCTCGCCCGGTATTAAGCTGTCTACCGTCAGCTCTTCTAACTGTTGGCGCTCTTCACTCAACGACGACTGAGCGGCGCGGAATTGGTCGACCTTTTCTTCCGGGCTATAAGGCCAATACAGCATGTAACGCGAATCGTGCAGCCGGAAAAATGGAATTAACCGCGTACTGCCATTCTGTGCTGGCTGCACCAGATCTTTAACCTCAAAGGTCAGTGGTTCACCGGGTACTGGCTTTATTTTGTCCAAAAAGTCAGGACTGTCGGCAACAAACATAGGCACAGACTCAAGCGGGCACTGCTCTCCCTGAGCAATGTGTCCCATGCGGCTGTCGTCGGCGACAAAATTAAGCTGTTCGCCCGGCATTGGGTCGGTTTTCGCGGCCAGAACAATAGGCCCGAATAACACCGCATAGTAATCGCTTTTATCCGGCATTTGCTCTAAGGAAAGCTGCATAGGAAGCCTCAGTTCAACCTTATCACCCCGTTCCCAGTTGCGTTGAATGCTAATGTATTCCCCGGGTGACGCGCTTACCTCCTGCGCTTCGCCATTAACGCTGAGGCTCAGCTGATCCGCTTCCACCCATCTGGGGTAACGTAACTTCAGAGCCACATCAGTTTTTTGGTTAATGGTAATGCTAACGGAGTCGTCGTCCGGAAAGCGGGTGCTCATGGTTAAATCCAGTCCCCGCTCCTGCCATTGCAGACGTGAAGGAATAAACAGATTCACATATAAAGACTGTTCATCACTGGCATAAATCATACGCCCGTACTTGGCATGACTCTCAATACCCGAGCCAACACAGCACCACATGGCATCATGCACTGCAGAATAAACCCGGTAGTGATTCGGCCGCATAGGCGTGAAGTAAACCAAACCGCCACTTTGCGGATGCTGCGAAGATAAAATATGGTTGTACAGAGTGCGCTCATAGTAATCAATATAACGGGTTTCAGCACCGCGCTGATAAAGCAACCTGGACAGCTTGAGCATGTTATAACTGTTACAGGTTTCCGGCCCTTCAACGTCCTCAATCATGTCGCTGAAATCGTCACTGTCATGAAAGTGTTCACGCACACTGTTACCACCAATAGCAACAGTGCGTTTTTTGACAACATTCCGCCAGAAATACTCGGCGGCCTCACCATAAGCCTCATCACCCGCGACACCATGCACACGCTCAAAACCTACCACTTTTGGGATTTGGGTATTGGCATGCAGACCGTCCAGCTGGTCCTTATGCTGACTTAAAGGCTGTAAAATTTGCTGGTGGGAAAATTGCCGTGCCAGATGCAGGTATTTCTCTTCGCCCGTAATTTCATAGACATCGGCAAATACAATATTCAGTCCACCGTGCTCACTCACCAACATTTGCTGAATTTGTTCATCAGACAATTCACTGACTAATTCAATTGTCCAGTCTGTCAGAGCCAGCAACATCTGCAGCGCTTTCTCGTTATCTGTATAGCGATAAACGTCACGCAGTCCAGCATAGACTTTATCCAGGTTATACCAGGGAACCCATTTATCGTTCAGCACAAAAAGATCGGCATCAATATTACCAGCCTGAATCTCTTCCCACATGGCTTCACCACCTGGAATACCACCTAAATAACCATTACCATTGGCTTTCTGCACTTCTGCCAGTGAGTTCAGCATATACTGCAAACGCTGGTGTATTTCTTCATTGCCGGTTGCAGCATAAGTCAATGCTAACCCACTTAGGTAGTGTCCGCCTATGTGTCCACCCAAACCGTCGCCTTCCCAGTTACCGTAGCTTGGCTCTGGGCTCTCAATACCTGCCTGCTGGCGATAAGGTGCGAGCAAACGATCAGCATCCAGCTCAAGTAAGTAGTTTAGATTAGTATCCTGCGCGTGTTTAAAAGGGCTGGGTAACAAACTAACCTTCTGTAAAGGCACCGTCTCTACCGACTGACTTTGGGCATGGGAAAGGAAAGAAAGGGCAAACAATAATGGAATAAGGTATTTCATAGTCAACTCCAAAAAAGACCCCGCTTTGGCGTGGTCAAGGGGACACTACTCGTTTTCGTTGTTACTCGTCTCTGGACGCTTTGCCAAAAACAGGCATGCCATCTTCATCCCAGCGTAAATGCTTCACATAAGTATGGCGGTTTGGATCCCACAATGGGTCACCTTCAATTTCAGTATAAGTACGGGCATGGTAAACCAGCAATACAGACTCATCGTCTTCGGCGACAGTAAAACTGTTATGTCCGGGACCGAAAACGTCATCTTTAGGTTCGCTTACTAACACAGGTTTTGTCGACTTATGCCAGCTGGACGGATCCATTAAATCGGCGTTTTCATCCGCCCACAATAGACCCATGGCGTAGTTTTCGTCGGTTGCGCTGGCAGAGTAAGTCACGAAGACTTTACCGTTACGCTGCAGCACCGCGGGTCCTTCATTTACCATAAAGCCTCGGCACTCCCACTCAAATTCAGGAATGGTCAGGCGAACAGGCTCTGACGACAGCGTCCATGGGTTCTCCATCGTCGCGATCAGAAGGTTAGAGTTACCCGGAATGTCTTTCTCTTTTTGAGCCCACATGTAGTAAAGCTGGCCCTTGTGAGTAAAGGTAGTTGCATCAAGACAAAAGGTATCAATACCCGTGTCTATCTGCCCCAGAAATTCCCACTCCCCAGTTAGCGGATTTTCGTCTTTACAGCGAATGGCGTACATACGATGCTGGAACAAATCATCTTTAATTTCGCGACTGGGAGCCGCGGCAAAATACACATACCAGGCGCCTTCATTGAAATGAATTTCAGGAGCCCAGATAAGCTCAGAATAAGGGCCGGTATCCGGCTTATGCCATACCGAGACCGTTTCAGCAGCAGCAAGCCCCTCTATAGTCTGCGCTCTTCTTAACTCTATTCTGTCGTAGGCGGGCACCGACGCAGTAAAGTAATAGAATCCATCGCTATGCTTATAAATAAAAGGATCAGCTCGTTGTTCTATTAAAGGTTTTAAAATTGACATATGCCCTCTATCGCTATTGTTAATACTTTATTTCTTTTCAGATTTTAACGTTGGAATAACCACTTCTTCGCCTTCTAACCCATCGGCTTTGATGGTCTTGAAGTAACTGTCTGTAATTTTATATTTAAACATCAGCATGCCTGTTAACGTATGGAATAAGCCCGGAACAACACTAAGCATCAGGGCAATGCCAAACAGCGCAAAGTCTGACTGTTCCTGGTCAGGAACGTAACCGAAAAAGGTCAGAAGAGACCCGACAATAAATCCAGCTAGCCCCATTCCCGCTTTTTGCGCAAAAGAAATACCACCAAAAGCAAGACCCGAAACCCGTTCACCGGTTTCATGGTGACCGTAATCGACAGACTCTGATATAGCTGACCAGAAGACGGGAGCATGCAAATCAACCACGAAAGACACAAGAAAATACAAGACAAAAGCCATGACAACGTCGTTAGGGTTAACGAAAAAGAACAACATGACACTTAATACACCAACGGCTACCTGGCTATAGCGAAACAACTTTACTTTGCAATAGCGCTTAGTGATCCAGGTAGACGCTATCATAGCGAGTAATGCGGCTATCACCCCTGTCGCCAGGAACATTGATAACAGAGTACTTCCTCCCCCTAGATAATACTTAGCATAGTAAGCCGCGACAGAACCACGAATGACATAACCTATAGTTCCCAGAACACAGGCGCCCACCAGAACTTGCCATTGGTCATTTTTTAACAGGACTTTAAACTGCTGCCACAACGATTTCGGGTTAATTTCATGACGTACCCGCTCTGTTGTTGTAAAGAAGCAAAACAGGAAGAGTATTGTTGCCATTAAAGCCATTAGCCCCATAGCAAACTGATAGCCCTGAGCTTCCTGCCCTTCGCCCCAACGCGCCGCCAAAATAGGTACAATAATAGTGACCAGAAACGCCGCTATTTTCGCAAAAAACAGACGATAACCGTTGGCAGACAAGCGGTCTTTAGGGTCGTTGGTCAGCACCCCAATAAGCGAGATGTAAGGGATAGTGACCGCCGTCGTCATGATAGTCATGAAGATATAAGTGGAATATGCCCACACTAACTTGCTGGCGTAGTCTAAATCAGGCGTGGTAAATGTCAGGAAAACAGAAATGCCAAAGGGAACGGAGAAGAATAAAAAATAAGGACGATAACGTCCCCAGCGAGTATCCACTTTGTCCGTAATAACCCCCATCAACGGGTCGGTGAAAGCATCTACAAACCGGACTAAAAGTAAAAGTAGCCCGACATCTTCAGGTTTTAGACCGAAAATATCGGTGTAGAAGAAAGTTATAATGAGCATCATGGAGGATATGACGACGTTTACAGCCATATCCCCAGAGCCAAAACCAACCTTCTCCAGCGTTGTTAATTTTTGTGTTTTCACACATCCCCCGTCCGGCACATCATTATAAATTTGTTATCGAATTTTTTGATTGGTCATATTGTATTACTTATAAGTGGGTGTCAAGATACCTGACAGTAGGTAATTCAGTTTACGTTAACGTAAATAATTTTCTTATAATTAAAGCGTACATAGATAAATAAGGGGTTCCACCTATGCCTAAAAACAATTCAGTTAAGTGGCTTAGCGCACTGGCCATCTCAGCTTCTATCAGCCTGAGTTCCTTCGTCAATGCAGAACAAGTGAGTATTCACGATCCGGTCATGGCTAAAGAAGGGGATACCTATTACCTCTTTTCCACCGGCCCTGGTATTACGTTTTATAGCTCAGACGATATGGAAAACTGGCAACATGAAGGACGCGTTTTTGCCGGCGAACCCGAGTGGGCTAAAGAAGTTGCACCAGAATTTGGTGGTCACTTATGGGCTCCGGATGTTTTTCACCACAATGATCAGTACTACCTGTATTATTCTGTTTCACAATTTGGCGAAAATACTTCTGCTATTGGCGTGACAGTGAATAAAACTTTAGACCAAGACTCTTCTGAGTACGAATGGGAAGACAAAGGCATTGTCGTTCAGTCGGTACCTAACCGTGACCTCTGGAATGCAATTGATCCGAACATCATTATTGATGACGACGGTACGCCCTGGATGAGTTTTGGTTCTTTCTGGGCTGGTATGAAGCTGGTAAAAATGAAAGATAACCTGACCGAGATTGCCCAGCCCGAAGAGTGGTATACCCTGGCTAAACTCGACCGACCCGCGTTTACACCTGACGCTGAAGCCGGACCTGCTGAAATTGAAGCGCCCTTTATTTTCAAGCATAACGATTACTACTACTTATTCGTTTCCTATGGAAAATGCTGCCGGGGAGCAGATAGCACCTACCATATGGCCGTTGGTCGTTCAAAAGATGTAAAAGGCCCTTACCTCGATAAAGACGGTGTCGATATGGCGAAAGGTGGTGGCTCTATCGTGCTGAAGGGTAATGACGAATGGTACGGCGTTGGTCACAACAGTATTTATAATTTTGGAGACACTGATTATTTAGTTTTTCATGCTTATGAAGCCGCCGATAATGGATTGCAAAAGCTAAAAATAGCCCCGGTTAACTGGTCGGATGGGTGGCCAGAAATCGATAAGTCGGTACTTGAAAACTACAAAAGTGAGCTCATAAAAGAAGACTAAAATCAGCCTGACATCCTATACAGGGAAGCGTTTTGAGGAGTTAATCAACTCTGAAAAAGCTTCCCTTATTTTTGCCCTGAAAAAACCAGTTAACGTAAACGTCAACTGATTTTTTTTAACATTAGGGTTGCAACGGTTAAATACTGGTCATACACTCAACCGTAATATAGTAATACAAATACAGTTAACGTGAACGTCAACCTCATTAGCCGAGTGTTAATAAACGAATAAGAATAAGGCAGACGAGAATATGGCTTTAGGTAAGTTTTCATCATTGAAGTTAAAAGCATTGGTCATCGCAGGTTTCCTGCTGCCAGCTTTTGGCACTTACGCCGAAGAAAGTGCATCTGACACTTTTACAAACCCAATTTACGAAAACGGCGCAGACCCCTGGCTGGAGTACTTTGATGGTAACTATTACCTGACAACGACCACCTGGACGTCTCAGCTCGTCATGCGTAAATCCCCAACTTTAGCCGGTCTGGCCGACGCCGAGCCGGTTTACCTTTGGTCAGAAACAAGCGCTGAACGTTGCTGTAACTTTTGGGCATACGAATTTCATCGGTTAGAGGGTCCCGACGGTTACCGTTGGTACATGATGTTTACTTCTGGCCGTCAGGAAGATCTTGGCGGACAACACTTAACGGTACTCGAAAGTGCCGGTGATGATCCCATGGGTCCTTACACGCTTAAAGGCTCACCTATGCCTGACAGCTGGAACATTGACGGAAACTATCTACAGTACGACGACAAACTGTACTTACTGTGGTCCGAATGGGTAAACGCCGGCCAGGAAGACGAAGCTCAGTTGAACTGGATTGCTGAAATGGAAAACCCGTGGACCATAACCGGCGAGCGCAAGGTATTAACCCGCCCGGAATACGACTGGGAGCGCTCTGGTCGCCCAGTAACTGAAGGAGCCGAAACCTTACAGAAAGACGGCAGAACCTTTGTTATTTACTCTGCCAGTTATTGCGACACGCCGGACTATAAGTTGGGGCTTATCGAACTAACCGGGAGCGACCCTCTGAATCCAGACCATTGGGAGAAAAACCCAGAACCCGTTTTTGAACGCGGCAATGGTGTGTATGGTCCCGGACATAACGGCTTCTTTTCTTCTCCTGACGGTACCGAAGACTGGATCATATACCACGGCAACAGCAAAGAAACGGATGGGTGCAGCGCGACTCGCTCATTGCGGGCACAACCATTTACCTGGAACGACGATGGAACCCCGAACTTTGGCGAGCCTGTATCGGCAGGAGAACCCATAAAAGTACCTTCAGGCGAAGACGGTCCATTCAAGGTGACTCCACAAGGCACCTCTTTTGTTATTCGTAATGCTGCAGATAACCAATGTTTGGCTGATGCTGATTCGACAGCTGAATGCACCAACGAGAACCAGTGGGTTATTGACCCAGTTGGTCACGGTGAGTTTCGTCTGGCTAATGCTGAAGGTGAGTTTCTGACAGCAGCCAAATGCGGCACTGATAATAGTGCCTGGGAAAATAAAAGTTGCCAGAAATGGCAAGTCAGCACCGACGACAATGGCTACTTGTCCTTCACCAACCTTGAATCGGACGAGACATTGCAGGGCCAGTGGCAGTTAAGCACGAATGAGCCGGTCGTAATGCAGAGTCGTCAAAGCGGCAAAGTTGCCAGCCTGAAAAACAACACATTAGTACAACAGAATTGGATGAATGAGACTTCGCAACACTGGCATATTCGCAACGCCGAACACGGCTTTGTAAATCTGGTTAATACAGCAAACGAAAAGTGTCTGGCTATTGAAAATAACTCACTAGCCGCCGGTGCAACTGTCACCACAGGTGAGTGTGCGAGTGATGCTGGTCAGTGGAAACTACAACTTCATAGCAGCGGCGCTATGGAAGTTATTTCACGTCACTCTGGTTTAACGCTCGATTTAGCAAGCTGCGGACTTAAGGAGGGGATGTCCATTAACCAGGCTCCCGCTAATGACACCTTATGTCAGCATTTTTTTATAAGACAAGTGCAGTAGAACAATAACTTATAGCAGTAAGGTTACCTTCGGGTTTTATTCGAATAATAAACGCCACTATCAATAAAACAAAAAAAGTTAGCGGCAAGATAGGAAGGGAAATTTTCATGTTTAAGAAAAAATTACTAGCAACGTCAATTATGCTGGCTTTAATGCCAGGAATGGCTTTAGCCCAGCAACAAGCTGAAGACGAAAATGCGGCGCAACAAGAAGAATCCACTGATGCTATGGAAGTAATTCAGGTATCAGGCATACGTGGCAGTTTGAATCAGGCATTAGCTGAAAAGCGCGGCAGTGTGCAAATTGTCGATGCAATTATTGCTGAAGATATCGGTAAATTCCCTGATAACAACGTAGTTGAGGCATTGCAGCGTGTAACCGGTGTGCAAACTACAGGGCGTGGTGCGGGCGAAGTTAGCACTGTGTCAATCCGCGGCTTAACTGATGTGCATACGACAGTGAACGGCCGTAATATTTTTACCGGTGCGGGTCGAGACGTCTCACTACAAGATATTCCTGCCAGTTTACTATCGGGTGTTACCGTTTATAAAACCCGTTCAGCGGCGCACGTTGAACGTGGTATTGCAGGTTCAATTGACATAAAAACTCATCGCCCATTCGACTTCGATGACGGAAAGTTTGTTTTAGCGGCTCGAGGTATTTATTCAGATCAACCGGATGAAATAGATCCAAATATCAGTGCACTGGTCAGTGATCGCTGGGAGATTGATGGTGCAGGCGAGTTCGGGGCACTGCTTAATGTGTCTTACGCAGAAACCCACTACCGCGATGACACTATTACTGCAGGCGCAGCATTTCCATTTTTTACCGATCAACCCGCAACAGGTTATTCACCTTACTCGCGTATTCCCAATAGAGATTCACAAGATAATCTGATTTGGCAGGGTGGCCGAGAAAGCGGATTGCCAACAGCACCGGGGTCAACGCTCGATGTTAATGGTGTACCGACAGAGTATTTACTAGCCCGTGATGCCATATTTGGTACTTCTTTTACAGGTCTAAGAAAACGTCCGGCAGCTTCTGTTTCATTACAATGGGCACTTGATGAGACACTAGAGATTACAGCGGAAGGTTTTTATACCGGGTATGAAAATAACTCTCAAAATGCTTTATGGTTTTCAAACACTTTTGAAAACGGTAATGGCACTATTGATGCGCCAACCATTTTCGATGGCACTAACGTCGTAAAAGAAAAGCAAGCAATTGGCACGGGAGGTTTTCAAAGTGGTGACTCTAACGCAGAAAAAACTGATAGCTACTTGTATGCGTTAGGTGCCGAGTGGCTCCCCAACGATTACTTGACTATTAACTCTGAAATTGTGTACCAAGAAAGTGAATATGAAAGTGATTTCTTCGCTATGCGTTTTGACCGTGTAGCGCCGGGCCTGGATGTTGATTTCAATGATAATGATGGCATGCCTGGCATCTCATTTTGGGATGACCCGAATACTGCTGTAAACGAAGCCGATATGGCGGCGGTTGAGAACTGGAACGCGGGCACTCTCTATGATAACGGCGACGGTAACCGGGGTGACTCTTTAGCCTTTACCTTTGATGCCGAGTATTTAGTTGGTAATGCCTACATTAATAAAGTGACGTTTGGTGGGCGTTATGAAGACCGTACAGCTGAAGCCTTTACTCGTACTCAAGAAAGTGGAATTGCAAATACATCGGTAGCAAGTTTAATTGAACAACTGGAAGCCGGTGGTGCATCGGGCGATGGTTCGGGCGTAGTGTACCAAGTTGATGACTACCTCGATGGGCGTGCCGATGTATTCGACAGCTTTATTACTTCGGATGGCGGCTACTTACTTGAGAATGCCAGTGTAATACGCGATATTTATGGGCTCGAAGCCGAAGATGTCTATAAAACCTTTGATATTCAAGAAGAATCTTATGCGTTATACGCTACGACAAATTTCTTCTTAACAGAGAATATCAGTGGTGAAGTTGGCGTCCGTTACGTTAAATATAAACAAGATATGGCGTTTACAGCTGAAACGGGCACAAATACTAATGTGTTTGAGTCAAGTTCAGCTAAAGCTGAGGCGAGCAAAATACTGCCTAGTTTAATGTTAAACTGGAATATTACTGACGATGTTGTTGGTCGTGTTGCTTATACCGAAACTCTACGTATGCCTGCCTTTGCTGACTTAAACGCACTGCAGTACTGGACTGACCCGCTCACCGAAGGTGCTACTTATGGTGAGGGTACCGGCGGTAATCCGGATCTTGAACCGACCGAATCGAAAAACTACGATTTATCATTAGAGTGGTATTTTGCAGATTCCAGTTCAATTTATGGTGCTTACTTTAAGCGGGAAATAGAAGGGCTTGTAGTTCCTGGCCGTAAAACCGTTGTTCGTGAAGGTAATGATGGTGTAACCCGTCCTTATGTTTTAAGTGCACCTGTAAATGCGTCTAATGGCGAGTTGTCTGGCTTTGAATTAGGGGCTGTTTATTTCCCTGAAAACTTACCCTCTATGCTCGACGGGTTAGGCGTACAGGCCAGCTTCACTTTGCTTGATTCGTCACAAGATACCCCGGATTATGATGAAGAAGGTAATATCTCTAATTATATTGACTCGAACATGGCTGGTGTTTCAGATGAATCATACAGCATTGTCGGTATTTACGAGCGTGACTCGTTCGACATGCGTTTATCCTATGTATGGCGTTCAGAGTTCTACACGGGCAATGAAGCAGCTATATTCGCTAACCCATTACAATTTTGGAATCGTCCAGAACAAAGTTTAGATTTCCAATTTAGCTACGACGTTACCGATGATTTTGTAGTTACATTTGATGCAACTAATATTCTTGATGACGTTTACCAGAGCTATTACGGCGAAGGAAACGATAATCTGTTCAACTTTAGTAACGCTATTTACTCACGCACATTTGCATTGGGCGTGCGTTACTCGTTCTAATTTAGATTACGGAATAAGCCAACTAGAAAAAAGCTACCAATAATTGGTAGCTTTTTTTGCTCTGCTGCTCAAGCTTTTGAGTTGCTTGTTAGCGGGGGTGTATAACCCTGGCTGATAAGCGTCGCTAACGGCGGGAATAACGGCTGCGGAAGCTCATTCCAGTCAAACCAGTCCCAACCTTCACACTTATCCGGTTCCAGAGTTTTAGCTTCTCCGTTCAAAGGCTCCACCAGCGCAAAAATGGTTACATAGTGCTTATTATCTGCCTGAAACACATTGTTGGTGAAAGGCCCGTTCCGAACACTCGACAGTTCAAGCCCAGTTTCTTCCAGAACTTCACGTCGTGCACAGTCTTCAATCGACTCGCCAAATTCGAGATGACCGCCTGGCGCAGACCAGGTACCAGCGCCGTGAGCGCCTTTCCTTTTACCCAGAAGTACACGACCATTTCGAATGATAAGAACACCCACTCCAACCTGCGGTGAAGACATAAATAAAACCTCCTTGTAGTTAATACGTTAGCTCGCCTTTATTCTTTCCAGAATAAATCAGCGGCGTCTTTCTCTCTTGCCATCGCCTGCATGTCCGGCATAACTTGCTTCCCCACAAATACGAATACATCCTCGTATACTGCGTTAACGACGTTCCAGCTTAATTCCGATTCACCGGCCAAAGCATATGGATGAAAGCAAACCACTCTATCAGTAATTTTATTCGCAACTATTTCCAACCCCGCAAAATTACCGTTATCTTCACGGCGAGCAAAAACATAAACCTTTCCCGTGCCGGCTCCTCCTCCCCCAACACCTTCGGTAATAAATTCGTATTGAGAGTTTCTGTCCAACAGGATCCAGGGAGCAAAGTTATGCAGGTTTTGGCTCAAAAACCATCGCAAAGAGTTAGGTAGTTTTTCATCCATTTTGAAGTCTGTCATTACAATCCCTTGTGCGTTTAATGAGATAGTTGAAGTTGTTTATATTATCGATACTTCAGGCACTTTGGGGAAGGTTTGCTTTATCTTTACAACTTATCAGAAAGGCTAGTTGATGGGAAAAAATATAGAGAATAGCCTGCCGGAAACTATTCCGACAGGCTTTTTAAAACATTATTTATCAGGGAGTTCAAACCGATATTCATGCCGCGCCAGCGGTTTTTCAACGTCTACCTGGTAGGTTTCTACCAGTACCTGTCCGTCATCAAAAATACTGAACACACGAAACATCGGTGTGTGACGAGTTTCGTCCGGTATTTTTGTACGTTCCAGTGCAGGCATATGTAAATAATGAACACCATCAATCTGCTTAGAATGATTAACCCGTTCCATATCCATATGCAAATCGCCCGATATCACTGCTGCTAAATTCGGTTGCGCAACAATGCCTTTAAACCCTTCGTGCGTCACACCTTTATCTGCATTTTCAGGGTACACACCCGTTTGTGCACCGTGAACAACAAGCAGTACAGGTTTCGGAGCCAAACGCTCTATTTGCTCCTTCATCCAGGCAATGCCCTCGTCGCCAAAATCCCGACCGAAATCCGGAGAAGCGAACACCAAAGCAACAGAGTCGCGCTCCAGAACATAGCTTGGTTTCTCTATGGAAATTTTACCGTCATTCCACAAGTTCGCATATTTCAGGTAGCGCTCTACAGTAGAGCCATGCTCCTCGTTGCCCATAATAGGATAGAACGGCAGGCTCAGGCGCTGCAGTACCGGTGTCACGTTTTCGTATTGAATCACCGTGCCTTTATGCGCAATGTCACCTACCCCGACAACAAAATCCATAGTGCCGTCTTCCGCCAATTTGTTTACATCATCAACGGCCGCTGACACACCCGGGAATTCTGCTTTGGGTTTAGGCTCAGCATCACCCAGTACAGCAAACTTCAATACCAGACTGTCGTCAGAACGAGAAGCCTCAGCACCATTAGCAAAAACGCTGGTTAAGGTCATGCATACTAGCAAGGAAATAACAGATAAGACTCGGGTTACGGACATATAGCAACGCTCTGTGTTGGTGTTTAATCACGAGGCCGGATGCTATCGAATGAATGTGTCAATGGCATGACGATTTAATGACAGAGAGTACACTGATACCGCAGTCGAATCGCTAAAATCAGCTTTTACTAACTAACGAATTTAGACATCGCGCAGCTCTGCGGTTGATCACTGCCTTCAAGACCTGCTTTAACTCCTGCTTTATTTCGTTCTGGCAAGTTTTGGCTCGCTTTCAATTTACCGGTCAGGGTTTCAATTTCTATCTCTATACCAACAATAGCCTTAACTAAGCGGTCGGTGAAGTCCTCAGGGGCATCATTTACCTGCCAGGGCTCTTTCATTCCTGACTCGTGCTGATCTGTTAGTTTCATTAAATGCTGCTTTAGCCAAGTTGCATCTTCAACGATTCTCGCTTTACCTGCCGCATGCACAGCCAGATAATTCCAAGTTGGTACAACTCGCCCTGATTCTGCTTTAGAGGGATACCACGAAGGAGAAACGTAACCGTCCGGTCCCTGAAAAACGGCTAACACGCGACCACCATTTTTAAGGCGCTGCCATACCGAGTTATTACGTGCCACGTGACACTGAAGCGTTCCTAGAGATTCGCCTTCTTCGCGACTTAAATGAAAAGGAAGGTGGTTTGCCTCAATGCCATCTTCATCGGCAACAATTAATATGCCAAAACCGTAATCGCGAATATATTGGTGCAACTTTGCGTTGTCATCTTCCTCGAAATGCTTTGGTACGTACATTCTTAGGGTTCCAAATTAGTTTAAGCAATAACTTCTAAACCTTTTTTTTCAGCAATAGAAAGCATTTTAAGCGCCGCTCCGCGTGGCTTACTGTCGCCCTGCTCCCACTTCTTAACCAGTTTATCGCTGACATTCAAATATTGTGCGAATACGGGCTGTGATAACTTATATTTCAGTCTAAGAGCTCTAACCTGTTCAGCGGAAAACTCATGGACAGTGGTCAAGCACAACGCATCAAACTTGCGCATCGTTGTCTTATCTATCACACCCGAGTTTTTCAAACCCTTAGCCGTTTTATGAACAGACTTTAAAATATCACTCATAAATCACCTACCTCGATAAGCTCATCCTCTTTGACAAGCTTACCTAACCGCTTTTTATCAAAGCTGATAAACATTCTAGCTAGCTCTTTTAAAGCAACCTTCTCTTTAGAACTGATATTAGTCTTTTTATTTTTCGCAAACACATAAAGGAAAAAGTACTTTTTACCTATAACAGCACCAACAATTGTTCTATACCCGCCGCGTTTTCCTTTATTGCTATAGGCAATACGCTTTTTATAAACATTACCGCCTAAGTCTGCATCAATAAGGCCTTTACTCATTTCCTTGCAAGCATTAATCAGATCTTCGTCAGACATTGCTTCTTTTTTCATTAAAAAAGCAAATTCCTTTGTCTTATAAATCAAAGTATACTCCGTTAGGGTATATTTTAAAAGCATGCAAACACTCTAAACTAAACATAGCGATCTAGACAGCATGGAACGCGGACTTTTATGTCTGTGAAGAGAGTTTTTTTGTGTACGTATTGGCAAGGGTCAGCTCTGCAGCGTTAGTCAGGTTCTTAGCTGGACGGAAGGTAATCATAATAACTTCCCATGTTTAAGTTACCTTGTATAACCATTCTTCCGTCAAATATTTTGTTTCTACCAGAGCTCTTGCCGCGGATAATTCTTGCGGTAAATAGTCGTCGACCTGGGTTTGATAAGCCTGGGTAAACTGATTCATAAAAGCATCAATAATGGCGGTTCTGGTTAAACCTGTCTGGCTACGCATAGGGTCAACTCGTTTATTGGCACTGGTAATGCCTTTATCCGAGAGTTTCTCACGGCCAGTACGTAATACCTGTAGCATTTTATTGGCGTCGATATCATAAGCGAGAGTCGCATGATGCACGACAACACCATTGGCAAAGCGTTTTTGTGCTGCTCCGCCTATTTTGCCTTGCGCAGAAGCTATATCATTTAGCGGTTTATAGTAGGCTTTGATACCAACCTCAGCTAACGCAGCCAAAACCCAGGCATCTAAAAACTCATAAGACTTTTCAATGCTCATACCATCGACTAATGAGGTGGGTACCGTTAATGAATAAGTAATGCAATTACCGGGTTCCATGAACATAGCGCCACCACCTGTCGCCCGGCGCACAACTTGCACATTGGCCTCTTTCGCAGCGGCCATATCCACTTCATTTTTTACTGACTGAAAAGAACCAATCACCACCACAGAATCGTCCCAGTCCCAAAAACGTAATGTTGGGCCTCGTAAACCTTTGGCAACTGAATCGGCTATCACTTCGTCTAACGCGGCATGTTCTGCTGCGGGCAGTGTTACTGGTGGAATAAGAGTGAACTGATGATCTAACCAACTGCTAGCCTTACCTAAAGCACGTCGTACAGCGGTAGCAACAGCTTCGGCGGAAAAACCGAACATCATTACGTCTTCATCAAGTGCTTCATCAATTGCGGCAGCCAGCGTTTTATGGCTTGATGTCTCGGGTAGTCCGGTTAAAGCCTCATTGATTAAGTTTAGCGCAGAGTCAGGTTCTAAGAAAAAGTCGCCTGAAATACTGACCTCACTCAGGCAGCCCTCTTCTAAATTAACATCAGCAACGACTAGCTTACCGCCTGGTACTTTATATTCTCCGTGCATGACTTCTCCCAATTAATTCATTTCAGAATATTAACCCACCCAAGCTCCAGCAGCACATAGCCACCTTTTAGGCGAGTTTATTTATGCTGGCCTGATTTTCTATAATGCACACGATACAAGATCGCGAGCGCCAGACAAATAACGGCTGGTACTAACAACGCCTGGAACTGTAATAACATGAACAGATAGGCGCCGGATGTTCCTCCGGTAACAAAGCCGGCAATGATTAATCCAAACAATACCGCTTTTCTTTTATCGAAAGCTTTGCCGCGCATAACCGACCCAAACATAATGCCTAAGTCAGTAAAAATACCGGTGAGGTGCGTAGTCCGTACAATGGCACCGCTGTACGTCGTTGCCAGGGCATTCTGCATACCGCAGGCTAATGATGCGGTGAAATGACCGTAAAATGATCCTTCAGACAGTAAGTAAAACGAAGCAAATATCAGCAGTGATTCAGCTGCGAGAGCAATGTCGTAACGACGGCTTAACTTTAGCTGTGTGCCGTGCAATAGATATCCAGACAGACCGGCACCGACAAAAAACGAGAACAACACACCGGCCAAATGCAGCACCTCATCGAAAGAGCCCGACAGCATACTGGTACCAAACAAAGTGGCAGTACCTGAAACATGAGAAACCGCCTGGTGCTCAAAACCAAGCAAGCCAATAGCGTTTATGCAGCCAGCTATAAACGCCAGCACAAACGCGCCATACTCAATCCATTTAGGTAATTTAGATATCAATGCTGATTACTCAAGAATCCATCCCCTCTCCAAACATCACCACCCTGTTTCTGCCTTCGCGCTTACCTTCATACAACATGTTATCCGCGCGTGTTATGAGGACGTCGAGGTCATCCTCTTCACCATGTGCTGCCGCAATACCTATGGTCACGCTCAGGCACAGCTCACTTAATTCAGCGGTTAATGGCAGTGCTTCAACGTTCTCTTTCAGACGCTCGGCTATGGTTTGCGCTTCGCTGGGGCTGGTATGCGGCAGGCCTACGACGAACTCTTCACCACCAAAGCGCCCTATAACATCAGTGGGTCGCAGCGACTGTTCGCAAACCTCGGCTATTTTGGTCAAAATTAAATCTCCGCGAGTATGGCCCCAGGTATCATTAATGCGCTTAAAATGGTCTACGTCGATCATAAAGAGGCAAAACGGCGTTTTTTCCAACTGAGCTCGTTGCAATAACGCTTCGGCCCGCTTCATAAAATGGCTTCGGCTATCCAGCCCCGTCAAAGCGTCCCGCTCAGCCACCATGCGCAATTGCGCTTCCAATGATTTTCGATGCTTTATTTCCTTGAGCAGATCACGGTTTTGCTCACGCTCATCCTGAAGTAGCGCAAATTGCTTGCGCTGCAGAAACTCTATACGTAATAAAGCACAGTAGCCCACAATATTGGCCATAATCAGCAAAAGACTAACGCGAAGCACATTCTCTGAAGGAATTCCGGCATAAACTGCCGCTGCAGACAAAAATCCGACGGTTAAATAGAGGCTCGCTAACGCTGCCACTGTGAGCAGGTTTGGAATGAGAAGATAGAAAGCCATTATCGCAACCACCACTGCGGTTATCTGGGTGGAAATACTTTCCGGGCGCAACGGAACAATGAGAATAATGCCCGTTGCCAGAATCCATAGCGGCAAACTATGCAGCCAGGCGTTACGGGAATAACCACCCCAGCGCCCGATAGCGAAAGCCAGCACAAGACAAGAGCTCACCACGGCTATACGCATAGTAAGCAACCAATAAAACTCGCGGGTTAACCCCAGCAGGTTGTAATCGGTAATGCCAAACATGGCAACAACCACCGACACCAGAGGCAATGCAAGACGGGACTCGAAACGTACCCGCGCTTTAATGGAGTCGCGATACCGGGACTCTTTGCTGGAATCGAAAAACTGCCCCGTCAGCCAATGTATGTCGTATTGTTTTTGTTGTTGTGACAACGTCTTTCCCTGCCTAAACGGTAATTTTTGTACATCAGGTAGCTTCTAATTCTGACCTTTTATGCACCGTTTTGCAGTACTTTTTTACGCTCTCCTACACCTCAAACCCAAAAAACAACTTCATGTACTGAAAGAACCCAGGATTGGCGTAATCCAGCAAAGGTTCTCGACTCACTTTTCTGCCGTGCAGATACAAACAAGGAATGCGTGAGCGGTAGGAATTTAGGTGTGAATGGTTTTGAATCGTAGGTTAGGTTATTTACCCGCTCGCCGTATTACATACTAATTTTTTAACGCCTGAATTGATTTTTTTGTGTCACTAAGGTTCTCAGCCAACGCGTCGAGTAGCTTCTGAGACTCCGCCGACTTTTCGCCCAGTTTGGTACTATTTACCACAGATGCCAGCTCTTCATCTTCCTGCTGGCACTTATCCAAAATAGCGGTTTTAGAATCCGCAGAGAAAAATTGAGTGAGCTCCCCTTCAATTATTTGCATCAGCTCTTTATCAGGGTCGGGTTTAGCCGGCAGCTCGCCGAAGTCCTTAACGATATTTTCAAACGGCTCAATAAAGGAGGCTCTTTTACTGGCAATACTATCAAGCTCGTTAGCAAGGCTATCATCCTCGACCACCTTCGCTATTTCACGGTAGTAATCCTTTGTCTCAATGACGAGCTTCAGAATTTCCATGCTATCGGCCTGATTATCTGTGCGTAATATCGACATATTATTCCTTGTTTTTATTTGGCACTGGCATATCGCCAACAATAACTTCAATAGCTTTTGGGATCACTTCAAACTCAGCCGGTGTCTCTGTTTTAAACTCACCGTCGGCCTGAATCCGCTTAGGCCTGGAAGTTTTAACGCTAATTTTTCGGGCCTTTTTACAGACAACCCGCTCTGCCTTTTGCAAATTGCCGTTACGAAAATTGACTCCCAGTAATAACAACCGGCACCACCGTATTGGTTTCAAACAAAATAAGTTCAGTTGTCCATCCAGCAATGTGGAGTCATCATCGACAATATTCCCTCCACCATAAAAGCGCCCATTACCCACCGCCAGATGAATAGCTCTTACTGAGCCTTCCCAGTCATCGGCTTTTATAGCGACTTTAAAACTTTTATTACGCTTTACCACGCTGGTAAAGGCACCCAGATAAGCAAATACTCCGAAATACTTCTTCATTTCTGATGTCAGCTCGCGGGTCACCTCTACGCCTAAGCCAACATGAGCAACATTCACAAAGTAATTACCGTTCACCTTTGCCAGGTTTATGCGTTCCCGCTCGTCGTCAATAATAGCCTGTGCGGCCGGGACAACGTCCTGTGGCAGCCCCAGCGACCGCGCGAAATCATTCGCCGTACCCATAGGTAAAATGGCTAAGGTTTGGTTACTTTTATAGATTGACTCTAACGCGGAGCTGATAGTTCCATCGCCACCGGCAACAATAACTACACCATCTTGCTCACGGTAATTTTCGATGCAGGAAGCCATGTGAGATGCGCTTTCAGTGACGCAAACCTCTACCTCAATGCCGGAGTTTCTGAGCAAATCGATAGCTTCTGTTAGCACCTCAGAGTGACCATTCCGACTCTTCGGATTCACCACTAACAATGCATGTTGCAATGACTTACCTCTTCCTATTAAGCGCTGCTTCCAATATAAGCGGTTTGTTCAAAGGCTGCAAAGTGCTGACAGAATATTTTAAATCGACTCATATGAGCCGTTTTCAGTTTCTTGTACAAGGATCATGAAATCAATGTACAGCGAGACCACTTCATCTTGCTCATTGACTCCCCAAAATGCGGGGTAAGCGCCATCGCCAAAACCGCTGGTGCAAATAACGCAGTCATCTTGCCCTGTCATTGATAACAGCTCTGTTTTCCCCTCCAGAATCCATTCGTTAAAGAGTTTTTCTTTTCTCAAATGGCTTAATTCCAAAAGGTTCGCAACATCGAATATAGCCAAGTTCCCAGCGTCGACACCATAAACGCCATTACCGCTCGGTGTATTCGCTGCATACCATTTTACCGACTGCTCGCTTTCACTTAGCTTTACCCGAATACCGGCAACCCGGTTATAGGCTGTAACTGTTTCAACGATATAGTCGCCGGGCTTTACCTTACGCTGTAGCGACTCAAACCGATAAATATCATAGCCAAAATCTAAGATACCAAGGACGCCTGAACTAATTCGGAGCTTGCCAACTTCTTCCAGCTTTGCTTCTCCCTCACCTAAATACGGGATCTCAACATGTCGGTTTTGCTGAAAAAGAACCTGTTCATTAAGGTTTAAATTCTCTTGTTTATTCATAAACGGAGCAGCGGAGCTCGACATAGCAAGAATATCAGCATGTTGTTCAGGGGCAATAACCGGGCTTTTGGGAGGATGAAAAAGAGTATGTATCCGCGTTATTTTCCAGTCTTTTTCTGCATCTAACTTGAGCTCGTAGGCATGATAATTTGAAGGCCTACCCTCATCCTGGCGCAGCTCGGTAAGCAGTTGAGCCAAGTCGCCTTGAATATCACATTCAATGATTTTTTCGTTATTCGGGTCGTAGTCAGCGGGCCCAAACGAATTGTCAGACCCTGAACCACTGCCGGCAACAAAGTGAGCTTTATCGACAGCGGACATAAGATCACGCCAGTAGCCAAAATCAAACCCCTGACCGTTATTCTTTTCAGTCTCGCTTTTTGCCTCGGCTTGCAACCATTGTTCATACCAATGGGAAATAAACGACTTAACCCTCTCTTCAGGTGAATTCATTGGCTCGTCGTAACTACTTTGCTTGCCGACAACATTATTTGAATTTTGCATGTTTGATTTTGAACTCCAATTTCATCTGGCATCTTGTCTTAACGCTTTCTTAACTTTTACTTTCAACTACGCTATGTGAATATACATACTTATATTTTGCTTCGAAAGGATTTTGGAATGCCAAAAAAGCTTTTTAGTCTTATTTTCATAAGTGCGGTTTTAATTGGTTGCAACGACTCCGATTCAGAAACCGAAGTTAAAGAGACTCAAGTTCAGAGCAATGAAAGCGCTACTGAACAGCCTAGTAATGAACCTGAAACCCGCACCATTAAAGTATCCGGCAAGGTTATATTTGAAAAAGGAGTCGGCAACGTGGAAGTCTGCGCCGATTTAAAGAGAACCGGCAGTTGCAGCTCTAAAGACCCTGTTACCACAACCAATCCCGACGGTAGTTACGAGCTAAGCTGGGAGTCCGAAGCTCCTCACCTAGATTACAACTTAATCGCATCCTGGCCTAGAAAAGACCCTTTACCTAAAATTACAGAAACAATGGCTCCGTATTGGGAAACCGTAGCCGTTGGAGCCCGCGACATCTACGACGGTGTTATCAACCCGCTGACCACAGCGGAACTTTCAGTAGAGCACGCGATGAGCATGCGAGATTACACCGATCAGGAACAGCAGGAAGGCCTCGACGAATTACGTGAAATTTATGCCGACATCTATGATTTGCCAGCTGACGAAGTTTATACCAAAGTAGCTGAATCAGGCCGGTACGCCGACACAATGGCGATACAAAACAGGCTTAGCAGTCACACTATCGGCATAGTCACAGACCCTTTAGCGCCAGCTCATGTAGCGCGTAAGCTTAAAGACGAGATGCTGGATAAAGTCGACGCAGAAAACACCTCTGTTCAGCGGTACTTTATACGGAATTCCAAATACATCAAAAAGCGAGTCCGCGAAACACTGATTGAACTCGGCTACCTGACTAAAAGTTAACGAAATGACGCTGCGCGGCTTTGGAGTGCATTCAAAGCCGCAACGAAGAACCACTGCACCACTTATTTGTAATGCCCATTAACCTACAGCGATGCCTCGGGCATTTCACCATGCCAACACTCAAGCGCAACAATCACCTGCTCATCACCATCACTGATATACAGCTGACCATCGCTTATCATTACGCCCCAGTGTGTTGAGCGATGTAATTTTTCAGCAATTTCCGCTAGCTCATTTGTAAACGTCACATAAACCACGCCTAGCCACCACGTTGCAGATAGCCTAATTTATCGCCACGTTCTAATCAACGAGGTGATTTATGAGTCGAGCATACCGCTCTAAAGCGCAGTGGCAGGCGCTAATTAATGAGTTTGAGAAAAGCGGTCTAAGCCGCAAGGCGTTTTGTGAAGCTCGGGGTATTAATCCGGACTACTTTAGTCAGCGCCGCCGTCAGTTGCAGCAAGAAACCGAGAGTACCGGTTTTGCAAGGGTGGCGACTGAGTCGTCGCCGGCATCCGCGGCGGCCATGCAGGTTCGCGTCGGCGATGCGCAGTTAGTATTACCGATGTCGGTATCGCCCCGCTGGGTGGCCGAGCTGGTCAAAGCCCTCAGCGTATGAAGATGTTCGTCGAGCCGCCGGCGATTTATTTGTATAAGCAGCCGGTCGACTTTCGCAAGAGCATCAATGGCCTCAGCGCCATTGTCGAAGCCGAGATGGACCGCTCGCCGTTCAGCGGCGCTGTTTTTGTGTTCTGCAACCGTCAGCGCGATAAAGTCCGGGCGCTTTACTGGGACAAAACCGGTTTTTGTCTTTGGTATAAACGCCTGGAAAAGAATAAGTTTAAATGGCCGCGCAAGGTAAAAAGCGATGTCCTTAATTTAAGCGCACAGCAATGGCAGTGGCTGCTCGAGGGCCTGGATATCACGCTGATGAAAGGCCATCAGCCATTGCATTTTAGTGCCACAACCTGATCGAAAACGGCTTATAAGGATCCTGCATAAAAACCGTTTTGCGATCACGAATTGGTCTAAGTAAATCCGCTAAAACAGAGGCTTCACCAGCGCTTTTGGGGTATAATAACCCCCATGAAAACGAGCGATATTAAACAACTCCCGGATGATGTTGAGAGCCTGCAAAAAATGGTTCTCGAGTTGCAATCGGAACGCGAAAAACTCCAGACAGAAATGGCTCTGGAAGAGCAACGTTGGCAACAGAAAATCCGTTATATGATGGAGCAATGGCAACTGTCGTTGCAAAAACGCTTCGGTGCCAGCAGCGAAGGACTGCCCGGTCAGGGCGAGTTGTTTAATGAGCTGGAAGACGCTCTTGAAGCGACGACTGACGAAGTCGCCGAAGACCAAAGCCAGACCATTACTTACACTCGTCAGAAACCTCGCCGTCCGCGCATTGATGAATCATTGCCGCGCGAAGAGGTGCTGCACGATATCGCAGACGAAGACAAAGTCTGCGACTGCTGTAGTCATGACTTGCACCGCAAGGGCGAGGAAACCAGCGAAGAGCTGGAGTTTATTCCGGCAAGCATTAAAGTGCTGCGTCATGTACGTCCGAAATACAGCTGCCGCGCGTGCGAAAAGCACGGCACCCAAACCGCTGTCAAAATCGCACCGGTTAAACCGAGCATACTGCCCAAGAGCATCGCAACGCCGAGCTTGCTGGCACAAATCATCAGCGCCAAGTTCCAGTTCGGGTTGCCGCTGTATCGTCAGGAAGCGATGTTTAAACAATACGGTATTGAGCTGAGCCGTCAGACCATGAGTCGCTGGATGTTGACCATCAGCGAGAAACTGCGGCCGCTTTATCAGTGCATGCGCGACATCCTGCTAAAACAGCCGGCCCTATGGGCTGACGAGACAACCTTGAACGTGCTCGATGTGGATAAATCCAAATGCTACATGTGGGTTTACGGCTGTGGCACCGATAAACCGAGGCCGGATAAATCACCGAACATCGTGTTGTATGATTATCAGGACGGGCGCGGTGGCGCCCACCCCGCTGCGTTTTTAGCTGACTATTGCGGTCCACTGCAGGTGGACGGCTATCAGGGCTATGAGCAAACCGGCGCCCAGCTGGCCGGTTGCTGGGCGCATGCCCGTCGTAAGTTCATTGAGGCCAAAACCGTACAAGGTAAAGGCAAAAGCGGTAAAGCCGACCAGGCGCTGAGCTTTATCCAGAAACTGTACGGCGTTGAGCAGAAAATCAAAGACGACTGCCCGGCGCAAAAACAGGAAAAACGTACCGACTTAGCACAGCCTGTGATGGACAAGCTAAAAATCTGGTTGGATAAGTCGGCACTGCAGGTCAACCCGCAGTCACTGCTTGGCAAAGCCATCCATTACACGCTCAAACAATGGGATAAACTGCAGGTTTATCTGCATGACGGCCACGTTAATATCGATAACAACCGTGCCGAGCGCGCAATAAAACCGTTCGTTATCGGTCGCAAAGCTTGGCTGTTCTCAAACTCACGCGGCGGCGCGCAGGCCAGCGCCATCCTGTACAGTATGGTCGAAACCGCCAAAGCCAACGGCCTGATGCCGGTCGACTATCTCATGATGTTGTTCGAGCAACTGCCGCTACTCAACGACGGTGATGACCTCGACCAACTACTGCCCTGGCACATCAACGCCGACAAAAACGGTCAATAAAACTGATCCGCCGCAGACTGTTCGGATATACCGAATTCGGTGATCGGATTAAACCGAAATGCGTGTTCGGGTGGCACCGAAATCATCTCAGCGACAATTATCTTGGCCGGTTGTGTGGTTTATGCGACGCTTACGCTCATTTTGCGGTAAAACAAACACATTCACGTTGTTTAAATGGGCAAACTTCGGTAGCACTTTTTCTCGCCACAAACGCGCATTGCCATACACAACTACGGACATCTTCGGTGCACGTCGACTGGCTTTAATAACCCGCGCAGCATCCGGTAGGCCAACATCAATCCAATGCTGAATTTCACCGGTGAGATCTATTTCCCAAAGTGCCGCTTCATCGGTATCGGATAACCCCCGGCCAAAGGCTAAATGCGGATGATAGAACATCGCATAAGCCAGTACTCGTGAGGCTAAACGCAGCTCTGTCTCAGATGGATGGCGTGCAACAGTAAATTTCACACTCTCGTAAACACCGCGATCAGTATCTGATATATCCAGTGAAATTTTATAAGGAGTTGCTTGTAATGCCATTTTTGGTACCTAAGTGTTTTCGTGTTCATATTAACCATTTAAGCCATTGGTTATAAGAGTATGAGTGCACATAAACTGCTTATACTGAATACGATACCAACGGTCATGCCAAAAATAAGATACCAGTAAGGTACAACCAACGCTTTTGTACCATTCTTCACTTCAGGTGACTTTGACACAAGATAAGAGCCGTACGCCCAGCCAAAAATATTATGCACGACGTAAAGAGAAGGAATTAATATCTGGAAGTGTGATAACTCTAGCGTAAAAAAGGTAATGATAGAAACAATAACCCATAAAAATTCAATAGTGGTTGTGAACGACTGTATTTTGTTCGTCCAGCAAACGCCTTTGGCTTTATATAAAACAACACCATCAACAATTACCGCTATTCCTACAAAGACGCTTACTAAGAAGTACAGCTCTATCATTTTTTAAACTCTCCTAACGCCCGCCATACAAGGCAATTGCCAGTTACATAACGGTTTACCCGCAATGGGACAATGTTTCGAGCCAAGCTTGATCTTCATTAAAATTTTCAACCAACCCATTACCTTTGCTGTCAGTAAATGCCCCCATGCCATGACTTATCATATACTGAGGGTGGTAGCTTGGTTTACCTATACTTTTGACTACCCGACAGAACTCCGAAAATTCTTTATCTTTACCTATCAGATTTTCGTTAATCTCTTGTTCAACTGAATTTGCATTCTTGCCCATATCTGCAAACGTATTTTGAACTAAAACCATAATACCTTGGTGAGCACTACTGTCACTGACTCGCTTTATGTCGTAGGAACCATAAATTCTCGCAAGCAGAAATAATCTGGCCGCATCTTTTACATTATTTTGGTTAGCACAAGCTGCCGATGATTTAAATAAATCAGCTGGGGTATAAATATTTTTTGCCTCAATGTATTTGATGCAGCCAACATCATGCTTTGACTCTAAATTACCAACTGCTTCAAAATTAGTGACTTTTTCATCAGCCTGTAACAGCCCGCTGAAAATAAGGAAACACATTACTATTGTTTTTTTCATGATTTATTACCTCTAAAGTCAGAACGCCCGCTGCATAAGTTAATTTAGAACGAAAGATAAAGCTGCCTTGAAAAAAGATGTCGATGTGACTGAGGTTATTAACGGCTTGTTTATTCAAAACAAAAATGAACAGAGTTTTCGCCTGCTTCAAGTAGGCGCCAGCTCTCAAATTTTATTCCGACGCCATGCTCAACTTCCCACTTAGCCCAAAACCCCATGCCGAAAGTCCCTACATCCTTCCAGGAAGGAATAAATAAGCTCTGATACAACATAACTGGGGCTAAGTCTTCAGCAGAATTGACGAGAGGAGCATGCTCATCGGGATCTTCACCCCACTCTTGAAAAGCTCTCCGATAGATGTCGACATTTGTCTGGTAGTCAGTAAAGATTCGTTCCACGGCCTGCTGATGAATGGTATCAAGTTGCTCAAGATAACCCAGCAGCGTCTTCTGCTGACTCTCCGTGACTGCCCTCTTCTGGCCCACAAAGCAGACTTCTATAGATTCTTTTTGTTGCAAGAAGGGCACATGCAGCTCACCAACAAGAAGGTCGTCTTCCTTCCGAAGTCCTTCAAGCCACTCAGCAAGGTTTTCTAACTGCACAGCCAATCCTCTTTCTGTTCAGATCGCAGCCTTGGAATAGTAGCGAAGCCGCAACGGAAAAGCCATCGCCGAGCCTGGCTTTGCTAACTCTTTACAAGCGACTTAGCTCTAAACTCAATTTCGTTGACAATTGCTAACAGTCACTTTTTCGCCTTCCGACTCTCTTGCACATCGTCCTAGCTTTGGCATGCTTAATTAGTAGTGATAACGACAAGAAATAATTGTAATTGCACTGTCGTCGGCTGCGTATACCAGTCTATTCGTATCATCGATTCGCCGCGACCAGAAACCCGCCAGGTTTTCTTTTAACGGCTCAGGTTTACCAATACCTTCGAACGGCGATCTTTTAACATCGGCAACTAATCTGTTGATACGTTTAAGTGTCTTTTTATCTTGAGTCTGCCAATATAAATAGTCTTTCCAGGCCTCATCAGTCCATGACAGCAACCTCTTACTCATCTAATAACTCTCTCTTTTTGGCTTTCCCTTCTTTGTATTGAGCAATAGATTTATTCAAATGCTCAGCATTTGCCGGCGAACGGAGCAAATGAACCGTTTCCATTAGGCTATTGTAGTAATCTAAAGACATAACCACGGCATCTTCCGAGTCACGACGGGTAATAACCGTTGTATCAGCATCGTTGATTACGCTGTCCAACACTGCTTTTAAGCCATTTCGGGCTTCAGTAAAAGAGACTATTCTCATATACACCTCAACATGTTCAATTTATTGAACAAGTATAAAACAGGTATTGGTACATGTACAGAATATTGTTCAACTGTAGCTAACACTTGCTACAAGAGTTCGATACTCGATATTAGGAGCGACCCTTACAAGACTTCATAGCTACACTATTTTTTGGGGAGTCTCTAAGCACCGCCTCTATAAAGACTTCGAAACCGCAAAGTTTCACATCCCATCTCTATTATTTGTTATGATTTTTTACTCTATAAAAATAGTCATTAAACAAGGATGTCATATGCAATTTTTGTCACGCAAAATCGTTCTAGCTCTTGTCGGAATTATAATCGTTTCAATTAGCATAGCGGCTCTTTTGCCAGAGAAAACAAAATTTCTCCGTTTTGAGACTGATATCGGTAAAGAAGAACAATACCGTTTAGATATGCGTACGCGGATACTAGAGATAAACAACCGGGCCTGGCAAATAGCAGACACAGCATCCCTGCATAGTATATTAGATTACCGTGTAGACAAGATGAACCCTGATATTAATGTCCGCGCCGTTCCCCAGGCACTAACATTTTCGTTTAATGAGAGCGTTCAGTTCAGCAACTCAAATCCTAAACGCAATTTGGAAAAGCCGGTTAGAGAACTGATTTCGTCCGGCTTCGACCAGACGATGAACCGGAAAACTGGAAAAACAACAGTAAGTGCAAAACAAGAAAGCAGAAACCTCCAGGAAGCGAGCAAGCAACGAGTAGAGCAATTGCAGCAAGTTATCCTGTCTCCGGTTGTGAACTGGGCTCTGCCGATGGTTGAAGGGAAATCGGTTACTCTAAATAGCTTTCAAGGGATCCCCTCGTTAGTTCTCAAGGTTGATAGCATTGATGAGAATAGCATTACTGTTGATATTACCAGAGAGACCAAAGCCCCAGCAGATGCCGTGCCAATGATGGGGCACAACCCCAACCTGAAGGTAAGATGGTCGGAAGTTAACGGCCGTATGCGCATTAGCCGCGATGACGGCTGGATTGAAAACTTAGTACTTATTACAACTCAGAAAACCGTCACAGATACCCCCGCCAAAGAAATTGATACGACACTCGTATTAAGGCGAAAAAGCGAACTGGTAATTGGTTCCACGGATGATTTTCTGGCTCCTTTTGAAATGGCAACTTTCCTCGCTGAGAATAACGGTTCATATGAGCTGTCTATGAGCTCTACTGGCGAGTCGCCTGATTTTGATTTTGTTAGTGACCCTGTTGCTCATACCGAAACGGCATTCGCCATTAACCCAAAGGATAACAGCTTAGAGCTTAAGCTTGAATTTGTTGGACCCGAAGGCAAGGTTATGGGGGGGCTAACTTCCATTAACTCCCTGACTCTAATGGACAATGAAGGAAATAAGCTCAATATTCCTATGATGCTTAGATCAATAGAGCCCAATTACTCCGGGGCTAGCGAGATGAACATTTACTTAGTTCCGCTTGGCTGGGAGAAGACTGACCTGAGCAAAATATCCAGCATAACGGCAGTTATGGACTACATGCCTGCGGTAGAGCCTATTCCTGTAACTCTTCCTCTAGCCAAAGACGTCACTAGTATTCAACAAGGAAATGCGCGGGCGAGCGCAACCCCAACAGATGACGGCTGGATTATTGCAACAAGAGCCAGTGATCGCTCTTACTATATTCTTGACCAATACGCCGACTACCCCGGATTATCAGGACGCTGGAGCGACAAAGCTTTTCATGACTTAAAACCGTCAGTAGAGCTACAACTTAGCCGAGTAGACGCTCCCGAGGCCTGGTACCAGCAGTTTGTTATTAAAGGTAATAGCGACAAGTTTCCTTTAACATACTACCTGGAACCACCAGAGGCGGAAGTCAGACAAGTAAAGCTTCATTTTGCGAAAAAGCCGTTTTAATCTAAGACCGTTTCGCCTTACCTCAACGGACGCCTCCGACCTCGGCTTGATGTATTTGAAGAAGCGGGGGTTGGCACAATTACTCAAAGACTCTCTGCTCGCCTACATTATTTTCTCACCAGACCAGGAGTTTAAAGCAGAGAAGGATAGAAAGTGCCTCACTTCCAACCTTGAACCCATTTCTCTTCGCTTTTAAGTTCAAGCCAATCGATTGAATATTCATTTCTCGAAAGCACTGATTCAATTTTGCATGAAATTACTGATCCGTCTTCATCATACTCAACTTCTGATACCAAAAAATGCTTCTCGCGATTAAGCGGCTCTACTGCAGTCCACTTACTATTACGCAGTTTGGCTGGGTTAATTTCATTCATATTGACTCCGTAATAAACTGAATTTACTTATTTTTACCCATCCTTCTTATTCTAATGAATGAGTAACATAGCCGCAAAAACAAGAAATCATATTTAGGCTCTATTCACCACCATTTCCTTCGGAGTAATAACCCAGTAAAATCCCCATCTATAATTCAACGCAGGCACAACTATTCAGCGTATGAAAACCAATTTAATTACCCTTGGCGGTTATGAAAAGTTGCAACAGGAACTTGAACACCTTTGGCGGGTGGAGCGGCGCGAAACGGTGGAGAAGGTCTCCTGGGCGGCGAGCCTGGGTGACCGGTCAGAGAACGCCGACTACAAATACAACAAGCAAAAGCTACGCAAAATTGATGGCCGCATTCGCTACTTAACCAAGCGTCTGGAGCAGGTGAAGGTGGTGTATTATTCGCCACAACAGGACGGTAAGGTGTTTTTTGGTGCCTGGGTGGAAATTGAGGACGAGGACAAAAATGTTCGCGCCTTTCAAATTGTCGGGCCAGATGAAATTTATGATCGCAAAAACGCGGTGTCTATTGATTCGCCTATGGCGCGTGCATTGCTGAAAAAGCAGGTGGACGACGAGGCGGAAGTTAACACGCCTCAGGGCAGTAAAGTCTGGTTTATTAATAAGATAAGTTACCAACAGCCCGCGTAGCCAATTCGTGATAGTATTCGTCCCCATTATTTGTCGTAAAGTTTCAAAACTAAGAGATGTACTATGAGCCAGATACCGCAATTACTTGCTAATGAACTGAAGGTTGATGAACGCCAGATTTCGTCTGTTATCCAGTTGCTGGATGAAGGCTCAACGGTGCCCTTTATTGCGCGCTACCGTAAGGAAGTGACTGGCGGCTTAGATGACACGCAATTGCGTCAGCTGCATCAGCGCCTGAACTACCTGCGCGAGCTGGATGACCGCCGCCAGGTGATACTCAAGTCCATTGACGAGCAAGGCAAACTGACCGACGAACTGACTCAGAGCATTAAAACAGCTGACTCGAAAACCGAGCTGGAAGATTTATACCTGCCTTACAAACCGAAGCGCCGCACCAAAGGCCAAATTGCCATTGAAGCTGGGCTTGAACCGCTGGCGGACTTGCTGTGGAAAGAACCAACTCAGAACCCGGAGCAGGCCGCGGCAGAATACATTGACGCCGACAAAGGCTTTGCCGATACGAAAGCGGTTTTAGACGGTGCCCGCGCTATTTTAATGGAGCGCTTTGCCGAGCAGGCGGAGTTACTAAAACGTTTGCGCTCGCACTTATGGCAGAACGCGCACCTAACCAGCACAGTTGCGGCGGGTAAAGAGAAAGAAGGCGCTAAGTTCCGCGACTACTTTGAGTTTTCTGAGCTGTTTAAAACCATCCCCTCGCACCGCACGCTGGCTTTGTTGCGTGGCCGTAACGAAGGCTTTTTACAGCTTTCTATGGACGCGGATCCTGGCAGTGAAGACACAACCTCGGGCTCGCACTGCGAAGTCATTATTGCCGACTTCCTGAACTTTGAGCATAAAGACCGCGCTGCCGACGACTGGCTGCGTCAGGTTATTCAATGGACCTGGCGAGTGAAGTTGTCGCTGCATATGGAAACTGAACTTATGGCTCGCGTACGTGAACGCGCTGAGGAAGCAGCCATTCAGGTATTTGCCAGCAACTTGAAAGACTTACTGATGGCGGCGCCTGCGGGTGCTAAAACCACTATGGGCTTAGACCCGGGTGTTCGCACCGGCGTTAAGGTTGCGGTGGTGGACGAAACCGGTAAAGCGGTTGCCACTAACACCGTATTCCCGTTCCAGCCGCAGAACCAAATGGACAAAGCAATGCGTACGCTGGCTACTTTGTGCAAGCAGTACAAAGTGGAACTTATCAGTATTGGTAACGGCACCCACTCGCGCGAAACCGACAAAATGGTCGGCGACATGCTGAAACAGCACAGCGACATTAAAGCCACTAAGGTTATAGTGAACGAAGCCGGTGCTTCGGTTTACTCGGCGTCTGAACTGGCTGCGCAGGAATTCCCGAATATGGACGTGTCGCTACGTGGCGCAGTCTCTATTGCCCGCCGCTTGCAGGATCCGTTGGCCGAGCTGGTGAAGATTGAACCTAAGTCTATTGGTGTGGGCCAGTACCAGCACGACGTGAGCCAGTCACAACTGGCGCAGAGTCTGGATGCAGTGGTTGAAGACTGCGTAAACGCAGTGGGTGTGGATGCCAATATGGCTTCTGCCGCGTTGCTGCAGCGCGTATCCGGCTTATCGAAAACTTTGGCGAAGAATCTGGTTGAGCACCGCGATGCTCATGGTGCGTTCCGTAACCGTAAGCAATTGCTGGATGTTGCGCGCATGGGACCAAAAGCCTTTGAACAGGCGGCAGGCTTCTTACGCATTAGTAACGGCGAGCAGCCACTGGACGCCTCCTCGGTGCACCCCGAGGCTTATACCGTGGTTGAACGCATTGCTAAAGAGAACTCACTACCGGTACAGGAACTTATTGGTAATCAGCAATTGATTAAAACCTTGAACGCTAAAGACTACACCGATGAGCGCTTTGGTCTGCCAACGGTTACCGACATTTTGTCCGAACTGGAAAAACCCGGCCGCGACCCGCGTCCTGAATTCAAAATGGCCGAGTTTAAAGAAGGCGTTGAGAAAGTCAGTGATCTGAAGCCCGGCATGTTGCTGGAAGGTGTGGTAACTAACGTGGCGAACTTTGGTGCCTTTATTGATGTTGGCGTGCATCAGGACGGTCTGGTGCACATTTCAGCACTGGCGAACAAGTTCGTCAGCGATCCGCGCGAAGTGGTTAAAGCCGGCGACATTGTGAAGGTAAAAGTGCTGGAAGTGGACATTGAGCGTAAACGTATTGGCTTAACCATGCGCCTGAGCGATGAAGCCCCAGCCAATACCGCAGGCAGCGACAAGCCTAAAGCGAAAACCGGAAGCGGACCTAAGAAAAAACCTTCAGGCAATGGTGGTCGTGCGCCACAGCCACAAAACTCAGCAATGGGCAGTGCATTAGCAGACGCCTTTGCAAAAGCGAAGAAAGATTAAACAGGAATAGTTAAGCGGTAGCGCTGAAAGAGTCCACGGAAGGACGAACGCGCTTATCGTAAAATGAAGAAATCATTTCGCCACGTTCGGACGATGAAAGCGTTTTTCTACCTTCTTCGGCAGGTGTTACAGCACTTGATGACGCAGATTGACTATCGCCATCACCTTTGTTTTCACCTTCCAGACTTTTATTAAACGGCGCGTTAATACTGATATCAGGGTTTTGCTTCTCGCCTTCCTCACCGCTTTCGCTTGCCTCAACTTGCATTTGGGCTAATTCCGCCCGAGCCTGCGTGGCTTTATTAGCCGCTTCGGCAGCAATTGAACGGTCGGCAGCAGAAGGTTGTGCCGGCGCTAATGCCGCGCGACGTACCAACTGCATTTTTTGAATGGTCGCTTGCGGATCACCATTAACCGGGCTGACATCTATTTGAACTTCGCCGCCCACAGCATAAGACTTACCGTCAGGCCCGCGTTCGTATTCATAGGAAGGCGAGCCAGCATGCTGGCCGCCAACTGCCGCGTGGGCTTGTTCGTGTACACGAACTTCCTGATCACGGCTTTTTAGCTCATCGACTTTTTCAACTTCTTCTTCACTGAGCTTCTGCTGATTCTTTTCAGCATTGTCAGTAACTTCTTTGCTGGCTTTGTCGGTGGCTTTTTTGCTGTCGGGCTTACCATCCGCTTTCGCGTCGGGTTTTCTGTCAGCCTGGGTATCGGCTTTATTACTGGATTGATCAGATTTGGCAGGTTCGTTCACCAGCGGTCGCTGCAAATTATCCCTGTTCATCGACTCCGCAGGTGGTGCCGACGTTACAGGAATAGGCGGTAACGCTGGTGAGATATTCATGTTAGAACATTAAGCGCTGGTATCAATCATTGTGCCCAACATCTCGTCGGCAGTTTCTACCGTACGGGTGTTTGACTCAAAGTTGGTCTGCCCTTGGTTTAATGAAACCAAAGAATCAGTTGTGTTGGCAGCCGTAACGCTTTGGCTGGTTTCTGACGCAGTTTCAGTTGCAGCCTGCGCACCATTTGCGACGGCATTACTTTGCTGCTGAACATCATTACGACCCGATGTTGAAGCAGACGCAATTTCCTGACTCGCTTGTGATACCTGCTGGTTTGCACGTTGCATACCCTGCAAGCCTGAGTTCATTGCTGCACCAATTTCCATCGTTTCCTCCCACACACTAGGGCGTGTTACTACGAATGTATTTGTCAGTATCGTTTATATTTTAAACATTTTCAAGTACTGACAAATGCCATTCGTCGCAATTTCAACCAATAATTACGCGTGCTGCTGAATTTGGTTTAACAGTGCTTTCCAGGAGCGTTTTTGCATTTCCAGCGAAGCCTTCATTTCATCAACCTGACGCTTCAACGCATCAATATCGTGATGCACATGTTCTTTCAAGGCTTTAGCTTTAGTATCCAGAAGCTTTTTACGAGCCTGATAGTAAGCTTTCAAATGCTGACCCATTTGGTCATAGTGTTCCTGAGCTCTGTCAAACAATGACTCCGGCGCCGAGAGTGCTTTTTGCTGAGCCCGTTTTAACTGCATTTGCAGTTTCGCCCGCTCGACCTGATACGGCGAGCTGCGCTTTAAGTTTTTCGCCAGCCCCAGCCATTTACTGGCTACGATCAGCCATTTGGTTGGGTCAAACTGCCACCAGCGAATACCGTTACGGTAATCCGCAGCAAAAATGTGGTGGTAATTATGATAGCCCTCACCAAATGTCAGAAACGCCAGCACGCCATTGTCACGCGCAGTGTTTTTGTCGGTATAAGGCTGTTTACCCCAAATGTGCGCCAGCGAATTAATAAAGAACGTGGTGTGATGGTTTAGCACCAGACGCAACACGCCAATAACCAATAAGCCAGCCCACACGTCGCCCAGCATGAAACCGGCGGCAATTGGCCAGCCAAAGTTCACAAACAGGGTTAGCGGCAAGTAATACTTGTGCTGCCACATAACAATGGGGTCTTTCTGCAGGTCTTTAACGTTATCGTAGTCAGTATAACGGCTCGCCTGATATTCACGGATCATCCAGCCAATATGCGAATACCAGAAGCCTCGCTTAGCTGAATACGGGTCTTTGTCGTTGTCATCAACGTGCTTGTGGTGCTCACGGTGGTCAGAAGACCAGTGAAGCGCACTGTTCTGCAGCGCAACCGCACCGCCAATGGCAAAAATAAAACGAATTACCGGGTTTGCATCGTATGTACGATGCGCCCACAGGCGATGATAGCCCGCAGTAATAGATAAGCCGGCGAAACACGCCGTGCCCAACATAACCCACCAAAACGCGGCACCAATGCCAACGCTGTATGCGTATAAAGGTACACCAACAATGGCGACAATAAAGGTAATAGAGAACACCAGGGTGTTTAACCAGATAATGGGGGGCTTTTCAGAAATCTTTTGCATGCATATAACCTAAAACATTCAAATAAAGGCAGGCGTCTAATAGCGTACACCTGTACGCTGAATGTACGTGTTTCGTGTTCAAATTACAAGCGGTAAAAGTGTAAAAAGCTGTGTTATCATTCTTAATATACACGCAAAGATGACTATACGACTATGGCCGGAATTCGCGCAAAGCAGAAAGAGAAAACCCGACAGGCGTTAATTAACGCGGCAATGAACCAATTAAGCGCCGAAAACGGTTTCTCCAGTTTGAGCCTGCGTGAGGTTGCCCGTGAAGCCGGTATTGCTCCTACTTCTTTTTATCGACATTTTCGCGACATGGATGAGTTAGGGCTTACTTTGGTGGACGAATGCGGTCTGGCTTTACGCCAACTATTACGCCAGGCGCGTCAGCGCATTGAATCCGGCGGCTCAATTATTCGGGTATCTATAGAAACTTTTATGCAGTTTGTCGCAGACAACACCGCTACCTTCAGGTTGTTGTTGCAGGAGCGTTCAGGCCGCTCACGCAGTTTTCGTTTGGCGGTAGTGCGCGAAATAGATCACTTCAAGGCCGAACTGGAAGACTATTTAGTTAACGAACAGTCGTTTAGCCGCGAGTTGGCCGAGTTACAGTCGGACACTATTGCCAAAATTGTATTCAGCGCCGGTGCCGACTGCTTTGACGTAGACGAAGAAGAGCGCGAAATTATTACCGAAAAAACGATTCTGCAAGTTCGCTTAGTTGCCCGGGGCGCCGAAGCGACTCGCCGATTACTAAAACGAGAGTCATAAAAAACAATCTTAATCAGAACAAGAAACTGGAGAACATTATGCTTTTACGTGCTGTAGGCGGTATGGCATTAGCAGTCTTGGCGGCCGATATTGATGCCCGCGAAATGACGCTAATGGAAACCGTAACCACCAAAGCCATTCGTTCGGCTCAATTGTCGCCGGATGGTCAGTTCACTGCGGTTATCCGCTCAACACCCCGCACTCCGTACGAAGATGACGACGGCTCCAGCTACAGTGAGTTAGTGCTTATTAACGCTGAAGGCGAAGAAACGTCTTACCTGAGTAAAGACAAAAAGTTCGGCCGGGTCAGCTTTGGTCCGCAAAGCGAATACCTGTACTTTACTGCCAAAGAAGAAGGCGATGAGTATCAGGAGCTTTACCGCATGCCTGTGCACGGCGGCGGTATTCAGTCGGTGTTTGAATTTGACGGCAATATTGGCAGCTACGCGTTGAGTGATGACAGCGAGCAACTGGTCTTTTTGTCTTCAGGCGCGAAAGACAGCGATGAAGAAAAACTTGAAAAGAAAGGCTTTAAAGCCGAAGTCTACGAAGAAGACTTAACCTATACTCAGGTTTACCATGTTTCATTGGGTCAGGAAGACGCTGAGGCCAAAGCGGTTACCGCCGACGACCAGCACGCGCTTTCGGTTAGCTTCCACCCGAATAACGAACAGCTACTGGTTCGTACCGCACCAACTTCGCTTATCGATGACAATTACATGAGCAGCCAATATCAGCTTATTAGTCTGGACGGCGAAGTAGTCACTTCTTTTGAAAGTGAAGGCAAGCTTGGTCGTGCAGAATTTTCACCGGACGGTCGTTATTTGGCCATGATCCGCGCTGCTGACTACAACGATCCTTCTGCTGGTTCTTTATTTGTTTACGACACTCGCGAGCAAGAGCACCGCAACGTGTTGCCTGACTACAAAGGCGCAGTCAAAGACTTTAGCTGGCGTACCGATGAAGAAATTATCTGGTTAGGTCATCGTGGCACCGAAACCGAAGTTCAGGCATTAACGCTTAAGTTTCTAGAAAGCCGCAGCCTGTTAGAGTTGGGTGAAGCCATTTTCACCAGCCTGGACGGCGAAGCCGGCAAATCTGAATTTGTTTTAACCGGTCACCGTCCTAGCCACCCGAGCGAAGCATTCAAATACAGCAATGGTCGTCTGGAGCGTTTAACCGACTCTAACCCCTGGCTGGCCGAGATCGATATGCCTCGTCAGGAAACCATGACTTATAAAGCACGCGACGGGCTTAAGCTGGAAGGTATTGTGGTTTACCCAACCAACTACGAAGAAGGCAAGACCTACCCGACCATGATGGTGATTCACGGTGGTCCTGAGTCGCATTACAGCAACGGCTGGTTAGATCGCTATGCGTCGCCGGTTAAACATGCTGCAGCCAAAGGTTATGCCCTGTTCTTCCCGAATTACCGTGGCAGTACCGGTCGTGGTGTTGAGTTCTCTAAGCTGGGTCAGAACGACTACGCCGGTAAAGAGTTCGATGACATTGTTGATGCGAAAAAACATCTGGTAGAAATTGGTTTAGCCGACGAGTCTCGTGTGGGTATCACTGGCGGTTCTTACGGCGGTTACGCTTCAGCCTGGGGCGCAACGGCACAGACCGAGCACTTTGCAGCCAGCGTTATGTTTGTGGGTATCAGCGACAACTTATCTAAGTTTGGTACCACCGACATTGCCAAAGAAATGCACGCTGTGCATGCCCGTAGCTATCCGTGGGACAAGTGGGAATGGTACTTAGAGCGCAGCCCAATTTATCACGCAGAAAAGGCGCGTACGCCAATTCTTATTATGCATGGTAAAGAAGACACTCGTGTACACCCTTCACAGTCTATGGAATTGTACCGTTATCTGAAAACTCACGGTAATGTACCGGTTCGCTTAGTGTTGTACCCCGGCGAAGGCCACGGCAACCGCAAAGTAGCAGCGCAGCTAGATTACAGCATGCGTTTTATGCGTTGGATGGATACCTTCCTGGTAGAAAAAGCTGAGGAAAAACCCTCGTTTGAATTACCACACGCTGAACAGCTTAAATAAAGCCAGTTCCTAATAAAAAGCCGGGATACTTCATTTTGAAGCTCCCGGCTTTTTTTATCCTAAACGTCCTTATTTACCAGAAACGGCTCGCCATATTTCCTTCCAGCCCGGTTCTTTTCCGTAGTACTGAATACCCATAGCGAATAATCTGCCCGCCACATTGCGCATCCAGTATACAAAAGCCGCCAGTAATACCAGGCTCAGCAACCATTCCCATACCGCGACATCAGTTTGCAACAAACGCGCCGGCATCATGGCAAAGGAGCTAATCGGCAGAATGCTCATTACGGTAGCTAAGGTCGAGTCAGGTTCACTTACCACACTAAAGCTCAGAAATATTGGCAACATGGGTACAAGCATCACCGTACTGCGGGACGAGTGGTTAGGGTCATCGATGGTTGCGGAAAAACCCGCTAGTAAGGCGTTAATTAAGACCGTGCCCAATAAAACAAAGATAAGACTCAACAGACCTGTGCCAATGCCCCAGTCCAGACCTGAACCGCTCTTATCGGACAGTGCCGCAACGACCAGGCTTACGCCCAAAATCATTAAACCGATAAAGAGCATTGATTTAAGGCTGTGCAAGGTAATACCAATAATTTTGCCATCCATCCACTGAGTCGGTGTCACAATGGTCAACAACTGCTCGGTTACACGCTGTTGCTTCTCGGCGGTTATGGACATCATCATCAAACCGAAACCAGTAAAAACCCCAACCATTATTATCACCAGTAGCATACTGGCTGAACCGTCGTTAGCATCGTCAATGGAAGCTTCTTCGCTTTCTTCAATAGAAAACGCAATTTCCGGCTTTTCATCAATAACCGCTTTTTCTTCCGGTGCCAGTGGTAACTGCTGAATGCGCAGATCCTGCAGTTGATCCTGTAATTCGCTGCGCAATTCCTGTTGCCAGGTCTGAGACTTCTTAACCCAGACTTTTGCGGTTAACTCCGGTGTTATGACAATTAATGCATCTAAGTCTTCCGGTAGCTGCGCTTTCCATCCTTCCACTTCCATAGTGCCAGCACTGCGAAGGCTTAAGTCTTTTGGTGCTTCAAACTCCCAAGACTGTGGTTTGCCTTGTTCATAGAAAATAGCTCCGTGATATTCATCCGACAAAAGCTGGGCTATTGCGCCCCAGCCAGTGCTCACGGCAAAAATGCCGACCAAAATGACAATAGACAAAAGTTCCTGCTTCCACTTAAAGAAGCGCTTAAACTCCCACCACGAAATGGCTTTTAACTGCTTAAAATAACCCGGACTCGTCTGTTTCATGACCGCGCCTCCTCGCTGCTTCTCTCATCACTCGCTTGCCGACGAATCGTATCCAGATATAAATCATGTAACCCGGGCTGAATCGGCGCAAAGGCTTTAATCGATACCTGCTGTGCCAATTGTGGCCACAACTCGTCTATACCGGCATCGGTGCGAAAAGTTATCTCCACTTGTTCTTCACTCACCTTGCGCATGAACTCTATTTGCTCAACGCCCTGCCAGCTATCCAAAGCCAACTGAGCTTTGGTCGTAACCCGATAAACAGGCTTAGGCAGCAAGGTATTGCGAATTTCCTGCAAGCTGCCCTGAGCTACCGCCCGTCCTTTATTCATGAGCAACATGGTGTCGGCTAAGCGTTCAACCAGCTCCATTTGGTGTGCACTTAGTACCACAGTCTTGCCCCGTTCACGCAGTTCGTTCAATACCGTCAGCACGTGCTCCTGGTTTACCGGGTCCAATCCCGAAAAGGGTTCATCCAGAATAACCAGTTGAGGGTCGTGCAGCAGCGTGGCAATAAGTTGTACTTTTTGCTGGTTTCCCTTAGACATCTGACGCAAGGGCTCATCTTTGCGATCAGTCAGTTCGAACCGCTCCAGCCAATTATCAATATCGCTGCGTATATCGCTCAGCTTCAACCCGCGCAAACTGGCAATATAATTCAGGTTATCCAGTATGGTTCGGTCCTGATACAAACCGCGGTCTTCAGGCAGATAAGCGAAGTCGTGATAGGTCAGCTCTATACTCTCGCCGTTATTCTCAACGAGGATCTCACCTTCGTCGGGTTGGGTCAGGCCGACCAGCATACGAACCAGGGACGACTTACCGGCGCCGTTAGGACCGAGTAACGCCTGAATCTTGCCGGGCTGAATATCGAGGGAGATAGCGTCTACCGCCGTTACGGTGCGGTAACGCTTAGTGACATTATTAACTGAAAGGCGCATGTTATTTTTCTGTTATTTGCTTAAGAAGCGCCTATCTTAGAAAGACAAAGGGCCCGTAACAAGTGTTACGAGCCCTTTAATTTGTTTCAAACTATGAATTTACAGCTGAGGGCCTGCGGCAACCAGCGCTTTACCGTTATCGGTATCAGTAAATTTCTCAAAGTTTGCGACAAAACGTTCGGCTAAGTCTTTGGCGCGAACGTCCCACTCACCGTCATCTTCGTATGTTTTACGTGGGTCCAGAATGCTACTGTCTTCAACGCCGGCCAGCTCAGTTGGCATAGCCAGGTTAAAGTGAGGCAACTGCACAAATTCAGCATCTTCAATTGAACCATCTAAAATGGCGTCAATAATAGCGCGAGTCGCTTTAATAGAAATGCGCTTGCCGGTACCGTTCCAGCCAGTGTTAACCAGGTAGGCTTCTGCGCCAGCCGCTTCCATACGCTTCACTAATACTTCCGCGTACTGCGTTGGGTGAAGGCTTAAGAACGCCGCGCCAAAACAGCTGGAGAAAGTAGGTGTAGGTTCGGTTACACCACGCTCAGTACCGGCTAATTTAGCAGTAAAACCGGACAAGAAATGATACTGCGCTTGCTCTTTAGTCAGCTTAGAAACCGGAGGCAATACGCCAAAGGCATCGGCTGTCAGGAAAATAACTTTCTTCGCGTGACCCGCTTTAGACACCGGCTTAACAATGTTGTCAATGTGGTAAATAGGGTAAGACACGCGAGTGTTCTCGGTTTTCGAGTTGTCATCAAAGTCGACAACACCGTTGTCATCAACAGCAACGTTTTCTAATAAAGCGTCACGACGAATCGCGTTGTAAATGTCCGGTTCCGCTTCTTTCGACAAGTTGATGGTTTTTGCGTAGCAGCCACCTTCAAAGTTGAATACGCCGTCGTCATCCCAACCGTGTTCATCGTCACCAATGAGTGCGCGTTTCGGGTCAGTCGACAGGGTGGTTTTACCCGTGCCTGACAAGCCGAAGAAAACAGCCACGTCGCCTTCTTGACCAACGTTGGCAGAGCAATGCATAGAAGCAATGCCTTTTAGCGGCAGGAAGTAGTTCATCATTGAGAACATACCTTTTTTCATTTCGCCGCCGTACCAGGTGCCGCCAATTAACTGAATTTTTTCAGTTAAGTTAAACGCCACAAAGTTTTCTGAATTCAGTTCCTGTTCCTGCCACTTCGGATTAATGCACTTAGCACCGTTCATGACAACGAAGTCTGGCTCAAAGTTTTCCAGCTCTTCTTCGCTTGGGCGAATGAACATGTTTTTCACGAAGTGCGCCTGCCATGCCACTTCGGTAATGAAGCGAACTGCAAGACGAGTGTCTTCGTTAGCACCGCAATAGGTATCAACCACAAACAAACGTTTGTGCGACAACTGCTCAGTGACCAAACCTTTCAGTTCATTCCAGGTTTCGGTCGATAGTGGTTTGTTGTCGTTTTTGCCTTGGTCAGCCCACCAGACGGTATCGCGAGTTGTGTCATCGCGGACAATGTATTTGTCTTTAGGGGAACGTCCGGTGAAAATTCCGGTATCGACAGCAACCGCACCCAGGTCCGTTACCGTTCCTTTTTCATAACCTTGCAGGTCGTCGCGAGTTTCCTCTTCGAATAGCAGGTCGTAGGACGGATTATGGACAATTTCTTCGACATCTGTGATGCCGTAGCGGCTCAGATCCAGATTAGGCATGACGTAAGGCTCCTGAGATTACGGTCGTTCGTTAACGTTAACAGCAGCAACACAGCGTAAAAAATCCTGTTTTACAGTTTGGTTACTGGCTAATTTTCAGGGCGCGAATATTAACCTGATTGTGTAAAAAAAGATAGAGCAAAATTTTGCCAGTTCGTTAGAATGCCCGCCTGACTTTTGTATGCAGCAGTGGGTTTCTGATCATTTATGCGTGACTCCTTTCACAGCCGAATTGGCTTTATATTAGCAGCCGCGGGCTCTGCCGTTGGCCTGGGAAATATTTGGGGCTTCCCTACTCAGGTTGCGAACCACGGCGGCGGCGCCTTCCTGCTGGTGTATCTTTGCGTAATCTTTATACTTGCCATACCCGCTTTATACAGCGAAATGCTGATAGGCCATAGTGCGCAGGCGAACCCGGTTCGCTCCTTAACGCAGCTGTCCGAAGGACGCGCCCGCCCTATTGGCCGCTTAATGGGTTACCTTAATGTGCTGGGCTCCTGCTTAATGCTCAGCTTTTATCATGTGGTGGCCGGCTGGATGCTAGTTCACGCTTTAGGCTTTCTGGCTCGTGGCTTTGGTATTGAAGTTGCTGCCGAATTTTTGCTGAACAGCTCACTAACCCGCGACTTAATTTTCACCGCTGTATTTTTACTCGCCACCGCTTACGTAGTGTTTCAGGGCGTGGAAAAGGGTATAGAGCGCTGGTCAAAGCGTCTGATGCCTACCTTAGTCGTTTTACTGGTAGCGCTTATTGCCTACATGCTGACCTTACCCGGCGCCGACGAAGGCCTGAAAAAATACCTTGTCCCCGACTTCAGCCTCATGACTGACACCAGCATTTTAGTGGCGGCTATGGGCCAGGCGTTCTTCTCGCTCTCTATTGGTTTGGGCGGCATGATGATATACGGCTCCTATCTGAAGCCCGGTGCTAACTTAGGCCGTTTAAGCTTGTCCGTAGCGGCACTGGACACCTTTATTGCGTTTTTAGCCGGGTTGCTCATTATTCCTGCTCTGTACGCGGGTATCCATCTGGGCGTTAATGTCGGCGAAGGCTCTAAACTCATTGGCGAAGGCCAGCTCATTTTTGCGGTACTGCCAGAGCTATTTAATAGCATGGGCGTTGCCGGACCTTTTGTGGCTTTTGCATTTTTTATGTTGCTGAGTATTGCCGCTCTAACCTCGACCATTGCTCAGGCCGAAGTACCGGTGTCTTACTGCATAGAAGAGCGCAAACTGAAACGGCCAGTAGCAACCGCCCTGTCACTAAGCGTTATTGCGGTGTTTTCGCTGCTACTAATACTGTTCTTTGAACCGCTGTTTGGCTGGGTTGTTACTGCGGTAACACAGTTCCAGCTGCCGCTGTCAGGGTTATTCTACTTGCTGGTGGTAGGCTGGTTATGGCACCGCAGCAATCACTTAAAAGCTATTGCTGCGGGTAGTGTCGGCTTAACCTTGTTACGCTGGCATATCCGTTATTTATGTCCGGTACTGATGAGCATCGTGTTTTATCACGTAGCCTTTGGTTAAGCTGGGTTAACTTTTACCCGGACGCTTACCGGAAAACTTCTGTTCCAGTGCTGACGCCACTCGCGCGTCAGTAAAACCGGATACGTCGCCGCCATGCAGCGCCACCTCTTTTACCAAAGAAGAAGAAATAAACGAGTTTTCCTCGGCCGGCGTCAAAAACACGCTTTCCAGATTCGGCGCCAAACGTCGGTTCATATTGGCTAGCTGAAATTCGTATTCAAAATCAGACACCGCGCGTAACCCGCGAATAAGCACTGTTGCTTCGTACTCTTTGGCAAAGTTCACTAACAGCCCGGAAAAGCCAACGACAGTGACATTATCGAGGTTTTCAGTCACTTGCTGCGCCAGCAAAACCCGCTCTTCCAGACTAAACAGCGGCTTTTTACTGGGGCTTTCTGCAATACCCACAACAATTTCACTGAACAAGTTGGCGGCTCGTTCAATTAAGTCGGCATGGCCATTTGTAATAGGATCAAAGGTTCCCGGATAAATTGCTCGGCGGTGCATAGAGTCTCCTAAACCGTTATTTGTGCAAGCACTTTATTTGCACGCTTTTCATTTGGCCTAAAGAGTACACGCAAGTGCACACTAAACAAAAGCCCGATATTCAAATTAAGGATGCGAGTTGCGACTAACATCAGTAAACTAGAGGGTAACTTACGTTTTCAAATAGTGGAGTAAAAAATGAGCTCAGCCTTTTATCAGCAACTGGCCGACCAACTGGCCGAAACCAAAGCCGAAGGCTTGTACAAGAAAGAACGTATTATCAGTTCGGACCAAAGCTCTGAAATTACGGTGAATAACCGCAAGGTACTCAACTTCTGCGCTAACAACTATTTGGGTCTGGCAAACCACCCGGACTTAATAAAAGCCGCCAAGCAAGGTCTGGACGAACACGGATTTGGTACGGCTTCAGTGCGTTTTATTTGTGGTACTCAGGACATTCACAAAACACTGGAACAAAAACTGAGTGAGTTTCTAGGTACGGAAGACACTATTCTGTATTCCTCGTGTTTTGACGCCAACGGTGGTTTGTTCGAAACCCTAATGGGCCCGGAAGACGCCATTATTAGTGACGAGCTCAACCACGCCAGCATTATTGACGGTATTCGCTTGAGTAAAGCGAAACGCTTCCGCTACAAAAACAACAATCTGGAAGACTTAGAAGCACAGCTGAAGCAAGCTGACGCAGACGGTGCGCGCCATAAATTAATTGCTACCGACGGTGTTTTCTCAATGGACGGCGTTATTGCCAACTTAAAAGGTATTTGCGACCTGGCCGACAAATACGACGCACTGGTCATGATGGATGACTGTCACGCAACTGGTTTTCTGGGCGAAAACGGTAAAGGCACACATGAATACTGCGACGTTATTGGCCGTGTTGATATTATCACCGGTACCTTAGGTAAAGCGCTGGGTGGTGCTTCTGGTGGTTACACTTCAGGTAAGAAAGAAGTTATTGACTGGTTACGCCAGCGTTCACGCCCTTACCTGTTCTCTAACTCAGTAGCACCTGCCATTGTGCAGGCATCTATTCGTGTACTGGATATGCTGGCCGAAGGCGGCAAGTTGCGCAGTCAACTGTGGGAAAACGCCAGCTACTTCCGTGAGCAAATGACGAACGCAGGCTTCACCTTAAGTGGCGCAGACCACGCCATTATTCCGGTCATGGTCGGCGACGCCAAACTGGCCTCTGAAATGTCAGACCGCCTGTTAGAGGAAGATATTTATGTGATCGGCTTTTCGTTCCCTGTCGTTCCTAAAGGCAAAGCTCGTATCCGCACGCAGATGTCTGCGGCACACACACGTGAACAACTGGATCGCACCATTGAAGCCTTTACCCGTATTGGTAAAGAGCTGGGTGTGATTTAAGGAGTAAAGAATGAAAGCTTTATCAAAACTGCACGCAAAACCCGGCATTTGGATGACGGACGTTGAAAGGCCGGAATGCGGTTACAACGATTTGCTGATTAAAATTAAGAAAACCGCCATTTGCGGTACCGATGTTCACATTTATAAATGGGACGACTGGTCGCAGAAAACCATTCCGGTGCCTATGGTGGTCGGCCACGAGTACGTGGGTGAAGTTGCCGCTATGGGCGACGGTGTTCGTGGCTTTGAAATTGGCGACCGCGTTTCCGGAGAAGGTCACATTACCTGTGGTCACTGTCGTAACTGTCGCGCCGGCCGTCGTCACTTATGCCGCAATACCTATGGTGTGGGTGTGAATCGTCCGGGTGCTTTTGCAGAATACCTGGCACTGCCAGCTGAAAACGCTTTTAAACTTCCAGATGACGTTACTGATGAAATGGCAGCTGTATTTGACCCATTTGGTAATGCGGTTCACACCGCCCTGGCTTTTGACCTGGTGGGTGAAGACGTGCTGATTACCGGTGCGGGTCCTATTGGTATTATGGCAGCAGCCGTTGCCCGTCACGTTGGCGCACGCCACGTGGTTATTACCGACGTCAACGAATACCGCCTGGACTTAGCTCGTAAAATGGGCGTTACCCGCGCAGTGGACGTTAGCAAAGAGAAGCTGTCCGACGTAATGACTGAACTCGGCATGAAAGAAGGTTTTGATGTGGGTCTGGAAATGTCAGGTGTGCCATCAGCTTTCTCACAAATGCTGGAAACCATGAACCATGGCGGCAAAATTGCCATGCTGGGCATTCCACCAGAAAACATCGCTATAGACTGGAACCAGGTTATTTTTAAAGGTCTGGTTATTAAAGGCATTTATGGCCGCGAGATGTTTGAAACCTGGTACAAAATGGCCAGTTTGCTGCAGTCAGGGCTGGATATTTCACCTATTTTAACGCACGAAATGCCTATTGATGATTTTGAGAAAGGCTTTGAAACCATGATTTCAGGCCACTCCGGCAAAGTCATACTGAATTGGGATTAATGCGTAAATGAGCAATTATCAGCTAATGGAATTACCCATCGCCGTCGAGCATTGGCAAAATGGCGATGCGGTTTTTGTTGATATCCGTGATCCGCAGTCCTTTGCTGCGGGACACATTCCGGGCTCTCAACACCTGGATAACAGCAACCTGCCGCAGTTCCTGAGTTCGGTTGATAAAAACCAAAAAGTGATTGTGGTTTGCTACCATGGCATTAGCAGTCAGGGTGCTGCTGATTACATAGCAGGCAACGGCTTCACTGATGTACACAGCATGGATGGCGGTTACACGGCCTGGTCCATGTCTTTTCCTGAACACACTTTTCATAAAGAGAACGAAAGGGAGTAAACCATGCGACGATTGCTCAGCAGCCGCGACTCAGACTGGATGCACAAGCTGTATCAGTATTTACGTCAGCAAGGCATGCCAGTCAGCGTTACTGAACGCGGTGAGCAATTGGAATTATGGTTACATCAGAGCAGTTATGAAGCTGCCGCTAAAACACTGATTCAACAGTTTAAAGATAACCCAGAGCTAGCCGCTGCGCCCGTTCAAGCAAAGCGAACTTCGGAACGAGGTTCATCATCACTGTCTTTTAGTTTGCTGCAGCAAAGCGGTTGGCTGACCCGAATTGTCGCGGTTCTGGCGTTGCTGGTGTTTGGGATGGTGCAAATGTACCCCGAAACCGTACTGGAGACACTGAGGATCAGCCAATATTTTTCGGCGCTTCCCTACGATCAGCCCTGGCGCTTTATTACGCCCGTACTGATGCACTTTACGCTGCTTCATCTGGTATTTAATATTTTCTGGTGGTGGTATCTGGGCGGTCGTATTGAACGTTCTCTGGGTATATCCTGGTTACTGGCTCTGCTGTTATTCTGCGGTATTACTGCAAACGTTATTCAGTACCTTTTCAATGGCCCTAACTTTGGTGGGCTGTCCGGTGTGGTCTATGGCTTGCTTGGTTTCTGCTGGATATACAGCTTCAATCGCCCAACGCCGCTGTATCTGCCACCGGGGCTGATTATCTTCATGCTGCTGTGGTTAGTAATTGGCTACACCGACATGCTATGGATAAATGTTGCTAACGAGGCTCATCTGGCCGGGCTGCTTTCCGGCTGTTTCGCAGGTTTTGTAGTGCGTTGGTTAAACCCTAAAATGCGGCCGCTTCACTGATAAATGTACTTGGTAAAAAGAACATCGCGGATAACTGGATTACCGGTTTCCTGCTGCATCAGTTCTTTTGCTCTTTCTATACATTTTAAACGAAGTTGATCGCGTCCCGTCATGGTTCGCACCTGACGTTCGGTCGCGGTACTTAAAATTGACACAAAGGCATTACGCAATAAAGGCGCGTGGTGTTCTACCACACTAACGTAACTGGGGTCCGGCACCATCACTTCAATAGCAACCCGAATGAAACCCAACCGGTAATCGTTTCCCTCTTTCAGGTAATTGGTGGTGATATCAGGCTCAAAGCCGTAGTACGAAACGTCGTCTGCCGACGCCACCGTTACACTGCTGAACCAAAGAAAAATACTGGCAAATACTGTTATCAGAAGTTTCATAGCCCTACCCGGCCCGATTGCTGTTCAATTAAGTTCTATCTGCTATCATAGCGACAGAGCTTAATAACGCCAACACAAATGACAACAGAGTTTTATGCTACCCCGGTTTTTCCAGTTAGCAAAGCACTGCAATGGATGCCGCCCGAACAACTTGAATTAACCTCCACACAAGCCGACTGGCTGCTTTACGAAGGTTCGCTTACAGAACGTCTGAAGCAGGTAGGCCAGCAGTTCTCCGTTAAGTTACTGGGCCAGCAATTGCTTGCCCCTAACACTGAAGAAAAGCAAAGGTTAAAAGGTAAAGACCAAGTCGTTATTCGGGAAGTTCTACTATACTGTAATGAAAAGCCTTGGGTTTTTGCGCGCAGTCTATTTTCACTCAGCGCCGAAAACTCTAATACACTGAATTTACAGGAACTGGGGAACCAGTCTCTGGGTGAGTCTTTATTTGCCCGTAGCGACTTACACTGCGGGCACATAGAAGTGGCAGAGGTTGTGTTGACACACCCGGTTGCTCAGCTTAATCGGCAATGGTTTGAGCAAAACCAGAGACTGCTCGGCAGACGCCGAATATTTTCAACGGGCGGTGAGCAACTGTTAGTCAGTGAAATATTTCTGCAGCCGTCGCCACTTTACTCTTCGCCGAATAACAGGAGTTAGTATGCAAAAGTTAGTCGCTTTTTGGCAGTTAATGCGTGCGGACAGACCCATTGGTACCTATTTACTTGCCTGGCCGACCATCTGGGCACTCATGATAGCCGGAGCTGGCGAGCCGCCCCTGCGTATCGTCGTCATATTTTTGCTCGGTACTTTTGTCATGCGCTCTGCCGGTTGTGTTATTAACGACTTTGCCGACCGTAATTATGACGGTCACGTACGCCGCACGCGCCAGCGTCCTATTCCGGCGGGAAGAATATCGGCAACTGAAGCGATGATAGGTTTCATCGCCCTGTTAGCCATTGCCTTCGGGTTGGTTATGCAACTGAACACTGAAACGGTCATGCTCAGCTTTTTCGCCGCCGGCGTAGCGGCACTTTACCCGTTTTGTAAACGCTGGACGCATTTGCCACAAATAGTGCTGGGCATCGCCTTTAGCTTCGGCATTCTCATGGCCTTTACCGCACTGGAATCTGACCAATGGTTTATTGCTGGCTTACTATTTCTTGCCAATATTCTCTGGACGGTCGCCTACGATACCGAATATGCCATGGCAGACCGCGAAGACGACTTAAAAATAGGCCTGCAGAGCACGGCAATTTTGTTTGGTCGCTTCGACCGTCTGGCTATTGGCTTGATGCAACTCGCGACTCTGGCCTTATTGGGCTGGGTATTGCACTTAATTACCGTTGAACTTTGGGTGTGGCTAGCATTAGCGGCTATTTTTCTGTTGTTTGCTTACCAGCACTGGCTAATACGACACAGAGAGCCCGGAAAGTGCTTCCAGGCTTTTCTGCATAACCATTATATTGGCATGGTATTCGCTATTGGCTTAGCCGTGCATTACTGGTTCTGATTACTCTCAGTCGGCTTTTGCTCTTCTTTGGGTGCTTCTTTTTGTTCATGTTCGGCCTGCTCTTTCAACTGCTGAACGAACTGCTCAACCGACTGACGAATGGTTTGTAGCACAGGACCGTCAATGAGCTCATCGACCTGATCGCTGAGCTCGCCCACCGGCTCGGCAGCAATTTGCTGGCCGTCGTCATTAATTTCTACCAGACCTTGCTGTTTTAAACTGGCAATGAGCGTCGACATGACTTTCTTATCGTAAAATTCCGGCGCATCGATGCCGTGAATGGAACTTAAACGTTCGGCCAGGGTAATAGACTGCTTTTCGAGATCCGCGCGCATGATGGGCTGCGCCTGTTGCAGCAACTCAAGTACAATACAATAACGCTGCAAGGTTTCACTGGCACTGTTGGCCAATAACCGCAACCGATACCACTGCGCACTTTCCCGTTGCGCAATGGTGCAAATGCCATCTTCCAATGTAATTAACTGCTGGCGTGCCAACTCTTCGGCAAGAGCCTCTGTCCAGAGCGGTAGGTCTTCAACATTATGACTCAAATAAAGTTCAGCTTTTAACGACGGATAAATTGCCTGTGTCCGCGCCGCAATTTCAGCCACGCTCACTTTTTTCTTCGCCATGATAATTGACGCAACAATGCCGGGAACCACCATCAAGTGAAGAATATTATTCCGATAGTAAGTCATGGCTATGGCTGTCATGTGCTCCAGCGAGACGACTTCACCCATAGTATCGCTATTGACCGTAAATTTGTCAGTACGCAAAGCTTGCTGCCAAAGCTCTTCCGGTGTCTCGTCCGGCACGCTCATCATATTGCTGTAAGGTACTTCGCGCAGCACACCCAAATAAACGTCCAGCTGAGCAAGCAGTTCTTCTTTCATCAACGCATGGTGCTCTGAACTTAGCAAAGCTAATGCGGTAAGGTTAACGCTGTTAGCCGCCGCTGAATCGTTAATGCCCTGCATAACTTGCTCGGCTAAGCCACTCACCACCGGGTTCAACCAGCCTGGACGTTCCGGTTCCTGTGCCCCACGGGTGACCGACTCATGCCAGTTCGGCGCCACTTTGTCCAAATGGTGTTTTAAATTAATAGGCTGACCGAAAGTCACAAAACCCTGACCAAAGTTGCGCAGCTTGGCAACGGTTTTCAGAATTTGAAAAACCGACTCTTTTTCTTTGTCCTTACCTTTAAGCTCTTTCAGGTAAGTCGCTACTTCCATAATATGCTCGTAACCAAGGTAAACAGGTACCAGTGACACTGGCCGTTGCTGGTCACGCAACATGCCCTGCACGGTCATTGCCAGCATACCGGTTTTAGGCGGCAATAAGCGGCCGGTTCTGGAGCGGCCGCCTTCACTGAAGTATTCCACCGGGTAGCCTTTTTGGAACAACCAGCACAAATATTCACGAAAAACCGCTGAATACAGTTTATTGCCACGAAAACTGCGGCGAATAAAGAACGCACCACCACGGCGGAAAATACCGCCAACCGGGAAAAAGTTAAGATTCACGCCAGCCGCGATATGCGGCGGTACAAGGCCTTCTTTATAAATAACGTAGCTGAGCAGCAAGTAGTCCATATGGCTGCGGTGACAAGGCACATAGATAACTTCGTGCCCTTGTTGCGCCAGTCGTCTAATCGTATCCCCGCCTTTTACATGGATGCCGTTGTAAATCCGGTTCCACATCCAGGTCATAAAACGATCTAACACCCGGATAAGTGTTGAATTATAGTTGGCGGCTATTTCATCGATATAAGATAAAGCGCGCTTGCGGGCGGCTTCTTCACTAATCTTTTTGCCTCTGACTTCATCCGATACAGCCTTTTTTAACGCCGGCGTATTAATGAGTGCTGACATCAGCTCTTTGCGCTGACTCAGTTTAGGGCCGGCAACGGCATGGCGCATACGTACGAAATGAACACGCGCTACCCGCGCTAATTTGTGCGCAATACGCATATCAGTGCCGTGGTCACGCGCCATAGTGCCCAGACTCACCGAACGAGAGAAACGCAGCAACACTTGTCGACCAGAAAAAATTACCAGCCAGAATTTACGCCAATGGCCCGGGTTATCTAAGTCACCGGTCATGGTGTTACCGGCATGCGCCTCTTCTCCTGCCTGGCGGCCCCAGAATACGCCCGCAGGTATCAGTTGCACATCCAGCTCCGGCTGGTCTTTATGCAGGGTTAATAACTGGTGAAATTCGGATACCGTTTGATCAGATACCTCGTTCGCCAGCTCTTCCAGGTACATGATTCGGTTATAGGTTTTACCATTAACCTCAAGAGGGTCGACAGGGTCTGGCAAACCGCGCTTCTGCGCCGCCCGCTGCAAAATGGATAGATCCGCTTTAGAGGTTGAACGCATTACATAGACAATTGGCTTGCCAACAGTTGCTGAATGCTCTTCTTCAGTACCATCCCAAATTTCCTGAAAGCGCGTTAACCAGCGTAACGGGTATTTAAAAATTGGGAAAAAGCGGCTTATTCCTTTCATATAGAGACCTCTGTTTTAAACAGAAATACAGGATACCAACTTCGTGTAAAAATGTCGTTCAAGAAATTACTTGCGAAATCAATTTACCTGTATATACTCACAGTATCACTGTACAAATAAACAGGTACATTATGCGCCCGTTAACACCAAGACAATCTGAAATTCTTGAGCTTATTAAGGATAATCTGCACGCAACCGGTATGCCGCCGACTCGTGCCGAAATTGCTCATAAGCTGGGTTTTCGCTCTGCCAACTCCGCAGAGGAGCACCTGAAAGCGCTGGCCCGTAAAGGCGTTATTGAAATACTACCCGGCATGTCTCGCGGCATTCGCCTTGTCGGCGATGACTACGATATCGCCGATGGTCTGCCGTTAATAGGCCAGGTTGCAGCGGGCGAACCTTTATTGGCTGAACAACATGTTGAAGGTCATTACAAAATTGACGAATCACTGTTTCATCCTGCCGCCAGTTTCTTACTAAAAGTAAACGGTATGAGCATGAGAGACATTGGAATTTTAGACGGTGACTTACTGGCTGTACATAAAACCGAACAAGCACGTAACGGACAAATAGTCGTTGCACGAGTTGAAGACGAAGTCACTGTAAAGCGTTTTGAACAGCGCGGAAAAACTATTTTGCTTCACCCCGAAAATAACGATTTCTCGACCATTACTGTCAATCTTGCAGAGCAAGTTTTTGCCATTGAAGGGCTTGCGGTGGGTGTGATCAGAAACGGAGCGACCTTATGAAAACTCAATATCAGCAAAAATTACATCATCCGGGTCTGTGGACTGCTGAAACGTCAGTATCACCCTTCCCTATGGATGCGAAAAGCAGTCAGGATTCATTCGACGTCGATAGTCTGTCTCCAGTTGTGCAGCGCGCGTTACAACAAAAACCCAGCCAGTGGGTAACAGTTATTGGCGGCGACAAAAACGTCATTCAACAGCTTATCGCTTGTGGCGTTGCTGAATCTCAAATTCGCTGGTTACGGAGTCACTCGGTTGAGCGCTGTGAATGGGCGCTGGAGCAAGCTCTACTCGCTGGTACCAGCAGTATGGTTATCGGTTATCTTGATTCTGTTTCCAGTCGCACCTGGCAGCGTGCGAAAATGGCCAGTAAATTAAGCGAAACACAGTATTTTCTGTTTGATAAAAACACACTGACATCCCACCTGCACTAACCCCACCTTTGTTAGTGTGTTTTCTTCCCCAAGGCTGCTTTTGCAGCCTTTTTTTAACAGATCCGCTTATTTTTTGTTCGTTCGTGTGATTTGATCTGGATCTTTCGTTGTAAATTCGTTAATAAATGCAGTACCCGAATATAAAAATAATATAACAACGATAACTACAACAAAGAGTCAGTAGAGAAAGCGATTTCTGGGGAGAAGCTGTACCTTTTTCTGCTTACCTCTTTGTTCTTCTAATTCAGGCTAGCAAAACTTGCTTTGCTGTCTCATTGAAGAATAAGAGGAGAAGCCACGTGAAAATGAAGCCTTTGTGGGCACTATTGGCGCTAACGAGTCTACCGGCTGCTGCTCAGTCGCGTCTCAATATGACCCAAGGTGTCACTGAAGTGAGTAACCGGGTTTACGATCTCCACATGACGATTTTCTACATCTGCTGTGTGATTGGCGTGATTGTATTTGGTCTCATGTTTATTTCGATGATCCGACACCGGAAGTCGAAGAACCCAACCCCCTCCAATTTCCATGAAAACGTCAAAGTAGAAATAGCCTGGACTATAGTGCCGCTGCTGATACTTGCAGGTATGGCAGTGCCGGCGACCACGACACTAATTGCCATGGAAGACACTTCAGATGCAGATGTAACGGTGCAAGTCACCGGATCGCAATGGAAATGGCACTACAAATACTTTGAAAATGAGGTCGAATACTTCAGCCGTTTAGCCACTCAGCAAGAACAAATTGATAATCAGTTTGAGAAAGGCGAAAACTACCTGCTCGAAGTGGACCGTCCGTTAGTTATTCCAACCAATAAGAAAGTGCGTTTTCTGGTTACCTCAGATGATGTTATTCACAGCTGGTGGGTTCCTGACTTCGCCATTAAAAAAGACGCGAACCCCGGTTTTATTAATGAAACCTGGACTAGGGTAGATGAGCCCGGAATTTATCGTGGTCAATGTGCCGAGTTGTGTGGCAAAGACCATGGCTTCATGCCCATCGTTGTTATAGCGAAGGAGCCCGCCGAATACGAAAAATGGATTACCGAGAAAGAAGAAGAGCAACGTAAAGCACGCGAACGTGAACAAGAGTTGCTTGCTATGGAAATGTCAGAAGACGAACTCATGGACCTCGGTGAGAAAGTATACAACAGTACTTGTGCAGCTTGTCACCAGGCTAACGGTCAAGGCGTAAACGGCGTGTTCCCGGCACTTGCTGGTTCAGGCGTTGCGGTAGATCCTGAAGCCATAGACAAACACATCGACACCGTTGTTAACGGCGTTACCGGCACGGCTATGCAAGCCTTTGGAAGTCAGCTTTCCATGCGCGAGTTAGCCGCAGTTATCACCTACGAGCGTAATGCCTGGGGTAACGATACCGGAGACCTGATTCAGGCCGCCGATATTAACGAAGTCATGAATCAATAAGGAGACGGTGATGAGCACTGTAGTGGAAGAGACACATCACGATACACACCACGATCATAAGCCGTCTGGTATTGGTCGCTGGCTATTTACAACGAACCATAAAGATATTGGTTCGATGTATTTATGGTTTAGCTTCACCATGTTCCTGGTGGGCGGCGCTATGGCAATGATCATTCGCGCGGAACTGTTCCAACCCGGATTACAACTTGTTGAACCCCAGTTTTTTAACCAAATGACCACGGTGCATGGTCTGGTTATGATTTTTGGTGCCGTTATGCCTGCTTTTACGGGCTTGGCTAACTGGATGATCCCCATGATGATTGGCGCACCAGATATGGCGCTGCCCCGGATGAATAACTGGAGCTTCTGGATTTTACCTTTTGCTTTCATGATTTTGCTGGGTTCTTTGTTTATGGAAGGTGGCGGCCCGGCATTTGGCTGGACAGCTTACGCACCGCTTTCCACAACTTACAGCTCGGATTCAACGGCATTGTTCGTATTTTCAGTACACATTATGGGTATTTCATCCATTATGGGCGCTATTAACGTCATCGTGACTATTATGAACATGCGCGCACCGGGCATGAATTACATGAAAATGCCATTGTTCGTCTGGACCTGGTTTATTACGGCTTTTCTGCTTATTGCCGTAATGCCAGTACTGGCGGGTGCCGTTACCATGTTGCTTACCGACAAATACTTCGGTACGAGTTTCTTTGACGCCGCTGGCGGTGGTGACCCAGTGATGTACCAGCATATATTCTGGTTCTTTGGGCATCCGGAAGTTTACATCATGATTTTACCGTCCTTCGGTATCATTTCAGCAATTATCCCGGCCTTTGCCCGCAAACGATTGTTCGGCTACTCCTCCATGGTATATGCCACGGCGGCCATTGCCTTACTGTCCTTCCTGGTGTGGGCTCACCATATGTTCACCACCGGTATGCCAGTGTTTGCTGAGCTGTTCTTTATGTACTGCACCATGCTCATTGCGGTTCCCACCGGAGTGAAGATCTTTAACTGGGTAGCCACCATGTGGCGCGGCTCCATGACCTTTGAAACACCCATGCTGTTTGCGCTGGCGTTTGTGATCCTGTTTACCATAGGTGGTTTCTCCGGCTTAATGCTGGCTATAACTCCCGCTGACTTCCAGTATCACGACACGTACTTCGTCGTCGCCCACTTCCACTATGTTTTGGTCACAGGTGCCATTTTCTCTATTATGGCAGCGGCTTATTACTGGCTACCTAAGTGGACCGGGCATATGTACGACAGTACGCTGGCGAAAACTCACTTCTGGACATCGCTTATTTCCGTAAACGTGCTGTTCTTCCCTATGCACTTTGCAGGACTTGCCGGTATGCCAAGACGTATTCCGGATTACGCCACGCAGTTTGCTGATATTAACCAGATAGCAAGTATCGGCGGTTTTGCCTTTGGGTTATCACAACTTATCTTCCTTTGGGTGGCTATCAAGTGCGTTAAAGGTGGGGAAAAAGCCGCAGCTAAACCATGGGAAGGCGCAGAAGGACTCGAGTGGACAGTCCCGTCACCAGCGCCTTATCACACCTTTGAAAAACCGCCCAAAGTGGAGTGATAAATCATGTCTGAACAGCGTCCCGACAACAGCATTCTGGTTAAGCGACTGTTACTGACAGTCGCTGGAATGTTCGCATTCGGCTTCGCGCTGGTACCACTTTACGACGTATTTTGTGAAGTGACCGGCTTTAACGGTCGTACCAGTAACGAGGCAGCGGTTTATCAACAGATTGAAGTGGATGAATCACGCACGGTCACGGTGCAATTCCTGACACGCAATGCCAAAGGTATTCCGTGGAAGTTTGAGCCATCGATCAAGCAAGTCAAGATTCATCCGGGTGAAGTTAAAGTAGTTAATTTTTTAGCAGGAAACCCGACTTCCTCAAACATGATCGCTCAGGCTATTCCATCTGTAGCGCCTGCGGAAGCCTCTCTTTACCTGAACAAAGTAGAATGCTTTTGCTTTAACCAGCAACCGCTGGCCGCTGGCGCTGAAACAGAAATGCCAATGCAGTTTTATCTGGACCCGGACATTCCCGATCATATTACGACCTTTACCCTGTCATACACGCTGTACGATATGACAGCCAATACGTCGGCTGAAGCAATTGCTCAGCTGTTAAAAACAGAATAAGGAAACGACGTTATGGCAGAACAACAAAGTTATTATGTTCCTGCTTCCAGTCCCTGGCCAATTGTTGGTGCAGTTGGGCTAGGCTTAATTGCCTGGGGCGCTGGACACACTGTTATTGATATGAGCAAAGAGCAGGATGGTTATGGCAGTACTGTATTGACCATTGGCTTAGTCGTTATAGCCGTCATGCTCTTTGGTTGGTTTCGTGACCAAATCAACGAATCCATGAGCGGTAAATACAGTAACCAACTCGGCGACTCCTACAAACAAGGTATGAGCTGGTTTATTTTCTCCGAAGTCATGTTCTTTGCTGCTTTTTTTGGTGCCCTTTTCTACGCTCGCGTTATTGCCGTTCAGTGGCTGGGAGGAGACAGTAACAATGCTATGACCAATGAGGTTCTGTGGCCAGAGTTTGTTGCGCAATGGCCGTTGGTAAAAACACCAGGCGGCACTGAAACCCAGGCTATGGGTTGGTATGGTCTGCCGGCTATCAACACGCTTATTTTGTTGGCCAGTTCAGTGACCTGTCACTTTGCTCACACAGGCCTGGAACAAAATAAACGTAAACAGCTAACCGCAATGCTGGGCGTTACCATTATTCTGGGTTGCATTTTCCTCTATCTGCAAGGCGCTGAGTATGTGCATGCCTACCAAGATTTAAATCTAACGCTTGATTCCGGTGTTTATGGCAACACCTTTTATATGCTCACCGGGTTCCACGGTATGCACGTAACCTTAGGAACCGTGATGCTTATCATCATGTTCCTGAGGGTTTTGAAGGGGCATTTTACACCAGATAACCACTTCGCTTTTCAGGCGACCAGCTGGTACTGGCACTTTGTTGATGTCGTTTGGTTATGCCTGTTCGTCGTGGTTTACATACTCTAAAAAAACGCCCCGTCTAATAGGGGCGCGGGTTTAAAGGTAAAAAGCCACTAACCGTCGCCGCTATCAGTATCACAAGGATAACGGCGGCCACTCCCACCCGTTTCCCCAGATAATGGGACATGGGTGGTTTATTCGGGTCGTTACGCAGCATACTGAATAATGCGCGGAACAGATTCACCACCATATAACCAAGCAGCAGTACAATAATGATTTTAAAAAAGACCAACATACGTTTTCCTCTTATCGCTACGTTAGTTACTCTGCTGGCAATTGCGGTGTTGGTCAAGCTAGGTTTTTGGCAACTAGAGCGCGCGGAAGAAAAACGTAAGCTATTTTCCGATTACGAACAGCAACAATCGAAAGGGGATGCAACGGCACTGTCTCAGCTAGGAACAATATCTTCTGAGTCTGATCGCTTTCTTTTTGCCAAAATGGAAGGCGAATTTGTTAAACAACCGGTCTTTTTTCTCGATAATAAAATGACCGATGGCATTGTCGGCTATCACGTTATTGCCTTGTTTCGCCCTGACGCCAAACCCAATAATTACATTCCTGTTAATATGGGCTGGGTACCTGCTCCTGCATCCCGGCAAGAACTGCCCGAAATAGATATTCCCGAGAGTAGACAGAATCTTACGGGCTACCTGTACTTTCCCTCAAACAACAAATTTGTCAGTAATACTTATGAAACCGAGTTAGCTGATGACCGAATACGAGTACAAGAGTTTCAGCCTAACGCCATTAGTAAGGAACTCGACATTCCGTTAACCGACTACACCTTTTTATTGAAATCACCAGACACCCTGGGTTGGCAACGTAACTGGAAACCCCAGGTAATGTCGCCGCAAAAACATCAGGGTTACGCTGTTCAGTGGTTTTCGCTGGCCATTGCGTGCTTGGTGATTTTTGTATTTGCTGTTATAAAACTGAATAAACAACCAAAAAAAGAGGAGACCCGATGAGCTCCCTGAATCGCTCTCGCCGTTCCATGATTATTGTTTTCCTTGCTTTTATAGTCCCCGTTTTGGCCGCGTGGCTTTTTTTGTCTCAAAACTGGTATGAGGCGGGAACCAATAAAGGCTTTTTATTGCAACCCACCATTACCTTAGAACAACAAGCCGAACAGCTACCAGAAGGTTGGCAAGTGGGATATATCGCCCCGCAGAACTGTGCAATCACCTGCGAAAATGCTTTATACGTTATGAACCAAATCGATGTCGCTATTGGCAAAGACACCGATAGGCTAACCCCTGTAGTGTTGCACCAAAGCGAAAGCCTTCAGGCTGGCTTTAATCATAGTGCCCCGCATATTACCCAGCTGGTAACGCCTGAACTGATCGAACAACTTTCAGCTCTGCCCGAAAACACCTTGTTTATTATCGACCCGATGCATAACGTCATGCTGTATTACCCCACCCATGAGGACAAAGAGCAAATGATAACGGAAGGTAAAAACGTGTTGGCGGATCTTCGTAAACTGCTTAAATTGTCCAGAATTGGGTAGGGAAATGACATGCGTTTACTGGTAAAAATTAGTGTTTTTTTTGCTTTTATCGTTATTGTTCTTGGCGCCTTTACCCGGCTCACTGAAGCAGGCCTGGGTTGTCCTGACTGGCCCGGCTGCTACGGTTTTTTGAAGGTACCGTCGCAGGAGGAGCACATTCAGCAGGCGGAACTTAGGTTCCCGGATGCACCTGTGGAGCACGCCAAAGCCTGGAACGAAATGGTGCACCGCTACTTTGCTGGCACCCTGGGGTTATTAATATTGACCATTGCCATTATTTCCTGGGTTAAAAGCCGTCGCTACAGTCATTACCCGACTCCGGTTAAATTGCCCACTTTGCTTCTCGGGCTAGTAATATTTCAGGCGGCTCTGGGTATGTGGACAGTTACCATGAACCTGCAACCGCTCATAGTCATGGGGCATTTGCTGGGCGGCTTTTCGGTTATATCGCTGCTATATCTGCTCTCGCTGCGGCTGTCGTCATTTCGGCTGGCCGGTGGTGACCCGGAACTCAGGCGCTATCGAGGGCTGGCATTTTTTACGCTACTGGTGGTTATTAGTCAAATAGCCTTAGGTGGTTGGGTTGCTGCAAACTATGCCGCCGTAGCCTGCACTGAGCTACCTTTTTGCGAAGGTAACTGGACGGCGCAGCTGGACTTTGCCGGAGCCTTCAGCATACCCGAGGCTGACACCTATCAATACGGTGCTCATGACTACAACGACCGTATGACTATGCACGTAATGCACAGAGTGGGCGCTATTATTACTTTTTTAGTGATTTGTACTCTACTCTTTAAATGCTGGCGAAAAGCGAAGTCGCACTTTTTCCGGCGCTCATTAATTGTTATTGGCTTGTTATTATCTTTGCAAATTCTGCTGGGTATTAGTAACGTAGTCTTTCAATTACCGCTTTGGAATGCAGTGGCACATAATGCCGTAGGGGCTTTATTGTTGCTGTCGCTGGTCGCGTTGAACTACAACTTGTCCAGAAAAGCGTAGAGGAGTTGAAACTATGCAATCCGTTGCCACAAATAATATAACAAAAACGCGCAACGCTCATTGGCGGGACTACCTTGAACTGACCAAGCCCCGTGTCGTCGCCTTGCTGTTACTCACCGCCGTGGTTGGTATGTGTCTGGCCACTGAAGAACTGGTGTCGCTGAAAGTGCTAGTGCCGGCGCTGACTGGTATTGGGCTCATGTCTGCCGCTGCGGCCGCCATTAATCACCTGGTTGACCGCCATATTGACGCAAAAATGGCGCGCACACTTCGGCGCCCGCTGCCTCAGGGAAATTTGTCACCTGCAAAAGTCACCACGTTCGCTGCATCTATAGGTGTCATTGGTTTTGTGACCCTGTATGCTTGGGTTAATCCATTAACTGCCTGGTTAACCTTTGCCAGTATGGTGGGTTACGCTGTGGTTTATACCATGTTCTTAAAACGCGCAACGCCGCAGAACATTGTTATTGGTGGTTTAGCCGGTGCTGCACCACCGTTACTGGGCTGGACCTCGGTGACCAACGAAATTAACGCGCCAGCGGTACTGCTGGTTATGATCATATTCACCTGGACTCCCCCCCACTTCTGGGCTCTGGCGGTACACCGCGCTAAAGATTATGCCCGCGCTAAAGTGCCAATGCTGCCGGTAACCCATGGTATTGAGTTCACCAAAACCTGTATTTTTCTGTACACCGTTTTGCTGACCGTGGTTTGCCTTATGCCGTTTTTAATTGGCATGACAGGAATGATTTATCTGGTCGGCGTCAGTGTGCTTAATGCTATTTTCCTGGCTTACGCCTGGAAGTTGAAATACGCGCCCAGCAAGAAAACAGCCTTTAACATGTTTGCCTTCTCTATCTGGCACCTCATGCTGCTGTTTGTGATTTTACTGGTCGATCATTACGTATAACTGGAGTAAGACATGAGTCGTATCGTTACGCTGCTGGCTGCGCTTATCGCCCTTGCAGCCGGGTTCGCGGTTTACAATTTTTGGCCGGAAGAAAAACCGGAAGCCTTAATATATGAGCCGCCCCGCGCGTTAAAATCATTTAAGTTAAACAGCACAGCCGACGGCACTATTGAAAACGATGCACTGAAAGGTCAGTGGACCTTGCTCTTTACCGGTTATACCTTCTGTCCTGATATCTGTCCAACCACCATGTCAGACTTAAAAGGAGTGCTACCTTCATTACAGGAAGAAGTGTCTAAACCGGTGAAAGTCTGGATGATTTCAGTTGACCCTCAGCGTGATGACATTGAACGTTTAACTCAATACGTTAACTATTTTGGTGACGACTTTGTTGGTGTGCGAGCCGAGCACAAAGAGCTGTTCCCTTTCGTACGTGATTTAGGCTTAATGTATTCCATTCCCGATGAAGGCGAGGAAAATTACTTGGTTAACCACAGCGCCGCTATTATTCTGGTTAACCCGAACGGGCACCGTAAAGCGATATTTAATGCCGACCACCAACGTGGGGAAATACCGGTAGTCGACATGGAACAACTGGCAAAAGATTTTGCCATTATCGCCAATTAGTCAGGCCAACTGCCTGACTCGTTCGGACGGATAAGTGCTACGGAATACCAATAGTAACGAGACTCTGATGCGCTGGGTGCCGTGCAATTGACGCGTGAGCGCCCAATGTTAATGTCCTTTTCAAGCGTCACACTAAACTGAGTATCGCTTTCCCATTCAGGTTTTAAGACTGAACCTCCGGCAAAGCATTGCAGCGCATCGGTACGCATATCGTTTAGTGTATCGCCCGCTTCCAGCGTTACGCTAATCGTTGGGCGCTTATTTTCATGTGCGACTAAAGGCTCTTCCGGTTGGTAAGAACTTACCGGCATGGCTTTCGAATTCAACTTGGCTTTCAGCGTATTTAAGTTCGCGTAGATACCAGACGCAGGAAAACGCGTAATAACAGTATCCTCACTCCACTTAGACCATGGGCCTGAATGCTGAGCAAAGGCCAGAAAGCCCCATTCATCCAGTAAAGCTCGCAACTCGTTGTTGTACTCACCGTAAGGATAGGCAAAATACTTCTGCTGTTCGCCTAAGTTCTCATCAATGGCTTCTTGTGCGGTAATAACATCGTAATGCATACGTTCGCGCCATTCTTCACCACTCTCACCTTCCTGCTTGCGAATAAGGTGTGCGTGAGTCTGCCCGTGGTTAGCAATAGTCGCCCCGTTCTGCTGAATTTCTTTAAGCTCTTCCCAGCCCATGTAATGGCCGCTGTGCTTACGCAAGAGCTCAGGGTTAACGAACACCGTATAGGGCATTTCAAACTCTTCCAGAACCTTTACAGCGTTTTCATAGACGTTTTGGTAGCCGTCGTCGAAGGTTATAACAACGGCTTTTTCGGGAAGCTCTTCGCCTTTTTCAATGGCATCACGAGCGTCAGTAATATCAATAACGTTAAAGTTGTGCTCCTGCAGGTATTGCAGATGCTCACGAAAAGTCTCCGGGTCAATAGAGGTAACAGCCGGAGTTGAGTCACTCACATGGTGATACTGCAGCAGCACCACACTGTCGGCGCTGCCTGCCTGAGCCAAGGGTGAGCACCCCAGCAATAACCCCGACGCGGCACTCAACGTCATTTTGTTCAACATCTTCATACTGACTCCTGATAAAGTATAAAAGCCGTTTTTAACCGAGTTTACTTAAGGATAGTTATGCACAAGCTGTTTGGATTTTCGCTGTCAGATCACAGCCGCGTTTTTGCGATTGCCCTGCCAATGATTATTTCCAATATTGCTGCGCCCCTTCTCGGTCTGGTCGATACTGCCATCATAGGTCATTTGCCGGACGCTATCTACTTGTCGGCTGTTGCCGTTGGTGCCATGGTGGTCAGTTTTATCTATCTGCTGGCGGTGTTTCTGCGCATGGCCACAACCGGTTACATAGCTCAGTCATACGGTGCCGATGACATACATGCTCAGCGCCAGCACTTTAATAACGGCATTATTATTGCGCTGGGTTTAGGTGTTTTAATAGCGGTTGCCAGCCCTTTAATTAATGACTTAGCCATGTGGGTTATCGCCCCCTCTGTCGAGCTCGAAGGCTACGCCCGCGATTACATCGAAATACGCCTATGGTCTGCACCGGCTTCGCTGATAACGCTGGTCGCTCTGGGGGTATTATTAGGCCGACAAAACAGCCGCAAAGCCATGCTTCTGGTGATAATCACCAACGCCGTGAATGTGGTGATGGATGTGATACTAATCCTCGGCTTTGGACTGAATGTAAAAGGTGCCGCCTGGGCGTCGCTTAGTGCTGAGTGGGTGACCGCTATTGTCGGCTTCTACTGGACCGCCCGCGCGCTGGGCTGGCACTTACGCCACTGGCAGCTGAAGTTTCAGCAGCTGCGTCAGTTTTTAGGCGTTAACGGTAATATTTTTATACGCAGTCTGATACTGCAGCTCTGTATGGCAACCATGACCGGCTACGCCACTCGCTACGGCAGTACCATGGTGGCGGTTAACGCCGTACTAATGCAATTTCTTATGTTGATATCGCTGGGCTTAGACGGCATTGCTTATTCTGTGGAAGCTTTAGCTGGCGAAGCTAAAGGTCAGAAGCGCTACGATAAAATCCGTTACTGGTGCAAAATTACTTTGCTCTGGTCATCACTCTTTGCTGTGGTTTATACGTTGGTTTTTGCCCTGGCCGGCAGTGCAATTATTCGCCTTATTACCGATATTCCTGAAATTATCCGGGTTGCCGAAAACTACCTGCCATGGATAGTGGTGTTGCCACTCATTGCTCACTGGAGCTATTGGTTTGACGGTGTTTTCATTGGTTTATCGTTCAGCCGTGGTATGCGTAATACGATGATATTAAGCGCTTTAATTGGCTTTCTGCCTTTATGGTGGGCGGGATTGCCGCTGGAGAACCACGGGTTGTGGTTAGCTCTCAGCGGCTTTTTACTCATGCGTGGTATTACCCAGGCAATTTGGCTTAAATACTTTAGTTCGCCAGGTCATCCATCAGGATAAGCTGCGGAGGCAAGCCGCCGCTGGTTGCATCAACGGCAACTGCCGTGTAGATACCACCGCCCTCTAAAGTCAGAACCGGCGTCTGGATAGCAATGTCCTGCGTACCTGTTGCGGTTACAGTAACCACGTAGTCACCCGGAGTTAACGGAACGTTACCGGTGCTCACCAGGCCTTCTGAATCAAACGCAATATCGGTAAAAGCAGCGTCTGCGCCACTAATGTCATCGGTTTCAGTGACATAGATATCAACATTACCGGCACTTGGCGCTGCGTGAACCAACTGTATTTTGGCTGCAGTCGCCACGCTGCGACGCTCTTCAGTCAACACTTGCAGACCGATAGTACTCAGTTCACCGACAGCATAAACTGAATAACTCATTGCGTTTTCCACTTCCAGAGGCAGGTCCTCAAGCACTACGGGAGAACCTCCGGCAGCGGCAACATCAACACTGTATTCAGCGGCTTCCAGATTTAAGTAGTCTGTTGCACTTAAAAATGCCAGGTCAGCAATTTGAGGATCCGCAACATCATTTAATGTCACATCAACATTCGGTGCATCAGCTACGGCGTGCACGACGCGAACATCCGCACCAGCGTCTGCATCATTGATTAAGGTGGTTGTTTCACCGTCGCTCACTTGCAGAGTAACGGGTGAATTCGCAGAATTAGCAGCAACATTATTGGTTGCGGCAATAATATAATCACCACCGTCAGCCAGGCTCACGGTTCCTGAGTCGTAAATTACTGCATCGTCACCCGCACCGGTTAAACGAATGCGGTAGTCACCGGTTTCCACATCAACCTGACCACTGTCTTCGCCGTAAGCAAGCGTTAAAGTAGCTGAGGCACTGCTTAACTCAGCGTCCGGAGTTGTCAAATACACATCAACAGTCGGCGCACCATACGCAACATGTACCACCTGAATACGGCTTTCACCTGCCGCAACATCCGATACAGGGTTAGAAAGAACCAATGGCTCTAAAGACTCGTCACCCAGCTGACCCAGAGCAAAGACTTCGTAGCGAGTATCCGCGGCAAAGGTTAAGGAAGCCGGACCAATAGCATCAACGGTACTGTCATCGGGTAAAATACCCTGAACCGTAATGTCATAGTCACCAGCATCAACTTCCAGAACGCCGGAAGACGTATGGTAAGGCACATTTTCTAATAATGCGGTTTCACCTGCTAAAACGTTAACGTTAGGCGAATCGGCAGACGTGTGGTGTACCCGTACAAAGCTTGATTCAGCTTCAGGAGGTGGTGTGTTAGTATCATCATTGTCACTGTCGAACCAGTCACAACCTGTGATGAGAAAAAGCGATGTCGCTATGACACCCAGTTTTTTGATCCCTTGCATAATTTAAATCCTCGTATTGATTAGGCAAATATCGTTACGAGCATTATTTGTGCAAGGGATCACATATTTTTAACATCAAAAAATCGAAAGATACTAAGTTGTATAATCGAAAGGTCTAGTAGTAGGAGTGTTCTCCGGGCTCATGATCAGTGATATCACGCACGCCTTTCACTTCTTCCGGGAAACGCTCAAGCAACTCTTTTTCAATGCCGTTTTTCAGCGTTACGTCAATCATACTGCAACCATTACAGCCACCGCCGAATTGCAGAATAGCAACGCCGTCATCAGTAATTTCCGAAATCATTACCTGACCGCCATGGCTAGCCAATTGCGGGTTAATTTCAGCTTGTATAACGTACTCTACCCGCTCAATTAATGGGGCGTCATCGGCAACTTTACGCGCTTTGGCGTTAGGTGCTTTAAGGGTTAACTGAGAGCCCATTTCCTGCTCTTCAAAATCAATAGCGGCGTCTTCTAAAAAAGGCGCACTGCCTGAATCCACTACGGCGTCAAAACCATTAAACGGCAGACGCTCGTCGTCCGGCTCGACCGAATCTGGCGGGCAATAAGAAACACCACACTCTGCGTTTGCCATACCGGGGTTAACCACAAATACACGAATACACGTGCCATCGGGCTGATCGGCTAATAGCTTCTGAAAGTGGGACTGCGCTGCTTCTGAAATACGAATCATAAATACTGACCTCACGGCTTATACCTGAGTAAATTACTAGGGTATAGTGTAACCGAAACGCCCTGCAGTTTCTAGTCGTGCTGGTTATAGACAACCGCCCACGCATCCACCGCTCTAGCCCCTTTTTTGTAGAGCGCATCGGCTGCTGCCATCATAGTGGCGCCGGTACTCAGCACGTCGTCCACAACCGCTACCGTACAGCCACTAAAATCCTGTAAAGCGAGTTGGCTGCCCCGACTGTTCTCCCAGCGTAATGCCTTTGATGCCATATGCTGCATGGGCACGGCCCGTATTTTACGTAATCCGCCCGCAATGTAAGGTAACTCAAGAGCCACTGACACATGCCGCGCCAGTAACGCAGTCTGGTGGAAGCCTCTTTTACGCCAGGCTTGTTGCGTCATAGGCACCGCAACAACGCAGTCTGGCAGTGGCTGTTCGCGATAGCAAAGGCGTAAATGAGCCGCTAACTGGTTTGCCAGTAAAGGGGCCAGCTCGGCTTTATAGCGAAATTTAAACTGAGTAATAAGCTGTTGTACCTGCGGCTCCCAGCGCAATGCACCGTACCAGTAGCGGCACGGCTTCTGCTCCGCCACTAAATGCTGTTCAATATCGGACAAATGCTGACAACAACGCGGATACCAACGCGGCAGTGCTTCTTCGCAATAAGGGCAAAGGCTTGCAGCGGCCACCTTAGAATAACCGCAACTCCAGCATGTGCCCAACTCAAAAGCATTGGCGAAACGCTGTAAAAACGCTAGCATACCACCCCTTAATTAATAACTCGGACAGGTAGTATAGTGAGCCTTTCGGTAACGTGCTGTGGTACAGGAACCCCTATTGTTGTACTCCATGGCTGGGGAATGAATTCGAACATCTGGCAACCCGTGGTACCGGCATTAAGCGAGCACTTTCAGTTGTATTGCGTCGACCTGCCCGGTTTTGGCGACTCTGTCTGGTCATCAGAGAATGAGGTGTCACTGGAAAGTTTTATTGAACAAATTATGCCAGCCCTGCCGCCACGCTTTCACTTGCTGGGGTGGTCTTTAGGCGGGTTAATTGCGACACAAATTGCACTGACACATTCTGACCGGGTTATGTCTTTAACCACCGTTGCATCGTCACCGCACTTTGTGGAAAGCTGCGACTGGGCGGGTATTAAGCCGAACATTCTGGAGCAGTTTCAACAGCAACTGGACAGCAACTTTAAAAAGACCATTGAGCGTTTTTTAGCGATTCAGGCCATGGGCAGCGAGGACGCACGCGAACAGGTTAAGCAGGTAAAGCAGCTGATATTTACCAAGCCAATGCCTGACCAGGGCGTGCTGAAACAGTCCCTAGGTATATTACAAAGCGCAGATTTGCGTCAGCAACTACCGAACATTGAAGTGCCCTTTAACCGTTTTTACGGACGCCTGGACAGCCTGGTTCCGGAGCGCGCTATCGACGATATTTCTGCGCTGGCGCCGCAATCGAAAGCGGTGGTATTCACCAAAAGCGCACACGCCCCGTTTATTTCGGAACCGGAGCGCTTTGTCAGTGAATTGCTGAAGGTTGTTGAGAACTAAGAGTTAAAAACCAAACTAGCGCTGGCACTGGGTGCAGTACACGGTGCTGCGCTGACCCAGACGAATTTCTTTCAACCGGTTACTGCACACCATGCAAAGCTTACCGCCACGCCCGTAAACCTGAAGTTTCTGAGCGAAATAGCCCGGGTTACCGTCCACCTGAGTAAAATCTTTTAAGGTAGTACCACCCAGTTCAATAGCACTTGCCAGAGTTTCTTTTATTATCGGCACCAGTTTCTGGTAGCGCACTTTACTGATTTTCCCGGCCGCCCGTTTCGGGTTGATACCCGCCTTAAACAAGGCTTCGTTCGCGTAAATATTGCCAACACCCACGACCACTTTATTATCCATAAGAAAGGTTTTCACCGACTGCGAACGCCCGCGTGAGCGCTCAAATAAATAGTCGATATTAAACGCGTCGGTTAACGGTTCCGGGCCAAGCTGGCTTAGCAGTTCATGCCCGCTCACATCACCGTCACTGTATAGCAAAGCGCCAAAACGCCGTGGATCATTTAAACGCAGGGTTTGGCCGTTATCGAACTCAATATCAATATGGTCATGCTTGTAATGAATGGTTTCGGCTGGAACCACGCGCAGCTTACCCGACATACCCAGGTGCAATATCAGACAGCCGTTATCAGTCTGTAAGAGCAAATATTTTGAACGGCGGCTGACCGAACGCAGCACGTGTCCTTCGACCTGATGCACAGTTTCCGGCACCGGCCAGCGCAGGCGCTTATCGTGAACCTTAACCGACTTAATTGTGCGGCCTTCAATGTGTGGAGAAATGCCTAAACGGCTGACTTCGACTTCGGGTAACTCTGGCATAAACCTAAAACTTCCTTAATGGCCCAGTAACTGACTGGCAGTAAATTCTATAACACGATAATTCTGTTGCTGATTTGGCAAACGGATCATCAACTCGGGCTCTGCATAAAGCTCAACACGCGCCTCTTCGCCCCCGACAAAACCAAAATAAATTTCCGTTATTAAATTTTCAGCTGGCTGTTCGGTTGGCGTCATGGTTAATGCCAACCAATTTTCAGCGACGCTAGCGGCCGCTTTTTCCGATAAGCGACATGGAGCCAGGCATTGCCATTGTCCATCATTTAACGCCAACTTCAGCTGGTCAATTTGTATTGCTCTCAAGTTTCCGTCATTCGGTATCAGGCCAATGACCTCGCCCGATTCAGCCTCTTGCACAATGCTGTCAGCCGCTTCTTCTTTAACCGGCGGAGCGACATACCAGAACACCACCATGATAATTAATATCACGTAGACCAGAACGTTGTTCCATGCTCTTCGGGTCATGGTCAGTCCAAATATTTTTCGCTTCTCATTCACTTTCATCGGCTTGCGCTCTTTGTGCTAAGGTTCGAATAATTCTCTTGTTGCCGTACTCCTTGTTACTGGAGACAGAATACCCTATATTCTCGCGCGACAACAAAATACGGAGCTTTATTGCGTTATGGTGCTATCTGATATTATCGACAAAGTTGCTGACCACGGCTACTGCATTATCGATAATTTCCTGCAGCCGCAGCGTTCGCAGGCTCTGTATCAATACGCTCAGCAATTACCAGCGCAATACTGGAATCTGGCTGGTATTGGCCGTCAGCAAAACCAGACCATTAATACCATGGTTCGCAACGACCGTATTTACTGGTTAACTCCGGAAGAGCCGCGTCATAAAGACTACCTAAGCATTATGGATGAGTTACGCCACGAATTTAACCGCGAGCTCTTTCTTGGCCTGTTCGATTACGAATGCCACCTGGCACATTACCCTAAAGGCGCGTTTTATAAGAAGCACTTGGATGCGTTTAAAGGCAGAAGCAATCGAGTGCTCACAACGGTGTTTTACCTGAACCCCGAATGGCAGGAAACCGACGGCGGGCAATTGGTTATTTATGGTGACAAAGGGCAGGTGTTAGAAACCGTACTGCCTAAACAAGGCCGTTTAGTGGTGTTTTTAAGTGACCGCTTTGTGCATGAAGTACAACGCTCGGAACGTGACCGCTTCAGCATTACCGGCTGGTTCCGAATTAATGCCAGCATCTCGGGCATTATTGACCCGCCACGATAAACTCAAACGCCACCCAATAAAAAACCCAGCCGAAGCTGGGTTTTTTGTAAGCTTTAAACCAATTACTTGATTTTAGCTTCTTTGAAGATCACGTGCTTACGAACCACTGGATCGAATTTTTTGATCTCCATTTTTTCTGGCATGGTGCGTTTGTTTTTGTCTGTGGTATAGAAATAACCTGTACCAGCAGATGACACTAAACGAATCTTATCGCGCATAATTTAGTTCCTTAAACCTTAACACCACGGCCGCGGAGATCCGCTAATACCGTATCGATACCGTTTTTATCAATGATACGCATACCTTTAGTAGAAATGCGTAACTTAACCCAACGCTTCTCGCTTTCTACCCAAAAGCGGTGCGATTGAAGGTTCGGCAGGAAGCGACGTCTAGTCGCATTGCGTGCGTGCGAGCGGTTGTTACCGACTACCGGACGCTTACCTGTAACTTGGCATACTTGTGACATGTCTTTACTCCAAAATTGCTGCAAGCTCGCCTGTCGCCCAACGTGACCTTGCCTATAAATCCGAGGGCGCATTTTATACAGCAAACTGCCCTTCTAATCAAGCTTATACGACGGAAATTTGATCGTCATCGATCGTTCGGTGCGGATTTTACGTGATTTTTAACCAAACCGCCAGTACAAAACTACAACAATCCGCGCTCTGCAAAAGAAATTGGATCGCCGGCGCCCACGACGAAATGATCCAACAACGCTACATCAATTAAAGTCAGGGCTTTTTTAACTCGTTCGGTGACTCGCTGGTCAGCCTGGCTGGGTTCTGCAACGCCCGATGGATGATTATGTGCCAGAATAACCGCCGCCGCATTATACTGCATAACCAGCTTTATTACCTCACGTGGATACACTGGCGCGGCATTAATGGTGCCCTGAAACAGCTCTTCGTAACGTAACAGCCGGTGCTGGCTGTCCAGCAGTAAAATAGCAAAGACTTCGCGGCCCTGATGACGCAACTGTGAGGTTAAATAGTCTTTGACCATGGTAGGTTCGGTAAAGCCGTCTGAACGCTCCAGCTGCCATTTCAGGTAGCGTCGTGACAATTCCAGCACAACCCGCAACTGATTCACACGGGCCGGGCCTATGCCGTTGCAAGCCAATAGCTGCTCAGGAGTGGCTGTTAACAAAGCGCCTACACCGCCGAAGTCACTTAGTAAACGACGCGCAAAACTGACAACGTCCTGCCCGCCACTGCCGCTACCAAGTAAAATAGCTAATAATTCTGCGTCACTCAGGTATTCTGCCCCCTGGGTCTGCAGTTTTTCTCTCGGTCGTTCCGAAACGGGCCATTCCTTGACGCTCATTCTTTTCTCCTTAATTCTTACCTTAATTCTTAAGAGAGAAGTATAACGACCATCTACCCAGTTACGGGGTCTCATGTTATCTTTACACGACTTAACACTAAGGGGTTCGCATGGCACAGCTGCAGAACAAACACATACTTTTAGGTATTACCGGTGGCATTGCCGCCTATAAGGCGCCTGACCTGGTGCGCCGTTTGCGTGAGCAGGGCGCAGAAGTTCGTGTGGTGCTGACTGCCGGTGCCAAAGCCTTCGTAACCCCACTTAGCTTACAAGCTGTGTCCGGCTTTACGGTCAGTGATGACCTGCTGGATCCCACAGCAGAAGCCGCTATGGGCCATATTGAACTGGCACGCTGGGCTGACCAAATTCTTATTGCTCCGGCAACGGCTAACACTATTGCCCGTATTGCTCACGGCTTTGCCGATGACCTGTTGAGTACCCTGGTTTTAGCCAGTAAAGCACCGCTCGCCATTGCTCCGGCAATGAATCAACAAATGTGGGCGGCTACTGCGGTGCAGGAAAATATTGAAACGTTACTCAGCCGTGGTGTGCAAATGATAGGCCCGGAAAGTGGCGAACAGGCCTGTGGCGATGTCGGTTACGGCCGCATGAGTGACCCTACAGAGATTGTGCAGGCGTTAATAAAAAAAGCCCCTGAAGCCAAGCAAGATTGGCAGGGTAAAACCTTTATTATTACCGCAGGCCCGACCCGTGAAGCTATTGACCCGGTTCGTTACATCAGTAACCACAGTTCCGGTAAAATGGGCTATGCCCTGGCTGAAGCTGCTGCACATGCAGGGGCTAAAGTCATTTTAGTATCGGGGCCAACGCAACTGCCCACGCCCACCGGCGTTCAACGCGTCGATGTGGAGACTACAGAACAAATGCTAAACGCGGTGCAGCAGCAACTGCCAAACTGCGATGTGTTTATTGGCTGTGCCGCTGTGTCAGACTATCGGGTTGCTGAGGTTGCTTCGCAGAAAATTAAAAAAGAGCAGAACAACCAGCCGCCACAACTAAAGCTGGTGCAAAATCCGGACATTTTGCAGCAGGTAGCCAGCTCTGAAAAACCACCTTTTACCGTTGGGTTTGCGGCCGAAACTGAAAATCTAAAAGCTAACGCGTTGCGCAAACTGGAACGAAAGCAGCTACAAATGATTGTCGCTAACGACGTTAGTCAGGTTGGGCTGGGTTTTAACAGCGACAGCAATAACGCCATTATTTTGAGTAAGGACAGTGAGCAGTCACTTCCAACAATGAGCAAGCATGATATGGCTATTGCAATTATCGACGCGATAGCCAAACGTTATTTTGATACTACAGCTCCTTAATTCAGGGCTAATTAATAAGAAAGTGAGAACTCCATGACGCAAGTCGAAGTAAAAATTTTAGATGACCGCATCGGCCAGTCTATTCCGCTTCCTAAATACGCCACACAGGGCTCTGCCGGAATGGATCTGCGTGCCTGCCTGGATCAGCCGCTGACTATTGAACCGGGTCAAACCCAGTTAATAGGCACCGGTATTGCCATGTACATTGGCGACCCGAATTATGCGGCCACTATTTTACCGCGTTCAGGGCTGGGCCATAAGCACGGCCTGGTGCTGGGTAACCTGGTCGGCCTTATCGACTCGGACTACCAGGGCGAGCTTAAAGTGTCCTGCTGGAACCGCAGTAACCAGGCTTACACCATTGAGCCCGGCGACCGTATTGCGCAACTAGTGATTTTGCCGGTTGTGCAGGCGCAAATGTCGATTGTTGAAGAGTTCCACGAGACGGATCGTGGTGAAGGTGGTTTTGGTCATTCTGGTCGTTCGTAGTTACAGCAACTAATCATTCTGGCCTCTCAAATAAGGAAAGTTACTGTCATGGCAGAACAAAAACGTAACCGTCGTGAAGAAATTTTACAGGCTTTAGCGGCAATGCTGGAAACCAGTCCGGGTCAGCGCATTACTACAGCAAAACTGGCGGCTAATTTAGGCGTTTCAGAGGCGGCTTTATATCGTCACTTTCCGTCGAAAGCGCGGATGTTTGAAGGGCTTATCGAGTTTGTTGAAGACACCCTGCTAACCCGTATTAACATGATTATGGACGAGGAGAAAAACACCCTCTCCCGCTGTCACGCAATATTGCAGCTATTGCTGACGTTTGCCGAGCGCAACCCCGGTATTACCCGTGTTATGACAGGTGATGCATTAATGGGTGAACATGACCGTTTGCGTGGTCGTATGGAAGATTTGTTCAACCGTATAGAGAGTTCAATTAAGCAAATACTGCGCGAGAAAGCGATGCGCGAACAGCAGCGCTTTATTGTGGACGAAGCGGTATTAGCGAACTTATTACTGAGCTATGCCGATGGCAAAATCAGTCAGTTTGTACGGTCTAACTTTAAGCGTTTACCGACCGAACATTTCTCGGCTCAGTGGCAGGTAATGGAGCAACAGCTAATCAGTGCGTAAATAAAGGCGTAAAACAGGTCACTGTAAACAGATCACTCCGTTTTACGCTCGCGGCTTAATAAATCAATAGCGGCCTGTTGCGGTTCTTTACCTTCATAAAGGACCGCATATATCTGCTCACAGATGGGCATTTCCACTTGGTTGCGAGCGGCTAAAGCAACCACTTCACGGGTATTACGGTAGCCTTCAACCGATTGCCCGATACTCTTCAGCGCTTCTTCAACTCCTTTGCCCTGACCTAAAGCCATGCCAAAACGGCGATTACGCGACTGATTGTCGGTACAGGTAAGAATTAAATCGCCCAAACCTGCCATACCAGTAAAGGTTTCGCTTTTTGCGCCTAACTTCAGACCTAACCGGGTAAGTTCAGCCAAACCGCGGGTAATAAGCGCCGTGCGGGCGTTAGCACCAAAGCCAATACCGTCGGCCATACCAGCACCAATAGCTATGACATTTTTAACCACGCCACCTAGCTGCACACCAATAAAGTCGTTATTGGTGTAAACCCGGAAAGAACGGTCACAATGCAGAAGCCCGGAAAGCTCTTCGACAAAGGCCTGATCGGTTGACGACATAGAAATGGCAGTAGGTAAGCCTTTAGCCATTTCAATAGCGAAAGTAGGACCGGATAACACAGCTAGCGGATGCTCGTCGCCCAGAGTTTCTTCTGCGACTTCGTACAAAAGACGCCCACTGTCCGGCTCTAATCCTTTAGTTGCCCAGGCAACGCGGGCATGTTCCGCTAACAAAGGTTTTGCCTGCTTCAGCATAGACGAAAACGAATGACTGGGAACCACAACCACTACGTTTTTCACGTCTTTAAGGGCTTCGCCTAAGTCGGCAGTAACCTTTAATGATTCGGGAAACGGGCACGCCGGCAGGTACTCTTCGTTTTCATGAGCCGTTTGCATAACGGCAACTTTATCGGCATCCCGCCCCCATAAGGTAGTAGGAATACCTTTACGGGCAAAACAAATAGCAAGGGCGGTCCCGTAAGAGCCCGCCCCTAATACTGTCACCTGAGGTGTCTGCATTATTGTATCTGCTTACGCGTCTGCAGTTTGCTGACCCTGAGCCTGTTCAGCTTGCTGCTGCATGTGACGCTGGAAAATCGCATCAAAGTTAACAGGAGCCAGGTTCAACTGTGGGAAAGTCGCACGGTTAACAAGGTTTGAAACGCACTCACGAGCATAAGGGAACAAAATGTTCGGGCAGAAAGAACCCAGCATGTGTGCCAGCTGGCCGTCCTGAACTTCTTCACCAATAGTGAAAATACCCGCCTGATGTACTTCACAAAGGAAAGCAACGTCGTCTTCAACTTTGTTAGTTGCCGTCAGAGTCAGTACCACTTCGTAAACACCGTCTTCAATTTTTTCGTGTTTAACGTTCAGGTCTAATTTAAGGTCAGGCTTCCATTCTTTACGGAAAATAGCCGGAGAGCTTGGAGTTTCAAAAGAGATGTCTTTAGCGTAGATACGCTGAATAGCGAATTGTACTTGCTGCTGTTGGTTTTCAGCTGCTGCGCCGTTTGCTTGCTGTTCTTCAGCCATGATTTTACTTCCTATTCTTTTTTAAGTATTAGACGAATTTTATTATTTTTTCTGCGAAACCGGCAATTTGGCGCTGCGCCATGTGTTCATACCACCTTGCAGCACAGCAACTTGAGTAAAGCCTTCAGCCGTTAGCTGGCTAACTGCCGATTTTGCCGTCATTCCTGTTGCACAGACTATCACAATGGGGGCTTCTTTGAACTTTTCAATAGAGGAAAGTTCTTTTTGTTTAATTTTTTCCATCGGTAATGACACCGATCCGTGAATGTGTCCTTTCTTAAATTCATCCGGACTACGAATATCAACAAAAACGCCATCACCGCGGTTTACCCATACCGTGGCCTCTTGAGGTTCTAAATTTTTTGTCGGTGACATAGCCGATCGAATCGTGGTCACAATCAGTGCGACTAGCAGCACAACCCAGATACCACTCATCATCGGGTTGCTTTTGACAAATTCCATAATTTCTTGCATAAGACCTACCAGTATTCGTCGGTAACAGAAAAGAGTTGCGGGTCAAGAGTATACCTGTACAAATCGCAGTTTCCAGAAAAATCTTGGGTGGATGCGTAAGCTCTGGAAATCGAGTAGAATGTTGGCTAATTTCATCTGTGAAAACACCGAGCAATGAGGCCCATTATGACTCCTACGATAAAACCTTTGGTATTGTTGATTCTGGACGGCTGGGGTTACCGTGAAGATGCACCCGACAACGCAATAGCCAAAGCAAATACTCCGGTTATGGATCGTCTATGGGAAAAATACCCGCATTGTCTGGTCGATGGCTCCGGTGGCGCAGTTGGTTTACCTGACGGCCAAATGGGTAATTCCGAAGTGGGTCACGTTAATTTAGGCGCTGGCCGCATTGTTTATCAGGACTTTACCCGCATTAGCAAAGCCATTTCTGACCGCAGTTTTTTCAGTAACACGATACTTTGCGACGCCCTGAAAAAAGCCAAAGCTGCTAAGGGTGCAGTCCATATTATGGGGTTACTCTCCGCCGGTGGTGTTCACAGCCACGAAGACCACCTGGTCGCAATGATAGAAATGGCGGTTGAGCAAGGCGCAGAAGACGTTTACCTGCATGCTTTCTTAGATGGTCGTGATACACCACCGAAATCGGCACTGCCTTCCATTGAACGTTTTGAAGCCTTATTCGCACGTTTAGGCAAGGGTCGTTTCGCCACCTTAAGTGGCCGCTTCTTCGCCATGGACAGAGACAAGCGCTGGGAGCGCATTGAACAGTCTTACAAAGCGGTTTATCACGGTCTTTCAGGGGTAACATCTGCCAACGCAACAGACGCAGTAGAAAACGCTTACGAGCGCGGCGAAACCGATGAATTTGTCACGCCAGTTATTATTGGGCAACCAGCACCAGTTGCCGACGGTGATTCCGTATTTTTTATGAACTTCCGTGCTGACCGTGCCCGTGAAATGACTCAAGCCTTTGTCGACAAAGACTTCGACGGTTTTGACCGTGGCTCGCGCGCTGACATTAGCGAATTCGTTATGCTGACCCAATATGCCGATACCTTAAAAGCGCCCAGCGCCTTCCCACCCGAGCCTTTGAATAATGTACTGGGTGAATGGCTGGCTAAGCATGATAAAACTCAGCTGCGCATTTCCGAGACAGAAAAATACGCACACGTTACTTTCTTTTTCAGCGGCGGACGCGAGCAGGAATTTGAAGGCGAGAAACGTGTTCTTATTCCTTCACCTAAAGTTAAAACCTACGATTTACAGCCTGAGATGAGTTCAGAACAGCTTACCGACAAGTTGGTTGCAGCCATTGAGTCTCAGGCCTTTGATGTTGTGATTTGCAACTACCCGAACGGTGACATGGTTGGACATACTGGTAATTTTGATGCCGCCGTTAAAGCTTGTGAAGCCGTTGATCATAGTGTCGGACGAGTGGTTTCGGCATTAGAAGCTGTTGGTGGTGAATGTCTGATAACGGCAGACCATGGCAACGCAGAGCAAATGAGTGACGCCACTACCGGGCAGGCACATACCGCTCATACGAACGAACTTGTGCCTTTTATTTATGTGGGCCGACCGGCTAAAGCCCGAAATGGACGCCTGTCAGACGTTGCACCAACCATACTGCATTTAATTGGCATGGAGCAGCCGGACGAAATGACCGGTACGTCGCTAATGACGTTAGAACAGGATTAACTTATGCCAATAAGGCTGTTTTGGGCAGTGGCGCTGGGGCTGGTTGTTATCAGCCCCGGTTTAGCGCAGGACTATAGCGAGGATGATAAAGCCTCGACTCAAGCCGAAATTGCAGCGGTTAAAGAGGAACTGGCTAAGCGTTTACAGGCTATAGAAGAGCGAAGCAGTGCACTAAACTCAACTGAACGACAACTGCGTGATCTGGAAATAAAAACCTCAGAAATAGCCGGCTCTTTGCGCCAGACCGAAACCGAACTTAAAGAAATTACTGCAGAAATAGCTGACTCAGAACAACGCCGCGAAGAGCTTAAGCAAAAACAAAAGCAGCAGATGACACAACTGGAAGATCAGCTGGTTTCCGCTTATATGAACGGTAAACACGACTTTCTGAAAATGCTGTTAAACCAGCAAGACCCTGGCCAGTTTGAAAGAATGTTGAGCTATTACCAATACATGAATGCCGCCAGAGTTGAAGAGATTGAAGTTATTCGGCGCACTCAGGAAGAAATTGCCACGCTGACAGAACAACTTAAGCAGCAACAAAACCAGTTAGCGAGCTTACAGGCCGAACAACAAGAACAACGCGCGCAACTGGAGCAGCAGCAACACCGGCAGGAAGAGAAGTTAGCAGAGCTGCAACAGCAGCAACGTAAAGACCGGTCCCGGGTGACTCAGCTGGAGCAAAGCCGGGAGCAATTAGAGCAGGTATTAAGTGCCATTGAAACCGCGCTGGCTCAGCAAAAAGACGTTCGTCTGGTTGGCCTGCAGGCAGTCAAGAATCAACTTCGCTGGCCAAGTGACGGAGACGTGAAACGCTTGTTTGGACAACGCCGCGAAGGTCCGCTTGAATGGAAAGGTGTGCTCATTGAAGGACAAAACGGCCAACCGGTTCGCTCTATTGCTAACGGCCGTGTGGTATATGCAGACTGGCTGCGAGGCTTTGGTTTAGTCATCGTTATTGACCACGGTGAGAGTTATATGAGCTTATATGGCCACAACCAGACATTAACAAAAGCGGTTGGCGATAAAGTCCGTAAGGACGAAGAAATTGCACTGATGGGTCAGTCTGGTTCACGTAATAGTGCGGCACTTTACTTTGAAATTCGCCATCAGGGGCGTCCACAAAACCCAAGTAACTGGATACGCTAATGTTAAGGTTTGTGCTAGCTTTGGGGTTATTGCTGTGTCTGTCGGTTCCAGTCTACGCCTCTAAAATCGCCATTGTTATCGACGATATAGGCAATAATAAAAACGATTTAAAAGCAGCTCTGTTACCCGGTAATATCAGTTTCGCAGTGCTGCCCTATACCCCTTATGCCCGCGCTTTTGCTTTACGTGCCCATCATCAGAAAAAACAAATACTACTGCATATGCCAATGGAAGCCGTTGAAAATAACCGACCGGGTCCCGGCGTGGTTACGGCGGATATGAACAATGCGCAGATCAAACTGCAACTGGTTGATGCGCTGGACTCAATACCTTACGTTACTGGCGTGAATAATCATATGGGCAGCAAGTTAACTCAACTGCACATGCCAATGCAGGCAGTGATGGAAACACTGGCGGCGCGCAAACTCTTTTTTATTGATAGCCGGACATCTGAGTTCAGCGTTGCAGAAAAAATGGCGGGAGAATTTGGTGTACGAACATCACATAGGCATGTGTTTCTTGATAACCAAGTTGATGAACCCTATTTACGGCAGCAATTTGAACAACTGCTGAGTATAGCCAAACATCAGGGACAGGCCATAGCTATTGGACATCCTTACCCAGAAACACTCAGCTTTTTGCAAAAGCAACTACCATTATTAAAAGAGCAGGGTATTGAATTGGTATTCGTATCTGAGTTAACCACAGTAGTTAACCGCAATGAGTATCTTCTTCCAGTGACGTCAGCAAAATAAGCGCCTGCTCGCGAGTTTCGCCGCAGACATAGTCATCGGCAGAAAACTCACCACACACTTTCGGCCGTTCTGGCTTCCCAAATAAACGACACAAATTATCGTCATCGAGTTGAACACAACGCACACCCGCCGGTTTGCCGTTAGGCATACCGGGGATGGGAGAACTAATTGAGGGGGCTATGCAGCAAGCGCCGCAACCAATGCGGCACTTCATTTAGCTCATTGCGAGACGAAGTTTCTTCATCGCGTTTTGTTCAAGTTGGCGAACACGCTCTGCCGAGACTTCGTATTTTGCTGCCAGGTCATGCAGCGTCGTTTTGTCTTCCGATAACCAGCGAGACTGGACGATATCCTGACTACGCTCATCTAAGTGACTCATTGCACCCAGCAGTTTCTGCTGTGTATGGCTTTCGTAGTCTTCCGCTTCAATTTCTGCGGCTAAGTCGGAACGCTTGTCCTCCAGATACATCGCCGGAGAATAGGCACTGCCCTCTTTCGAGTCATCGTCGTCTGAACTCAGTTCAAACGCTTGATCGTGGGCGCTCATGCGAGTTTCCATTTCCAGCACTTCTTTAGTACTGACACCCAGCTCGTTAGCTACCGTTTCAACTTCTTTCTGACTAAACCAACCTAAACGCTTTTTCATTTTACGCAGGTTAAAGAACAACTTACGCTGTGCTTTAGTGGTTGCCACTTTAACAACGCGCCAGTTACGCAGCACGTATTCATGAATTTCTGCTTTTATCCAGTGAACAGCAAAAGACACCAGACGCACACCAACTGATGGGTCAAAGCGTTTCACGGCCTTCATTAGGCCAATATTGCCTTCCTGAATTAAATCGGCTTGCGGCAGACCATAACCCGAATAACTACGAGCTACGTGTACCACAAAACGGAGATGCGACATGATGAGTTCTTTCGCTGCATCAAGGTCACTGTTCTCGTATAATCTTGTTGCCAACGCCTTTTCTTTTTCGGCGGTGAGCATAGGAATACGGTTGACTGACTGAATATAGCCGTCGAGTCCTGCCCCTTGGGGAACCGATAATGCCATAGTGTTTAATTCAGTGCTCATTTAACAACCTCTACTTAAAATACCGACTTAATTACTGCTTTTTCAGTCAGCTTTTAAGACCCTTTTTGAGTCTAAAAGTTCCATTATGATCATTGCAGATCAGGTAATTCAGTATAACTAAGCCTATGGCTTTCGCAACCCCATTTTATTCAGGTTCTATGCTTTGTATATGACGTCTTACAGCCAAGTAAGAACCTGCTAAACCTAATCCTACAGCGACCAACCATATAATCAATAGCTCGCCTAACGTCAGACCATTTAATTGGAAAGGCGTTTCGTAAAGTTCAGTTAAATCTACTACGGCACTCTCCACCCACCAGATCAGTAACGCGGTTGCTAACCAGGCAACCAGTCCGCCAATAATTCCGTACCAGACTCCGGTGTATAAAAAAGGACGCTGAATAAACGCGTTAGTCGCGCCGACCAGTTTCATCACCATAATTTCATCACGCTTGGACAGTATATTTAACCGAATCGTATTCCCTACAATAAGCACCACCGACAAACACAGCACCACAGCCAGCGCTCCAAGAATATCTTCAATTAAATTGAGAATTCCCTGTAGTCGGTTAAGCCATTCCAGGTCCATTTTCGCGTAAGCGACTTCGCGTTGTTTTTCCAGCCGGTTGAGCAATTCCTCGGCCCGCTGCGGTGAGCGATGCGACTCAGCCGGAATAACGACCAACACGTCCGGCAGCGGGTTTGATGACAGGTAATCCAGTGTTTCACCAAAGCCCGACTCTTTCTTAAACTCTTCCAACCCCTGCTCTTTTGGAATAAGGCGCACTGACTCAACACCTTCGGAGAGTTCCGTTTGCGTTTTTAATGTATCGACTTCAGATTGCTGCAGATCCTTCCTTAAAAACAAGGTAACTTCAGAGGCTTCCTGCCAATTATCAGCAATACTGGTAGTATTTTTGACTAACACGTAAAGTGACGACGGCAGCGTCAGACTCAGCCCCAGTACCGCCATGGTCATAAGAGAAGCAAAAGGATTACGCCACAACTCGCCTAAACTCGCAATGGCCTGCTGGGCATGATGCACAGGAACCATAACGAGTCTGCGCCACCAGGGCAATCGGCCGCGATTACTGGCACCTTTTTCAATGCTGCGGTTGCGGAACAATAAACTCATAGTTCACTGTCCTCCAGACCATCGTTAATCATACGTCCGTCTTTTAAAGTGAGCGTGCGGTAGCGTAGGCGCGCAATAAGACCTAAATCGTGGGTGGCAATGAGGACAGCAACACCCACTTTATTAAATTCTTCAAACAGCCGGATAATTTCCATCGACAGCTTAGGATCGAGGTTACCAGTAGGCTCATCGGCCAGTAGCAAAGGTGGCTTAGTCACAATAGCGCGGGCAATACCCACTCGTTGCTGCTCACCACCGGATAACATTTTCGGATAGTGTTTTACTTTGTCGGCTATACCCACTTTCTCCAGCGCAGCCACGACACGCTTGCGCGCCTCCTGAACACTGTAGCCTTCGATAATCAACGGCAACGCAACGTTATCAAATACCGTTTTATCCATGAGCAGGCGGTGATCCTGAAAAATCATGCCAATATCACGACGCACATAAGGCACTTGCGAGGGCTTAATTTTTCGCAAATCGTGCCCGTTAATCAGCACCCGGCCTGCGGTTGGTCTTTCCATTAAACTGATGAGTTTAAGCAAGGTACTTTTACCCGCACCGGAATGGCCCGTTAAAAAGGCCATTTCACCGGGCTCTACGTGGAAGTCGACATGGCTTAGCGCCTGATGGCCTCCACGATAGGTTTTACTGACTTGCTCAAAGCGGATCATGATTAACTCGCTGTTGTCTGTTCTGATTCGTCTACGTTACGGTCAAATAGCGCCGCGATAAAGTCTTTTGCCACAAAAGGCCGTAAATCTTCTAAGCTTTCGCCCACACCAATATAGCGAATCGGAATAGCGAACTGGTCTGCGACCGCGAAAATCACCCCGCCTTTTGCGGTGCCGTCGAGCTTAGTCATCACAATACCCGAAACGCCCACGGCCTCGGTAAAGAGTTTTGCCTGGCTAATAGCATTCTGACCGGTACCAGCGTCAAGCGTCAGCATCACTTCGTGCGGCGCTTCCGGGTCCAGCTTTTTCATTACCCGAACCAGCTTTTTCAGCTCTTCCATTAAGTTGGCTTTATTTTGCAGGCGTCCGGCGGTGTCCGCAATAAGCACATCAACGTCGCGTGCTTTAGCAGCCTGCAGCGCGTCATACAGAACAGAAGCGCTGTCGGCTCCGGTATGCTGAGCAATAACCGGAATGTCGTTACGCTCGCCCCACACCTGAAGCTGTTCTACCGCCGCCGCACGGAAAGTATCACCGGCGGCCAGCATTACCGACTTACCTTCAGCTTTAAATTGCTTAGCCAGCTTGCCAATAGTGGTGGTTTTGCCCACACCGTTTACGCCGGTCATTAGAATCACATAAGGCGAGTCAGATTCCGGTATCTCCAGACGCTTATCGACTGGTTTTAAAATCTCGGCTAACTGCTCTTGTAACAGCTCATACAAAGCTTCCGCGTCTTTTAACTGCTTGCGGTCAGCTTGTTTTGTCAGATTATCAATAATTTTGGTGGTGGTCGCGACACCCAAATCTGCCATTAATAGCTGAGTTTCGAGTTCTTCAAACAGGTCGTCATCAATTTTCTTACCACGGAATACGCCAATAAGACCTGAACCGATAGAACCGGAAGTTCTGCGTAAACCTTGGGTCAGACGTGCCCAGAAACCTTTCTTCTCACCCTTCTCTTTTGGTGCGACTTCGGTTGGTTCTGGTTTATGTTCTGGCTTATGTTCAGGTTTAGCTTCGGATTTAGTTTCTGATTCTGGCTCTGGTTCAACTACGGGCTCAGGCTCAGCTTCTGATTCAGGCTCTGGCTGCTCCTGTTCTTCGACTACCGCATCTTCTTTTTTCTCTTCGGCCTCGGGTGCCTTTTCATTACGCTTTTTCTTAAACAGCGAAAACATCGACATATTGGTTTCCTTGGAACTGACACGCAGGAATCGTTAAACTATAGGCTTTAGTTTACCATGCTGTTAACAAACTGACGACGGTCTGAATAAAGGAAGCCAAAGAGTGAGACAAAAACGCCAGACAAGCGCCAGCGGCGACTATCGGATTATTGGCGGACAATGGCGCGGTCGTCGCTTACCCGTAGCCGACAGCCCGGGTCTACGTCCCACCACGGATCGCGTACGCGAAACTCTGTTTAACTGGCTGCAGTGGGACATTACCGACGCCCGGCTGCTGGACTTATTTGCCGGCAGTGGCAGCTTAGGTTTCGAGGCTGCGTCGCGTGGAGCAGCTCAGGTGACCCTGATAGAAGCCGTAAAATCCGTCAGCCAGCAGTTACAGAACAATATCAGCTTGTTAAACAGCGAAAACATTGATGTTATTACTCATAACGCACTCGACTGGCTGCAAACTCAATCCTCTGAAGCATACGACATTGTTTTTATTGACCCGCCGTTTCGCGAAGGGTTAGCCGATAAAACGCTAAAACTACTGGATGAAAATAACTGGCTGGCAGTCGACAATCAGGTGTATCTGGAGACAGAAAAAGAATGGCCATTGAAATTACCGGCAAACTGGCGTGTGACCAAAGAGAAAACTCACGGACAAGTTTGCTTTCGCTTACTGACTAAGGACATAGAATGAAAGTTATTATTATTGCGGGCAAAGTGGTTTTTGCCGTTATCTGGCTGGGTCTTTTTGCTTTGCTTGCAGGGGCAAACGGCGAGCTCAGCACTCAGTCCATCGGTTTGCTGAGCTTGTTATTAGCCATTATGGTTATCACGCACTTGCTGCTGCTTGGTATTTTTGTTGCCACCATGAAAGAGGTATTCCCCTGGCGCAAAGGCGACAGCTGGCAAATTCTGGCCTTTGGTATTTTCGCCTGGCTGTCTATTCTTCAGCGTCCAAAGCCAGACCAAGGTTCGACACCCCCTCGTCAGTGAGCATCATTTTTAACTGGCTTACCAAAGCTCTGTTTACCGCAGGCTGTTGTTCAAGAAAGTTGATCATGGCCTGCTGAATAGCCACTTCGTATTCCATTAGCTCATGTGTCTGAACGTGCTCTTTTAACTGCTCGGTGCCCACTTCTTCGGCGTCATTAAGTTCAATAAACTTCGCCACACTGGCTTGCGATATTTTTGCCACATCCAGAAAATTAGAGGCGTTATCGTCCAGCAGCCCCTGCAGCAACGTACTCAACGCCGTGCAGGCATCCATTGCCGGGTACACACCCAACATGTCGTGCCCGTATTCACTGGGCGTTTGTTCGTCCACTTTTTCCTGCCAGCGGGCAAAGTTAACCTTGGTTTTCTTCGGGTTCGCGACCCAGTCCCAGCAGGCATTTAGCGTGCCGTGCAAAGGTTTACTGTCACCAAAGCCAGTTAACTGATGGAAGAAGTCGTAATTAGGAACCATGCGTTCGCACAAATATAACGCCATAACAATTTGCTGTTCACGCGGCAGTTCGCGTATGCGCTGAAAGGTATCGAGTTGACTCACGTTCCGGCTCCAGACAGTGTATGCTTATCACTGTGTCGTTTTATTCGTTAAGGGCTCGTATTATGCCGAAGTTATCGCTCCCCTGCCATGCCGATGTCGTACAAGCGCAGCAAAGAATTAATAGCTATACCGTTAAGACCCCTGTGCTGACAAACCCTGCGTTAAATCAGCAATTGGGCTGCGAATTATTTTTCAAATGCGAGAATTTGCAACGTACCGGGGCCTTTAAGTTCCGGGGGGCCACTAACGCGTTACTTAAACTTAGCCCGAAACAGCGCCAGCAAGGGGTTATTACCGTGTCTTCCGGCAACCATGGTGCGGCATTAGCCCACGCAGGTAAAGCTTTGAGTGTAAAAGTAAAAGTGGGTGTACCCACTAATGCTCCCGCAATAAAACGGCAAAATATTGAAGCCGGTGGTGCGGAAATTACCGACATAGAACCGGGTATGGCCGCGCGTGAAGCCATTGTGGCCAAGGGGCAAAAGGAAGGCGAGAGCCACTTTATACCGCCTTATGATCATGCCGACATTATTGCCGGTCAGGGCACAGCAACACTTGAGTTACTGGAGCAAACTGACGCACTGGATGCGGTAATAACGCCACTGGGTGGTGGTGGCTTGCTTTCAGGTGCCTGTCTTGCCTGCGACGGTACAGAAATACAAGTGTTCGGCGCAGAACCCGAATTAGCGAATGATGCCTTTTTATCGTTAAAAGCCGGAGAGCGGCAACCGGCGTTACCCGTGAAAAGCCTGTGCGATGGTTTACTGACTCAAATCGGTGAATTGCCGTTTGCCATTATTCAGCAGCGTATCAGCGATATCTTAGTCTTGAAGGATGAAGACACCCTAAGCGCCATGAAGCTGATTTGGCATCATCTGAAAATTATTGTGGAACCGTCGTCTGCTATCGCTTTAGCTGCGGTTATACAAAATAAGGCGCTATTTGAGGGTAAACGAGTAGGCTTGGTGCTAAGTGGTGGTAACGTTGCAGCGCAGCCGGAAGATATCAAGCTGCGCCAGTAATAGAGCCGGTTTCAAAAGCTCAGGTTGCGAAGATTTGACTGTCGTCGTTAAAGGTTTTGAATTCTAACGCATTACCGCAGTAGTCGTAGAAGAACATAGTGCCCTGCTCGCCCGGCTTACCTTTAAAGCGAATGTAGGGTTCTATGACAAACTCAATATCCGCAGCTTTCACACGTTCTGCCAACGCTTCCCAGTCGTCACGTAATAAGACAACGCCAAAATGTGGAACAGGAACCGAATGACCATCAACGCCGCTGTGATTTTTTAAACCGGCAACATTGGGTGCTACATGAGTCACAAACTGGTGACCAAAGAAGTTCCAGTCTATCCATTCGTCACTGCTGCGTCCCTGTGACAGCCCAAGCACATCGCCATAAAACGCACGGGCATTATCGAGTGAGCTGACAGGAATGGCTAAATGAAAGGGTCGTACATTAGTTGTGTCTGACATACTGCTAAATTGCCTTGCTCTTTAGCCACTTAATGGCTGAGCTTTGCCGTTATGTTTTGTGGTGTACTGGTTTGCGGCGAACGACGCCACATTCTGACACCAATAGCGAACACAAGAAGCGCCCAGTTTACCGGTGGAATGAAACCGGCGGTTAATACCGCTAACAAATTCCATAGTGGTTTTTTCTGATGCTGGCCCACTAAAGTATAAAACAATAGAGCGGCTACGAGTCCTTGGAGTACCATGAGGCTCAATAGCATAAGTCTTTCCTTTTCGTTATTTAAAAAACGTCTTTGCGTTTCTGTTTTTTGTTCTAAATCAGCTTTTACTCGCAAGTAATTACTGATAGATAAAGACTACTCAATTATGACTAAACTGTAAAACTTTGTATAAGTCTATGAAATTAAAAGTAAAAAACCGACCAAAAGGCCGGTTTTACATATTAAATATTGAATTTTTAATCGTTAATAGCGATTAAAATGCATTAAGCGCGTTGTCTAAGTCGGCTTTAAGATCATCCAGATCTTCAATACCAACAGACACTCGCACGAAGTTATCCAGAATGCCTAACTTCTCACGATTCTCTTTTGGAACCGATGCGTGAGTCATAATAGCCGGGTGCTCAATCAGCGATTCAACGCCGCCCAGGCTTTCCGCCAGAGCAAACACTTCTACCGACTCCAGGAATTTGCGCGCCGCTTCTAAATCACCTTTCAGTAAAATAGAAATCATGCCGCCAAAGCCCTGCATCTGCTTTTTAGCCAACTCGTGCTGAGGATGGCTTTCAAGTCCCGGGTAAATGACTTTTTCCACTTTCGGGTGTTGCTCAAGCCACTTAGCTAATTCCATTGCCGCTTCGTTGTGATGACGCATACGCAATGCCAACGTCTTCACGCCGCGCAGTGCCAGGTATGAGTCAAACGGACCGGCAATAGCACCTGCTGAGTTCTGTAAGAACAGCATACGCTCAACCAGGTCGTCATTGTCGCCCACAACAGCAATACCGCCGACCATATCAGAGTGACCATTGAGGTATTTGGTTGCCGAATGCATAACCATGTCTGCGCCCATCTCCAGCGGACGCTGGTTAAACGGCGTAGCGAAGGTGTTGTCCACCACCACAATAATGTCCGGGTTCTTTTTCTTCGCCAGTTTAACGATGGCTTCAATGTCGACCAGTTTCAGCATCGGGTTGCTTGGCGTCTCGACCCAAATCATGCGGGTGTTGTCCTGAATGCTGGCTTCCACTGCGCTTAAGTCAGCTAAGTCGACATAAGAGAATTTCAGGCCAGCAGAGCGTCCGCGCACTTTATCGAATAAGCGGAAGCTACCGCCGTATAAATCGTCCATAGCAACGATGTGATCGCCGCTGTCCAGCAGTTCAAGAATGGTCGAGGTTGCTGCCATGCCAGACGCAAAAGCCAGCCCTTGCTTGCCACCTTCCAGCGATGCAACCGAACGTTCCCAGGCAAAACGCGTGGGGTTGTGTGAGCGTGAATACTCAAAACCTTTGTGTTGGCCCGGGCTTTCCTGAGCATAGGTAGAGCTGGTAAAAATAGGAGGCATTACCGCACCGGTAACAGGCTCCGGAGACTGCCCGCCGTGAATGGCGCGCGTCGCGAATTTCATTGTCTTTTCATTTGCCATGATTCGGTTCCTTAATTTACAACAAGTATTACAGCAGGTTTTGCTCACGCATCCAGTCGTCGTTGAACAGCTTGGACAAGTAACGGTTACCCGTATCACAAGCTAGCGTCACAACGCGTTTTGGCTCGGTTTGTTGTTGGCAATAACGCAGCGCCGCTGCAATTAAAGTTCCGCTTGATGAACCCACCATAACGCCTTCTTTTTCCAGTACTTTACGCGCGGTTTGCATGCCTTCTTTATCAGAAATAGCAAATGCAGTATTGGCTAATTTAATATCACAAATGGTCGGGATAAAATCTTCACCAATGCCTTCGGCCAACCAGCTGCCAGCTTCCACTTCTTCGTTACGGTTAACCAGTGGTTCTAAAATAGAACCTGCCGGATCAGCCAACACTAAGTCGATATCGCTTTTTTGTTCGCGTAAATAACGGCCAACACCGGTTAAGGTTCCGCCAGAGCCAACACCACAAACGAACGCATCCAGTTTACCTTCCATTTGTTCCCAAATTTCCGGACCAGTGGTTTTGTAGTGAGCATCGACGTTTGCCGGGTTTTCAAATTGGTTTACATAGTAGTAACCGTTTTCTTCCGCCATGCGCGCCGCCATGTCCTGATAATATTCAGGGTGGCCTTTTTGCACATCGGAACGCGTCTGTACCACTTCGGCACCCATAGCACGCAGGTTGTTTACTTTTTCCTGGCTCATTTTGTCCGGCATAACAATTTTCAGCGGATAGCCTTTACTCGCCGCCACTAACGCCAGACCCAGTCCGGTATTACCGGCCGTCGCTTCAATAATGGTATCGCCCGGCTTTAATTTGCCTTGCTTTTCAGCCTGTTCAACCATTTCCACCGCAATACGGTCTTTAATAGAGCCGCCCGGGTTCTGCAGCTCGAGTTTTAAATACAGCTCGCACGGGCCGGTGTCCATATTGGTAACGCGCACCATTGGCGTGTTGCCGACCATTTCCATTACATTATTAAAAACTTTCATATTGGCTCGCTTTGTTGTCGAGTGTCTGGTTCAATATTAGGCCATTATCCCTTGACTGAGCTCGCTAAACAACCTTGCGCTTAGAACCGGATGATAGTTGTTATAACTAACCCCAAAATGAGGCTGTTATGCTGGATTTACGCAGTGATACCGTAACCCTTCCCAGCGCTGCTATGCGCACCACCATTGCCGAAGCGACCGTCGGTGATGATGTTTATGGTGAAGACCCGTCAATTAACGCGCTGGAAAAGCGGGTGGCTGAATTGCTGGGTAAAGAAGATGCTTTGCTGTGCAGCTCGGGTACCCAAAGTAACTTACTGGGGTTAATGAGCCACTGCCGTAATGGCGAAGAATACATTGTGGGCCAGGAATATCACACTTACCGGTACGAAGCCGGCGGCGCTGCAGTTTTAGGCAGTATAGTGCCACAGACGGTAGAAGTAGAAGCCGATGGCACCTTGTCGCTTGAAACTATTGAAAAGCGTATAAAACCCAACGATCCGCACTTTCCTATCACCCGCTTGCTGGCCTTTGAGAATACCCACGGCGGGCAGTTAATAGACCAGGCCTATTTTGATAAAGCCCGTATTCTGGCCGACCAGAATGGTTTGTCCATGCATTTAGACGGCGCGCGCCTGCCCAACGCCGCTATTGCCAGCGGCCGCAGCATGGCGGAACTTGCCGCGCCTTTCGACAGCGTGTCTCTATGTTGTTCAAAAGGTCTTGGTGCGCCTATTGGTTCACTGCTGGCAGGCTCAAAAGAATTAATTGCCCGCGCTCGACGTTGGCGCAAAATGGTCGGCGGCGGTATGCGTCAGGCCGGGTTTGTTGCCGTAGCCATTGATTACGCGTTAACGCATCAGTTTGAGCGTATACAGCAGGACCACGACAACGCGAAATGGTTGTTTGAACAACTTTCTGAGTTGCTGGCAGGTACCGAAGCCAAAGTCGGCTATTCCGGTACCAACATGACCTTTGTCGATTTGTCCGATGCTATACCAGCAGATAGCCTACGGGAACTGATGGCAGAACACGACATTAAACTGCCCGGCGGCCAAAAGCTGCGGTTGGTATGCCATTTGGATGTCAGCCGTGAACAGCTGGAACGTTTTGTCGAATTGTTCAAACAGTGGCTTAGTAGCGAGCACTGAGGCTGCTGGCTTCGTAGCCTGACGTTCACGTCAGGTGGGGTGTCAAGCTAACCATCAATGGTAATTCTTACCTCTTGGTATAAACAGGCAAATCGCACCTGACGCAATAGCGTCAGGCTACCCTTCTTCGGCTTCTTTATCTTCTGGGCCCTTGATTTCCATGACCTGAGCTCTTTGCTTCAGGACTTTCTTTTCCGATGCCACAAATCGCTTCAGGAGTTGCCTAATTAACGGTTGGTATCCCAAGTTATAATGCTCTGCGATGGTCTTCAAATCGTCGATGAGCTCTTCTTCCATACGAATAGATATAGGCCGCAGTCGCACAGACTGATTGATTGCATCTTCAATTGCCTGGTCAAATCCCACACGTTCTACATAAGCTTCTTCTTGACCTAATTCACCACTATCCCATTTTTCATCTTGCTCAACCGCTTCTCTGATATCTTCTTTTTTCATACGACTCTCCAATTCATGCCGGGATATTTTTAGCTTCCATACTTTTCATAGATTCTTTGCTCTAACGAATTAGCTTCATAAGCAGTCTTTATATAGATAGCTCCGTTAGAATGAATGAAGCAAACTTTTAGCTTTACCCCGTTATCTGTCTCGGATACAAACCATTGAGTAGGTGGAATGGTGCCATGCTTCTCTCTTTGATCTTTCAAGAAGCCACCTTGTCTATTTGCAAAAGCCTCTCTGATCATGCTTTCTGAGACGTTATGCTTGTTTCTTAGTTTTTCCCTAACTTTATCGCTAATTTCCAGCACAACTCCTCCATTGAATTGTAGCGTAACACGTTTGTATATACAAAATAATCACAAGCTTTGCACCTGATCAATGAGTCGATCTAGGGATCGGTAATTGAGAGCTTCGGCTAAATGCTGCTGCTCAATGGCGTCACTCTCAGCCAAATCAGCAATGGTTCGGGCCAAGCGTAATGTACGATGATAAGCCCGATGCGAAAGCTTCATTTTCTCTGAGGCTTTTGCTAAAAACGCTTCTGTTTTATCTGACAGCTCGCATACTTGCTTCAGCGCTTTGGGCTTTATTTCACTGTTCAGACAACCCTGTCGCTGTATTTGGCGCTGCCTGGTTTTCTCTACTAAGCTTTTTGCTTCTGCAGAAGTCATTTGGCTATTGCGTTTAGCTCCACCATTCAGACTCATTGATTCCGTTTCTCGTGGCACCATCACCTGTATATCAATACGATCTAACAGCGGTCCTGAGAGTTTACTTAAGTATTTTAAGATTTGATCCGGGGTAGAACGGCAGTTAGCTAAAGAGCCATCGAATTGACCGCAGGGCGAAGGGTTCAGCGCGCAAACCAGCTGAAAATTAGCCGGGAATTTGACGTTGTATCCTGCACGACTAATGGTAATTTCACCACTTCCGAGTGGTTCACGTAAGCAGTCCAATACATGTCGACTGAACTCGGGCATCTCATCTAAAAATAATAACCCATTGTTTGCTAAGGATATTTCTCCCGGACGAACAGAATTACCCGCGCCCCCTCCGACCAACGCCGCAGCAGTACAAGTATGATGAGGAGATCTCAGTTCTCGCCGGGTCAGAGCGTCCGCATGATGGTAATCAAAAGACACCGACTTAACCGCCGCAATTTCCATGGCTTCCTGCTCGGTCAGTGGAGGTAATATGCCATTAAGCCGTTGCGCCAGCATGGTTTTTCCCGTACCTGGTGGCCCGACGAACAACAAGTGGTGCTTACCGGCCGCAGACAACAACAAAGCTCGTTTTGCCTGCTCCTGCCCAACCACGTCGGCTAAGTCGCCATCATGGTTCGATGATTCCTTTGCCCAATTTATCGGCTTTGATTCCCTCAGTGGCTGGTGATCGTGCAAATGTTCATAAACACTGACCAAATCGGCCGACAACCAGCTCTTTTGTTCACGTACTAACCCGGCTTCCTGCTCGTTAGCAATAGGCACAAACGCCTGCCGCTTTTTATTACGACACGCCAATAAGGCTGGGATTAAACCATTCACAGCCCGCAACTCGCCGGTTAACGCCAGCTCACCATAGAATTCTGCTTGCTCTAAAATACTGTCCGGTATTTGTCCCGAAGCCGCCAATATCCCCACCGCTATGGCCAAATCATAACGCGCCCCGGTTTTGGGGATATCCGCTGGCGCCAAATTCACTGTAACACGCGTGGCTGGCGGGTATTCAAATCCCGCGTTCATCAAGGCGGTTTTGACCCGATCACGAGCCTCCTTAACCGTGGTTGCCGGCATGCCGACCATAGTAAAGCCTGGCATTCCCCTTGCCAGATCCACTTCAACCCGAATTTCCGGCGCATGAATACCTATCAATGCCCGGGTATAAACTCGCGCTAACGCCATCTGTCTCTCCGTGACTAAACAACGGCGTAACTATAAGCCTTGGGAAAATTCCTGTCTGTAAGCTAAACACTTCAAGCAACGACCGATATCATTCCTTCTCTCACTTGCTTTTATACCCACTTCTGTCATCATCTTGCCTTAATTAAGAGTAAACCGAATAACCAAGGGTCACCAAAAGCCATGTTCCACCAACTGAATCAACAGTGTCGAAAAGGTCGGTATATAGCACCATTGCTATTCCTGGTTTTTATGCTGTGTTGGGGACAAAACTTTGGTTGGCTGGAAGGCTGTCCTAAGCATCAGGCTGCACCCGCGGCTGAACAGCTTGTAGGAAGCCATGCGGACCTGGAAGCAAAACACGAAGGCGCCGAAGCCGACTGCGACAAGACAACGCACTTATTGCAACAATTCAAGTCAGACATAACCTACGCGGCACTGTCTTTCTTTGTTCTTCTGACTTTGGCGCTGAAAGCCACTGTGAACAAGCAATTAGCGCCTCCCCTCTTTTTCTTTTCCTGTAAAAGGCGACCCCACGCCGTATTTTGTTGCTTTCTGGAGTAAGGCTTCCAACAGGTTTTTACCTTTGGAATACTAACTTCAGGAGTAATGTATGAATAAAATTTTACCGTTATGGCTCGTATCGCTTATTGCTGCGCTGCTGATTTACAGCGCGCAAAGCCTAGCAGAAACGCCGTCTACCGGTTGGCTGAGTCATGAAGATCATCCACCGGTGTCGGTGAAGCTAGAACTGACCGGCCACTATGAAGCTGAGCGCAACCTACTACCCGCCCTGCTGCATGTTGAGCTGGATGAAGGCTGGAAAACCTACTGGCGTTCACCCGGCGAAGGCGGCATACCGCCAACCTTTGACTGGGCTAAATCAGCCAATATTAACGATATTGAGTGGCACTGGCCGGTGCCCTCGCGCTACAGCATTCAGGGTATTGATACCGTTGGGTATCAGGGATCGTTGACCTTTCCGTTAATGGTACAACTAAGCCCCGATGCCCGGCAGGCAAACATTAGCGGTACACTGACTATGTCGTCCTGTACCACCGTTTGTGTGTTAACGGACTACCCAATTGACGTGCACGTTGATCTGGACACCCTGACCGTCGACAGTGATCGCGCGTTTGCCTTTAATCAGGCCACGGGCAAGGTGCCTCGCGAATACGACAGCAATAACGTGAAGCAGGCTATTTGGTCCGACGCCAACCAGCGCGTTCAATTGACCATAGAGCGTGACAGTGGCTGGCAAAACCCACAGCTGTTTATACACAGCAACGACGAGACTTTGGCCGACGCAGAGTTTTCATCACCAGATATTCAGGTGGAAAGCAATTCGCTCACGGCGAATGTTGACGTTAGTCACTGGCTGGATCTGCCGGACCTAAACGGCGCTGAACTTATAGCGACAGTCAGTGATGAAAAGTTTGCCGCTGAATATAAGATTCAGCTAACCGCAGGCACTATTGCTAATAACGCACCGCCGCTGTGGGCCATTTTACTTATGGCATTAGCTGGTGGGCTTATTTTGAACATTATGCCTTGCGTGTTGCCGGTACTGGGTTTGAAAGTTCAGAGCCTGATGCTGTCAGGAGTACAAGAACCGAAGGTCGTGCGTAAGCAGTTTTTCGCGTCGTCATTAGGTATTATCAGCTCGTTTCTGGTCATTGCCCTGGGGCTTATGGCGCTTCGCTGGTCAGGCGGTTCTGTCGGCTGGGGTATTCAATTTCAGAACCCTTACTTTATTGCCGCACTAGTGGCTATTACCTGGCTGTTCGCACTGAACTTAATGGGCGCCTTTGAGTTTAAATTGCCGTCTTCTTTGAGTACCAGTGCCGCAACCGCCGGCGATGACAGCTACAAAGGGCACTTCCTGCAAGGCATGCTGGCCACCTTTTTGGCAACACCTTGTACAGCGCCTTTTTTAGGCACCGCAGTGGCCTTTGCATTAGCTGCTGAGTCATCGGTTATTCTGCTGATTTTTGCCGCGCTTGGGGTTGGTATGGCGCTACCCTGGTTACTTATAGCCGTGTTCCCGAGAACCGCAAAATTACTGCCCAAACCCGGTCGCTGGATGCAGTGGGTAAAACCCATTTTCGCCACTATGATGCTGGCAACCACGGTCTGGCTGACAACCTTGCTGAAAAACTTTATCAGCAACGAAGTATTCCTGGCACTAACCGTCGGTTTGTCGGTTCTGACATTGGTGATTATTGGTAAAGTGCATGGCCGCAAAGCGCTGATTTTATCCATTGGTGGCTTTTTAGTATTAGCTGCCATTGTCGGTACGACGTTAATTCTTACCGCGGATCGTTGGGTCAACAAACTACCACAGGACCACCACTGGCAGCCACTAACCCAGCAGCGTATTGATGAAGCCGTTGCCAGTGGCCAAACCGTGTTTGTGGATGTGACCGCAGACTGGTGTGTGACCTGCCAGGCCAATAAAGTCGGCGTATTACTGCAAGACCCGGTATTTACAGCCTTAGGTCAGGAACATGTCACCCGCCTGCGCGGCGACTGGACCAAAGCCAACGAGCGCATCACGCAATACTTAAAGGCCAACAATACCTTTGGTGTGCCCTTTAACAAAGTCTACGGACCCGGCGCTCCGGACGGTATAACGCTGCCCGTAGTGCTCAGTAAAGACAAAGTCATGGACGCGCTGGAGGATGCTCGTGAGCAATAACAAAGCCAAAACGTCGTGGACAAAGCGGCTACGAACCGCAGCGCTTTATATTGTCCTGTTCTCGGTCGTCGCTTTCGTAGTCGATGCCTTTCGTAATAGTGACGTGCCGGAGTCTGTGCCGGCTGAGCTGTCGTCACTAACGGACATAAACGGCGAGCAATACAACTTACGCGAGATGAGCAAGGACAGCCCGGTTGTGCTGTATTTCTGGGCAACCTGGTGCCCTGTTTGCCCGGCGGTCTCGCCTACAGTTGATTACGTTGGCAACCACTACCCGACCATTAGCGTGGCACTGCGCTCTGGCAACAATGACAAATTGAAGCATTACGCGCAGGCGAAAGGGTATGAGTTTCCTATTGTTAACGACAACCTCAACCGCGTATCAAACGGCTGGCAGGTATCTGCCACGCCAACCATCATCATTATTGAAAACGGTGACATTGTTTCGGCGACAGCCGGAGTCACAACACCTCCCGGTTTGTTTATTCGTCTTTGGTTTCACCAGTTTTTTTGAAGTAACTCATTTTTAAGTAGGAAAGTTGTATGAATTTTATCTATAAAACGTTTTTCATCGTTGCTTTTATCTTTAGCAGCAACGTATTTGCGCAAGATTTAAACCCACAACAAGAAGAAGGTTTGGAGAAAGTCGAACAGCTATTGCGTGAAAACCCGCAGCTAATCTCAAACATTCACAGAGGCTTGCAGCGCTTTTTAGAACAGCAAAGTGAGCAGAAAAATGCCTTTGCTAACCACCAGGAATGGCTGTATCAGTCGGCGGCACATCCAATTTTAGGTGACCAAGATGCGCCGCATAAAATCATTGTGTTTACCGACTACAACTGTCCGTTTTGCAAGAAGTTAGAGCCTGGCCTTCATAAACTGATTGAGGAATACCCGTCTATTCAGGTTGTGAACATTTTTGTGCCATTGCGCCAACAGCAGGTTGATGGGCTCAAAACCAACTCAGCTCTTTATGGGCTAAACCTTTGGCGCAATGACCCTAAGGCATTCTTTGAAGCTCACAACTTAATGATGAAAAAGTCGGGCATGCACACCGCTGATTCACTGCAAAGTGTTGCGCAAGTCACGAGTACCGAGGCCTTTTTGTCACCGTCCGGCGAGAGCGAGGCGGTTATCCGCAAAAATATGTCGGCGTTTCGCGATTTAGGCTTTCGCGGCACACCGACTATTATCATTGGTCAGCAGGTAATGCCTGGTTACATCCCTTATGACAAGCTGGAAGAAATAGCGACAACACAGTTCAATCTGAATTAATCAGTGTTCATCACCAGCCTGATATGAAGCCTCAAGGATAAAGGGTTAACCATCTGAAGTTAACTCTGCTATAATCCATGCGCATAGTTGATGCGCATGGATTACGAATTTTTAATAACAGGTGATAAAATGGCTGCTTACACAACTGCTTCTCCTGCAAAGAAGCCGACAAATGTCAGTATTAACGCTGAACTTCTGGCAAAAGCAAAATCGCTTGATATCAATTTATCGGCGACACTTGAGTCTGCATTGAAGGAACAAATTCGTTTAAAAGAACAAGCGCATTGGCTGAAGGAAAACTCTGACGCAATGGAAGCGTATAATCAATTTGTAGAGCGCAACGGAACATTCAGCGACAGCGTGCGAAAATTCTAATGAGTCAATTCGCCGTCTACGCCAATAACAATACAGCGACACGCACAACCTACCCCTATCTTATTGATGTGCAGAGTGACCTGCTGTCAGCCTTAGCGACAACCTTAGTGATACCTTTGATACCCGCTCCGCTGGCTGAATCCTTCCAACTCACCAAGCTGAACCCGGATGTTACCGTTGAGGGAAAGACATTCGCATTGATGACACAAGATATGGCCAGTATTTCAAGAACTCAGCTTACTCACGTGGTCGACGACTTATCCCACGACAGAGATAGAATCACCGCAGCTATCGACCTGCTATTTTTTGGAATATAACGATAGTGACAAGTTTCCAGGTTTGACGAATAAATTGAGAGCTATAATTTGATAATACTTCCAAAGCACACTAGCATTTATGCCTGCACTTTTATAAGAGAACCATCATGGGAACAAAAATTCAGTTTCGTATTGATGAACAAACAAAGCGCTTAGCGCCGCAGAAGGCAGTAGAGCGTCGAAAACAGCTATCGCAGGAAAACTGGCTTACAGAACAAGTCAATCAGGCATTCCAGAAATTAGAGTCTGGCCAGTTCGCATTCACTGATAACGAGCAGGCAAAAAGCCGATTGGAGAAATTTAAAGCCCAATTTCGTAGGAGCTAGCCTTAAGGCGTTGCTAAATCAGGCTATAGAGATAATGAAGAAAGTGAACTAGTGGCGATTAAGTTTGCCGCCCCAAACACCTTGAAAACGTTTCAAATATAACCATTACCAGTAGTTTTCAGACGTAACATTACCAGGCTTACGCCGAGTGTTTTTAGCAAGCCCCAATTCAGCTAGCGCGGCGCGTGACTCTTTTATCATGTCGGGGTTACCACAAAGCATCACCTGCGCGCTGGTATTCAGCGGTGTGTCGAGTGCATCACTTAATTGACCAGAGCTGATCAGTTCAGGAATACGTGCAGAGAAAGCACCCGGAATGTTTTCACGAGTAATCACCGGCTGGTAGCCCAGTTGCCCGGGGTATTCTTGTTGCCACTGCTCTATTTGCCCCTGATAAACCAGGTCTTCTGCCACACGAACACCGTGCACCAGATTAATCCGTTTAAATCGTTCCCACGGCTTTTCGGTTCTTAGCATAGAAATGAACGGACCAATGCCGGTTCCGGTAGAAAGCATCCACAAGCTGTCGCCGTCCGGCACTTCGTCCAGCGTGAAAAAACCACCAGCGGGCTGGGTAATATCCACGTTATCGCCGGGCTGCAGCTTGGCTAACTTAGTACTGAGCTCGCCGTCTTCCACTTCGGCTATGACAAAATCCAGTATGGCTTCGCCCGGTGCGCTGGCCAGCGAGTAGGCGCGCAACAGTTGCTCGCCCCCCACATTCAGACCTAGACGGACGAACTGCCCGGCCTTAAAATCAAACGGCTCAGCCACAACTCTTAAACTGAAAACGCCAGAACTCCAACGGTAATTCTCGACAACTTTCCCACTAATCCATTGGATCATACGTCTGACTTAGTCCTTGTTCTGGTTCTTGGTCGCTTCCAGCTCTTTTTCCAACAACTCCACGCGCTCGCGCAGGCGCAGTAACATTTGCTGCTGCACATCCAGCTCTTCGCGGGTGACTAAATCCAGTTTTGACAGCTGTGACTGCAAGGTTTGTTTAACGCGCTGTTCCATATTGCCGGCCAGTTCTTTGACGCCGGCAGGCATGCTGTCGTTAATTTGGCGAGCAATATTCTCTATTGTTTTGTTGTCCATAAGTCTCTCTTTGTGTAAATCGTTGCTTATGCGTTTAGCTTAGCAGGAGATTCAGGTAAAATCCGAGCTTCTTATCAGCTTTTTCACGAATCAGGAACTCCGCGGCGCCCATGCTGAACGATCGCCAGAACCAGGCTGTACATTACATCCAGGGCCCTTTATTGGTGCTTGCCGGCGCCGGTAGTGGCAAAACCCGGGTAATAACGGAGAAAATTGCGTACCTGATCCGCCAGCAAATTTACACTGCCCGGCAAATTGGTGCAGTAACTTTTACCAATAAAGCCGCCAAAGAAATGAAAGAGCGTATAGCGCAAACTCTGCCGAAAGCGCAGCTGCGCGGTTTAACCGTGTGCACCTTTCATACTCTGGGGCTGAATATTATTCGTCGGGAACTCAGCACCCTGGGGTTTAAGCCCGGCTTTTCATTATTTGACGACCAGGACACCTACGCCCTGCTTAACGCCCTGACTGAAGATGTATTTGAGGGCGACAAAGCGCTGATTCAAGCCTGTCAGCACCAGATAGGCCACTGGAAAAACGCCATGCTGTCGCCGGAGTTGGCTCTACAAAAAGCCGGGAACGATCAGGAAAAGGCCTTTGCTCAGGTTTATCAGCAATACCAGAATAACCTGAGCGCCTGTAATGCCGTGGACTTTGATGACTTGATCCGCCTGCCGACCCAGTTACTGGCAACCAACGAGAACGCCCGCGCACGCTGGCAGAAAAAGTTTCAGTATTTATTGGTGGACGAATATCAGGACACCAACACCAGCCAGTACCAACTGGTCAAGTTACTGGTGGGCGAACGCGCTCGCTTTACCGTGGTGGGCGACGACGATCAGTCCATTTATTCATGGCGTGGTGCGCAGCCTAAAAACCTGGCCTTGTTGAAGCAGGACTTCCCACAGCTGGACGTGGTGAAGCTGGAGCAGAATTACAGGTCGCACGGGCGTATTCTGAAAGCCGCCAATATTCTCATTGAGAACAACCCGCACGTATTTGAGAAAAAGCTGTTCTCAGAAATGCAGTACGGCGAGCCGATAAGCGTTATTTTTGGTCGTAACGAAGAGCATGAAGCAGAGCGTGTGGTTGCCGAAATTGTAAAACAACGGTTCCTTCGCAAAACGCCGTATCACCACTTTGCGATTTTGTACCGGGGTAATCACCAGTCGCGTCTGTTTGAAAAAGCCCTGATGAACAACCGCATTCCGTACAAAATTACCGGTGGTCAGTCGTTCTTTGCCCGCGCGGAAGTCAAAGACATTATGGCGTACCTGCGGCTGCTGGTGAACCCTACCGACGACACCGCTTTTCTGCGCATTATTAATACCCCGCGGCGCGGCATTGGCCCGCAGACCGTTGAGCGTATTGGCCGTTTGTCGCAGGAGTTAGGCTGTAGTTTATTTGAAGCCTGTCAGTCGCCCCATTTAAAAACGCAGCTTAGCACCGGTGTGTTTCAGCATGTGGACGTGTTCCGCAACATGATAGATACCCTGGCCCGCCGAGCCGATCATCAGGAAGACGCCAGTGACGCAGTAAAACAACTGCTAAGCGAAATTGGCTACGAAGACTGGTTGTTTGAGCAAAGCCCCAGCGCGAAAGCCGCCGAAATGCGAATTAAAAACGTGTACGAACTGCACCGCTGGGTATCGGACATGCTAAAAGGCGACGCCGAACATGAACCCATGGAATTGAATCAGGTGGTCAGCCGCTTGTCACTGCGCGATATGATGTCCCGTAACGAAGACGACGAGCAGTTTGAACAGGTGCAGCTAATGACCTTGCATGCTTCCAAAGGTCTGGAGTTTCCACAAGTGTTTTTAGTGGGCATGGAAGAGGGTCTATTGCCACACCAAAGCAGTATTGATGAAAATAACATTGAAGAGGAACGCCGTCTGGCTTACGTCGGCATTACCCGCGCCCAGCATAAGTTAGTCTTTACTATGGCTAAGGAGCGCCGTCAGTTTGGAGAAAAAACGGAACCACAACCCAGCCGCTTTTTGCTGGAGTTACCGCAGGACGATTTAGAATGGGAACATCGCAAGCAAAAATCTGACGAGGAACGTGAAGAGCAACGAAGTCAGGGTCTGGAAATGTTGAAGAACGCTCTGAAAAAGTAGCGCACAACTAAGCTGATACGAAAGAGGTGTCGTCGTCTTTGGCTACAGTGCCTTCATAGTTTTCGTCAATGAAGCTGCCCTGCCCCATCATAACACCTTGCTTTTCCACATCATTTTTTTGCGTTTCAGTTTCCAGTCCATCGGCATAAACAGCAATATCGAGCTCATGACACAAGGTCACAATGTGCTTTAACATGGCCTGCGCCCTGTTATTGCTGCTCAAACGAGCAATATAATGGTGGTCCAGCTTAAGTATGGTAAACGGAAAGTTATACAAGAACTGAAGCGGCCCGGAGCCACTGCCAAAATTGTCTATAACCAGCTTAAAGCCAAATTCGGAAAGCCGTCTTAAACTGGCCAGTACCCGGCGGCCGTCTCTGACCAGGTCGGTTTCATCAAATTCCAGTGCGATGTTCTCTGGTTTAACACCGCTTTCAGTCACAATATTCACCAGCTCATTCAGGTGACTGGTTTTCAATAAATGCCGCACAGATAAATTCAGGTGCAGCATAGTTTCAGCACTGACACTATTTTCAACAAGCCACTGGCTGGCTGCCCGTAAAGCAAAGCGGTCAAGCTTCACAATAAGGCCAGTGCGCTCGGCCAGAGGTAACAACTCTTCACTTTTAAAGCTGTAGCGCGGGTCTTCCCACACCAATTTAGCTTCTACAGCTTTGACCTCGCCTGTTGTTAAATTCACTATTGGCTGAAAACTGACAGCGAAATCTTTCTCAACTTTCGCATGGCGCAGCGCCGTTTCTTTACGAACACTGTCCACTAAGTTTTCATGCATGCTGTCATCAAATAATACGTAGCGCCCGCGCCCCATACCTTTAGCCTGGTACATGGCGGCATCTGCGTCGCGTAACAGCCGTTCAGCCGAATCGGTCTCTTCCAGACACTCGGCAATACCGATACTGGCGCCGGAGTAATGCTCTTGTCCGTTCAGATGGAAAGGTTCACTCATTTGCTGGATCATGCGCTTGGCAACGTCTTTAGCGTCATCAATACTGGTAATGGTATCCAGCAGAATAACGAATTCATCACCGCCTAAACGCGCCACCATGTCGTTGTCACGTACGCAGTCACCAATACGCTTGCTGACTTCCAGCAAGAACTCATCGCCGGCAGAGTGCCCAAGCGTGTCGTTTATATTTTTAAAGCGGTCCAGGTCAACAAATAGCACCGCAAAATGGTGCTCAGGGTGCCGTCGTTTATGTGCCACGGCCTGCTGCAAACGTTCATTGAACAATATGCGGTTAGGTAAGCCGGTCAGGTTATCGTGGTGCGCTGCGTGGAATAAGCTGGATTCGGTTTTTTTCCGTCGTTCTATTTCGGACACCAGCTCTTCGGTACGCTCCGCCACTTTCTTTTCAAGGAACTGGTTTACTCGCTGAATTTCTTCCGCTGAGCGTTTTCTGTCAATGGCCACGGCAACGTGCTGCGAAACAAAGTTCAGTAGTTCTAAATCATCACTATGGTATAAGAAGTCACCGTCGTAGGTCTGGACCGCAATAACCCCAAACACCTGCCCGTTCATCATTAAGGGGCTACCGAGCCATTGCTTAGCCAGCTTCATACCACCATAGCCCAGCTCTATCTCGTTTTTCTTCAGAAGTTTTTGACGTACAGGGGCGTCGATAAAGGCCGGTTCACGCATTTTAATAACGTATTCGGTTAAACCTTTACCGGCTCGTCGGCGTTCGGCTTTAGCGCCTGTTTCATCCACATGGTAGGGAAAATGTATAAACTTTTTATCGTCTGATAAAAGCGCGACAAAGAAGTTGTCGGCATGAATCAATTTACCGATTTGCCTGTGCAACTGCCGATAAAAGGCGTTCATATCGTCAGAGGTATTGGTCAGCTCGGAAATAGCAAAGAGCACCGAGGTTTGCTGCTCAGCCCTTTCACGAATGGTAATCTCGCTCATTAAGCTTTCATTCGCATGGCGTAGTTCAGCTGTCTGGTGCTCTATTTCGCTTTGCATTAAGTCGCGCTGCTTTAAACGCTCGAGCGCATTCACCACGTGTTGCGATACAAAGGTAAGCAAATCTTCATCTGAGGCGTCATAACGAACGTCAGCGCTGTAGCTCTGCACCACCATAACACCTATGGTCACGTCACCACGTTTTAACGGAACACCTAACCAGTCCTGATGTTCTGCCCCTAAGCCTTCTATTTCGGCGTTATCAATTAAGCGTTGGTACACTTCCGGCGGGCAAAGCAAAGACTGGCCTTTTCGCAAAACATAACCCGTTAAGCCTTTCTTCAATTGCTCTATAGGAATGCGTTCAAATAAGGTGTCCTGATCAATTTCATCGACAAAATAAACAAAATCGACCAGCTCTTCCTGAGGTTCGTAAAGGCAAATATAAAAATTACGGGCGTACATCAGCTCGCCTATAATTTCGTGCAGAGACTGATAAAAGTTGTCCATTTCGCGCGCAGAAGCCGCCAGTTCCGATATTCGGAACAGCGCTTTTTGTACGACTTCAGCAGACCGATATTTTTGGGTCAACCCCTTTAGGCGGGCGATGACTTTGTGCAAGCGTTCATTTTCAGTTTTTATATTCTGAAGCTGTTCCTCGCTATGCGTACGGTCTGTCATTCAGGTTCAACCTTAGACACTGACACTCCTTGCCGCGAAATACATTTTGTTAACACTTGTTGCGTTTAGTAACAGTCGTACAGTATAGACCTGTGTCAAAAAATAGAAAAGATCTGGTTAAAAATTAATTAGCGAAGGAAGTTAAGAGAGCGAATTAACGTCGATTGACACAAAAAAGACCACCGGGTGGTGGCCTTTTGTTACTGAAGATGCAAATAAAACTAAATTTCTTCAGTCATGTAATTTATTGCAGCTTGAATTTCTTCTTCTGAGCAGTCGCTACAGGTTCCTTTAGGCGGCATGGCATTAAAACCTTCAACTGCGTGCTTCAATACCGTTTCCATGCCCTGGTCTAAACGTGGTTGCCAGTCGGCAGCGTTGTTTCTTTTTGGAGCTCCCATAACACCACTGGTATGGCAGGCTGTGCAGTACTTATCATAAACTTGCTGGCCTGAACGCGGTCCACTGCTTTCTTCAGCAGCACTGCTTTCACCAGCCACATAATGTTTTCCCAAAGGCTTAATACGCTCAGCGATCGCTTCACGTGACATATCATCCTGCACTGATGCCGCACTAATGCTTAGCGCAAACAGCATTGACATGGTGCCTAAAACGCTCTTAACAAAAAATGAATTCATAGCTTTCACTGGTTTCTCCTACAAATGGCTGGTGTTCTTGCACGCCCAGTTAGTGGATGCGATTATAACCACAAATGTGCAAAGGATAAACACTTGGCTGAAATTGCTCGCAAAATAGCTTTGCTGGATTTGGATGCGTTCTTTGCTTCGGCTGAAGAATTGCGCGATCCAAGCCTGAAAACACGCCCTTTTGCTGTCGGTGGCGGCGGTGAACGAGGGGTCGTTGCAACGGCAAATTATCTGGCCCGTCAGTTTGGCGTTAAAAGCGCGATGCCGGGTAGTCATGCCCGCCGTTTGTGCCCGCAATTAACCTTTATAAGACCTGACGGCAACTACTACCGCGAACTGTCCAATAAGGTTCTGGATATTCTGCATGAACTCACACCCCGCATTGAACCTGCTTCTATTGACGAGTTTTATCTGGACTTAACTCATTTGGAAGGCTTTAAAGGCAGCGCGACTTTGGCCATGGACTTTGTTCGAGAACAAATTAAAACGCTGGGGATAACCGGCTCTGCCGGCATTTCAAACCAGAAAATGGTAGCCAAAATTGCCAGCGAAGAGCGCAAACCCGATGGTCAGTTTGTGGTTCGCCCGGCAGAAGTTCTCGACTACATTGCGGCATTAAACCTCAAGCAAATTCCCGGTGTCGGACCTAAAAGTCAGCAAGTGCTCACTAACTATGGACTCACCACAGGAAAAGACATCCAGAATATCGAACTGCAGCAATTACAGACCATTCTTGGTGATAAAGCCGGGTATGTACTATTTGAGCGCTGCCATGGGCGGGATCGCCGCGAAGTTGTTACAGAGCGCATTCGCAAAAGTGTCGGGGTTGAACAAACCCTAGCAACGGATATGCGACTGGAATCGACAGCTCAGGCTTATGTTCAGGACAATTTATTACCGAAACTGCGTCAACGAATGAAAATTACTCACTGGCGTGAGCAGCCCATTCGTAGCCAGACACTAAAGCTGAAATTCTCCGACTTCACACAAACAACGGTCTCCCGTAGTGCTCAGTTTATTTCACCCAGCCTGTTTTATCAGTTATTAGACGAAGCGTGGCAGCGTGGAAAAGGTAAAGGGGTAAGGCTGTTGGGGATCAGCGCAACATTGCCTGACCCCAACGAGCAATTACAACTCGAACTCGAGCTAGATTAGTCTTCTTTCACTGTAACAGTGATTTTTTCTGACACCACGGCCGGGTTATGCGGTACGTGGTTCTTATCGCCTAAGATAATTTGTAGCGTATGTTCACCCGGCTCTAAAGTCACGGTAGTTTCTGTCTGACCACCACCAAAATGAGTCACGTCACCGCCCATAGGCTTGTCCATGGCTGGCAGTTCGTCTTTATCAATCATCAAGTGATGATGCCCGGTGTGTTTTACGTCAACACCCGCGGGTGCTACACCCATACCACTTAAGCCAAACTTCACTTTAAAGGTTTTACCAACCACTTCACCATTTTGCGGAGAAATAATATAAGCTTGGGCTTGCTCTGATGCTTCTGTACGTTCTACTGCCTGAGCCGTTGTTGCCAGAACAGGTCCGCCAAGTAGTGCTATGGCACCAATCATCCATGCTTTGTTCATAGGTTTGCTCCAATAGTTGATTTCGATCAATTCAGTTTAAACTGTGTCACCAATTGTTCCAAGCGTTCAAATGCCGTATTCAGCTCGCGACAAGCCTGCTTGGTATTATTTAGATTGTCGACACTCTGATCGTTCATACTGCTAATATCCATAATGTCACGATCAAGCGTTTGGATCACTGAAGTCTGTTGTTCTGTTGCCGACGCTACTGAGTGGTTCACGTCATCAATAGTTACAATGATAGCGTTAATTTCAGACATGTGCTCAGCAGACTCTTCCGCGCTTAACACGCAGGCACTGCTTATTTCCTGACTTTCCTGAATAACCTGCACAACACTGCGCGTCCCGGCTCTGACTCGCTCTATCATTGTCTCTATTTCGCCTGCCGACGACGAAGTCCGCTGAGCCAGGCTGCGCACTTCATCCGCAACCACCGCAAAACCGCGACCGGCTTCCCCTGCGCGTGCTGCTTCAATAGCCGCATTTAGAGCCAGCAAGTTAGTTTGCTCTGTTATGCCTTTAATAACCTCAATGATCTTACCAATGTTCTGTGTGTCTTCATCCAGGGTATGAATTGCCTGGCTGGATGCATCCATGCGCTCCGACAAGTGCTGAATTTGTTGTCGGTTGTGTTGCAATGAATCTCTGGCAGATGACGCTTTTTCGGTACCTGAACTTGCCTGTTCAGAGGCTTTTGCAGCATTTTCGGCAATTTCATGAGCACTCGCGCCCAGTTCATTCACCGCCGTTGCAACAGAACTGGCTTTTCCGGCCTGTTCGCTGCCAATGTCCATTGAATCGTCACTCGCTTTAACCATGCTGCGAATGTTGCCTTCCACTTGTTGTGCGGCCGCATTCACTTCCAGCAAGGCTTGCTGGATTTTCTCAATAAACTCGTTCATACGGCGTGAAACAAGGCCAAACTCATCGTCCGACTCAACCGGCAGCCGCTGCGTTAAATCGCCCTCGCCGCGGGCCATATCGGTTACGGCCTCATTTAAACGACGCAAAGGTTTCAGTAATAAGCGCAATAACCAGGTTAATGACACCACTACTGCCACAATGCCAATAATCAGGTAAACAATAGCGGTCCAGGCAAAGGAGGAAACGTTGCTGTAGGCCTGTTCGCGGTCAATAACCACTCCCAGATACCATTCAACTCCCTGAATACCTTTTATTTTATGGAATGACACGAGGCGGTCCGCTCCATCAATACGGTATTCGGAAAAATCAGAACTAAAAGCAACTGACTGACCAGCGTAATCGTTCACAGATTTTTCAATCCAGTCTTTGTTGGGGTGTGCCAGAATATTTCGATCACCGCTAACTAAGAAGGCATAACCCAGACCCATAAAATCGATGTCGTTAACAATGTTAGAAATCTCATCCAGCATCATATCGCCACCGGCAACTCCCACCAGCCGGCCATCGCGACGCATGGGTACCACCGCAGTAATGGTCAATTCATTGGTTGTGACATCTATATAAGGCGCGGTATAGGTTGGCTGCCCTTCATCAACCGCCAGCTGGTACCAGGGACGGCTGCGGGCATCGTAATCGTCCGGCAGGTCGATGCTGGGATCATCGAGCAGAAAAGTACCGTCGAGCAAACCGTAATACACATTTTTGAACTTACCGGCGGCTTTGGACTGTTGAACCCGCTCTAAAGCACGGTCTGTGGAATCATCAACACGGTAAGCATCGGCGGTTGCCTGAACAATGCTCATGCGATCATCAAACCACTGCGAAATATTGTTTGATACTGAGTCAGACAAAGCCTGCATTTGATGCTGTAAATTACTGCGGGTTTGATTCGACATCTGCAAAAAGTTGGTCAGCGTGAAGACACCCAGCACAAGCACCAGTATCAACGACGCAACAATAATGACCTTTTGCGTGAACTTTAATTTATTCAGCATCTTCGGAGCTTCTCTTGTTATTGTTTTTTATGAGCAGTCTCTTAAAATTACTCTGTATTTAGCAAACTACCCCACCTGTACTTCAGTTTTCGGGTAGCGGACTCTTTTTCGGTGTGGAGTTGTTAAAAAGTACACTAAAGTCAGCGGCCCTACCCGTCCGGCAAACATCAGAATAATGACTAAAATCTGGCTTACTTCAGTTAACTCGCCCGTTATTCCTCGTGACAGTCCTACCGTCGCCAATGCCGATAAAACCTCAAAGCTTACATCTATAAACGGCAGCGGATTCAAAATCATTAGAAAAAAGATACCGAGAAACGCCATTAGCAGCGTAATCATTGAGACAGCCAGAGCTTTCATCACCATTTGCTGTTCAATACTACGCTGCATTAATGTCACGTGCTGTCTGCGTCGCAGAAACGCGTATGTCGCCATCATCAAAACAATGAAAGTACCTAACTTAATACCGCCGCCAGTACTCATTGAGCCGCCACCAATAAACATCAACAACATAATGTACATGGATGTCGGTTCGCGCAGTTGTCCAATATCAACCGTATTGAAGCCCGCTGTTCGTGGCGTTGTCGCCTGAAACCAGGAGGCTAAAGTCTGCTGTAATGTTGATAAAGACCCCAGGGTGTCAGGGTTACTATGCTCCAATAACCAAAAGATAAAGGCAGAAAGAATATTAATTAAAAGAGTGGCTATGAGAATACTGCGTGTATATACCGAGAATTGATGCCAACGCCGCTTCTCGAATATATTCATCAATACTGAAAAACCTAAGCCGCCGACAATAAACATGAACGTAACAACTAAGTTCACGGGAATACTGCCAACGTAGTCACTTAAGCTGTTTGCAGAGAGGGCGAACCCCGCGTTATTAAAAGCTGATATTGAATAAAAAGCAGCCTCGCCTAACGCTCCCCAGAAACCAAACTCCCCCCACCAGGTCAGCGTCAAAACTACGGTTCCCAGAAGCTCGACAATTAATGCCAGATAGAAAACGGTTCTGGCAGTCTTAGCAATATTTTTTAAGCTGGTCTGCTGCATCGCCTCCCTTGCAACGAGCTGATAGCTAATACCAATGTTTCCGCCCATAGACATAACCGCCAGAATGGCAAATGTCATAAAGCCAATGCCGCCAGTCTGAATCAAAATTGCAATAACGGTGAGTCCGAAAGGGGTGTACGCCTGACCGGTATCGACTACCACCAGTCCGGTTACTGTGACTGCCGATGCCGCAGTAAACAGACTTTCTAGCCAGGTAATAGGTTCAACAGTCGCAAAAGGAAGTTTTAGTAATAAGGCACCCAGCAAAATTAAGACGAAAAAGCCGCCAGCAAGAACAACCGGCGGGCCTACTTTAAGCTTTTTATGCTGGCTCCGTCTGGCTCTGGTGTACGCCATAAAAAAAGAGGGTAACCATTGCTTCATGACTCTTCGACCAACTTCGGTGCGATTGACTTCAGCGCTTTTAAGCTACCCGCCATAACCAGAGTTTCATGGCCTTCTATGGTTGTTTCCGGGCTCGGTGTAGCCGTTACTTCGTCCCGTTTTTTTAATAACAGCAAATGAAAGTTATCGGTATTATCGGGCAAAATGTCGTTTAGTGTTTTACCTTCAAGGTTTTCACCTAATGCGATTTCGACACAAAACCAGTTATGTCCAAGCGACATGTACTCATTAACCATGGGGTAATTCAGAGCCTGAGCAACTCTTATGCCCATTTCTTCTTCCGGGTGAATAATGCGACTTACCCCAAGTTTTGACAAAATTTGGTGATGCGACTTAGACGTAGCTTTTGCCCATATGGTCTCAACACCAATAGTTTTTAAGTGCAGTACACACAACAAACTGGCCTGCAAATCCTCGCCAATAGCAACCAGAACCACGTCGCAATTCGATAAGTCGAGCTCCTTCAGTGCTTTCTCGTCGGTAACATCACAGATTGCCGAGTGCGTGAGCTGATCGGCAAGTTCTTCAACCAGCTTCTCGTCCGCATCAACGCCAATAACCTCATGGCCTAGCTCTAATAATTCCAGTGATGTCCGGGCGCCGAAGCGGCCCAGACCAATAACTCCAAACTGTGCCATGTAAGACTCCTATTGTGCTTTTGCCGGTGCCAGGAACAAGGCGTTCATCAGCAAGGTATTTAAGCCGTCCATATAGGCACGGTACGTGGGTTCCTGAGTAAAGCTGATAATCATGCCTTTACCGCTTGGCTGCCACATTAACAGCGGTTTGTAAGGTAATTGCTGAGCTATATCGTCCCACAAAAAGCCACTGGCTAACAGGCTATCCGCGCCAGCAAACCACGCAATGTTGCGACCGTGATCAATATCAATGGGGGTAAATACGTCGTTACCGTTATAAATACTCACAACCTGCGGTTTAACACCGGCGCTTAACCAGTGGTCTGTATCTACTTCGGTATTTAGCAAAGCACCCGGCACCCAGTCGGGGTCAGCGCCGTGCGGTTTTATTTCCGTTAAGAACTGCTCGCGGCTTTCAATCACTTTGCCGTCTACTTTAATTTCTTCATCAGGCTCAGTAACGCCTTCTTCCGGCACTTTGCGTTCCAGCTGGGTATTAAGCAGACCGGTTTCAACCGCCCAGGCAGAAGCGCTGCCTAAGGTCAGCAACACACCGCCGTCTGACACCCACTGTTGGATCTTCTCAACGGTTTTGTCGTTAAGCACGCCGGAGTATGCGCCTTGCGGTAGTATCAGAACATCCAGCCCATTAAGGTCATTTTGCAGTAACTGCATGGTACGAATAGCCGTTACCGGGTACCCCATCTGACGTTCAATCACAAAGCGGGTATGCCCTGCACTGTATGGGCTAGCAGGCTCATCCCAGGCAATAGCAATGTTAGGTGCTTCCAGTTTGCTTACGTTGTGCGAACCAAAGTTAGGCCCTTCAGTCATCCAGCTTGTATCAACACCTTCAACGGTTGCACCTGACGCTTCAGCGAGCTTCTTTAATTTCGCCTGCAAGCCATCGGGATTATCAGCTCGGGTTAAAATCAATGAGCCGCTTGGGAATTCACCAGCGCTTTCGTGGGTAAAGGCTAATTCGCTTTGGCGAACCTCCAGACCCTCGCGCAGCGCAGCAGTGAGAAAACGTCCTGCGTTCATGTCACCCCAACGAATCAAAAAGGCCACTTTGGCATCTGGGTTAGTCACTTTGCCAGGCTCAATACGACCTTCTTCTACAAAGGCTGTGGCTACGTCAGGTAAGTCATCACAGGTGTAGCTGTCGACATTGAACATCAACGGCAGTGACCAACCGGTTACGTCGTAAATTTGGTCCGGTAGATTATTGTTACGGTGCTGCTCCTGCTCTGCCAGGAAGTCATCCGCCATATCCACTTGCTTATCCATTAAGGTGCGTATCATGCGGTGTGCAGGTTGTGCCATATCAATGATATAAGCGCCAGCTTCATAATCAGTACCGCACACATCAAACGCCTTTTCCGCCTGCTTCACTTCTGCGCCCTGTTCAACCAGTAAAGAGGCTAGTTTACGTGCGGCAGCCGGGTCGTCCTTGGCGGGTAGAATAATAGAGCGGGCATCACCGTCTTCGCCCGCTTCAACCGCTGACTTGCGGTACTCCCAGAACTTCTGCAATAAGGCTTCGCGGCGTTCGGAAACTGTCTGAATCGTCGAGATAGACGCTATAAAATGCTGCTGAACACCGTCAGCGTAGGTCAGTACGTCACCGTCTGTACGGTCAAATAAATGGCCGCGTGCCGAAGCCATTTCGTAAGTCATAGCAACTGAGCCCTGATACAGCGGCCAGCTGGCACCGTAGCCCGGGTAAAACGCATCGAAAATTTCGCGGGTAAAGTAATCAAAGCCTTTTTCGTCGAACCACTGGCCGTTATTTTTACCAATCCAGTTCAGCGTTTCGCGTTGTGCTTCGGTAATCAATGGGTTGTATGGGCGAGCCTCGGGGGTGAAGTAATAAGTGGAATCGCCACCCATTTCATGCAGGTCAACAAACACCAGCGGATAGTATTTTAATAAGGCATCTATTTGCCCGCTAATTTCAGGCTGAGTCAGCGCTATCCAGTCACGGTTCATATCAAACAGGTAGTGGTTAGTGCGCCCGTTAGGCCAGGGTTCATTTTGCTCCGCACTGCGACGGTCACCCGAGTGCTCGAGCCCAACACTCATGTAGTAACGATCCACGAAGCGGGCACGACCGTCCGGGTTTTGCAGTGGATCAATAAACACCATGGTGTTATCTAACCAGCGCTGAGTCTGCTCACGTTGGTCATGCAGTAAATGATAGGCCGTCATCATTGCCGCTTCGGGAGAAGAAATTTCGTTGCCGTGCACCCCGTAAGACAGCCAGATGCTACCGGGCAATTCGTCAATCAATTGCTCAGCTTCGTCACTATCAGTTTTACGTGGGTCAGCTAAAGACTGCATGCCCTGCATAAAACCGTCAAAGTCAGCCATGTTCCCTTCGCTGGAAATAACCGCGTAATAAAGCTTACGCCCTTCCCAGCTTTTTCCGTATTCAAGTAACTTAACCTGCTTAGGGTAAGCCCGCTGCAGTGCTTCAAAATAACGGCTCATATCCGCCGGGCTGGTAATCTTGGTACCAAGCGGGTAACCCAGAACCTGCTCAACAGTCGCTTCTGAATTACTGTAGTTCGCTTCGGGAAGCAATGACTTTTCACCAGCCAGCTGCTGTGCGTAGGAGGGGTTAACAAACCACGAGACCGCGGCTACTATCGCCGCAAATTTGAGACTGCGCATCTTCATTCCTGTTGTTTTATGCACTTTTTAACTGTGCTTAGGGTTTCTTTTTATGTCTCTCTAATGTAAAAGCTTGAACAAGGGAAGTGAAGCTCAATTTAGGCGCTATGAATAAAAAGACTCAATTAACCACGCTGCTGGCGGCTATAGCCACAACGCTAATTTTGGCAGGATGCCAAATAACACCTAATAACGTAAAACGCGTGGTCAATTCCGGCGTGCTTAGCGGTAACGACCCAACCGCCGTGGTGGAATCTATGGCGCGTGAGCGTTTGCACAGCTACCGCAGCAACCCGCAACAGCTTATTAGCGACATAGAGGACTTACGCGATGCCTTGCGCGACCTGCGTGCCGTTGCTGAGGCCATATGGGGTGACGAGGAAAACACGGTTCCCAGCGCGAAAAAATACGTTAAATACAGCGATAACTTCCATGCCAAAGCCGTTGTCGATTTTGAGCAGGGCCTGCTGAGTGTTGCGACATTGCATGACAGCAATGATCCAGCCAAAACCCGGGAACAACTCAAAGCCGCTATTGTGCGTACGCTGTTAACGCCGAGCGACCTCACTGCCGTAGATATTTTTACCGATAAAGAGCCCGAGCAAACCGGAAAACCGTTTTTGCGCGGACAAGTTGTTGACCAGGACAATGTCGTTGTCGAGTACGAATGGCGGGCGAATCGCTTTGCCGAGTATTTGGTGAAAAACCAGTTACGCACCCGGCGCGCTAAAAACAACAAGGTGTATGAGGTTCAAATTGCCTTAGTCGACGAGCACCAGGAGCTACGCAAACACCAGTATGCCGACTACGTTATAGCCGCAGCGCGACGCTATAACCTGGAGCCTGAGCTTATTTATGCCATTATTGAAACCGAGAGCAGCTTTAACCCCTACGCGGTAAGCCATGCCAATGCCTATGGCTTAATGCAGGTAGTAGCATCGACCGCCGGACGTGACGTGTTTGAGCGCATTCGTAAAATTCCCGGACAGCCCACGTCTCAACAATTGTTTGACCCGGCTCAGAACATCGATATTGGCAGCGCCTATTTGCACATTTTGAACACCCAGTACTTAAAAGGTGTGCAACACCCGCGCAGTCGCGAATACGCTATTGTTTCAGCATACAACGGTGGCGCCGGTAACGTCCTGAAAACCTTTTCTTCCAACCGCAGCAACGCGGTTCAAATTATAAACCGAAGTCAGCCCGGCATTGTTTACCGGGACTTAACTTCTAAGCATCCGTTGGCGGAGAGCCGCCGATATTTAGAAAAGGTGATGTACTTTAAGCAGGGTTACTAATTAGTCCTGCTTTGATTCTCCTTCCGGTACATAAATTAGGCTGCCGTCATCTAAACGATAAGTAATACCTGCTTTAACGCCTTTACCACTTCCAGCCTCTCTGGTTGACTTATAATGCTCCAGCTTTTGCCCTTCTTTTATCATAACTTCCATATTTTCTTTACCGGGATTTTTAATAACCGTCACATCATCCTGAGAAAAGGGGTTAAGCGGATTTTCCATAATAATAATGAATAGAATAACGATAATAACCAGAAAAATATCAACGATATTGACCATGCTTAGAATTGGATCATCGTCCTCTGCATCTAAGAAACGACTCATGCGGCTTCCTCCAGTGAGGCGTCCATTACTTGCTTTTGCTCTAACTTCTGGTCGTCTTCAATTTTCTTCAGCGTGGTTAGGCGCCAGCGGCGTTTTACCGTTAACAGAATAAAACAAAAAGAGGCCGCCATTAGCGCTACAATAACCGCGGCAAAGGCAATACCAACCTGCTCCCCTACCAGCCCCATTTCACCTGCGGCGACACCCGCCAGCGCAGGTCCCATGGGGATCATCGTTGCAACTAGACCCAGTAACGGTGCAGTTCGGGCGGTTATACGTAAACCTTCCAGTTCCTTCAGAATACGCAGTTCCAGGTGGTCTGAGTCAAGTTCTGGCTGACGCTGCTTCAGCTGCCACAACGGGCAGCTTTTTTCGCCTTTAGTTACTCGTAATAAACCTTCAACAGCAAAACGACCTAGCTCATATAAGCCGTAAACAAAAGCTAAAAGAATCGCCAGCAATACCGGTATGAGAAACCATGAAGATAGCTGATATAAAATTGCTTCAATTGCCATAATTAACCTCTCTTAGTCTGTGCATACTGGCGATAACCACCAATTAATAAAGGCAGAATAACCAGAGCCAGCCACCACCATTGGGTTTCTGCTTCGGTACCTTTTTGCATTGTTTTTTCCAGCTTCTGACCTTCTACTTGCTGAGCCTCGTTAGCCGCCTGGGCAGGCGCTGCTTGAGCAGAACTTGTCTGGGCATTCTTTAAGGCATCCATTGCCAATGGCGCAAGACCAAACCCGGCTGCTAGTTCATCCGAAAACTCGGCCAGTTTATTGTGATCGGGCTCTAGCCTATTTTTCTCTATACTTTCCATATAGGCCTCCACCAATTCTTCTTTCGTTTCTTCAGAGGCTTCCCAGTAACCTTTTCGAATCGCATCCAGCATCCGCTCCATCATCCGCAACTGAGCTTCTGCTGAATGCTTTTCAAACCACTCTTTGATGTCCAAATCCAGACTGTCCATCACATAAACGTCATGCATTTTCTGCCATTGATGGTCTTGCACAACGTTGGGTGATACGACTTGCCATCCCCACAGGTTATTCGTCATATCCTGAAGGTTCAGAGCACCGGCAAAGCCTTCTTCCTGCATTGCTTTTACCCAACCAGGATGAAAAGCGCGGGTAGCCATTTCCATAGCAAGAAACTCATCGGCTCCCTGAAAACGCACTTCTCCGGCTTTGCGCTGATTAGAGATATAAAGCTCAGGGCTTTTCCCTGTTAGATGCCGTACCGCAAGGTCAATGCCTCCCAAATACTGAAACGGGTCATCTGTGGTCAACATTCCGTACAAATTCGATGTTCTGGCTAATAATGCAGCATCTACGGTTTTTAGGTTCTCGGCATACAATTCGCTGTAGTCAGCGGCACTATCCCACTGACTGCTGTCCGGCCCGAAGGCGTGACTCATGCGTTCTAAATACAGTTTGGCTAACTTATCGTCACCTTCCCAGGTATCAGTCGCTAATGCAGCATCTTCAAGCCCGGTGCCATAGACACCGGTTGGGCTACCAAAAACCCGGGTTTGTGCCATGGACAAAGCATCACTTTCAGGTACGCCTTTTTTCACTAAATCAGATAAAAGCTTCTGCGTATGCTCATAAACGGGATTATCCGCTTCTTTCAGTTGCGAAACTTCAGCAGCTGCTTTTGCCAAATGCTCCATCACGTTAGGAAACTGATCGCGATACAAGCCAGTTGCAGACAACACCACATCCACGCGAGGTCGATTCAGATCATCGGCCGCAACAATTTCAAAACCGCTGACCCGACCGCCCCTATCCCAGGTTGGTTTTACCCCCATGGCATAAAAGGCCTGACTTTCCAGAATGCCCCCGTGGCGCATGGCCTCCACCGCCCATAATGAGAACGCCAGCCGTTCAGGCCATTCCCCGTGCTTTTCCTTATGCGCAGCAATCATTTCATCAATGGCTTTTTTACCCGCTAACCAGGCTTCTTTTGTTGGCACACGTGATGGGTCAAAACCCACCAGGTTCTTACCACTGGGTAAGCTTTCCGGTACACGAATGGGGTCACCGCCAATACCCGGCGCCACATGTTTTCCGGCCAAAGCCGTTTTTAGGCTCTCCCATTCCATAGCGGTATCCAGGCTATCGTAATATTTATGCGCTTTTTCCTGCCATTCGGGTAGCTCAGGAGTAAGTGCCGCGGTGTCTTTCGACTTGTCTTCTAACAGTACTTTTTGCAACCACTTATAAGGAATTGATTCCTTTATGAGTTCATAATCATCAACAAAAACTTCGTCGGGCTCATCCAGGCTCAATGCCTGAATAAAGTCGTCACCCAGCATTTGCATAACTGTCGTCAGTTTTTGTGCTTGCACGTCGTTGTCTGCATACGTGTGCAGGCCAATAGGTTGAGACTGGGCCGCAAGCTCATGCAGGTAGTCATGTAACCGTAGAATAAAATCTTTCGGTTGCTGAGCCACTTTTTCCATATCCCAGCCTAAATCGGTATTGAGGTCATCATCTTCTGCCATTTGCAGCAAACGTTTAACCGTATTGTTTTTCACCTCTCCGGGTTCCAGCGTTTCCCATTGATGAATCAACTGATGCATATCAACCAACTGACCGTGCAGGCCTGAAGGCTGAAAAGGTGGGGTTTGATGACTGACCATAACAGCCCGGCCACGACGTTTAGCCTGCGTGGCTTCACCCACGTTATCGATAATATAGGGATACACCACAGGAATATCCCCCACTGCTAACAGTGGGTCGTCATAGATACTCAGCCCACGCTCTTTACCGGGCATCCACTCCTGCGTACCGTGCGTACCGAAGTGAACCAGTACGTCGGCTTTAAAAACCTCTCTCACCCATAAATAAGTCGCCAGATAATAATGATTCACCGGTACCCGCATATCGTGATATAGCGAGCGTTCATTGTCCTGACCGGGTAAGCCTCTCGGTGGCTGACCCAAATACACAATATTCTGTGCACTCACATGAGGTATTGCGAAGACTGGCTCTCCATCAACCTCAGACAACATCGTTGAGTCACTGGCATTGCCCCAGTACTCGTTAATGCGTGTCTGGACTGACTCAGGCAATTGGCTGAACCATTGCTGATATTGCGCCAGCGAAACAGACAATGACTTCGATGTTGCTTCAGCTTTTTGCTGGTGGGTTTTCTGAATAGCCGCGCCAAGTCCATCAATCAACTCTTGCTCGGTAAAAGCCCGGGTCTGAAACCCTTGCTCAAGCCAATTATTGGACAGTAACTCAAGACTGCGCGGAACATTCATAAAGGATGCCGCCAGATTCTTTTCTCCCGGAGGGTAGTTGTAAACCATCACCGCAAGTTTTTGTTCACTCACGGGCTTCATTTGCAATTGAGCAAGATGAATGGCTTTATTAATGGCTGCTTTGGCCTGGTGGTCAATGAGCTCTAATTCGCCTTCTTGCTCAGCCCACATAATGAGCGGATCAATTAAACCATTTTGTTCGGGTAGTGCTAAATACAATGGCGTAGAAGCCAAAGATAAGCCGGAGGGACTATCTTCCCAACTTTTAACCGAGTCATTCCACCAGCCAATACCCTGCAGAACAGGAATTCCCAATTCATTCAACTGCTTCTCTAAGCCATTGTGATAAACCGGCTGCAAGTGAATAAGTGCATTCGCCCGCCCTTTTAAAAGGTCAACTAAGCGAGCGTCCGGCCCCAGTGAATAAAATACGGGTAACGCAAACGCGCCTTTTTCCTCGACCCATTCAACCAATTGGTCAATGTGCGCCATGGCGTCAGACTCAAGATAACGAACGTGAAATCCCAGAGCAATTACTGGCTGCCCTTGTTGATGTTCCAGGGAGTTTAATACATCGTCCGGATTGCCAGTAAAAAGCTCTGGAAATCTTGGATGGTAAGCACCTTGTGCAGGTATTTCACGGACTTCAGGCAAGCCGGCAAGTGACTCATCACCCATTACTCGACTTAATGCCTGAAAAAACACTTCAATATTGTGTTTACCACCATTTCGATAGTACTGATGTAAAACATCAGCGTTTTCTTTCTTTAAATTTTGATAACTGAAGTCACTCCGGGTTATAGCCAGCATTGGGCTAGTTATTGCGATATTGAGCTCCTGCAAACGTTTTTGAAATGCTTGCATATCCATAGAGCGCGGAAGGTCCACTACAATAAACTCGCTATTTGATAAACCAGAAGCAAACTCATCATCGCTTAGTGACATTTCCACTACATCAACGTTAATTTCAGCCTGCTTTGCAGCTGTCTGAATTAACTCGCGTTTATCCTCTAGCATCATACGATTTGTCAGTACCGTTACTTGATTTGCCCAGACATTGTTACTGGTTAGCAATAGCATCATGGTCAGAGCAAAACAGCCTAAAACGGCTTTCAATACGCTTAACATAAATACCCCTTAAAACTGCCAATACCAGGTGAGATCGATACTACGGCCGTGTTCCTGATAGCCAAAGCTGTCACTTTTTTCGAGTAAATCGGTATCGGTGAGATTACTCGCACTCAGTGTTAAACGATGCTCACCCCAAAAGTAGCTAAGGTTGGCATTTAGCAACGAATAGTCCGGAAGCTCAGTCATACCTGTGTAACTTGCAATCCATTGTTCTCCAATATATTGCCAGTCGATTGATGAGCTTAATGTAGAGGGGATCCAGTCGATGTTAAGACCAATAGTTCCCTGATGCTTAGGACGTGAGGTTAAGCGTTCACCAGATGTTTTATTTTCACCATCGGTGTAGGTATAACTATTGGTTAATTCCAGAGCTTCGAATAATTGGTATGAACCTTCAAATTCAAAACCTGTTACCTCGGCTTCTTCAACATTGACGTACCGATTAACATGACCAAAGCGGCCAGCGCAGTTCTCAACACAAAGTGTCGATATAAGATCTTCAATCTGATTATGAAAAACAGTGGCACTTATGGTGCTTTTAGCTCCTTCATAACGCAGCCCTAACTCCCAGCTATCACTAGTTTCGGGGTTCAGATTCTCATTTCCCAAAAAGCTATGTGGACCGTCAAATCGGTATTCGGGTGAGATTTGTTTTAACGTAGGTGCTTTAAAACCGTGCCCATAACCGGTTTTAATGGACAAGTTTGGTGTAACAGCCCAGACCATATAGACGCGGGGACTGAATTCTCCTCCAAAATATTCATGGTGATCCCAGCGTCCCCCCAAAGTGAGATAAACATCGTCAACTAAATCTGTTTCGTATTGAGCCAGAACTGACTTGTGAACGGCGCTATCACCGCCGCCATTAAATGCATTATGTTCCAATTCTTCATCGCGCCATTCACCGCCCATTGTTAAGCGAGATACACCAAAATCACGGTAAAAACGTGCTTCGAAAACATCGTCCGTTAAAAACTGTGGCGTATAGGCTGATACAGCAGCGCTATCGTTTTTATTAATGACATCGATAGACGAGCGATAATAGCCAACCTGCCCTGTCCACTGACTAAAATTAGCGTTCCAGAACGTTGACAGCTGCTCTCGCTTTAAGTCATACCAGGATCGATAGTAAGGCTCATTGCCCCGATAATTGGTATGTTGCCAGCGCTCTTCGTTAGCCGTTAGGTACTCAATATCCAGAGAATGCTCATCATTGAGCTTCCAGTCAAAACCCAGTTGCGCGGTATTTGTCCGACGTCCCTCAAGTGAAGATACCCTGACATTCTCAGTGTCCATAACATCGTCTTGATATTTATGTCCAAGGTGGGCTTTTAAAGTCAATGATTCCGTTAATGGCTGCACCCATTGACCGTTGAGTCCATATTGGCCGCCACCCGCATCTTCATTATCCATAGTTCCGTTAACCATAAGCGACGATGAAGCGTCTGGCTGACCGGCGCGGGTAATAATATTGATAACGCCGCCAAGCGCTTCAGACCCATATAAAGACGACATGGGGCCACGAATAACTTCAATTCGTTCAATACTGTCTAAAGGCAGCCATTCATACTGGAAATCCGAATGCCCTACCACATCATCTGTCGCGGATACCCTCTTTCCATCAATGAGAATAAGTGAATGTTTCGACTCCAGACCACGAAGTTGAATGACTTTTCGTCCCCCAACGCCTCGGCCTGATAACGAAATACCTGCGGTTTTACGCAAAGCCGTTATCAGTTGTTGATCGCTGACATTTTGTAGGTCATCACGAGAAATAACGGACAAAGAAGCCGGTGCCAACAAAGCACTTCGTTCGCTACCTGTTGCTGTAACAACAATAGTTTCAATAGGGTCTTCGTTAGTTTCAGCCGTAGCGCCAGTTGCTAAAAATAAGGTAAGAAATAATGGGGATAACGCGAACTGTCTTAAGCCATTCATAAACACCTCCTTCAATGAAGGTGTTAAGATAGCTTCGAATTAGATCAAACGCAAATCATTATCATTTGCATTTGATCTTTATCAATTTTATTTAATTACTGGCATGAACCACAACAGAAATCTTTACCGTGCTCGGGAACTGCAGCTTTTTTCTCCACAAAAAGAACATTATTTTCCAGGTGAATATGCTCGTATAAGTCGTCCTGCAGTTCCTTTAAACCGTTATACAATGCCGTCCAGGTACCGCAGGCACCTTCTGGCAAGGTTAAGTTATTTGTCAGTTCATTTATTCTTTCCAATTCAGCTTCATGCTGAACATGCTCTTCTTCCATTACTGAAATTGGCCCGCTGGGATAAACGCCGCGTGACAACATCGGAAACAGAATCTGTTCTTCTTTCATCATATGGCTTTCCAGTTCCTGCAGCATATTGTTCAAATGTTCCGCAAGTCCGTTCGGAGCTTCGGCGTGATCTCCATGAACTTCCTCTACCCGCATAGCTAATTGTTTTAATTCCGGTAACTGTTCACGGTGGCGTTGGTGAAAACGCAAATAGATGTGCTCAACTAGATCTTGCGAGGTTGCATTCTGCCATTGCTTCTCAACAGCTTGTAAATGTTCATTAATAGTATTCATAGCGTAAACTCCTGTTCGATAATTAAAAATGTTTTATCCGTATGTAACGGTTAACTTCTTATTATGCTTGCTCTATTGCAACAAACAGGCCAGCTTCTACCCCATTGTGATTATTGACTCTCCGATATGCCAAGGTACTATCGACCCAACCAATAAGGGTATTTTTAACCTGGGCAGTCAATTTAACCATGTTGCAAGAAAGTCTATTAGCCGACCTGCTTACAGAGCAGCCTGCGGCGGTCCGTTTACAAAATTTAGTTAACACTTTGCGCCGTCATTTCAACTGCGGTGCAGTGGTGTTGTTAAAGCTCGATAACGAGGTACTTCAGCCGGTTGCAATTCAGGGACTGGTGCGTGAAGCTCTCGGCCGACGCTTTGTGCTGGCGCAACACCCGCGGTTGAGCGCTTTGTTAGCTTCGCGAAGCCCGGTGAGATTCGAACATGACTCTGCTTTGCCGGATCCTTATGACGGACTGCTGGCCGAGCAACCGGGCAATGCACTGCCCGTGCACGATTGCATGGGCATTAGTTTGTATTTGGAGAACAAATGCTGGGGCGTGCTGACCTTAGATGCTTTGCAGCCAGGTACCTTTACCGACAATTCCGTACTGGAACTGCAGAAATTCAGCTTGTTTGTTGAAGCCGCAGTTCGTATTGGACAGCTTGAACAAAACGTACGAGCATTGCGCCAGGGGCAACAACGCGCAATGCCTAAAGCGGGAGGTGCCGAAAGCAATGATTCTGAAATTATCGGTCAAAGTAAAGCGATTGAAGGTGTACTGAAAGAATTGCGGGTTGTCGCTGGTGCTGACTTACCGGTTTTACTGTTAGGTGAAACTGGTGTTGGTAAAGAACTTTTCGCACGTGAGCTTCATTTACTGTCTCAGCGCAATAATATGCCACTTATTTACGTTAATTGCGCCGCATTACCTGAAGCGCTTGCCGAAAGTGAGCTTTTTGGTCACGTTAAAGGTGCCTTTTCCGGAGCCACCAGTGACCGTTCCGGAAGATTTGAAGCAGCTCACGGCGGTACTTTATTTCTGGATGAAGTTGGCGAGTTGCCATTATCGATACAGGCCAAACTGCTAAGAGTACTGCAAAACGGCGAAATTCAGCGGCTGGGCTCGGACAAGTACCGGAAAGTGGATGTGCGTTTGATAGCAGCAACCAATCGTAATCTACGCCAGCAAGTCAGTAACGAAACCTTTCGGGCAGATTTATATCACCGGCTTTCAGTTTACCCTTTACCCATTCCACCATTACGCGAGCGCGACGACGATGTTTCGATTCTTGCTGGCCACTTTCTTGAGCTAAACCGCGCGCGCCTGGGGTTAAGAGCTTTGCGTTTGTCACCAGAAGCCGAGCTTGCTATACAGCAGTACCAGTGGCCGGGTAATGTGCGGGAGCTGGAACACGTTATAAGTCGTGCTGCCATTAAATTGCTAAGTCATGGTGTAGAAAAAACAGATATTGCGACCATTGAACCCGACATGCTGGATCTTGATGTTCAACTACCGTTATCTGTCACAACGGATACCAATAATAACGCTTCAGCCGACTTACCTGAGCAAAATATTTCAATGAAAGAAGCCGTAAATTATACTCAACGTAAAATGATAGAGGCGGCTCTGAAGCGCCATAACAACAGCTGGAGTCAGGCAGCCAAAGATTTGCAACTGGATGCCAGCAACCTACACAAGATGGCAGGCAGGCTAGGGATGAAATCGTGACTCATGAACTGTTAATTAAACTGTTATGGCGTGCTCTGGCATTACTTTTTGTGCTGCTGGGGCTTGTCGGTATAGCTCTACCTGTAATGCCGACCGTTCCTTTTCTTATAGCGGCATTGTGGGCTGCTAGCAAAGGCTGGCCCCGCCTCGAAGCCTGGCTCATTAACCATCCGAAATACGGTCCGGATATCAAAGCCTGGCGCGATAATCGGGTTATCAAACGCCGTTCAAAAGTAATTGCTTTGATTATGATGGCAACTGGCTACGGGGTGTTATGGCTGCTGGTGCCACAGGTGCCCATTTGGCTGAAGGCATTTGTCGGCGTGGTATTGGTCACCGTCGGGGCCTGGCTGGCGACACGTCCTGAATTTGTTCCTGACAGTAAGGTAAGCCATTATGAGTAAAACCCTTTCCCACCAGCAAATGCTAAAATACAACCGGCACATTGCCTTACCGGCTATGGATTTAGAGGGCCAGGAAGCGTTGCTGAATGCTCATGTAGTGATTATTGGCCTGGGTGGACTAGGGTGCGCCGTTGCGCCCTACTTAACCGCTGCCGGTATTGGAAAGCTAACCTTAGTTGACGACGATGCAATTGACAGTCACAACCTACAACGCCAAATTCTGTTCACCGAAAGCAGCGTGGGAGAAAACAAAGCAGAACAAGCGCGGGAACACCTGACGAAACTAAACAGCGAAGCTGATATTACCGCATTACCGTTACGGGCAGACGACGCTTTGCTGATGGAGTTAGCGGACGAAGCCACGCTGATTGTCGATTGTTGCGATAACCTGACCACTCGTAATAGCGTTAATAAAGCTTGCCTGAAAAGCAAGACACCACTGGTTTCCGGATCGGCCATTCGTTTTGAAGGCCAGATTGCCAGTTTTTCTATGCAAAATGATTCGCCCTGCTATGCCTGTTACAGCCAATTTTTTGGCGAACAACAACTCAGTTGCGCAGAGGCCGGTGTGTTATCACCTTTGGTGGGCGTTGTGGGAACCATGCAGGCCGTGGAAGCTATAAAAATAGCGGCAGGTGTTGGCCAGCCGCTGTATTCATCGGTGTTACTGTTTGATGCGTTGCACAGTGACTGGCAGCGGCTCAATATTCAGAAGCACCCTGCCTGTCCGCACTGCGCTCGCCTTTAAGCCGGACTACTGTGTTAACCCGGATTACCGTCAGCGCGAGGCGTTGTCAGCACTTTAAAGTAAACCACCACATAGATGCCGTAGGCCAGAGCCCAGGCCATAGTGCTGAACATGAGCCACTGACTGGCGAACTCCGGCATAAGCCACATTAAAAATACCCGAGTCAGCGCCGCAATCAGTACGAGCAGAAACGCGCCGGTCATAATCAGTTTTGGCTGAAGTGGGCGCCCGCTATGGCCCAGCGATACCCGGGCAATCATACTTAAAATCATATTTCCCATAGCGCCAGCCGTCAGAGCGTGCAGGGCGATGCTCTGAGTCAGCTCAAAGCCAGCGTAACGCAGCGCAAATAGCGTGAGCCCAATCGGAATAAACCAGTATGCTAAATGTAGCGACCAGACTAATGGTACCCGCCAGGTTATCCATATTTTCCAGCGTGCAACCCGTATACCCGTTGCCAGGGCTGAAATGGCAAATAAAGCCACCATGACGCCATTCGGCAGCAGCGTATGCAGATTAAGAAAATGTACCGCAAAAATAAGCCACAAGCTGCCCAACGCAATACGGTCAAGCCAGAGAATAGGTTGTACTTTCGGTGTCATAGTGCCGTTGGCGGTAAACATGGGCAGTACCCGGCCACCAATAATTGCCATAAGCAAGGTCACCAGGAACACCGCATTGTAGGCACCAAGAACTTGAATATGGTACTGACCAAAGTGCAAACCATAATGCATAAGCAAATTACAAACAGTCAGCAACAACAGAATGGGAACAAAAAACAGATTTCGGGTCTGATTCACCTTAAGCACCATGCGGCCAAACAAAAATGCAGCAACAGGTAAGAGGCTGACATCGACGGCCGCAACCAGCCACCAGGGTAACTCACTGCCAAACAACAGAGCGAGTCTTGCCGCTGCCCATAGAACAGTTAAAATAAGCAGAGTATTACCGTGAGGAGCTCTAAGCCCTGTCCAGTTCTGCACAGCGGTTAGTAAAAAGCCCAGAACAATCGCGATAACAAAGCCGAACATCATTTCATGAGAGTGCCAGAACATGATGTTGCCATATACGGGCAAATCGACCTTTCCACCAAGTGCCAGTCCCCACAACAGCACGGCTATAGCGCTAAAGCCAGCTCCCAGCAGGAACAACGGTCGAAATGCCTGGCGCAGAATGGGAATTAACTGCTCTTCTTTTTGTTTATCTGTAATCTGCATCAGTGCCACCGCTTAATATTTAAAAGATACATTTGTAATATATCTTTTATTGATAAGAAAATCGAATGCTTGCTTGCGAAAATAAGTTAGTACCCCTTAGTTGATTAAACTTTCATACTAAACACAAAATCTACCCATTAGGAGGTAGTTAATTCACCTTCTATGCGCGCTAGGGAAGACCGTGAAACTACCTTTAAAGTAGTATTCTCTTAACTACTCAGTTAGTTCTAGCCTTTTGATAGTAAAGCATTTTATTTCACTTAACAGTAAAGTTTAGCTATCTGACTTAATAGATCTAACTGGAGGTCTTTCATGAACCAACCCCTGTCAGCGACAGGTGGTCAACGCAATTACGCACTAGTGTTATCCACACTGGCGTTTACTCTCTGTTTTGCGGTTTGGACCATCTTTTCAATTATCGGTATTCAGATAAAAGAAGACTTTAATCTGACGGATACTCAACTCGGTTTACTTATGGCTACGCCGGTACTAACAGGCTCCATTAGCCGTATGTTCCTGGGTATCTGGACGGATCGCTTAGGCGGTCGAAAAGTTTTTGCCATGCTAATGCTGTTAACCTCAGCCTGTGTTTATTTGCTGACGTTCGCCAATAGCTACATCATGCTGCTAATAGCTGCGCTTGGTGTAGGCCTGGCTGGTGGTTCTTTTATTGTTGGTGTGACCTACACCGCCGCCTGGTTTAATGACGCAAAAGAAAAACAAGGCACTGCACTTGGTATTTTCGGTGCCGGTAACGTCGGTTCCGCTGTAACCAACTTTGGTGCACCTTTCTTGCTCATTGCCCTGGGCTGGCAAGGTACTGCGCAAATTTATGCGACCATATTAGCAATTGCCGGCATTGCCTTTTTAGTACTCGCTAAAGAAGACCCACTAAAAAACGTACGTCACGAGAAGCAACAACAAGGTTTTTGGGAACAGTTATCGCCTTTAGGCGACTTACGTGTTTGGCGATTTTCTCTGTACTACTTTTTCGTCTTCGGCGCATTCGTTGCTTTAGCACTGTGGCTACCCCACTACCTGATAGGTGTCTATGAGTTAGACATTAAAACAGCCGGTATGATTGCCGCACTGTATACCATACCAGCCTCATTGTTCCGTGTTCTCGGCGGCTGGATGTCGGACAAGTACGGCGCACGTAAAGTCATGTACTGGACCTTTATCGCATCAATTATCTGCACTTTTCTACTCAGCTACCCAAGCACCGAGTATGCGATTAAAGGTATTGACCAAACATACAACTTCCAGTTTGAAGTCACTTTAGTTGGTTTTGTATTTTTGACCTTTGCACTCGGATTTTTCATGTCTTTGGGTAAAGCCGCTGTGTTTAAACACATTCCGGTTTACTATCCGAAAAGCGTCGGTGCTGTAGGTGGTGTCGTTGGTATGATAGGCGGCCTAGGTGGCTTCCTGCTGCCATTAACCTTCGGTATGCTTAACGACGTTATTGGCGTATGGCAAAGCAGCTTTATGCTGTTGTTTGTAATCTCTGCTGTATCGTTGCTGTGGATGCATTCGGCTATCCTTAAAGCGGAACGCATTGAGTACAAAGATGACCGGGAAGAGCGTGACCTACCTGAACTTTCTACGCCTAATTCCATGGTACTGGATGACTGGCGTCCGGAAGACGAGACTTTCTGGAAAGAGAAAGGCAAGCGCATTGCCACCCGTAACTTGTGGATTTCCATCCCGAATCTCTTTCTTGCTTTCGCGGTCTGGACTATCTGGAGTATTCTGGTAGTGAAAATGCCGGCGCTTGGCTTTCCCTATAGCTCTAACGAGCTGTTTTGGTTAGCCGCATTGCCGGCATTATCAGGTGCAACTTTACGCATTTTCTACAGTTTCATGGTGCCCATATTTGGCGGGCGACGCTGGACCGCAATCTCAACTGCATCTTTATTACTCCCCTGTTTATGGATCGGATTTGCCGTTCAAAATACCGAGACCCCATACATGATCATGCTGATACTGGCTCTACTATGCGGTTTCGGTGGTGGTAATTTCTCGTCCAGTATGTCCAACATCAGTTTCTTCTATCCGCAGAAAGAAAAAGGTGGCGCATTGGGGATGAACGCCGGCCTAGGCAACTTGGGGGTATCTGGCATGCAGCTGTTGGCTCCTTTAGTCATTGCCGCCAGCGTGTTTGGTGGCATGGGAGGTGAGCCACTAGAGATTCAGGAAGGCGCCAATGCGGGTCAGGAAGTCTGGCTTCAGAACGCCGCGTTCTTGTGGGTTCCGTTAATTGTTATTGGTTCTGTAGCAGCCTGGTTCGGCATGAATGATATTTCCTCGGCGAAAGCGTCGTTCAGCGATCAAGCCATAATCTTCAAGCGCACACATAACTGGATTATGTGCGTTCTGTATTTAGGTACCTTTGGTAGCTTTATCGGCTTTGCTGCTGGCTTCCCGCTACTATCCGGTATGCTGTTCCCAGAAGTTGACCCAACCGCTTATGCTTTTCTCGGTCCATTAGTCGGAGCTCTGGCGCGTCCGGTCGGTGGTATCATTGCAGACAAACTAGGCGGCGCCCGCGTTACTTTCTGGAATTTCCTGTTAATGATTGTCGGCGTTATTGGAGTTATGTACTTCCTGCCTATTGCAGGCACTGAGGGTAACTTCTGGGGCTTCTTTACAGCCTTTATTGTGCTGTTTATAGCAACGGGTATTGGTAACGGTTCCACCTTCCGCATGGTTCCGGTTATTTTCCTTAACCAGCGCAAACGCGAACTTGGCAATACCGACGAAGCTATAAAGCAAGGTAATAAAGAGTCGGCGGCGGTTATTGGCTTTATTTCGGCCATTGCAGCTTATGGCGGCTTCTTTATCCCAAAAGCTTACGGTTCGTCCATTAGTCTTACAGGCAGTGTATCAGCAGCTTTATTGAGCTTTATCATCTTTTACACCATTTGTGGTGTGATAACTTGGTGGTTCTACTCACGTAAGAATGCGCCCGACCCCTGTTAATGTGTTTGGGCTCAGGTATGGAAAACTATGAGTCTATTACATAAAGCACAACAACTATCACCGGCCTACTTCGGGCTGGTGATGGCGACAGGAATCATCGCCATTGCTGCCCACCAGCAGCAATGGTCTTTTATTGCCAGAAGTTTATTTACCATATCCTGTGTTAGCTGGGTTATTCTTGCTTTTCTTTATAGCTATCGAGCCTTGCGATTTACCGAAGACTTCACCGAAGACTTAATCAGCCACAGTAAAGGGCCAGCTTTTTTCACAACGGTAGCAGGCACAGGGCTTATTGGTAGCCAATTAATGGTTTTGTACAGCCATTATTGGCTCGCCTTCATAGCCTGGGTTATTGCGCTGGTACTCTGGCTGCTGCTTACCTACACCGTATTTACCGCGTTAACCATCCGCCGCAATAAACCGACACTGGACAAGGGTATTAGTGGTGCCTGGTTACTGGCTGTTGTTGCCACCCAGGCAGTTGCCGTATTAAGCGCTTATCTGGCTACGCAAACATCTCAGCCGTGGAAACTAGAACTTAACTTTCTGGCGCTATCCATGTGGTTATGGGGCGGCATGCTTTATATTTGGATGATGTCGCTGATTTTCTATCGCTACACCTTTTTTAGGTTTGTCCCGAATGATCTTGCCCCACCTTACTGGATTAATATGGGCGCTATGGCCATATCAACGCTGGCGGGCTCTCTCCTCATTATTAACTCGCCAAACGCACCATTTTTAGAAGGCTTGGTGCCATTTATTAAGGGGTTCACAATTTTCTACTGGGCCACTGGCAGTTGGTGGATCCCCATGCTGCTCATTCTTGGGGTGTGGCGACATGTTGTCCGGCGCTTCCCTTTTGCCTACGACCCTCTTTACTGGGGTGCAGTGTTTCCACTGGGAATGTATTCGGCCTGTACCTATGTCATGTTGCAGGCCATGGAGTTTTCGTTTTTGGACGCCTTGCCCACAACCTTCTTTTACATTGCACTGCTGGTTTGGGGAGTCACTTTTATAGGATTGTGCCGAAGCCTGTTGCGGCTCCGGCAGCAGGAGTAACTACTTACTTTTCGGACGAAAAGGCTTAATGACCGATTCATCACATTCCAGATAGGGCCCGTCCATAAGATCAATGCAATACGGTACGGCTGGAAACACAGCATCCAGACATTGACGAATGGCCTTTGGCTTACCCGGTAAATTAATAATAAGTGACGAGCCTCTGAGTCCTGCTGTTTGCCGCGACAAAATAGCGGTGGGAACGTACTTAAGTGACTCCTGCCGCATAAGTTCACCAAAGCCGGGCATCATCCGATCACAAACCGCTTCAGTTGCCTCTGGTGTGACATCGCGCCGCGCCGGGCCAGTTCCTCCGGTGGTTACCACCAGGCAACATCCTTCCTTATCCACTAAGTCTTTAATAGTGGACTCAATAGTCGGTTGCTCATCAGCAATAACCCGGTACTCCGCCTGCCATTCAGAGGTCAAGTAGTCGTTCAGCGTATCTTTTATCGCCTGTCCGGAAATATCCTCATACACCCCGGCACTGGCTCTATCGCTAACGGTTAGTACACCAATTCGAGCTGTTTTGTCTGACATAGTTATCCTTTCCATTACAAATATGTTTATGCTCGTCTAAGCCGAAGCCAAGCCCGCAAGCTGTAACCAGTAGCCGTTACTTTCTTTACTATTCAGCTTCACGGGTTGTTCACCATCGACATTGTTACGGAAACGCTGTAGCCAGTCAAAGGTCCCTTCCGGTTGTGGACTTATTCGCACAATATCAACCAGACCTTTCATACTGGGCAACTGATTTATCAGGTTATAACGGGTACCCGATTGTGTCTGAATACCATTAAGCACGAACACTTGTTGTCCTTCCTGACTTTTGACTTCACGGCCCTCCGGATATTTTATGCAGCACAGTTCACATTGATCTTTCGGACGGTTTTCTGAGCGGGCGGTAAAGCAGCGACCAGACCAAGCCAGTGGCATATGACCGAAAGAAAACACCTCTACCTCGAAACAATCTCTCACGGTGTTAATCAGGTTCTGCTGCAAAATATCTCGCAGCCAGTCACGCGAAAGTTCAAAAGGCGCAACCCAGCGGGTCATGCCCATATCAATTAAGCGTCGCAGACTCTGATGATTATAAATATTAATGGCTGGCCCTGCGGTAAAGTTCAGACCCTGCTCCTGCAATATACCAATGGCACTGACATCGTTTGCTTCAACATCAAACTCACCATTGTCACAATATTTCCCCAGCTCTCTTAATTCAGCCGGCGCTTCGAGCAAGGTCATTGTCGACAGCGTCACTTTTTTACCTGCTTCTCTTAGCATGTGCGCTATCGCCAGATAGTCGTCCAGCTTCAACTCACGCCGTTTACTACAAACCATTTCACCAAGATACACGTGCTCGACGTCTGACTCGGCGGCTTGCTGGTAAAAATCTAAAACCTGCTGTTTCGGCCAAAAATACAGGTTAGGCCCTAAGGAAAACTTCATGTTGGTTACTTCCATTTCCGGTGGTACGCGCCGAGCGTCGTTTGACTGCCCTCAGAAAGCGAGGACAATACGGAGTTCCAGTTATCCGCCACTTCAAAGTTATCGGGGTCTGCCATGACAGTATCGATAGCCTGACGCCACACCCGAGTAATTTGCGCCACATAAGCCGGACTGCGTTGCCGCCCTTCAATTTTCAACGAGGCAATGCCTTCTTTATAAAGTTGTGGCAACAGACTTAAGGTGTTCAGGCTGGTGGGCTCTTCCAGCACATTATAAATTTCATCGTCAACCGAAAAGCGCCCTTTACAAAGAGTGGGGTAACCCGCCTTTTCATTTTCATCAAAACGGTCGATAAGCACACCGTTTAGCCGTGACTCCAGTTTATTGTCCCGTTCGTCCCACTCTACAAACGCGGCCGGAGAACAGGCACCTGCTGTATTAGGTGATTCGCCGGTCAAATACGAGCTCAAGTAACACCGCCCTTCTGCCATAATGCAGAGGCTACCAAAGGCAAATACCTCCAGTTCAACGTCGGTTGTGCGAGCCAGTGCCCGTACCTGCTGCATAGACAGCACTCGAGGCAAAACCACCCGCGACACACCAAACTGTTGGTAAAACCGGATGGCACCGGCGTTGGTTGCAGAGGCCTGCACCGATAAATGTCGTTCAACTTTCGGGTATCTTTCAGCAGCATAAGCCAGCACTGCTAAATCCGCGATAATCAGTACATCCGCACCTGCCAAAACTGCATCATCTACCGCCTTTCGCCATTTTTCCCAACTATTGGCATGCGCGAAAGTATTAATCGCAACATGCAGCTTACAGCCATGTTTATGCACATAGCCTGCTGCTTCTGATAGCTTCATCTGGTTTAAATTTAAACCTGCAAAATGACGCGCATTGGTTTCATCTTTTAGCCCCACATAAACTGCATCGGCGCCATTTTCTATAGCCGCTTTTAACGCAGGGATACTTCCGGCCGGACATAACAATTCCATCTGAAACCTCTATTTTACTATTTTGTGGCGCAATATTTGTTTATTTATTATAGTGCCCATGACTTTATTTTGTTGTTGTATATGGAGCAAATAATGAATACTACCAATTGGGTATCCGCCATACCTAAAATAATTCAACCAATAAACAAATTAATACCAAGAAGCATTGTTAACTTCAGTTCAGATCAATTATTAAACCGCTTATTTAAAGAAGAAATATTATCAGGTGATCTCGACTTCATTTCTGAGAAAGTTATTGAGATAAAAGTAAAAGATATTGATTTATCACTCTTTTTAACGTTAAGAGGTAACCAACTAAAGTCCCTTAAAAATCCCGATGAAGCCGACGTACAGCTCTCAGCAGACGGTGACGCACTGCTTTTATTGATTTATGGCAAAGTTGATCCCGACACTTTATTTTTTAACCGAAAATTAATGGTAAAAGGCAATACCGAATTAGGGTTACATTTAAAGAATTTTTTAGACACTATTGAGGTAAATCAAAAACTACCAAAGCCGCTATTTTTCATAGGCGAGCGTTTTAGTGATTTTATTTATAAAGAAAAAAGTGAAACAATACAGATAAGTTAATGAAATAGTTTTTGACTTAGGTCAAGAGGTTAATATGAGTACGGTTACCTGGGATAAAGAATTAATAGAAAAATACAACATTAATGGACCTCGTTATACGTCTTATCCCACGGCGTTGATGCTCTCCGAAAAATTTTCAGAAAGTCGCATAGAAGCCGCTTTGAAAAATGCAGGTGACGGACTCTGTTTGTATTTGCACTTACCCTTCTGCCATAAGCTTTGCTACTACTGTGGTTGCAATAAGGTGATTACTCGTCACCAGCATAAAGCGGATAAGTATCTTGACTACCTTGCAAAAGAAATGGCGATGTATCAGCCTATGGTAAAAGACAAAAAGATCCGGCAGATTCACTTAGGCGGCGGTACCCCAACCTTTTTGACCGAGCAACAATTGACCCGGTTAATGGAACTGGTCCATCAGCATTTTACCTTCGCGGATAATCCTGAGGTCAGCATAGAGATTGACCCGCGCAGCTGCAGCGATGAAAAGCTTCGCCATTTACGCGATTTAGGTTTTAATCGTGTTAGCTACGGCGTGCAGGACTTCGATAAGAAAGTACAGATTGCCATTAACCGCGTACAGGATGTCGATTTAATTGCCCATCAGCTTAAGCTGAGTAAAGAGCTGGGCTTTGATTCAATCAACTTAGACTTAATTTACGGTCTGCCCTATCAACGGCCGGAAACGTTCAGAAAGTCGATTGAGCAGGTTATAGAAATGGACCCTGACCGTATCTCTGTATTCAGTTACGCACATTTGCCTGAACGCTTTGCGGGTCAGAAGAAAATACCGGAAGAATCCATTCCGCAACCGTCAGTTAAGTTGAGCTTACTTGAACAAGCTATTACTCAGCTTAGCCAAGCCGGTTATCAATTTATTGGTATGGACCATTTTGCTAAAAAAGACGACGGTCTGGCCATAGCTCAGCGCGAAGGGCGTTTGCAGCGTAACTTTCAGGGCTACACCACCGACGGTCAGGATGCACTGTTGGGCCTGGGTGTATCATCCATTAGCCAGGTAAACGGTGTGCTCTGGCAACACGAAAAAGAGCTTCCCGCTTACTACAAAATGATTGATAACGGACAAAAACCCATTATCAAAGGCATGGCCTTAACCCACGAAGACAAGCTGCGCGCAGAACTTATCTCTCAAGTTATCTGCCACTTCGAACTCGATATAGAAGATTTTAAGAACAAATGGAATATCAATGATTTCTGGGCACACTTTGCTGAAAGCATTCCGCTTTTAAAGCCATTTATCGAAGATGGCTTAGTTGATGTATCGGATAAAAAGCTTCGTGTCACCGACTTAGGTCGCCTGTGGGTTCGCAGCATCTGCGCATGCTTTGACGAATACCTGGATCACGGCCAAAACCGCTACTCCAAAGTGGTTTAATAGAAAGAGGCCGGCTGGCCTGTATACGTTTAAATTAAAAGAGCGGGGAAAAGCGTCGACGGGTAGGGTATCTGTTGTCAGAGAGTGTGTGGCGCCAGGGACGGCGCCACTCAAGCCCCCATGGATGGGTTTACGGCGTCTCTCTGACAACAGATACCCCGCCCGGAGAGAGCGTTCCCCCGGCTCCAATGTTTCAGCGTATACAGGCCAGTCACCTCATAGGATTAATTAGGAGGTTGTATGAAAGATTGCCGTTGGGAACCTTCCGAACAGCAAGAGCAAGTTGCGTCACTTGATGAACTTCGTCAACACTGTGCTACAGCGCAAAGTGACATGCTGGGCCATGCGGTATTAACGCATAGTGCTGTCCGTGATGTTATCGAAGATCATGAGACCTTCAGCAATGCAGCAGGCTCTCACCTATCGGTTCCAAATGGGATGGATCCTCCTGAGCATAGTATTTTTCGAGAGGTGATTGAGCCGTACTTTAGTGCGCAAAGGTTGAGCGAATTTGAACCCGCCTGCCGGGAAATAGCCCGTACTGTTATTAGCCAAATTAGCAAAGATAAGCCGCTGGATGTTGTGAGTAATATCGCCAAGCCTTTTGCATTACAGATTCAGTGCGCCTTTCTCGGTTGGCCTGACTCGTTGACCGGTACTTTGGGCGAGTGGCTTGAGGCTAACCAAAAGGCAATTGTTAACAACGACAGAGCGACATTAAACCAAAAAGCGAATGAGTTTGAAGCGCTGATTCATAAACAGCTCGAAGCTCGCAGAAAGTCGGACGCCCCCAAAGATGACAACACGCTTCATTTAATGCGCGAAGAAGTCACCCTTAATGGTGAAACACGACACCTTAGCGACGAAGAGATTGTGAGCATTTTACGCAACTGGACCGCCGGAGAGGTAGGTACCATTGCTGCGGCTATCGGTAGTATTTCCTATTTCTTCGCACAAAGCCCGAACGTTGCCGACAAACTTCGTAACAACGAGCTTAATACCGACAATGCCATAGACGAAATACTCCGCATTGATCCACCACTTATTTCTAACCGCCGACGCGCAGTCAAAGACACAGAAATATCTGGCTGCCCAGTGAAACAAGGTGAAAAAGTGACAGTACTCTGGGCTTCGGCGAATCGCGACGAGGCAGTATTTGGCAAAGCAGACACATTTAACCCGGAACAAAACAAAGCCAATAACTTACTTTACGGCGGTGGTATACACGTTTGCCCCGGCGCACCGCTAGCCAGAATGGAGCTTCGTATATTCACGGAGGAATTATTAAAACACTTCGAAGAGTTCGAAGTAACAGGTGAACCTAAGCGAGCTAATTACCCTTCCGGCGGGTTCAGCGACTTACCTATGAAGTTAAGCTGATAGGAAAAGTGCGTTGAAGGGCAGGGTTTCTGTTCTCAGAGAGTGTGTGGCGCCAAGGATGGCGCCACCCAAGCCCCCAGGGATGGGTTTACGGCGTCTCTCTGAGAGCAGAAGGTCCTGCCCTAAGAGAGCTTTTCTCCTTCCCCCGCTAGCTAAGGAAGGCGGCTTTGTTAAGCCATAGGTGTAGCAGGATGCTGGCTGCGTAGCCTATTGCTATTACCGGTGTCCATTTCAGGTGCGACATAAAGGTGTAGTAGCCTCTGGCTTGTCCCATTAAGGCAACGCCTGAGGCGGAACCGATAGAGAGCAGGCTGCCGCCGGTACAACAGGCCAGAGTTATTAGCAGCCAGTGTCCGGTGGACATTTCAGGGTCCATGGACAGTACTGCAAACATCACCGGGATGTTATCCACAAGAGCGGAGACCACGCCGAGAATACTGTTTGCTATGGTTGGGTCTAAACCACCGTAAAGAGATTCGGACAGTAAACCTAAGTAACCCATAAAGCCTAAACCACCAACGCATAAGACGATACCGTAGAAAAACAACAAGGTGTCCCATTCGGCACGGGAAACCCGGCTGAATACGTCGAAGGGTACAACACCACCAAGTTGTTGCAGGCGTTTTTGGTCGCCTTCGCGTTCTGCCATTGCCCGCTTGCGCGCCAGCGAACCCGGCAGGGTCATACGCAGGAAGTAGCCGAAGAACTGTAAATAGCCCAATCCCATCATCATTCCGAGCACTGGAGGCAGTTCTAGCCAAATGTGGCATGCAACGGCGGTTGCAACGGTTAATAAGAACAAGAAGGTAATGCGCAGGGCTCCGCGCTTAAGCTCCACTTCGGTATGCAATGTTGTCGGGCTTTTGTTCTCAATAAAAAAGCTCATGATAATTGCGGGTATTAAGTAGTTCACTAATGCGGGCACAAACAACTGCAGGAACTCGGTAAACTCTACCTTGCCGGACTGCCAGACCATAAGCGTGGTTATGTCCCCAAACGGGCTGAATGCACCGGCGGCATTTACGGCTATAACAATGCTGGAACAGCAAAGCGCGACAAATTTTTTATTGCCCTCGGCAACTTTCATGACCACGGCCGACATCAACAGAGCAGTCGTCAGGTTATCTGCGATAGGAGAGATGAAAAACGCTAAAAAGCCGGTTATCCAGAAGAGTTTTCGATAGGTAAAGCCTTTTTTCATCAACCAGGCGCTGAGCGCATCGAACAAACGCCGCTCTTCCAGCGCATTAATGTAGGTCATTGCCACCAGCAAAAACAACATCAACTCTGCGAACTTTAATAAGTTCTCGCGGAACGCTTCTTCCGCCAGAACGGCGTTATCGCCAGTATAAACAAACCCTATGAGGATCCAGATAACCCCTGCCGCAACCAGCACAGGCTTGGATTTTCTCATGTGCAATTTCTCTTCACCCATCACCAAAATATACGCAAGAATAAAAATGACGATGGCGGCGTAACCAACGGTCGATGAGGTGAGATCGATACGGTCAGCAGAGGGTTCTGCAGCCAGTACTGATACCGAAAACAGCAGCGAAATGACGGTAAACAGCAATCTTTTCATAGCGTTTTTTCAGTGCAGTTCAGAACCAAAATATAAACTGCACCAACTCTCCTTGTTGGTTAGTGGTTAAGAATGAAAGTGTTTGATTATTCCGGCAGGAATTTTCGCGCGGAGATTACCACAAAATTCGAATCCTGAGAGCTATCCAAATAGGGAAATCGAGAGTCACTCTGTAATCATTTTGTGCCACTTTAGCCAGAAAGAGAGTAAGGCTACAGGGACAGGATGGTTGTGTTCAGAGAGTGTGTGGCGCCAAGGATGGCACCACACAAGCCCCCAGGAATGGGTTCACGGCGTCTCTCTAAGCACAACCGTCCGTCCCGAAAGAGCCTGTCCCCTTGATCAGGCTAGATATGGAAGGTAGCTTCGTTTAGCCATAGGTGCAGATAAATACTGGCTACGTAACCTAGCGCTATGACTGGGGTCCACTTTAGATGAGAAGCGAAAGTGTAATAACCTCTGGCTTGCCCCATTAGCGCAACACCGGCGGCTGAACCAATGGAGAGTAAACTACCACCGGTACCTGCGGTTAGGGTAATCAACAGCCATTGACCATGAGACATCTCCGGATCCATCGACAGCACGGCGAACATCACCGGAATGTTATCGATAACCGCCGACACCACACCCAGAATACTGTTAGCCAGTGTAGCGCTCATTCCGCCGTATAATGTTTCGGAAAGCAGGCTCAGGTAACCCATGAAGCCCAAACCACCAACGCATAAAACAATGCCGTAGAAGAACAATAAAGTATCCCACTCCGCTCGCGAAACCCGGCTGAAGACGTCGAACGGCACCACACCACCTAATTGCTCCAGACGTTTTTGGTCACCTGTTCTTTCGGCCATTGCGCGCTTACGTGCTAAAGAGCCCGGCAGAGTCATGCGCAGGAAATAACCAAAAAACTGCAAATAGCCAAGACCCATCATCATGCCAAGCACCGGCGGAAGATGCAGTACAATATGGCAAGTTACGGCTGTAGCTACGGTTAGTAAGAATAAGGCGGTAATACGCAACGCGCCACGCTTTAACTCAACCTCGGTATGCAATGTGGTTGGCTTTTTATTCTCAATGAAAAAGCTCATAACAAGTGCCGGCACCAAATAGTTGGCGACTGAGGGCAGGAACAACTGGAGAAACTCGCCAAACGTTACTTGTCCGGCCTGCCAGACCATAAGTGTGGTGATATCACCAAAGGGGCTGAAGGCGCCACCCGCATTTGCCGCCACCACTATGCTGACACAGCATAAAGCAACAAATTTTTTGTCGTCCTGCGCCACCTTCATCACCACGGCGCACATCAATAGCGCTGTGGTTAAGTTGTCCGCAACCGGAGAGATAAAGAACGCGAGTAATCCGGTTATCCAGAATAGCTGACGATAACTAAAGCCTTTTTTAAGTAACCACGCGCGTAATGCGTCGAACAAACGGCGCTCTTCCATGGCGTTTATGTAGGTCATTGCCACCAGCAGGAAAAGCATTAGTTCTGCAAACTCCAGCAGATTATGACGAAATGCAGATTCAGCCATTGCAGCGTTATCGCCACTATACACCCAGCCAATTAAAATCCAGATAAGTCCAGCGGCAACCAGTACCGGTTTTGACTTACGCATATGGAGTTTTTCTTCGCCCATCACCAGAATATAAGCAAGGACAAAAATAATAATGGCCGTATAGCCGACGGTAGACTGAGTTAAATCAAAAGGAGAAATGGCGGGCTCTGCCGCCATTGCCGATACCGAAAAAAACAGGGTAGTAACGGTAATCAGAAATTTTGTCATGGCCACATAGGGCGCAGCGTCCGGCTACAGTAACTGCACCAACTCTCCTTGTCGGTTTATGGTTAAAAAGTGTTTGATCATGCCGGCCTGAATTTGCTCCACCATCATTTCCAGTGGTTGACTGGCTTCGTCACTTGAAATGGGGTGTCCGCCACGACCGTCCATTGCACTAATAAATGCGATGTCCCAGTCAATGTCAGTACGTGTGGATTCCTCAACCAGGGTAGAAAAGTCCTCCACCTCTTCAGGCAGTTTATCGACACAAAGTACCGGCTCTAAAGTTCCGCCCGCCTGAGTTTCAAATTGCTGCTTCTGACTGTCTGTCGGTTGCTCGGGGAGTTGCGCTTTTGCCAACACAAACAGCAAACGCTGAGGCTCCTGCTGTTGTTTTGCGGCGTTGATAAAATCTTGGTAGCTATTGATTTCCATGGCTTCACCTAAATGTCCGGAAGTGCGCGGAGAATACCATAAAAGCACAATTCAAAGGCATGAAAAAAGAGGGAGTATGTCCTCCCTCTTTGTGGGTAGTTTACGCCGGTTTAGCTGGCTTTTCGTAGTCCAATATTGGCTTGTGCCGCACCCACAGCAACTTCTGCAGGCTGTTTGCGGTGATAGTGGCGCAAGTGATGCTCTTTACGTCGACCTGCACTGAATGCCGATACACGCTTCAGGTAACCAATAACCCGGGTACCGTAATCGATATCTTCAGAGCCGCAGCTGGAACATTCACTTAAAGTGCGTTTATCAATCTGCTCGCAAGCATTACAAATGGTAATTTTGACGTTAATGCAAAAGTAGTTACAGCCGGTTTTTGCCGCAATATTCAGTAAGGACAAATACCCTGAGGTATTGAGCTTTTCATCGAGGTTTAAGTGCAGAGCTGAACCGCCGTCCAGGTATTCAATAAGCTCTTTACCATGCAACACAAATTTATCCAGTGCGTTCGCGTCGTCATCTTCCACCGCATAAAAGTAGGAGTTGTAACATTCACGGCTCACCTGATACCCGTCTGCTTTGTCCCATTTGGCGTTTTTAACGCCCAGATTCTCTGCCGGCACAAACTCAGTATTGAACATATAACCATATTCTTTTTTCGCCGCCTTATTGGCATCGTAAATAATTTTTAAGTGGCTTTGCACAAAGTCTTTATAGGACTGATTGTTGCCCGCCGTAATCCCCCGAGATTCCGCCGCTTCAACCATGCCGTTAATGCCTATAGTCAGAAACTGCTTATCCAGAGTAATAAAACCCGCGTCGTACACAGTTAACAGGCCAGCTTCCTTGTACTCTTCCATCAGCTTTCGGTAAGCCACCTGATATTTGTGAATTTTGCTGACTTCTTGTTCTAAATCTCTGCCATCCTGCACCAGTCGATTCATATTCATGGTAATGACATTAATTGAGCCCGTTGCGACACCACCGGCACCCAAGGTGTAGGAAAACGTATTGTCGCTAATTTCGCTGCGTAGTCGGCAGCAGGACGCTAACGAGTCGGCATTGTCAGACAAGTAAACAAAGAAGGAGTTACCGCTTGCCATTTCCCCGGCTATTTTTTCGGCAAATGCCTGATCTTTGCATTGTCCTTCATTCGTTAACATGGCCACGGTCACCACCGGGAAGGTCAGGATCGTTTTTTCACGTTCCTTATTAAACCAGTCCAGAAAGAAGTCCTGTAACGCACTTACTGAGCTCCACTCAGGTTTAGTAAAGTCCGCAGGGAAGACAAACTCGCCAAACATACTGTCAAAGTAATGCTGGTCGTAAATAGAGATATTCCAGAACACACTTTGGTAGCCGCGAGCCGCCGCGGGCTGGTTCAGCGCATAGACCACGTGCTGCAAGTGGTTTTCAATTTGGTGACGATGGGTATTTAAATAGTCGTCGCCGTAGTCCTTGCGGGCAAAGTAGTCGAAGTAGGTTAAGAACTCGACCGTTGCAACAGCCCCTGCAAACTGCGAGCTTACGGCAAAAACAAAGTTCACAAAAGTACCGCAGAAAGATTCCAGATGCTTAGGTGCCTGAGACTCACCGCCCAGTTTGGTTAAGCCGTCACGTAGAAACGGATACATAGTGACCGAAACACAGTAAGGTTTGAGGCTGGTTTCGTCATGTACGTATATTTCATGATCTTCAATTTGTCGAACGTACTCTTTTGCCAGGTCGTTACCAAAAAGCTCACTGATTTTATTACTGACTTGCTTGCGGTTCACCTGCACAAAAAAGTCCTTCATTAACTCGGCTTCAAGCGTTGCTATGTTCTTTTGTGTGACGTTGGCGTTTGCGTCCATTTTCGATCCATCAGCCGCGTTTTGAGCATGCAGATACTCGTGAATGAAATCGACTTTGCCAGTGACTTGTTCTTCGTTTAAGCGCAACATAATTATTCTCCTGTTTGAAACTTGCAGTTCAATAACTGCTGGGTTCGTAAATCATAAAAGCGTTGGTTGGTGGTTGGGCTTTCCAGCCCGCCCCGGGCAGCAATCCACGGCCCGGTTTTTAAATAAGTCAGTTGTTCGCGAAGGGTCAGAGAGACGTTTTCATAGCCGGTATACAAACACGTCTCCAGCCCTCCACTTCGCACCTGTTTTAATAACTTTAATAAAGCGTCGGGTTGCCACTCACCGCCAAGGAATAAAACACAGGTAATAAGTCCACGGTATTTTTGCAGTTGCTTTTCCAAGTGTTGTTCTGTTAGTTCGATTCCACTGCCAACAGGCCAGCTATCCACACTATGGCAACCTTTGCACCCTACCGGGCAACCCGTAATGGTGTAAGCCAAAGCCACTTCTCCTGGAACTTCCTGCCAGACAATTTGCTCTGCACTGTAATGTAAAGATTCAGGGTAAAACGGCATAAAACACCATATATCGGTAATATTCTAAAAACAGACACTATATATTGTGCTCCAGAATAGGAGAGTCAGACTTAAATGCATTGATCTTCCTCAAGGTCTGAGCAAAAAAGAGATAAGCCTACGATTGTTCTAAAGAAATACCTCTTTTAGGGTACAAAGTACCTTTAGGGTGTTTTGTACCCCAACAGTTAAAAAAACCTAATCTATTAGAGTCATAAAAACCCACTTAAATATAAATACCATGCAAATCAATATATTACGTTATGGCCTCAATATTGCAGTTAGGTTAACGCATAGTGAATTAATCGAAATTCTCTGTTCATAACCTATGGAGTAACAACATGAAGCTGTTCAGCATCAAGGAGGTCAATAATGGCCGGATATCGTAAGCTTTGGTGGACACTAATCGGTGTCCTTGCAATTACTTTTGGTGTTTTGGGGTATTTTGGAACGGAAGTTTATCGGGAGGCTCCGCCTATTCCGGATAAATTCATGAGTACCAATGGTAACGTCATTGCCACCGAAGAATCTGTTTTAGATGGACAAACCGCCTGGCAGTCGGTTGGTGGTATGCAGTTGGGTTCAATTTGGGGGCACGGTGCGTACCAGGCGCCCGACTGGACAGCCGACTGGCTACACCGTGAGCTGCTGGCCTGGTTAGACATTCGTGCGCAGGAAGTTTTCAACAAGTCCTATGACGAGCTTGACGGTGTTCAACAAAACCAGCTCGAGTATGAACTGAAAGAAGAATATCGTACCAATACGTACGACAATGCCTCAGATACCGTCATTCTCAGTGAACGACGCATCCAGGCTATTGAGCAAACTGGTGAGTATTATTCAAAGCTGTTCAGCGATGACCCGGAGCTTCGCCCTACTCGCGTAAGCTATGCGATGAAGGAAAACACTCTGCCTTCAGCTGAGCGTCGCGCGCAAATGAACGACTTCTTCTTCTGGACCGCATGGGCCGCATCAACAGAGCGTATTGATTCTGACATTACTTATACCAATAACTGGCCACATGAGACCTTAATAGATAACGTGCCTAGCGCAGAGAATATTATCTGGTCAATTGTCAGTGTTATTCTTTTGATTGCGGGTATTGGTTTCCTAATTTGGGCGTGGGCGTTCTTACGCGACAAAGATGAAGAAGAGTTGATCGCGCCCGAGCATGACCCTATTGCTAAGGTCAAACTGACTCCATCGCAAAAAGCGTTGGGCAAATATTTATTTATCGTTGTTGCTTTGTTCTCTTTCCAGGTGCTACTGGGCGGCCTGACCGCGCACTACACAGTAGAAGGACAAGAGTTCTACGGTATTAATATTTCCGAGTGGTTCCCCTACTCTTTAACCCGCACCTGGCATATTCAAGCCGCCATGTTCTGGATAGCGACAGGCTTCCTGGCTGCAGGTTTATTCCTGGCACCGATTATTAATGGTGGCAAAGATCCTAAGTACCAAAAACTGGGTGTCGATATCCTGTTCTGGGCACTGGTTCTGGTTGTCGCAGGTACCTTTATCGGTAACTGGTTGGCCATTGCGCAAATTATGCCTGAACACCTGAACTTCTGGTTAGGTCACCAGGGCTATGAGTACGTAGACTTAGGCCGCCTGTGGCAGATTGGTAAGTTCCTCGGTATTGTTTTCTGGCTGGTATTGATGATGCGCTGTGTATGGGGTGCATTCAAAGTCAAAGGCGACAAGAACTTACTGGCACTCTTCACCGCCTCGGTCGTTGCCATTGGCCTATTCTATGGCGCTGGTTTCTTCTACGGCGAGCGTACTCACATTTCTATCATGGAATACTGGCGCTGGTGGATTGTTCACCTTTGGGTAGAAGGCTTCTTCGAAGTATTTGCTACTGCCTCACTGGCCTTCATATTCCACAGTATGGGCTTAGTTTCCCGCCGCATGGCAACTGTTGCAGCGTTAGCTTCCGCGTCACTGTTCATGCTGGGTGGTGTACCAGGTACTTTCCACCACTTGTACTTTGCCGGTACCACTACTCCGGTTATGGCGGTAGGTGCGACCTTCTCTGCGCTGGAAGTGGTTCCGCTGATTGTATTAGGCTATGAAGCCTGGGAAAACTACAGTCTTCAAAAACGGGCAGATTGGATGCAGCGTCTTAAGTGGCCACTGCTTTGCTTCGTAGCTGTTGCTTTCTGGAACATGCTAGGTGCCGGCGTATTAGGCTTTATGATCAACCCACCTATCTCGCTGTACTATATACAGGGCCTAAACACTACGCCTACTCACGCTCACGCGGCCTTATTCGGTGTGTATGGATTCCTGGCGCTTGGTTTCGTTCTGCTGATTCTTCGCTACATAAGACCGACTCTGCAGTTCGATGAAAAACTAATGAAAATGGCTTTCTGGACCATGAACATTGGCTTGGCGCTAATGCTCTTCACCAGTTTGTTACCAGTTGGCTTCATTCAGTTCTACGCTGCCGCCACAGAAGGCTTGTGGTACGCACGTAGTGAAGCTTTCATGCAACAACCATTGCTACAGAATCTACGCTGGTTCCGTACCCTTGGTGACATGGTCTTTATCGTCGGCGCCTTAGGCATCAGTTGGCAAGTTGTAAAAGGGTTAAAGCATAAGTCTGCTTAACCCTAATAAACCAAGCTTCTGCAACCGCTGTGGAAGCTTGGTTTTTTCTTTTTGGAGGTTCCATGCAGTTAATCGAAAAATTAGGATACGTCCGCAGTAATCAATGTTCATCGACCCAGTCTCAGTTGAACCAGCATATTGAGCGGCTGATGTCTGAAAATGAATCCCTGTCTGAGCAACTTGAAGCTGCAAATCAAACAATTTCACAACAGCAAAAGGAGCTCGCAGACTACCGGCAACGTCTGTCTTTTGTCGAGAACTTTACCGAGTCACTGGCCGGTTATCAAAATACCTTTTCTCAGCTCAGCGATTTATTGCAAAGAGAGCGGGAAACCATTCTCACCATTGACGAAAATAACCAAACGGGTGAGTCAACAATGGCAGCCGTAGTCGGTAATCTAAGCTCAATTGTTGGCGATATTGAGTCTACGTCAAACAGCATTGCGTCACTAAAAGCGCACACTAAAGAAATTGAGCAAACCAGTGGTGACGTGCGCGGAGTTGCTGAAACTACGAATCTACTGAGTTTAAATGCCAATATTGAAGCCGCTCGTGCCGGAGAACACGGACGAGGGTTTACCGTTGTTGCGAACGAAGTCAGGTCTTTGTCTCAACGCACTACTTTATTAACAGACAAAATCAACGAGAAAGTTGAACAAATCGTTCAAGGAGTTGATTTAAGTCATTCTCGTAGTGTTGAGGCAATGCAAACAACGCGTGACAATATCGACTCAACCAGACGATACCTGGAATCTCTGGCCGATGAGAACCGTAATATTAAACAATTAGGCGGTAGCATTTCAAACAGTGCACTACTGGCGCAAATTGAGCTGGCTAATATTGAAGAAATGCAACTGCGCATGGACGTCTATCGTGTGTATTTAGGCACCTTAGCCGCCGAAAAATGCAATGTAGTCGACTCAGACGAATGCGGTATCGGTCGTTGGTATTATTCGGAACTGTTTCGCGAGCGTTTTAAGATGCATAAAAGCTATCAAGCCATTGAAGTACCTCACGACTGTGTGCATGAATCCGCTCAAGCCGTTGTTGATGCCGTTAAAACAGAGAACATTCAATTAGCCCGTGAGCAACTTGAAAAAATGGAACAATATAACCGCGACGTGAGTCATCATATTCGCACCATGTCGGAGAGTTTACTGGAGGATGTATGAGCCGCAAACCAGATACCAAAACCGCGATGTATCAGCTGCTGAATGTCATTCGCGAACACATTCCCTTTGGTTTAAAAGAAGCGGATATGTGTCAGGGTATTTGCCGAGGTTGCTCAAAAAAAATGATGGAAATGCTGGATGCGGAAGTCAGCCAATGGCAGGCAGACTTAGACAACGAACTTGCCGACCCTACCCTTGCCGACTTAGTTTTTATGGAGAAGCTAGCACGCCGCACGGAAAAAATATTACAGCGCAATAAATTAATGAGCTAATCCAGCTTATACACGTGCTCAGTAACCGGGTTATCGTCCGCGAGTTTCCCTTTAACAGTGGTTTCAGCTGACTCCAGTTGATCAATACTAAAACGCTGACCATAACCAATTTCCCCTTCCAATACCGAAAACGCCGGTCTCTCAGGGTAGCCTTTTTCCAGTAACCACGACATGTCGTTTGATTTACCGCATAAAGGCACCCATTTGGGTGCCAATCGTCGCAGAATTCAAATCATTTACTGCAGTAGCGGTGAACCAGTATCAACAAAGTCGAAGCCTTTGATATCAGCTTCATTCGCCAATGCCTGAATGTACTGAGAAACCGCTTTACGGTGCACTTTCTCTTCCAGGTATTCAGCAATTTTGTCTTTAACCGCCTCGTACGGCAACTGCTTACCATCAATTTTATGGTCAACCGAAACCACGTGAAATCCATAACGAGTTTCTATCGAATATTTCATTAACCCTTCTTCGGCCGTAAACAACTGACGTTCAAACTCAGGAACCGTTTGTCCTTTACTCAATTGCCCCAAGTTGCCATCAGTTTCCTTTGATGGGCAAGATGAGTACTGACGCGCCAGCTGGCTAAAATCATCTCCTTCCTGCAATTGCTGAATCAACTGTTCAGCTATACGCTTAGCATTCACGCGCTCAAGATCATCATCGGGCGCTGCCGCTAACAATATATGGCGGGCTTCAACAATTGGTGATGTTTTAAAGCGCTCTGGATTTTGCTCAAAATACTGTTTGCAAGCCTGCTCATCAGCATCTGGGCGAGCGACTTCACGCTCAATCAGCGCTTCAATGAAGTCATCTTCACCACCCTGAGCGGTATCGTCCAGCACTTCCATGCCTAAATCTTTCGCTCTTTGTTTAAACAGCTCACCAATAACTAGAGCCTCAGCAGCTTGAGCCATAGCCTCTTCATGGCTGTCTGCGGGGTGATACTGCATCTCTGCCAGTATCTCCTTTTCCGCAATTTCTACTTGATTTACTTGTATCATAACAACCTACTCCGAAAGGGAACCTCTCGATAAATCTACAGCTGACGGGAGAAACGTTTACGTACAACTTGATGCTGCCGGCTTATGTACTGCACAGGAACACTGAACATATGTACTAAACGAGAAAATGGGAAAATTAAGAAAATTGTCATACCTAAAACCACATGCAATTTAAAAACCCAATCGACTGGATTATTTGCCACAGCAGCAACGGCTTCAACAGGATCTAAAGTAACAATGTTCTGAGCCCAAGTCATAAGCGCAACCATAACTGCGGCTTTTTCACCTTCCGCGCCATGAGTCACATGACTAACCGAATAAAAAATAGAAATTAATCCTAGAGTCAATTGCGCTAAAAGAATCCATAACAGAAGAATGTCCATTTTGCTGCTGTTCACACGAACACGGTCGTTAGTCATTCGGCGATTAACTAAAATGACAAGGCCGTATAAACAGATAAATCCGAAAACACCACCCGCAATAATAGCTACCCATTGCTTCATTTCATTAGTTACGCCCAGCATATGCCAAACTGGTTTAGGTGTTAATAACCCCACCAAGTGACCAAAGAAAATGCCAATAATTCCAATATGAAAAGGTAAGCTTCCTTTACGCAATTGCTTACTCTCCAATATTTGGCTTGAACTAGTCTTCCAAGTGTATTGTTCGCGGTCATAACGAGCCCACGTGCCGACAAAAAAGACAGCCAAGGCAATATAAGGATATACGCCGAAGGCCAACATATTAATGTAATCCATAATAGACTCCTTAAATACCCGACACTTTCCGTGGCTGTGATAAATCGTCGGTGTTCAATGGCACATATTGATCCCGGCGCTGACCTTCCGATGGTCGGTTCTGCGCGGTAGGGCAGCCCTGCATCTGATCATTCCCGGCAAAGGTAACCGCTTCTTCTTCCCAAACTTTGTCCAGCTCTTTGCTGGTGTCATCGCGCTTCTCGTTGGCAATTTGCTGACGAACATCGTCAAGGTCAATTTGCACACCAGAGATGCTTAATAGTGTCTGAAATAAAAGCGAGTAGTTACTACCGCGCTGTTCAAGTCTTGCCGTAAGCAATGCCAGAATATGCGCAACTTCTTCTAAGCCCAGGCGGGCATTCTCATCGCCTTGGGTGGACAAAAACTCCAGGTACAACGGAATGTAATCCGGCAGTTCTTTCACACCTAAATCCAGGCCAGCCGTTTTGTACTGGTTCATCAAATCAACCATGGCCTGTCCGCGGTCACGCGACTCACCATGTACGTGCTCGAACAACAATAGCGACAAAGCACGGCCACGCTCAAACAGTCCATCGTACTCCGACTGCCAGTCCATCAGCGACATACTGGTACGGTGTTCGATAAAGGCCTCCAGCGCTGCTTTATCGTCAGCACTTAAAGGCGACTGCTGAACCATTTGCTCTAACTCCGCCCGAGCTTCCACAAGCTCGGGTTTGGGGTAATCCAGCAATAACGAAATAACTTGTAATACCTGCATGCTGATTACTCCTTCATGGTCACAGGAATGACTTGGCGAACCGATTCTTTCTTAGCACCGAACAGATTCACACCGTTGTTGCCGTCGCTACAGCCATTACCAAAGGTAAAGCCACAGCCGCCTTTAACGTCGTATGCGTTTTCGGCATAAGCGCGATGGCTGGTCGGAATAACGAAGCGGTCTTCATAATCCGCCAACGCCATGTAACGGTACATTTCTTCTACCTGATTCTTAGTCAGGCCAACCTGTTCCAGAACTGCTAAGTCTTCAACGCCGTCAACGTGCTCTGAACGCTTGTATGAGCGCATAGCTATCATTCGCTCCAGTGCGCGAACAATGGGTTTCTCGTCACCGGCAGTCAGTAAGTTAGCCAGGTAACGCAGCGGAATACGCAACGACTTCAAGTCCGGAATTTCACCGTCCATACCGACATGGCCCGCTTCTACCGCGCTTTGAATTGGCGACAGAGGTGGCACATACCAAACCATTGGCAAGGTACGGTACTCAGGGTGCAGTGGCAGTGCCACTTTCCATTGCATTGCCATCATATAAACTGGCGAGCGCTGAGCCGCTACAATCCAGTTTTCTGCAATGCCTTCTTTACGAGCCGCTTCCTGTACTTCAGGGTCATGCGGGTCAAGGAAGATACCTAACTGCTCTTCATACAAGTCCTGCTCGTTCGGCGTGTTTGCCGCTTCTTCAATGCGATCCGCATCGTAAAGCAACACACCCAGGTAACGGATACGACCTACGCAAGTTTCTGAACACGTGGTTGGTTGGCCAGCTTCAATACGCGGATAACAGAACGTACATTTTTCAGATTTGCCGGTTTTCCAGTTGTAATAAATTTTCTTGTATGGACAGCCTGATACACACATACGCCAGCCGCGACACTTGTCCTGGTCAATCAGAACAATACCGTCTTCTTCACGCTTATAAATTGCACCTGAAGGACAAGCAGCTACACAAGCCGGATTCAGACAGTGTTCACACAAACGTGGCAAGTACATCATGAAGGTCTTTTCAAACTGACCGTACATGTCTTTTTGTACCACGTCGTCGAAGTTCTTATCTTTTTTACGCTTCTCGAACTCGGTACCCAGAATTTCTTCCCAGTTTGGACCCCAGTGAATTTTCTCCATCCGCTTGCCGGTGATCAGCGAGCGTGGACGTGCCGTCGGCTGATGTTTGCTCGGCTTAGCCGTATGCAAGTGCTGGTAATCAAAATCGAACGGCTCGTAATAGTCGTCAATTTCAGGTAAATCCGGGTTACCAAAAATATTTGCCAGCACGCGACGCTTACTACCAATTTTCAGTTCCAGGTTGCCCTTTTTATTGCGTGACCAACCGCCGTTCCATTTATCCTGGTTTTCCCATTCTTTCGGGAAACCAATGCCGGGCTTGGTTTCAACGTTGTTAAACCAAGCGTACTCGACCCCTTCACGCGAGGTCCAGACGTTTTTGCAGGTGATGGAGCAAGTATGACAGCCGATACACTTGTCCAAATTCAGCACCATGCCAATTTGAGCTCTTACTTTCATCGTGTTGTCCCCACTCCGAATTATTCAGTGTCCAGGAAGTCGACTTTGTCCATCTTGCGGACCACCACGAATTCATCGCGGTTACAGCCAACTGTCCCATAATAGTTAAAGCCATAAGCTTGTTGTGCGTAGCCACCGATCATATGAGTCGGCTTCATTATCACGCGCGTAACTGAGTTGTGAATACCACCACGGGTGCCGGTTAACTCAGAGCCAGGCATGTTCAAAATACGCTCCTGTGCGTGATACATCATGCTCATACCTTCCGGTACTCGCTGTGACACCACAGCCCGCGCACAGATAGCACCGTTGACGTTGAAAATGTCCAGCCAGTCGTTGTCTTCAATACCTGCTGCTTTCGCGTCAACTTCACTAAGCCAAACAATGGGGCCACCACGCGATAAAGTCTGCATCAACAAGTTGTCAGAGTATGTACTGTGGATACCCCATTTCTGGTGCGGCGTGATCCAATTCAGTACAATCTCTTTGTTACCGTTTTTACGCTTATTCAATACCGGCGCAACGGTTTTCAGGTTAATTGGTGGCTTATAGGCACATAAGGTTTCCCCAAAATCACGCATCCATTCATGATCCTGATAGAATTGCTGACGACCGGTAATGGTGCGCCATGGAATCAGCTCGTGAACGTTGGTGTAACCTGCGTTGTAGGACACATGCTCATCTTCCAGACCCGACCAGGTTGGTGAAGAAATGATCTTACGCGGTTGCGCAACGATATCGCGGAAGCGGATCTTCTCTTCTTCTTTGGGTTTCGCCAAATGCGTATGCTCGCGACCCGTTAATTTGCCCAGTGCAGCCCAGGCTTTCACCGCCACATGACCGTTGGTTTCCGGCGCTAGTGATAAAATAACCTCACAGGCGTCAATAGCCGATTCAATCTTAGGCCGCCCTTGGTTAATACCTTCTTCAACGTGTTTGCGGTTTAACTTACCGAGGAATTCAACCTCTTCCTTGGTATCCCAGTTAATACCTTTACCGCCGTTGCCCAGCTCATCCATTAATGGGCCAAGCGAGGTGAAACGGTTATAGGTATTAGGGTAGTCACGTTCAACCACGGTAATGTTCGGCATGGTTTCACCCGGAATGGCTTCACATTCGCCTTTCCACCAGGCTTTACCGCCGTACGGCTGTGCCAGCTCGCCCGGGGAGTCGTGTTGCATAGGAACGGTGACCACATCCTGTTCAACACCTAGATGACCTTCGCTTATACGAGAGAACTCTTTCGCTATACCTTTGAAAATTTCCCAGTCACTGCGCGCTTCCCAGACTGGGTCAACGGCTGCCGTTAGCGGGTGAATAAACGGGTGCATATCCGAGGTATTCATATCGTCTTTTTCGTACCAGGTAGCTGTCGGCAAAACGATATCTGAATACAAACAGGTGGTGGACATGCGGAAGTCCAGTGTTACCCACAGGTCAACTTTACCTTCAGGAGCATCATCTACCCACTCTACGTCTTCCGGCTTTTTACCACCGAAGTCGCCCAAATCTTTACCTAGCAAACCATGTTTAGTACCTAAGAAATGCTTGAGCATGTATTCGTGGCCTTTACCTGACGAGCCTAACAAGTTAGAGCGCCATACAAACATGTTGCGTGGGAAGTTTTTCGGGTCGTCTGGCTGCTCACAAGCAAAGCGAACATCGCCACTTTTCAATTGTTCAACTAAGTACTCTTTTATATCTTTACCGGCTGCTTTAGCGGCTTCTGCAATACGCAACGGGTTTTGCCCAAGCTGCGGCGCCGAAGGCAACCATCCCATGCGCTCAGCACGCGTGTTGTAATCAATTATGGTGCTGTTCCACTTGTCTTTATTTGCTAAAGGCGAAATGACTTCGCTCATATCAAGCTTCTCGTAGCGCCATTGACTAGAGTGGTTATAGAAAAACGAAGTACCGTTCATATGACGTGGCGGGCGCTGCCAATCCAGACCAAAGGCCAAAGGAGTCCAACCGGTTTGTGGGCGCAGCTTTTCCTGGCCAACATAGTGAGCCCAGCCACCACCAGATTTACCAATACAACCACACATCATCAGCATGTTAATCATGCCGCGGTAGCTCATATCCATGTGGTACCAGTGGTTAACACCGGCACCGACGATGATCATCGAACGACCTTTGGTTTTGTCAGCATTACGGCCAAACTCGGTTGCAACGCGAATCACATCGGCTGGTTTTACGCCGGTAATGTGTTCCTGCCATGCAGGCGTATAAGGCACGTCGTCGTTGTAATCTTTCGCACGGTTTTCATCGTTAACGCCGTTATCAACACCGTATTGCGCCAACATCAGGTCAAATACCGTTGCTACATAAGCGGTTTCGCCGTTCGCTAATTCGACCTTTTTCACCGGTACTTTACGAATCTGAACTTCGTCGTGCTCAGTGTGCTGGAAGTACTCGTATTCGTGCGGCGCGCTGCCAAAGTATGGGAAACCTACCTCAACGATTTCATCATTGCTGTCTTTCAGTGACAGTTGCAGCCCAACATCGCCATCTTTATCTTTTTGTTCCAGGTTCCACTTACCAGATTGTCCCCAGCGATAACCGATAGCGCCATTCGGGCTGGTCAGACGGTTGTCCTTTTCGTTAATGGCTATGGTTTTCCAGTCTGGATTATTTTCTTCGCCCAGGTTGTCCACCAAATCGGCAGCCCGCAGGAAGCGTCCCTGGTTCAGGGCTTTTTCGCCCGGCTCCAGCATAACCAGCATTGGCATGTCGGTATAGCGAGTTACATAGTCGTGGAAATATTGACTTTGCTTGTTGACGTAGAATTCTTTCAGAATAACGTGGCCAAAGGCCATAGCCAGAGCCGAATCAGTACCTTGACGTGGTGCTAACCAAGTATCACCAAACTTAGAGGCTTCTGAATAATCCGGAGTAATAACGCAGGTTTTCGTGCCCTTGTAACGCACTTCGGTAAAGAAGTGAGCGTCTGGTGTACGCGTTTGCGGTACGTTAGAGCCCCAGGCAATGATGTAGTTGGAGTTATACCAATCAGCTGATTCCGGTACGTCTGTCTGCTCGCCCCAAACCTGTGGTGATGACGGTGGCAAATCGCAGTACCAGTCATAGAAACTCAGGCAGTTTGCGCCAATTAATGACAAGTAACGCGCACCGGCAGCGTAGGAAACCATCGACATTGCCGGAATGGGTGAAAAGCCATTGATACGATCCGGACCATATTCCTTTGCCGTATAAACGTTGGAAGCCGCGATAATTTCATTCACTTCTTTCCAGTCTGCACGGATAAATCCGCCCATACCGCGGGATTCTTTGTAACTTTTTGCCTTTTTAGGATCAGTAACAATAGATTCCCAGGCTTTCACCGGGTCTTTATGTTGTTCTTTGGCTTCACGCCACAGCGTCATTAACTGCTGGCGTACTTTAGGGTACTTCAGGCGGTTAGCGCTGTAGATATACCATGAGTAGCTGGCACCCCTCGGGCAGCCGCGCGGCTCATGGTTAGGTAAGTCAGGACGTGTCCGAGGGTAATCAGTTTGCTGGGTTTCCCAGGTAACCAGTCCATCTTTAACATAGATTTTCCAGCTGCAGGAACCGGTACAGTTCACACCGTGCGTTGAACGCACGACTTTATCGTGCTGCCAGCGCTGGCGATACCCTTTTTCCCACGTTCTGTCTTCATTGGTAGTAACACCATGTCCATCCGAAAATGGTTGCTTTTGCGTTTTAAAGAAACGCAGTTTTTCAAGCAGACGACTCATAATTAGACTCCCAGTCCACGTCTAACAGTAACTAAATAGATATGTGGGGGAAGTGTGCGTGATCCTGAGGCGACTTGCCAGTTCAAAAATTAGCTTAACTTATTGATATACATTAAAAACTACCACCAAGGTGGTATATAAGTTTAGTGGTCATAGACTGATTTATAAGGTTTTTTTTGATTTTAATTGAGAGTGATTATTAGTTAGCGCTAAAGGTGGTAAAAAAGAGGTACACCAAAGTTACCAGTTGTTGTCCCCCTCTTTAGAAATGCTATATGATGTACAGGAATTTTTATCTTGGGCACGCACTAGAATGATACGCAACGCTTCCATTATTAATGTTTTCAGAATATCGCTTGCGCTTATCGTGATCGTGGCTAGTGCTTCCTCCTTATCGGCATTTTGGCTGTTAGAAAAATCAGAGCAGGATGCTGAGCTTATCAACGTTGCCGGTTCACACCGGATGAAAGCCTATAAATTTGCGTTTCAGATATCCAGCGGTGAGGCGACCGAAGCAAATCAGACCGCCGAAAACATAGGCATGCTCTGGGAGCAACCACTACTAAACCACCACTTCATAAAGGCTGGGGGCAGTATTCAAGAATTGGCAGAAGAAGCACGCTCTGAATGGCAACGAATTCAGTCTGACATAGCCGAGCAGGGTTTTGCCAACTTGTCGCAAATGCAAAATGAAGCTATAGATAGCTATGTGACTCAGCTAGATGCTCTGGTAGGCCAACTTCAAGCGCACTCAGAGCAACGAATGGAGAAAGTTCGTAGCGCTCTGGCTTTAGCTTCTTTTTTCATCGTTGCCATATTCTTCTTCCTTCTAACGGTGCTCAAACGCAAGATTGATCAGCCGTTAATGCATTTACTATCAGTTTCCCGACGTTTAGGACAAGGTGACTTTACCGCTAAATCCAAAATCAATAATGAAGACGAAATTGGCCAATTGTCTCGTACTATGAACAAAATGTCGGAGACTGTCAGTTACTTTTATGGCGGGCTGGAACGTCGAGTGGAGCAACAGACACAGGAACTGTCGCGCAAAAATAGAGTACTTTCTTTTTTGTACGATACTGCCCGCTCCATTATTGTTCATAGTTACGACTACAATAATTATCAGGAAGTTATTGAGAAGCTCTATGAAGTAGGTGAAGTAGACGATATCGAACTGTGTCTACTGACAGAGGAAGGTAGCCGACCCTTTTTACAACTGCAGCCACGCCCTAATGTACAAGAACCTTGTGAAGGTGGCGATTGTGCAACTTGTATTAAAGCCGGTCCAGGTGCTTCAGTAATAGACGATAAGTTAATTTACCGTTTTGTTCTGAAAAGAGAAGATCATAATTACGGTGTACTTATTGTCCGTTGCGGGCAAGAGCAACCACTTGAAACCTGGCAGCAACAACTTATGAGTTCAACCGCTGATCAATTGGCTTTGTCACAAAGTCTGAAGTCGGAAGAGGAGCAAGTGCGCAGACTCGCACTAATGCACGAGCGTACAGTTATTGCGCGTGAACTTCATGATTCACTAGCACAGGCTCTGTCCTATTTAAAGATACAAGTCACGCGCTTACACAAGGGCATTGAGAAGAATGATCGGGCAACCATTGACGATGTCAGCAGTGAACTACGTGAGGGCTTAAATTCCGCCTACAGCCAATTGCGCGAACTGCTGACCACTTTCCGCTTAAAAGTGGACGGTTCAGGCCTTTATAACGCGCTACAAACGACGGTTAAGCAATTAACCGAGCAAAGCAACATGTCTATCCACCTGAATTACCACCTGAACAACATACCGCTGGCTCCACATGAAGAAATTCACTTACTACAGATTATTCGTGAGGCCAGTCAAAACGCGGTTAATCATAGTCTGGGAACTCGGGTTCACATACGTCTGTCACAACCTAGCGGTCAGGATGTTGAGCTTAGCATTACTGACGATGGTATAGGCTTGCCGGAGAATGCTGAAAAGATTAACCATTACGGGCTGGCCATTATGCAGGAACGCAGCCGAAACCTGGGTGGTGAAATTAAGATGTCACGGCTGGCCTCGGGTGGTACCGAAGTTCTGTTTACCTTTACTCCCGACTATCTGCTGCAATAGTCAGTTTGCCTATGGGTTATAGAATTGTCCATGTCGACGCAGGTAGATAAAACCGTTTAGCAGTAAGCCAATGACGTAAAAAACAATAAAATCGATATACACTGTATCGATACTTTGCGACTTAAGCGCTAATGTAAAACGCAACGGCAAATAAACCGCACCAAGCATAGCGATGGTTCCCGCCCAAATCAGTACCCGATGAGTGTAAGTTCGGGGAAAAACTTTTCTCATAGTGACCACGACCGAGCCATTTCCTAAAGCGCTGGTAAAAATAAGCCCCAGCATACTGATAAAGAAAGGCTCAAAATAAAGTTCGGTGGCACCGTGCTGAGCAAAATACATGTAGCGCCCGGCGAACACACCAAAGAGCATCATCATCAGTAAACTAATTTGTGTTATTAACGCGCCGCCAAAAATTCCAGCCAGCCAACGGCCAAACGGACGGGCCAGGAGTGCAATAAATGGTCCCATCCAAACCAGAATTAACGTGCTATAACCAAAGACAAATTCCAGCAGTAACGGAAGCGCCATAGCGAAACCAATAAAACTACCAAAAGTCATGTTGTATAGAATGCTACAGTACCAGACGTGGCCATTCTGGGTAAGAAGCTTTCGTATAGTTACCTTGGGTAAAGACTGCTTTTTCGAGGCAAATAATGCTGTGCCGACACTCACAATGGCAGTAAAGGCAAATAGAATAGCCCAGACGCAACTAAAGCTGTTTAAGAGAATATATTCACCCGCATCAATACGCGCAAAAAAGTTTCCACTACTGCGCTGCAACACTAAATAAGATTCCATTCCAGCCGGCTGCCAGGTTGCCAATAGCGGTACTGCTAACTGTGCCAAAAACAAAGAGAATATGGTCATACCAATAACCACACTCATAGATAAAGGCAAATTCACTGAGCCTTTTGACTGACGAGTTAAATCAAATGCCGGCGCGAACATCATACAACCAAGACCAGATAGTGCTGCCAATAACGCCAATACTGAGTAATTAATATCCGGTGCGGAAAACTGCACGACGCTATCAACGCTGACCAGTAACATGATGGTTGCGATAACCGCAGGCATCCAGCGTCCAAGCTGATTCACAACTAAAGTACCTAAAAGTCGTGATAAAGCGCCACTGCCTCCGGCTATTGCGACTAACGACATGAGCTGACTGGAGGTTAAGTTGGTGTTTGATTTCGCCAACAACACCACAATAACACTCCAACTCGCCCAAAAGGTGACACCAAGCAGCAACACACTAAGTGTTAGCCAGCGCAAAACCGCATGGGAACCAAGGTTTCCATGGACATTGCTTAATGTATTCGCCGACGAAGCTTTATCCATATAGTCGCAATTATTAGTTCCAGTTTATGACTACAGACTTTGCTACTAAGGCAGGTTAGATACAACTCACAACAAGAGTTAGTTTTAGGGTTATTATGGAGTAGTGCTCTACCTATTTTTAGGTACTTTTTATATTCAAAAGTATAAGTTGAGCTTACCTGCGGTGTTTTTTTAAACGTACTGTGTCAAACTAACTAAGTTAAGTATACAAGGGAGAAGACTATGACAACCGAGGCAGCCAGCATTATGTTAGTGGACGATCATCCGCTACTGCGCAAAGGGCTGAAACAGTTGATAGCGATGGAAGACGACATGACAGTTGTCGCCGAAGCCAGTAACGGGCCTGATGCTCTGCTATTAGCCGTTGAACACGATCCGGATCTTATTGTCCTGGATCTCAACATGCATGGTATGGATGGCATAGAAACCTTAAAAAGACTAAGGGACTCAGGCGTTACCTCTCGCATCATTATGCTGACAGTCAGTGATGCTGACGACGATGTGGTGGCGGCCATTACTAATGGCGCTGACGGTTATTTGCTAAAAGACATGGAGCCAGAGCTTCTATTAGAGCAGATTCATCGCGCGGTTACCGGAAAAATGGTGTTAAGTGAAGCCATTACCGAAATACTGGCGACAGCCTTGCGACAGCCAACCCACTCGGCTACCTCTCAACTGAGTACACTAACGAACAGAGAGCATGAAATTTTAAGCTTAATAGCTAAAGGCATGAGTAACAAAGTCATTGCCCGCGAATTGGATATTTCCGATGGTACTGTTAAGGTGCATGTTAAACATTTATTGAAAAAGCTGGGCTTGCGTTCTCGTGTTGAGGCCGCAGTCTGGATGGTTAATCAACAAGGTGAACAAGCATGAATACCCCTTCTCTAATGCCGTTCGAACAGGCACTAGGAAATATGCTCGATACCGTTTCTGCAATAACCGATAAAGAGACAGTCGAATTATCTAAAGCACTGGGGCGAATCCTCTGCAGACCCGTAAATTCAACACTCGATGTTCCGGGTTACGATAATTCGGCCATGGACGGTTACGCCGTCCGTAGCAGTGAAGCGAAAAAAGGTGCTTGTCTGAAAGTTATTGGCGTAGCTGCTGCGGGTCACCCTTATAACGATGAGATCCCCGCAAATAGTTGCGTTCGTATTATGACAGGCGCTCCCCTGCCTGACTCAGTAGACGCTATGATCATCCAGGAAAATACGGAAGCCAACCAGGATAAAAGCGGTATCACCCTATTACAGGATGTAGTTGAAGGCGATAATATCCGCCGCCGGGGTAGCGATATTGCCTTAGGTGAAGAGGTTATCGCAACCGGCACACGCTTAAGCCCTGTTGATATTGGTTTACTGGCGTCCCTGGGGATTGAAGAAGTTACGGTTTACCGAAAACCGAAAATTGCGGTGTTCTCAACCGGTGATGAATTAGTAGCCCCCGGCGGAAAGCTGAAAAGCGGGCAAATTTTTGACAGCAACCGTTATCTGTTACTGGCTATGCTGGAGAAAATGGGGGTTGAGGTTATTAACCTTGGTCGCCTGAATGACGACTTAGACGCCATAAGTCAGGCTTTACGGGACGCAACACAAAGTTGCGATGCCGTTATTACCAGCGGCGGGGTTTCTGTTGGCGATGCCGATTTTACCAAAACCGCATTGGAGCAATTGGGGTCTGTTTCTTTTTGGAAAGTAGCAATGAAGCCCGGCAAACCTTTTGCCTTTGGTAAGCTGAAAAACACCTGGTTCTTTGGCTTACCCGGCAATCCAGTTGCCGCTGCGGTAACAATGGAGCAACTGACACAACCGGTATTAAAGCACCTGGCGGGTGAAAAGCACATCAACCCGGAGTCTTATCGGGCAATTGCGTCCGAATATCTGAAAAAACGCCCGGGCCGAGCTGACTTCCAGCGGGGCTGGTATGAACAGGACAACAACGGTCAACTTAAAGTCAGTAGTGCTGGTTCGCAAAGCTCAGCCGTGTTAAGCACACTAAAACGTGCCAACTGCTTTATTAGACTGGAACAAGAGCGCGGTCCTGTAAATTCAGGTGAAGAAGTCACTATTCTGCCTTTTTCTGCTCTGTTGAAGTAATTTTTGACCCACATCAACTCAGTCTGACGCAAAACATGGACACTGTTCCTTCTGGGAGGGTGTCCATGAAATTTACAGACGTACTATTAGATCAACTTGAAGAACTCGGCATAAAAGAGCTGTTCGGCATTCCGGGCGACTTTATTCTACCTCTTCTGGCAGACATTCAAAGTCGCCAGCGCATGCCGTTTCATTATCTTAGCCATGAGCCTGCCATTACCTTCTGCGCAGATGCCGCAGCCCGTATTTGTAACAGGCCATCGGCGGTATTTCTTACCTATGGTGCTGGAGCTCTTAACGCAGTGAACTCCGTTGCTCAGGCGTACGAAGAGCACGTTCCTCTTATTGTTATCGCAGGTTTTCCGGCGCAAAAAGAAATTGATCGCGGTTTAAGCATTCATCATCAGGCCAAGCAGGTTGACTCGCAGAGTCTTATTTATGAACAAGTCACCTGCTGTCAGATACGCATAAATTCACCGTCTACTGCCACCGAGAAACTGCGAGAAGCGCTGAGTGCCTGCCGTAAATATTCACGTCCGGTATTAATTGAAGTTGCGCGGGATGCTTACGATTATTCGGTTAAACAGCCGCAGGCTCTGGCTGCGCCTGAAATGCCAGACACGGAATTGTCCAGCCTAACCTCACAGTTAAAAAAACGCCTGGAAAAAGCGAAAAAGCCAGTGATTCTGGCAGGCGTTGACGTGCGGCGCTTTAACGCCTCTGCTGAGCTGGAAAACTTCAGTAATAAAACCGGCATTCCAATTATCACGACCTTTCTCGGTCGCGCCGTGGTTGATCACACCCACCCTAACTTTGTCGGCGTATTCCTTGATGATGCTGATACCAGGGCCTATCAGTTGCTCGAGCAGGCCGACTTAATTCTGGCAGTGGGGGTTATTCGCACAGACAGTAATTTTGCTGCTCATAATCCTTTATTTGGTAGCGAGAAACTGGTGGATATTCAACAAAACCACTGCCAGGTAGAAAAAAGCGCTTACCATCATGTTCAGCTGGATAAGCTATTTCAGAAACTAGAGCAAAGTAACCTCCCGGACTACCGCTACTCTAAAACCGTAACCGACAGCGGTTCGTTACCTGACAATACCTTTAATGCCGACAATGTTATACGCACAATTCATCAGCAATTGGCACGCGGTGAACAGGTGGTTCCCTTTGTAACCGATGTCGGCGATTGTTTGTTCGCTTCTTTACAGGCCGAACCCAGTCTTTGCCTGGCTCCCGCGTACTATGCGTCTATGGGGTACGCTATTCCCGCAGCCTATGGCATTCAGGCGACAACGGGCATGAGGCCAATGGTACTGGTTGGTGACGGCGCCTTTCTAATGACGGGGTTGGAGCTTGGACATTTTCAACGGCATGAGTACGCCCCAATTATTGTGTTATTCAACAACCACTGCTGGGACATGATTCAGGCTTTTGCACCTCAACTTGAATGCACCAACCTCCATGGTTGGGATTATCAGCAACTGAGCCAGAGCATGAACTGCGACTACTATCGCGTCAGCCAAAATGAACAACTTGAAGACGCCGTTCAGCAGGCGTTAACGCAGACAAAGAAAGTGTCTTTTATTGAAGTGGAACTGGCAGCCAATACCCGAACCGAAAGGTTGAACCGTTTCGCCTATCGTTTTCTTAATGCATAGCGGCGGCTTTAAATGACGCATAAACCTGTTGTTGTAACTTCAGGTTCAAGCGTTTAACCGAGGCATTGGTTACCAGCGCCCGTAGCATCTGGTCGCCGACCGCTAAAACAACAACGGTTTCGGCTACATGCTTAGCGGGTTCAAAGTCGATAATGCGCGCGGCAACCTGATTCGTCAGTGAAGTATTAGGCAAATATTCTGTGGCAATACTGACATCCCGCGCCCAGACAAGCAGCCGCCCCGGCGGGCGAATCTCCATCTCGCCCAAACCCGCCACATCAACAGCAGCATTGACCGGTAGCCAGAGTTGCTGATCGGCCAGTTGCCAAGCAAGCAGTTCATCGGTCGCATTAACACGGCCAGCGGGCTTGTTTGGTGGCGTTACCGATAACACTGACAATGGCCCTTCGCTGTGGCCGGCAAGCGAATCGACCTGGGTCTGCAAGCTGCCACTGGATACCAATTTCCCGTCAGCCATGATAACCACGTCATCAGCCAGCTGCACGACTTCCTCAACATGATGCGACACCAGTAGCATGGGTAGCCGGAAACGATTTTGTATTCGCCTTAAGTCGGTAAGAATTTGTTTTTTCGCGGTTGTATCAAGACCATTCATGGGTTCATCAAGCAATAATAACTGAGGCTGTGACAACAATGCCCGACCAATGGCTACGCGTTGTTGCTGTCCTCCGGAAAGCTGATCCGGTTTACGCTGCAGCAACTCATTCAGCGACAACATCTCAACGACCTCAGCAAAGCCAATAGCCAGTTCACTGTCATTGATGTTTTTCGGCATGCCGTAGCGCAGGTTATTTTCAACCGACATAGTGGTAAACAAATGGGCCTGTTGAAATACCAGAGCCAGTCCACGCTGTTCCGTTTTTGTACGCACTTTGCGCGAATGCCAAAGTGCGTCCCGCCAGCGAACGCTGCCTTTCAGCCCGAGAGTTAATCCGGCAATAGCACGTAACAAGGTACTTTTTCCGCAGCCAGAAGGACCAAAAATTGCGGTTACACGGTCATCAGCAAAACTATGCGCCAGTTGCAGACAGAAGTCCCCTTGCCGCTGTTCAATATTGACCGTTAGCATAACCGGCCTCCACGCTGAGTGCGTTTCTGCCACGCATAAACCGTGACAAGCACGGTAAAGGCAAACAACAACAGACCCAGCGATAGCCGCTCAGCCGCATCGTAATTCATTGCTTCGGCGTGGTCATAAATAAGCACAGACAGCACTTGAGTTTCTCCCGGAATGCTGCCGCCAAGCATCAGAATGACGCCAAACTCGCCTAAGGTATGAGCAAAGCTTAACGTTGCGGCAATTAAAAAGCCGCCCTGACAGGATGGTAGAACAATAGTCCAAAAACGACGCCACCAGCCGGCGCCTAAGGTCGCGGCAACATCCAGCTGCTCTTTGCCCAGTTGCCGAAAAGATTCCACCAGTGGCTGCACCGCAAAGGGTAAGGAATAAATAACTGAGCCAATGAGAATACCTTCAAAACTAAATGCCAGGTGATTCAGCCCCCAGGATTCCAGCGTGGAGCCAATAAAGCCGTTAGGGCCTAGCCAAATTAGCAAGTAAAAACCCAGTACCGTGGGAGGCAGTACCAGTGGCAAGGCCACAATGGCCTGAACCGGAGCTGCCAGCCAGCTGCGCTGATTTGCCAGCCACCAGGCAATAGGCGTAGCCAGCAGTAATAAAATAAGCGTACTGTAAGCACCTAACTGCAGAGTCAATACTACCGCCTGCCAGTCTGTGCTACTCATTACCTATTCCCGTCCTTTTGTCTGCCACTAGCCCATGTTCACGCTTAAGCGGTTTAAATTCTTCCCTCTGAGTAAACTGACTGAACTGCTTTGCCAAATTTTGGTCGCCGGCTCGTTTTAGCACCGCGTGGGACTGCTTTAACAGTTTTTCATCCGCTAAGGGCAGTATCATCATCTGACGTTCATTACGTAAGTCAGATGGTAAAACAGAAAACGCAACTAACGCCATATCGGCTGCACCTGACAAGGCCATTTGCGCTGCTTGAGCTACATTTTCTGCGTAAACCAACTGCTCTTGAACAACCTCAGCAAGCTGATGGTTCTCTAAAAAACGCATGGCCGCCTTGCCAAACGGAGCATGGCGAGGCTGGGCAATAGCCAGAGTCACCGACTTCATCTCGCTCAGTTGCTCAACCGAGTCAGGCAGTAAGTCCGCCTTAGCGCTCCACAAAACCAGTTGCCCGTAACCATCAGTGATGATTTCACTGCTTAAATAGCCTGTTTCTTGCAAATGCTGAATGTAGCTATCGTCTGCGGAAAAGTAGAGGTCATATGGCGCACCATGCTGAATTTGTGTCGCGAGCTTACCTGAGGAGCCAAAAACCAGGCGCAAAGAGATGCCCTGCCGTTGTTCAAACTCTTCCGCCAGTTCGGTCAACAACGGCCGGTAACTGGATGCAGCCGCTATGGTCAGGTCTGCGGCCCATACCGTCGACGACAAAAACAATAATAACAAAGCCCAAAGCTTCACTACTGCTGACTCCATTGTTCTGCTGCTTGCTGGTCACTTTGCTTTGCTTCTACCCAGTGCTCGCCTTCTTCTGTGTGTTCTTTTTTCCAGAATGGCGCCCGTGTTTTCAGGTAATCCATAATAAAGCAGGCTGCCGAGAAAGCGGCCTGCCGATGGCCACTGGCAACGGCCACCATAACAATTTGTTCATTCAGTGCCAGATAACCAACCCGGTGAATAACTGTCACACCATGCAGGTTCCAGCGTTTCTGAGCCTCTTCGACAATACCGGTTAACGCCTTTTCGGTCATTCCCGGGTAATGCTCAAGCTCAAGCCCACGTAGGCCACCCTCAGCAAAGTCACGAACTAAACCAGTAAAAGTCACTACCGCTCCACACTGGTTATTCTGTGCAAGGCGCTGATATTCTGCCGCTAAATCGAAATCTTCATGCTGAACCCGGATGCTGATACTCATTAATAACTCCTAGCCCCCGGTAACCGGCGGGAACAGCGCCACTTCGTCACCATCATTAACCTCAGCGGTTAACGGCGATAAATTCTGATTCACAGCGCAAAGCAACTGATAACGATCCAGTTCTTTGGTGTAACGCTCAGACTGTTGTTTTAATACCTGAACCAGCTCTTGTACTGTATTGACATCAGCATCTACCTGAGTTTCTGCTAACCCTAATCGCTCTCGCAATACTGCAAAAAATTTTACGGTGATCACAATGGGGTACCTCCTCGCGTCCAGTGGCCTCGTTTGCCGCCTTCTTTCTCAAGCAAACAGGTATCGGTAATGACCATGGCCGGATCAACCGCTTTGCACATATCGTACACAGTTAACGCAGCGACTGAGGCTGCCGTCAGGGCCTCCATTTCCACGCCAGTGCTGCCAGTCACTTTGCAGAGACTCTGAATGCGAACTTCGCCTTTCTCGCGGTCAAGTTCGAAATCGATAGTGACTTTGGTTAGCGCTAACGGATGACACAGTGGAATCAGCTCACTGCACTTTTTTGCGGCCATGATGCCGGCAATGCGTGCCGTGGCCAGCACATCGCCTTTTTTGGCAGCGGCGGCTTCCAGCAGCTCAATCACATCGGTGCGGCTACGTAGCTTGCTTTGTGCCACCGCTATACGTGTGGTGGTGGCTTTATCAGCAACATCCACCATATGGGCTTCGCCGTGTTGATTCAGATGGGTTAATTCACTCATGTGTTTTCCTTATGACAGATGGCCGACGAAGTTGCAGGGGCCCTGGCGAGAATCCAGCTGAGGTCCCAGCAAACTGTCCCAGGCCAGTTGTGCCGCGCCGCCAGAACCTGGTACCGCGGCAACTAAGGTGCGGTTCGCTAACCCTGCAAAAGCCCGGGACTGCATACTAGAGGTGCCGATATCAGCAAAAGACAGCTGCCTAAATAACTCACCGAAGCCATCGATATGACTGTCCAAAAGTGGCATCAGGGCATCCTGGGTCACATTATCCAGCGCAAAACCGGTACCGCCATTGGTTACCACAACTTGAATATCTTCACGCGCTATCCACTGGCTGATCAACGCTCTAATCTGGTATTTGTCGTGACTCAGTACTTCGCGTTCCACAACCTTGTGACCGTCGTTTTCCATGAGATTCTGCAGCAGATCGCCGGTGCTGTCATCCGCCCGGGTGCGTTTATCTGAAAAAGTCACCACAGCGATGTTTAGTGGCTCAAAGGATTTATTAGCTTTCATGCATCCACTCCTGAGTTTGGCCGTGAATTTTACATAGTTGCGACCATTGTTCCGGGGTATTGGTGTTGACCAGTTGTGATTCGTTCTGGCAGGGCAAGGCTTGCGCGTTAAATCGTTGCAGCAGTGCAAAAACTGATCGCCGACCATCGGGGGCCGATAGCTGCTGTTCAATATCCGCCTGTAGCTCGGTACTATTGGTTAGCACGCAAGGTAGCGCGCAGTCCTGATAGTAAGTTGCTGGCGCTTTATTGCTGAGCAGCGGCAGTAAGGTTTCAGCTGTCAGCGCCGGCATATCCACCGGTACCACCAGCACTTTAGTAAACTGGCAATGCGGAAGGCAGGCATGTAAGCCAGACAAAGGTCCCTGTCCCGGTAGAGTATCGGTTACGAACCCCGGCTGATTGCGGCTAACAATAATATCGCGACAGCCCAACTCCGATAGCTTCGCCTGCATGTAATCCAGTAAGCTTTCAGAGCCAAAACGCAGCAGAGCTTTGTCCTGCCCCATTCGGGAAGAACGCCCGCCAGCCAGCAGTATGCTGCTAAAAGAAGCACTTAGGTTAGAGCCGACCATATTAACCACCAATCATCGCCAGATGGCGCGTTGCTCCGCTGTTACCCTCGTGCAAGCCGTGAGTCGCTTCTTTCAACATAATATTGTCACGCAGTGCGTTCATCAGCGGTTCCGGATCATCGCTTTGTAAGTACTTGCGAATATCCTGATGCTGTTCGGTAAACAGGCATAAGAACAGCTGGCCCAGGCTGGAAACCCGCAGCCGGTTACAGTCGTCACAGAAGTCTTTGCTGTAAGGCATAATAAGCCCCATTTTCCCTTTGTAGTCAGGGTGCGTAAACTCCTGCGCCGGGCCAGCGTTGTCCGCTCTTGAAGTAAGCGACCAGCCTTCGGACTGAAGCTGCTGTTTTATGCTTTCTCCACTGACATGGTGACGCTGATAGTATTCTGTATTATCCGTAGTACGCATTAGCTCAATGAATCGCAACGCCACATTGCGGTCTTTAATAAACTTGAGAAACTCAGGCAGCTCACCGCCATTGTATTGCTTTAGCAGCACGGTATTGACCTTGACCGTTGCAAAGTCCATATCAACCGCTTGGTCGATACCTTCAATAATTTCCGGAAGTTTATTTTGCCCGGTCACCAGATGAAAAGTACTGGGATCCAGGCTGTCGATACTGACATTAATTGCGTCCAGACCGGCGTCACGCCAGGCGGGTAAGTCGCGCTTCATGCGGTAGCCATTGGTAGTCATTGCCACTTTCTCAATGCCGGGAACCGACTTACAGGTAGCAATAATTTCCGTCAGGTCTTTACGCAGGCAAGGTTCACCACCGGTCAAGCGTATTTTGGTGGTGCCCAGTTTGGCAAAAGCCGTTACCAGACGGCGCACTTCAGGCAAAGTAATTTCATACTTACGGGAGCTGCAGTCAGGGCCATCGGGAAGGCAATAGTCACAGCGAAAGTTACAGCTTTCAGTCAATGACAGGCGCAAATAGGTAAAGCGGCGCGCGAAGCGATCTTGTAATTGTTGCATATCACACCTTTCCAAGTTCGGGAGGTACTTCCGTTTCCAAAAGCACCCTGGTGGCTGAATTGCCACGGCATACCGTTCATACCCTAATGAAAGAGCTTAGAGCCGGTAGCTCGGCGTAGTGTGCACAGCTTAGTAGAGCAAGCTATAGAGCGAAATTACCTTGAAGAGGGGGTAAAAACTACCACTTAAGGGGTACTACGGGGTTACATGCCTTGATATGCATCAATTATCGACAAGCTTATTTCTGTTAATCTTTGCCGCCACTTTGGTCATACAGGTGTTTTATGCCAGCCGCTCATTTTCGCCCAGAATTGCTTTGCCCTGCCGGTAGTCCAGAAGCCATGCGTATGGCTTTTGCTTATGGTGCGGATGCTGTTTATGCCGGTGAACCTCGCTACAGTCTTCGGGTACGCAATAACAGCTTTACCCTGAAGAATTTAGGCCACTGTATTGACGAAGCACACCAACAGGGAAAGCGCTTTTATGTGGTGGTCAACATTGCGCCACATAATGCCAAACTGGCAAAGTTCGTTGAACACATCAGCGCTATTGTCGAGATGCAGCCCGACGCACTTATTGTATCTGACCCCGGCGTGGTGATGCTGCTACAACAGCACTTCCCGCAACAGCCCCTGCATTTGTCGGTACAGGCCAACACCATTAACTGGGCGGCTCTTAAGTTCTGGCAACAACAAGGTATTGAACGCGTTATTTTGTCGCGCGAATTGGGGCTGAAAGAAATTGCCGAGATGCGCCAACACGTGCCGGATATTGAAATCGAAGTTTTTGTACACGGCGCTTTATGCATGGCCTACTCTGGTCGCTGTCTGTTGTCTGGTTATATGAACAAGCGCGACCCCAATCAGGGCGCCTGCACCAATGCCTGTCGCTGGGGTTATGAAGTGCACGAAGCAAAGGAAAACGCTGTGGGTCAATATGAACCTGTACTTCTCGGCGACCCGAAGCGTCCGCAAGACTTAATGTTACTCGATGAAGATCAACACGGCTCATACATCATGAATTCCAAAGACCTGCGCGCCGTGGAATATGTAAATGACTTAGTGGACATGGGTGTGCACTCACTAAAAATTGAAGGCCGTACCAAATCAGACTACTACATTGCCCGAACCGCTCAGGTGTATCGCCGGGCAATTGATGACGCGGTTGCCGGCAAGCCTTTTGATACCGAGCTTCTTAAAGAGTTAAATGGTATGGCAAACCGTGGATTTACCGCAGGCTTCTTACAACGCCATACGCCACAAGATTTGCAGAATTATGAACGCTCGCACAGTGAAGGTGAGCATATTTTAGTGGGCCAACTGGCTGGGGGAGCAGACAGCAACTCCGTTTATGAGGTGGTGGTAAAAAATGGCTTTTCCATTGGTGACGAATTACTGCTGATGACCCCCAAAGGCAATTATCCGTTTCAATTGGCACGCATGGAGTCACTAAAAGACGAAGCCATGATCCGTGCGCCGGGATCAGGCTACCAGCTCAAAATTCAGACACCTTTTCCGATAGACGAACACGATATTCCCTATTGCTTTCTCATAAAAGAAGCAGCAGTGAGGAAAGTAGCATGATTGTCATTAATGACGGTTGTATTAACTGCGATATCTGCGAACCTGAATGCCCAACCGAAGCTATTTCTATGGGCGACAGCATTTACGAGATAAACCAGGACAAGTGCGTCGAGTGCGAAGATTATTACGATACACCGAACTGTTATGCAGTTTGCCCAGTCGAGGCCATCGACATTCTACAAGCAAAGAGGTAGCTACCTCACTCTCTTTAGAGGTAGATAAATCATTTGGAGGGTTTTGTATAGTGAACCAGATCAATAATTCATTAGATGAGATGACTATGCGTACCCCAATTCATTGCAGCCAATGCAGTATGCAGTCCATTTGCGTACCGGCAGGACTAGTTCCAAGTGATGTTGAAATTCTCGATAAGAGTAGTCGCGAACCACATCTTTATAAAAAGCGCAGTCTTGTATTTAGTGAAGATAGGGCTTTAAAATCAGTGTTTGTCATAAAAAGCGGCTCGGTAAAATGCTATACCATTGACAGTAATGGTAAACAGCAAATTACAAGCTTCCACATGATTGGGGATATTATTGGGCTCGAGACACTTGCTAGCGGTAAAGCAGCAACCTATTGCGAAACATTGGAAACGTCCATGCTCTGCGAAATTAAGTTAGGTAAATTATTTGCTCAGGAGCTGGCCGGCGTAGAAAGTAACTTACTAAAATTAATGAGTCGCCGTTTGGCTGAATGCAGTAAGCATTATTTGAACATCGTTAACACCAGCGCAGAACAGAAAGTTATCGCCTTTTTACTTTCCATCAGCACACATATGCATCAACATGGTCTGTCTCGAAAAGAATATCAATTGCCTATGACACGTACCGACATTGCTAACTATTTAGGTTTAGCCGTTGAGACCGTCAGTCGTATTTTCACATCGTTAAAGGAAGATTCCCTTATCGATACACGGCAATCTATTCTGATCATCAATAATTTAAGCGCATTAGAGCGCCGCGTCGCATAACGCTACTTCAGGAGGTTACATGTCATCCGCTGGTTTTAACTGGTCCGATCCACTCAACTGGCAAAACGCTTTGTCAGATGAAGAAAAAATGATTCAGGAAAGCGCTCACCAGTACGCACAAGAAAAATTGATGCCACGAGTGCTGGAAGCCAACCGTAACGAAAATTTTGAGCGCGCCATAATGAGCGAGCTGGGTGAGATGGGCTTGCTGGGCTCGACGTTACCGGAAGAATACGGCGGCAGCGGTGTAAACCACGTTAGCTACGGCCTTATTGCCCGCGAAATCGAGCGCGTTGACAGCGGCTACCGCAGTGCCATGAGTGTGCAATCTTCGTTAGTCATGCACCCTATTTATACCTTTGGTACTGAAGCACAGCGTAAAAAGTATTTGCCGAAGCTAGCCAGCGGCGAATGGGTTGGCTGCTTTGGTTTGACCGAGCCTGACTCGGGCTCTGATCCTGCCAGCATGCGCACGGTCGCTAAGCGCACCGACAACGGTTATGTGTTATCCGGCACGAAAATGTGGATAACCAACTCTCCTATCGCAGACGTATTTGTGGTGTGGGCAAAACTCGACGGAGACATTCGCGGTTTTGTTTTAGAAAAAGGCATGAAAGGCCTGAGCGCACCCAAAATTGACGGGAAATTCTCACTTCGTGCGTCTATTACCGGCGAAATTGTCATGGGTGGCGTTGAAGTATCAGAAGACCATATTTTCCCGGAAGTGAAAGGCTTGAAAGGTCCCTTTAGTTGCTTAAACAAAGCGCGTTATGGCATAGCCTGGGGTTCGCTGGGTGCGGCGGAATTCTGCTGGCACGCTGCACGACAATATACGCTGGAGCGCAGCCAATTTGGTCGCCCGCTGGCGGCAAACCAGTTAATACAGAAAAAACTGGCGGACATGCAAACGGAAATTAGCTTAGGCCTATTGAGCTGTCTGCAAGCTGGTCGAGAGCTCGATAACGGCACGCTGAATCCAACCGCTATTTCTTTAATAAAGCGCAACAGCTGTGGTAAAGCGCTGGATATTGCCCGCCAGTCTCGCGACATGCACGGCGGTAACGGTATTGCCGACGAGTATCATGTTATTCGTCATGTCATGAACTTAGAAGCTGTAAATACCTACGAAGGTACCCACGACATTCACGCATTAATTCTCGGTCGGGCTCAAACCGACATTCCTGCATTTTAAGAGGTTATTATGCGCAGCGAACCCGATGGTTGGCAGCAGGACTTTATTGAACGAGTGGCGCAAGGCGATTTGCCTGCGCCGTTCTCCATCGACACTCACGCTGTCGACAGCGAGTTAAGCGACGAGCAACTGTTCTCGCTGTTTCACAGTCAAGCTACCAGTCGTTTCGCAGACTTAGAGTCACGCCGCTTACAACGTCAGGGAAAAAGTTTTTATACCATTGGCAGTGCCGGCCACGAAGCCAATGCGGCTATTGCTGCTGCAATAAAGCTCACTGACCCTGCATTTTTGCACTATCGAAGCGGCGCTTTCTTCCTACAAAGAGCCAAACAGCTTGAAGGCAGCCACCCGCTTTACGATTTAATGCTGTCGTTTTGCGCCTCCAGCGAAGACCCTATTTCCGGTGGTCGTCATAAAGTGTTAGGCAGCCTCAGCCTGAATATTCCACCGCAGACCTCGACTATCGCCTCGCATTTACCCAAAGCCATGGGTACGGCTTACGCCATTGGCCTTAGTCGACGCACAGCGCACGATGGTACCTGGCCTGACGATGCAATAGTGGTGTGCAACTTTGGTGATGCCTCAGCCAACCATTCGACAGCCGTTGGTGCCATGAACGCCACCGGCTGGGCTAGCTATCAGGGCATGCCCATGCCTATTTTGTACGTGTGCGAGGACAATGGCATTGGCATTTCTACACGGACACCTAACGGCTGGACGCAACAGCAATTACAAAGCTATACCGGTATTCGTTATTACTTTGCTAACGGCGGCGATGCTATAGAAACCTATCGGGTGGCTCAGCAAGCCGCTGAGTTTATTCGCCGAACCGGTAAGCCGGCTGTTCTGCATTTAAAAACTCAGCGTTTCTTTGGTCATGCGGGCGCGGATGCCGAAATTGCCTACCGCACCAAAGACGATATAGAGCGGGCGTTTGAAACCGACGTACTGCTGCAAACCGCGTCGCAAGTTATTGCTCGAGGTATTTGTTCAGCGACCGAACTCAGTAAGCGCTTAAGCCGCTGGCAACAACAAATAACCCGTGTTGCGGTCGATGCGTCCTCGCGACCAAAACTCACCTGTGCGGACCATGTTATGGCTTCCATACACCCCTCATCGGGCTGCCATACGCCATTGCCCGGCGCGCCAAAGCCCACTAAGAGTGTACTGGCGTTCGACAAGCGTAATTGGGGTAAGCCACAGCCACTGGGCAAGATGATCAACTGGGCATTACATGAAGCCATGTCGCGGTGTAAAAACGCCCTGACCTTTGGTGAAGACGTCGGCAAGAAAGGCGGCGTGTACCACGTGACCAATCAACTCTTTAATCAATTTGGTCCGAACCGGGTTATCAATACACTGCTCGACGAGCAAAGCATACTGGGGCTGGCTATTGGTCTTGCGCAACAAGGCTTTTTGCCGATACCGGAAATTCAATTTTTAGCCTACGTACATAATGCTGAAGACCAAATTCGGGGCGAAGCCGCCACCTTACCGTTTTTCTCAAACGGCCAGTATCATAACGGCATGGTCATTCGTATTGCCGGCCTGGCCTATCAAAAAGGCTTTGGCGGGCACTTCCACAACGACAACTCCTTCGCGGTTTTTAGAGACATACCCGGGGTTGTTGTGATGTGCCCCTCTAACGGGTACGACGCCGTATTAATGATGCGTCAGGCCATAGAACTCGCTCATGTGCAAAAACGCGTGGTCATATTTTTAGAGCCCATAGCGCTTTATATGACTCGGGACTTACTCGAAGAAGGCGACAACGGCTGGCTCAATGAATTTCCGCCTGAAAGCACAGAACTTCCGGCATTCGGCGAGCCCGGCAGTTACGGCTCCGGCGGCGAGCTGACCATTATTACCTATGGCAATGGCTATTACCTGTCGCGCCAGGCGTGTGCGGAGCTGTCATTAGAGCAGCGTATTCGTATTCTCGATTTGCGTTATTTAGTGCCACTTAATATCGATAAGGTCATTGCGGCTTTAGGCGATAGCAAACAACTACTGGTTGTCGACGAGTGCCGCCAACGCGGCTCTTTGAGCGAGGAGCTGGTCACCGCGTTACATGAGAACCTGGATGGGCTGCACATTGCCCGTATTACCGCGAAAGACTGCTTTATTCCGCTGGGTGGCGCCGCCAATACGGTTTTACCGCAAAAAGCGGACATTATCGAATATTTGAAGGAACAACTGTCGCTATGAAACAAACCGCTGTTGTCGTTTGCCCCGGACGTGGCGGCTATAACAAGCCAGAGCTAGGCTCTATTGGACGCCGACACTTACCGCAACAAGCCAGGCTAATAGACACCTTTGATCGTGTACGTCAGCAACTTGGTTACCCCACAGTCAGCGAGCTCGACAGCGAGCCTACCTTCAAGCACAAAGTCCACTACGCCCCGGAAAACTCCGCTGCGCTCATTTATGGCGCCGGCTATGCCGACTTTCAGGCTATTGATACCAACCAATACGACATTGTCGCCATTACCGGCAACTCGATGGGTTGGTACACAGCGCTAACGTGCGCTGGTGTTTGGCAGCCTGACTCGGCTATGGAAATTGTCACAGATATGGCTCAGCGTACCGCAAAGGCCGACGGTGCGCAGTTAATTTACCCGGTAATGAATGAGCAGTGGCAACCCGACGCTGACAAACAGAGCGCCATTGACGCACTCATTCATGAGCATCCGGGCGAGCTGTTTTTATCCATTCGTTATGGTGGTTACGCCTTATTGGCAGGCACAACAGAGGCGATTCAAGCGGCCAGCAAATCGTTAAAACCGATTGATGATCGCTTCCCAATGATTTTGCCGGGTCATGCGGCATTTCACTCACCCTTGATGTCTGACGCATCAGAGGGCGCTCTGAAGCATTGGTCGGTGGACACATTCTCTCAGCCCAAAACACCGTTAGTAGATGGGCGTGGCGTTATTTGGGAGCCCAGCGCAGTTAATAAAGAGACTTTGAAGCACTATACCTTTGGGCATCAGGTCACTGAATGTTATGACTACAGCCGAGCTATTCGTGTGGCATTACGCGAGTTTGCCCCGGACAAGCTGTTGCTCTTAGGGCCAGGAAACAGCCTGGGCGGTGCCACCGGTCAGGCCCTGGTTGCTATGGACTGGCGTGGTATTAACAGCAAAGATGCCTTTAGCGCTGTGCAGGAAGGCAGCAACGCCCCAGTAATTAGCCTGGGGCTGTAAGTTCCTATAAAAGTTAGTGAATACCTTTGCCGTTTAAGTGGCTTTTGTACGCCATATCGCTTTTCATAATATGGTTCATTAGCCACGCTTTCACAAAATCCAACAGCTCATCAATCACGTCTTCATGGTTATCGACGCGGTGTTTAAAGCGCATAACATCTTGCACCAACTCTTTGTGCTTCACCTTGTGGTTTTCTAAGTCCGGGTAGCCGTTTCGCTCCATGAGCAGCTCTTCGTAATTAAAGTGCGTGGCCGTGTAGTTTATTAACGAGTCCACCAAGCGTTGCAGGGCGTGCTGGTCGCCGTCACGCAACTTCAGTCGATACAGCTCGTTAGCAATATAAATTAGGCGCTGATGCTGACGGTTAATCTCTTCAATGCCTACGTCCAGCTTTGACGACCATTCGATGAGCACATCCTGCTCTTGCAGGCGTTTTTCAATAACTGCATTTTCAATGTAGTAGCGGTCACCCAGCGACTTAATTTCGCCTCCAAGGGTAGTAAGCTGCGCAGAGCTTTCCAAGGCTTCCTGAGAGCGCTCATCAATAACTTTCGCGCTTTCTGACAGCGAATTCACGTTTTCCTGAATGTTCATGGTGACGGCTGACTGCTCTTCTGCCGCAGAAGCAATTTGCGTATTCAGGTCGTTAATTACACCCACGTTTTCGACAATATCAGTCAGTGACATAGACGCTTTGTTGGCGTGTTCAACGTTCTCACCTGCCAGCGCTTTGTTCCGCTCCATGGTATGAACGGCGTTGTCCGTATTTGTTTCCAAACGCCCAATAACGCTCTGGATTTCACCGGTCGACGCCTGTACACGTTGCGCCAGCTGACGAACCTCATCGGCAACCACCGCAAAGCCCCTGCCCGACTCGCCAGCACGTGCCGCCTCAATAGCCGCGTTCAGTGCTAACAAATTGGTCTGATCGGCAATATCATTAATAGTCAGAAGAATTTTCGAAATGGCCTGGCTGTCTTCCGATAAGGTCTTTATAACCTGCTGAGACTCGGACACTTCCTGCTCAAGTCGCTGAATAGCCTCAACCATAGTATTGACTACCTGCTGACCGTTCTGCGCCGAGGTCATGGTATTATCGGCCTCGGTAGCGGCTCGTTGTGTCGACTCAGACACTTCGCTAATGGCCGCAGTCATTTGCTCCACCGCTGCCGCCGCGCTTTGCATTTGCGCCGCCTGTTCTTTCGCTCGCTCCGCCAGGGCTTTTATCGCCTGATAGTTGCCGTCACCCAGACGATCCATACCGTCGCTGGACTTACGAATAGCATCGACCGAGTAGCTGGTTTCTATGGCAACAGAATTCAGGTAGTCGGTAATTTTAGACAGCTCATCCTTACCCTCGGCAGCGCCCAGGCTGTTCAAGTCACCGTTGGCCAATTGTTTGGCCATGTTGATATTAGCCGCTATGGCCCGGTAAATACCTAAATACAAGCTAGTGAACAGCAACAGTTGCAGCAACAACACCATCGCCAGCAGAATAATGTTTTTCCAGATAACGCTGTCCAGTTTCGCCAGACGTGCGTCAAGGCGTTGCTGATACACCGGAATAACAGCGTCGTAAAAACCCAGCAAGGTGCCTATAGCGGCCGACCCTTCACGAAAAAAGTCGTCAGCCGGCATGGTGCGGTTTGCTAGGTGCTCGGCGGCAGAGTCACTGAACATTGATAACTGCTGCTCAGCCGCCTTAGCATGACTCATTAGGGTTTCGTTGTTGCTGTTGTCGGTGAGCGCCTCAACAGCCTGCACAAATTGTTCAACTTCACTTTCAAGTACGTAACTTAGGGTCATCACTTGCTGCTGAGAGGACGAGTTTGCGCTGTTAAGCCATTGGGCACCTAAACCACGTAGCTGACCGCTTAGCTCCACCAGCTGCGGCAATGACTCTGTGCTTAAGCGCGCCAGTTGCAGGCTGACCAAGTCATCTTCCAGTAACAGTTTTGCATCGGTACTAAGTTGTTTTAACGCTTGATGCAGCTGTGCAATAAGCTGCGAATGTGAGTCAAACTTGCCGGTAGATCCTTTCAACTGCTGCCAACTGCGTTTAAACGCACTGACACGGTTTTCAGAAAGCTTGCCATTAAGGCGGGCTAAGTCCGCTAACGCCGTTAAGTGTTGGTCAACTCGCTGCACCGAACGCTGAATGTCCGTTGAAAATGAGCGGCGCTGCTCCGCAGTTCCGGTCATCCCCCGATGCTTCGCAATATGCTCAAATAAGCCTTTAAACCCAGACCAGTATGTTGCTACCTGCTGTTTCTGCTCCAGCGCGCCGCTCTTGTTGAGGGAGTCGCTAACAGTCAGTGTGCTTAACACAATAACCGGTAGAAATAGCAAGAAACCGATAAGGCTGAACTTTCGGCGAAAGCTCAGTACATTAAACAACTTTTGAATCGGTCGCGTTAGCCTATCCAACCACTTCATAACCACTCCACTTCATGTGAATACATTGAGCGACAAACTCGCTATTGTGCCTAATCATCGGCATTAGTCACATGAAATATAGGGTTATAACTTAATAGCTAACGGTTAGTTGATCTCGGTCAATAAAGTGCGTCGGTTTAATAAATAACCGTACTTTTTAAGACCATTTCAGTCATGTCGTTAAAAGCGGTTTGACGCTCCAGCGCCGACAGACCTCGCCCAGTTTGCAGCTCGTCGGACACTGTCATTACTGCCAGCGCCTGACGCTTATGAACCGCAGCAGCGGCATATAAGGCAGCGGCTTCCATATCTAAAGCCAATATCCCCATAGCTTCGGCTTTTTGATTGAACTTTTTGTCAGGATGATAAAAACTGTCGGTAGAAAACACATTACCCACGGCAATCCGCTGATGGTTTGCTTCGCACTGGTTAACAAAGCGGCTCAGTAAGTTGTAGTCGGCAATAGGCGCAAAATCATAGTCACCAAACATATGACGGTTTATTGCAGAGTCGGTGCAGGCTCCCTGAGCTACAACAATGTCGCCGAGCGTTAAATGCGGTGCGACAGAGCCGCAGCTACCCACCCTAACCAGTTGCTGAACACCATAGTACTGAAACAATTCCTGTGCGTACAACATGCACGACGGCATGCCCATACCCGATCCCATTACCGATACCGGAACATCTCGGTAGCAGCCGGTGAACGCCAGCATGTTACGTGTATCACTAATGAGTACTGCATCACTTAAGTGTGTTTCAGCAATGTGCTTGGCGCGTAACGGATCGCCAGGGAAAAGACAAAGTTCGGCAAAAGCGCCTGGTTGTGCAGCAATATGAGGTGTTGTCATAGAAGTCGCCTTGTTATTTTTTCATCAAGAGAGATGACAAATCAGAAATTATAGACTATATTTCGCATCATTCTAAATTAGTTAATGCGGAATTAATATGATCGATATCATTATGAAATTGGCGACAGGGTACCGCAGAAGCGTTTTTTGGTTATTGACGCTGATCACTATTGCCGTTGCCGCCTTCATCCCGTCTATTACCATCGATACCGATCCTGAGAACATGCTGCCGGACAACAATCCACAGCGTGTTTTTCATAATGAGGTTAAAGAAACCTTCGCTATGCATGACATGATTGTCGTTGGCTTAGTGAATGAGAACAGCGTTTATAACCAACAGACATTAACCGACCTGCATACCGTGTCGAATTACGCGGAATCTCTGGACGGGGTTGTTAGCAACGACCTGATGTCGCTGGCTAACGTCGACAATATTACTCAGGAAGAGCCCGGCACCATTCGTTTTGAATGGATGATGAAGCAACCTCCGGAAAATGACGCCGAAGCTCGCTACATTCAGCAGCAAGTTGAAGACCTGCCACTGCTTTATAACACCATTGTTTCTGGCGATGGCAAAGCAGCCGCTATTTATGTACCCATTGAGAGCAAAGACCAGAGCTATGCTCTGGCGGAGCAACTGCGTGACAAAATCAGTACCCTAGAGAGCGGCGACGACTGGCACATTACAGGCTTGCCGGTGGCTGAAGACCAGTTTGGGTATGAAATGTTTGTGCAAATGGGCATTTCCGCACCATTAGCGGCAGCGGTAATTTTCGCCCTGCTTTGGCTCTTCTTCCGCAATGTGCGCTTCATAAGCGCAGAGATGATAGTGGCGATGTCTACTGTGCTTATTACCATGGGTGCATTAATTGCCCTCGGGTTCACCGTACACATTATGTCGTCGATGATAGCCATTTTCCTAATGCCTATTGCCGTGGTCGACTCGGTACACATTATGTCCGAGTTTTCGGACCGATACCGTGAAAAAGGTAATGCAAAAGACACCATAAAAGACGTGCTGGGGCACTTGTTTACACCCATGCTATTTACCTCAATTACCTCGTCTATTGGCTTTTACTCGCTGATGCTAACGCCAATTCCACCGGTGCAGGTGTTCGGCGCTTTCGTTGGCTCCGGAATTCTTTTGGCCTTCTTAATTACGGTGCTTTTCGTGCCTGCCTATATTTGTGCACTGAAGCCATCAACGCTGGAAAGCTTTACTCAAGTGACTCATGACGGGCATAAACAAGGTTGGCTGCAAAAAATGGGGGCTACCGCGGCTAGCCACGCCAAATTGTGGATAGCCTTTTTCCTGGCCGTTCTGGCTTTTGCCTGGTTCGGTATTCAGCAAATAAACATTAACGACAACCCGGTGCGTTGGTTTAAACCTGACCACGAGGTTCGTATTGCTGACGAAGTATTAAACGACCACTTTGCCGGGACGTACAACGCGTATGTAGTATTTGAAAATACCTTAGATACGACCGAAAAGGCTCGTTCAGCGGTTCGTGACGCCCTGAATAACGATGCATTGTCAGCTGAGTCGCGCGATTCTTTAAGCGCTCTGCTTGAGCAAGAACAAAAACAAGAGCAAGTGAACTTTAACCAGTGGATTATCGCTATTGACGATCTGCTCTTCAGCGTAGGTTCCGACCAATTAGAGCCGTTAGAAGGCTTAATGACAAAGTTGGAACAGCTGAATAGCGCCAGCAAAGCGTTCCAGAGTCCGGAATTACTGGCTTACATGAGCGAAATGCAAGCCTATTTGCAAACCACCGGTTTAGTGGGGAAATCCAACAGCTTGTCCGACGTGGTCAAGACAGTTAACCGCGAATTGCGCTCCGGTGAAGAAAAAGACTACGAGCTGCCGGACAATGCCAGCGGCGTTGCACAAACCTTGTTGCAGTACCAGTCATCGCACCGTCCGCAGGACCTCTGGCACTTTGTTACGCCGGACTACAAACGCAGCTTAATGTGGTTGCAGTTAACCAGCGGTGACAACCAGCACGTAACCCAGGTCGTCAACGCTGTTGATAGCTATATTCAGGACAACCCTCTGCCTGCAAACATTGAAATGGACTGGGCCGGCAAAGCTTATCTGAACGTCGTGTGGCAGGAAGCCATGGTTGAAGGCATGCTCGACAGCTTAATCAGCGCCTTTGTGGTGGTGTTTATTATGATGATATTGCTGTTCCGCTCGGTGGTATTCGGGGTGCTGGCTATGTTGCCGCTGAGCCTGACCATTGCCTTCATTTATGGCCTTATCGGCTGGGTCGGTAAAGACTACGACATGCCTATTGCCGTTCTGTCATCGCTGACGCTTGGGCTATCGGTGGACTTTGCTATTCACTTTATTGAACGTACACGCGCTACCTTCAAACAAACCGGAAACTGGAAAGACACTCTGGTGGTTATGTTTGATGAGCCCGCCCGGGCCATTTCCCGCAATGCCATTGTCATTGCTATTGGCTTTACGCCACTGCTGTTCGCACCTTTAGTGCCTTACATTACGGTTGGCGTCTTCCTTGCCAGCATTATGGCCATATCCGCCATAGTGACACTTATTATGCTCCCGGCGGTTATGACCGTATTTAGCCGCCTTATATTCCGTGGAGGTCAATCATGAAAAACCTATTGTTAACCGCTTTATCCGCCGCCGTTCTATTTGTTAGCGGCCAGGCTATTGGCGCAGAAAAAAGCGCCCGGGACATTATCGAACAGGCTGAATTAAATGCCTATTATTCGGGCGATGATGGGCGCAGTGCAGCGCGGATGATTATTACCGATAATCAGGGTCGCCAACAAATGCGGCAGTTCACCATTTTGCGTAAAGACCAACAAGATGGTGGCGTACAAGACATGATGATATTTTTCTCACGCCCTGCTGACGTGCGCGACACGGTGTTCCGTGTGGTCAAACAAGTCAACGACGACGATGACCGCTGGTTGTATTTACCTGATCTCGATTTGGTGAAACGCATATCTGCCGGCGATAAACGCACCTCTTTTGTGGGTTCACACTTTTTCTATGAAGACGTTTCCGGTCGCGATACCGCTTTAGACAGCTATGAAGTTCTGTCGGAGGACGATGCAAAGTACGTGCTAAAAGGCACACCTAAAGACTCTGACAAGGTTGAGTTTAGCTACTACGAAGTGGTCATTGATAAAGAGCACATGCTGCCAGTAGAAAGCACCTTCTATAACGACAGCGGCGAAGCTTATCGCAAAATGGAAGTACTAGAAATTGAAACGGTTCAAGGCTACCCAACTGTGACTCATTCACGAATATCGGATCTTGAAAATGGCGGTAAAACCGACATGCAATTCCGCTTTATGCAATACGACATTGGCTTACCGGACAGTATTTTCAGTGAGCGCAGCTTACGTAACCCTCCGGCAGAATGGTTACAACTGAGAGACTAATTATGCCATACCGGAAAATTTTAGCGTTTACTGTTCTTTTCACTTTGGCTCAGGCCGCATCGGCACAGGACTCCTGGGGGGATGACGAATGGGAAAGTGACTGGGGAACGGAACAAGACCAGGGTATTGATGTCTATGGTTATGTTGAGGCGGCAATAGGCGGACGATTTGAATCCTCCCCCTATCACAAGCGTCTGTCTATTGCTGAGCCTCGACTACAGTTGGGTTTTGACGAACGCTGGCAAGATATTGCCTGGACAGCAAAAGCCGACGGCTGGTACGACGGCTTTGATGAAACTTGGCACGGTCAAATTCGCGAACTTAATGCTCAGTTTACGGTTTTCGATAACACCGATATAAAAGTTGGCCGTCAGGTACTCACCTGGGGCACCGGCGACTACTTATTCCTTAACGATCTGTTCCCTAAAGACTGGCAATCCTTCTTTGTCGGGCGTGACCAAGAATACTTGAAAGCACCATCTGACGCACTGCGCATCACCAGCTACTTCGACTGGTTCAATGTCGACTTTGTCTGGTCTCCTGAGTTTGACCCCGACAATTACATTCGCGGTGAACGCATTTCTTATTTTAATCCGCTAACCCAGCAGCTGACAGGCGACGATCCGTCCATTCAGTTTGTTGAGCCCACGCGCGATGAGTACGCTTTGCGCTTGTTCCGTAATCACGAAGGTGTGGAATACGCCGTCTATGGTTACGACGGCTTTACCAAAAGCCCGGAGGCAGTGACTGACAACTTCCAACCCACCTTCGGCCGCTTAACCGTGGTTGGCGCCTCCGTTAGGATGCCTCTGGGACCAGGACTGGTGAATACTGAAGTCGCCAATTACAACCGTCATGATGCAGAAGATCATTGGCGCGCACTGGTTGGTTACGAGCAAGAATTATGGACGCGCTTTACCGGCGGCTTTCAGGCTTACGTAGAGAAAGGCGACAACCAAACACGCACCGTATTCACCACCCGTCTAACCTGGCGCGACGAGCGTGATGATCTGAATCTGTCGTTGTTTGCTTTTGTATCACCGAATCAAAGCGACGGCTATTTACGGCCGACTTTTGACTACCGCATTGACGATAACTGGTCATTAAGCGGCGGCTTCAACCTGTTTTTCCGCGAACGTCCAGAGACCTTTTTTGGCCAGTTCACCGAAAACAACAACGCGTATCTGCGTATGCGGTATGCATTTTAATAGAAAAACTAAGGAGTTCGATAATGAGTGTCGAAAGAGCTATAACCGCATTTGCCAGCTTTATGGTATTGTTATCGGTAGCTTTGACCTACTGGGTTCACCCTAACTGGGTATGGCTAACCGTATTTATTGGCGCGAACTTATTTCAACAATCTTTCACGGGTTTTTGTCCTGCAGGCATTTTTATGAGAAAAGTCTTAGGATTAAAAACAGAGCGTGAGTTAGAAAAATCAGGAAAATAAAGACACCATGAGTGCAACTGAATCACAAGAGATGCATCAGGAAGAGGCGCAGAATGCAGCAAACTTTCTGCGCTCTTTAGGTAACCCCCACCGTTTACAAATTTTATGCCGACTGGCTTTAGGGGAACAAAGTGTGGGTCAACTTCATCAGTTTTTTGACTTAAGCCCGTCAGCTTTTTCACAACACCTTGCGGTATTGCGTCAACAGCAATTGGTCAGCATTCGTAAAGAGTCGCAAACCGTGTACTACTCCATAAAAGACCCGGATACCGAAGCTTTTATGACGTTATTGAAAGATAAATTCTGCCCTTCGCTTTAAGTGGTACTACTAAAGGGATGCTACCTTTTGTCGCATCCTAACCACCTAAAAAATAGAGAATAATAGCGACATTACCTTATTAAAGGACAATGTCGTATGAAAGCTATTTATCCTCTGGCAACTTGCTTACTCTTGCCAATTATCAGTTACGCTAACGAAACCACCGATATTCAGGAAAGAATTGTCATTATTGGCGAATCGATGCAGTCGCCCAGTGAATGGGTGGTCGATTCGAAACAACCCAGACAACCGCTGCCTGCTCACGATGCCGGTGATTTTTTAAAAAGCGTTGCGGGATTTAGTGCAACCCGCAAAGGTGGAGCCTCTGCTGACCCATTATTCCGGGGAATGGGAGCTGGCAGACTGACCATAGTTAATGACGGACAAATGCTGCAGGGTGGGTGTAGCAGCCGCATGGATCCGCCAACGGCGTACATAACCCCACAAAGTTATGACAGCGTGACGATTGTTAAGGGCCCACAAACCGTATTGTTCGCCGGTTCAGCGGCATCTATTCATTTTGAGCGCGAAGCAACGTTTTTTGAGATACCGGAGTTTACCGGTTACTTAAATTCCACCACGGCGCAGTACGGCCGCCTGAATGCTACGGCGGATTTAACCTGGGGGGCACAGCCCGGCTACGTGCGGGTAAACGCTTCTACCGCAACCGCCGATGACTACGAAGATGGCTCGGGTAATAGCATTAACAGCCAGTATGAGCGCTGGAGTGGCGATATTGACCTTGCCTGGACACCGTCACGGCAGCATCGTCTGATGCTCAAACTTGGCGTCAGCGATGGCGAGGCAGCCTACGCCGATCGCAGTATGGATGGGGTGCTCTTTGACCGTGAAAGCGTCGCACTGAATTACCAATGGCAACCTGACAACCGTTCGCTCGAAGAACTTTCTGTTAATGCCTATTTCAATACCATTGACCACGTTATGGACAACTATTCGTTGCGCGAGTTTACCCCGTCGATGATGATGCCCAACCCAACGGCAAGTAATCCGGATAGATATTCCCGTGGTTTTAAACTTGCCTCCGAATGGCAGTTAAACCCTTCCGGGCAACTCAAAACTGGGCTTGAACATAATGAGTCAGATCACCGTAACCGTTCCAGCAAAGATCAGTTGAACCAACCATTTGAAAGCCTTAACCGAGTTGATGACGCTTTTATTGAGCAAGATGGCATTTATGCAGAATACCGCCACTCTATAGATCAAGAATGGCAGTTAGTCAGCGGTTATCGGCTTGATCACTGGAAAATGACAGACAAGCGCACCGACATTCAACCTATGTCAGCTCCGGCTCAATCCAACCCCACGGCGAATGAAACACGCAGTGAGAACCTTCATAGCGGGTTTCTTCGTATAGAAAAACAGCTTAAAAATGGTTATTGGTATGCGGGTTGGGGTCAGGCGGAGCGGTTCCCGGACTACTGGGAGGCCATTGGTAACAGCCGCCAGTCACCAACGTCAGAATCGGCTTTTTACACCGGCGCAGAGACCAACCAACAATGGGATATTGGTCTCGATATAAACACCGATAAATGGCGACTGGACGCGTCCATTTTCTACAGTCGGGTCGATGACTTTATTCTTTTGCAAAAAGGCATGATGATGCAGCCGGATACCGTCCGTAATATTAATGCCCGAACCTGGGGCGGGGAAACAACCTTAAGTTACCAACTGACCCAAGCCTGGTCGGTGTCATCAGCACTGGCCATAACCCGCGGAAGTAATAAAACCGATGATAACTATCTGCCGCAGCAACCTGCTGATGAACTGCGTATTGCCACTGATTACCGCCACAACGCACTGACTTACTCTTTGCTCTGGCGCCTGGTGGATAAACAAGAGCGCACAGCAGTGAATCAGGGCAATGTCATTGGCTATGATATCGGTAATAGCCCGGGTTATGGTGTTTTATCGGCAAATATCGACTGGAAAATTGATCCAAAGTGGCAGCTAAGTTTAGGAGTCGATAATATACTGGATAAAACCTATGCAGAGCACTTGAGTCGCTCCGCCGCCAGCATTTCAGGATACCAGCAAATTGACAAAGTTAATGAGCCGGGTCGTACTGTCTGGCTGCAGACCAACTACCACTTTTAAGCCCGATGCTGACATTACTGACCTATAAATTTATTACTCATAGAGCCTGGCCATTGTGCTTAGCCTTATGTCTGGACATAGTACTGGGCAACCTCTGGGTTGCCTTTAATGGTGGTATCAGTAATCCGTTCACTTCGTTATTACTGATATTTATCGTCATCGCGTTTTTATTGTTACCACCAACTTTTGCTTTGATTGTGGTGTTGATAAGCATTCTGGGGCAGGTTGCGCAAATAGGCTTACCTTCACTTTTGCCCGGACAGCAAAGTCACACCGCCCATGCCTTAAGCGACGAGATGCTGAAACACGCCATGGGTATGGTCAGCGGTTTTGTGATTGCAGCGGCTATTATTGCTTTATCAATGTACTACCTAAAGCGGCAATGGTTTCAGTCAGAAAAAGCATTACAGAATGCACGTGAACGCCAGCTGCGCGACGAACAGCTTTTGACCATAGGTGCAGCCGCAGCTCAGTTAACTCATGACGTTGCCACTCCTGTGCAGTCGTTACGGTTACTCAACGAAGAACTTCAGGAATGCGATATTGAGCTGTCACTAAAACGAGAATTCAGTGAACACCTGGACAAAGTTGAAGCCAGCCTTGAACAATGGCGGGACGCTGCTGAGGACGTGCGCACCAGGCGCCAGCACAACTACACTGTCGGGGAAATTATTACTCAGTTACGCCAGCTTCTGCGAATTGCCCGACCCGATGCTCAGGTCAACTGGCAATGTCCCGAGCGCTTGAAAGACGCCATTATTAGCGCCGACCGCACTCTATTTCCGGCTATCGCCAACCTGGTCATTAATGCTATTAGCGCTGGCGAGCGTAGTCATCAGTTGACCGTGTCCGTGCAACTCAACCTGACGTTCGTTGACGCGAATCCTCGGCTCACCATCCACATTCTCGATAATGGTGATGGGTTAAGCCAGTCGCAACAACGAAAAATAGGCAAATCAATGACCTTAAGTGAAAATGGTATGGGTATTGGCGCGGTTATCAGCCACGCCACACTTGAACGGCTTGGTGGTCAGGTCAGCTGGAAATCCACTCCCGAGGGCACGCTCACGTTGGTTCTTTTACCGGTAACAGCCTATGAATAAATTCCGGCTGCTTATTATTGATGACGATGAGGGTTTCTGCGGCATTTTGCAGAGGCGTCTCGAACATCATGGTGTTTTGGTGCAAATGGCACACTCGGGTGATCAGGCACTAGCGCTAGAAGGTCATTTTGACGGTATTCTGCTGGATATGATGCTGGGCGACGACAATGGATTGGCACTTATTCAACCACTCAAAGAACGCTACTCTCCCTGTCACTTAGTGGTACTAACCGGCTACGCGAGTATTGCAACAACCGTAGAGGCGATGAAGCGCGGCGCAACGGACTACCTAACGAAACCCGTGGGTACCAGTGAATTACTACGTCGCTTTACTAATGAGAAACTGGAGTTAGAAGACGCTTCGATAAACCGTTTAACGCCAACTCAAATTGAGTGGGAGCATATTCAAAGAGTGCTTACCGATAATCAGGGGAATGTTTCTAAGACAGCACGAGAACTGGGAATGCATCGGCGTACGTTACAGCGCAAATTGTCGAAACGCTCGCCACATTAAAAATGCGCCGCCCGGGGGCGAGCGGCGCAAAGGCTTTAGAAGTTATAGCGAACACCGGCCATAGCAACGTAAGGGTCGATATCAACATCAACACTTTCAATGGTATTACCGTTCACACGAACATCACCCGTAGTATCGATATCCATGCGGCTAACCATGAAATGAAGACCCCAGTTTTCACTCAGATCGACATTTACACCCGCTTGCAGAGCATAGCCCCAGCTGTTTTTCAGGGCTAAAGAGACATCGTCATTATCAGTAACAACACCTAGGTCGCCTAACGTTGAGCGCAACTGTGGGTCGACTTGCTCATCAAAGAAAGCTGTGTAGTTAACACCAATACCGACGAAAGGTTTAAACATTTCACTGTCGATATCGAAATGATATTGCGCCAGCAAGGTTGGTGGCAAGTGCTTGGTTTTACCTATTTTCAGCCCCGCCAGCGAGCCTGTTGCGGTAATATCATGGCTGAACGGTGTTGCTGCAACCAGTTCAAGCGTCCAGTTTTCAGTTAACTTATAATCAAAAGTTAAACCTAACTGAGTATTCGTGTTTACACCAGCGCCAGTACTGTTCTCTGGTAAACCAGCTACTGACTCAACAACGTTCAAGTGACTACTGCTGTCATCAGGCATGACAGAGATGGCACCAACGTTGATAGAAAAATCATTTGCTAATGCAGAAGTGCTTAGCAAGCCTAACAATACACCGCACGATAATGCTTTAAGCTTCATGGGGAACTCCTTGTTAATGAAGACCCCTGAAGTTTATAAGGTTTACTGAATAACCGAGTTGATCTGCATCAACCTAGTGTTCGGCATTATGGTAAATGTTTTGAACGTCATCCAAATCGTTCAGCATATCCATCAAACGTTCAAACATTGGTAAATCATCTTCAGCTATACTGGTCGTTACTTGAGGTAAAAACTGAATTTCGTCGGCTTCAAAATCAATATCAGGAAACGCATGAGTTAAGGCCTGACGGGCTGCCGCGTACTCGGTATTTGGCGCAAATACGGTAACCAGACCATCTTCGAATTCGACGTCGGTAACATCAACATCAGCTTCCATCATGGCTTCCAGCACTTCGTCTTCATTGTCGTGCTTGAAGGCAAAAATCGCACAGTGATCAAATGAATGCGCAACACTGCCCTGAGCGCCAATTTTTGATTTACTTTTGGTAAAGCAGTTACGGACATCGCCGAAGGTGCGGTTCGGGTTATCGGTTAAGCATTCTACAATAACCATACAGTTGCTGGGGCCATAGCCTTCGTAACGCGCCGGAGAAAAATCCTCTCCTGCTCCGCCCTGCGCTTTGTCTATCGCTTTTTCGATAACGTGAGCAGGAACCTGATCTTTTTTCGCCCGATCTATTAGGCCTCGGAGCGCGAGATTGCCATCAGGATCTCCACCACCTTGCTTGGCGCAAACGTAAATTTCACGACCATAACGACTATAGACTTTGCTCTTTGCATTCGCCGTTTTAGCAATTGAATCTTTTCGGTTTTGATAGGCGCGACCCATTCTGAATTTCTCACTGGTTAATTAAAGACCCAAAGATTTTACACAGGCAGCTGTTACGGGTCGAGTACTAGCAGAAATAAGTGCCAGCTTAATTGCAGATTATTGATATAGCCAAGCTGTCTACCATAGAAGATTTTGATTCTTCAGTTAGTACTGCATGGCAACGTAAACTCAGCGGCAGAAACAAACTGTTGAGTCAATTATGCAAAGCCCGATACCTGTATTATCCATGCGAAAACTTTATCTCAGTGCCTCTGACCGCCAGCAATTCATTGCTGACCTTGGCAGAGCGGCGCGTGATGTTGGCTTCTTCTACCTGGAAGACCACGGTATTTCACTGGCAGAACAGGTGAAGGTACTGGACACCGCTAAAACCTTTTTTGCACTCAGTGATGCAGAAAAGAAACAGGTTCAAATGATTCATTCACCGCATTTTCGTGGCTATTCAGCAAACTATTCGGAGTTAACGGCAGGTCGGCCGGACCGTCGTGAGCAATTTGATATCATGGACGAACTGCCTGCTCAGGCTGCGTCCGCTATAGACCATGAATGGCAAAAACTCATAGGACCGAACCAGTGGCCACGGCAATTGCCTGCCATGAAAACCCAGTTGTTGTCCTGGCAGGACAAGCTAACCGAAGTGTCTCTGCAGCTTTTAGAGGCGTTATGCGAAAGTCTCGATCAACCTGCTGACGCATTGGCTGAAACCATCAGCAACGGCCCTTACCGCCATACTAAGCTTATTAAATACCCCGGTAGCCCAGAAGGCTCTGGTCAGGGTGTTGGAGCGCATAAAGACCCGGGCTACCTCACCCTGGTTCTGCAGGACGAAAACAGCGGGCTGGAAGTGGAGTACGAGCAACAATGGTACAAGGTGGCTCCGCGTCCCGGTGCCTTTGTGGTGAACATTGGCGAATTACTGGAGCTGGCTTCTAATGGTTATTTAAAAGCGACGAACCATCGTGTTACCAGCCCTAAAGCGGGGGTTACCCGTTATTCATCGGCATTTTTCATGGCTGCTCAGCTTAATGCTTCGGTTCCTGTGTTAAAACTCCCTTCTCATTTAGCAAAACACGCTAAGGGGCCAACCAGCGATCCGGGCAACCCTTTGCTGCATAACGTTGGCGAAAACGTGATGAAAGGCAGAAAGCGCTCCCACCCGGACGTATCAGCGCGTTTTTACGCGCCAGAAGAAAAATGCAGCTCCTGTTAATTAATTTTTACTATAAAAATATAACAAAACGATATAAGTAAAGTTGTGTAAATCACTCGTCATTTTTAAAAATGACGTCAACTTGCGTGAGCGCTGACTTTCAAGACGTTAACATGGGGTAACAAAAACCCTAAAAATATAATATTAGTTATATTCCCACATTATTCGCATGGTTTACTTTTCAGCCATCCTCTAAAAAATCTACTTATGTAACATAACGTTACGTATCTAGTGATGCTGTTTATCACTAATTTTAAATTCACAGAAAAACAACAAAGAGAATCTTATGATGACAAAAAATAAACAGCATAAGACGTTAATTGCTATCGCACTGTCAGGCTTGTTAGCCGGCACCAGCGTAGCAGCTGAAACCTTATCTCAGAACGGATCTGATAACGGCAATAATGGCGCAACACCATCGCTGAAAGAGCGGTCAAACGGACCTGCAACCAGCTTTATCGTTAAGCTTAAGGATGGCTCTCAAGTTGTGCAGCAAATGCAACAACAATCGGCAGAGCACCCATCGTCAAATGCTGCGGCTGTCGCCCAACAAATGCGAGGCTTTACCTCAGTGCTTTCTAAGCGCACCGGAAAAAGCATAGCTTTTGAGCGCTCAATGGCTCTACAACAACATTTCGTAGTAAAAGCACAAGGCCGCTTAAGCCCGGAAGAAACAAAAGAATACCTTCAGTCACTTAAAGCAGATAGCGACGTTGAATTTGTAGAGGAAAACAAAATCCTCCGCCACTTTGCCACACCAAACGACCCTAACTATGACGATCAGTGGCATTATTATGAAAGCGTTGGTGGACTGAATGTCCCAACAGCGTGGGACTCAGTCGACGGCAGCGGCGTTGTTGTGGCCGTACTCGATACCGGTTATCGCCCACACTCTGACCTGGTAGGCAATATTTTACCCGGCTACGACATGATTTCAGACAGTTTTATCGCTAATGACGGCGATGCCCGCGACAGCGACGCACAAGATCCGGGCGACTGGGTCAGTGCCGGAGCCTGTGGTAATGGCTACCCGGCTCAGGACCAAAACTCGAGCTGGCATGGTACTCACGTTGCAGGAACCATTGCCGCTGAAACAAATAACTCCACCGGTGTCGCCGGCGTTGCCTATGGCGCTAAAATTGTACCCGTACGTGTTCTTGGTCGCTGTGGCGGAACCACAGCCGATATTGCCGACGGTATTGTCTGGGCCTCAGGCGGTTCGGTTCCGGGAACAAGCCCTAATGCTAACCCGGCCGATGTCTTAAACATGAGTCTGGGCGGCAGCGGTACCTGCTCCACCACAACCCAGAATGCAATCAACACCGCTCGTAATAACGGCGCTACAGTAGTCGTGGCTTCTGGTAACAGCAACGACAACTCAACCAACTACAATCCGGGTAACTGTAACGGTGTTGTTAACGTAGCCTCTACTGACCGCAATGGCGATCGCGCTTACTATTCAAATTATGGTTCGAATGTTGACGTTGCAGCACCTGGCGGTGCAATGCAAAGCGCTAACGACCCTAACGGTGTGCTGTCCACTTACAACACAGGTACTTCAACACCAGGCTCTGATAGCTACGGCTACAGCCAGGGCACGTCAATGGCAGCACCTCACGTAGCAGGCGCGGCCGCTTTAATTAAAGCCGCTGATCCTGCAGCGACACCAGATGATATCGAGCAGATTCTGCGTAACTCAGCCCGCTCTTTCCCGGGTAGTTGCAACGGTTGCGGTACTGGTATCGTTGATGCCGCTGCGGCAGTAGCACTGGCTTCCGGCGGCGGAAACGGCGGTGATAATGGAGGCGATGATGGTGGCGATGACGGCTCATCTGGCGGTGGTGGCACTGTCGATGACTTATCAGCGTCCACTAATGAGTGGAACCGCTTCTATCTGGACGTTCCGGCTGGCATGTCTACATTGACAGTAACCATCACTGGTGGCAGCGGCGATGCGGATCTATACCTGCGTCAGGGCAGCCAGCCGACTCAGTCAAACTGGGACTGCCGTCCTTATAATGCAGGAAACGAAGAAGTCTGCACTATCGACAACCCTCAGGAAGGTCACTGGCACATTGGTGTCTTTGCCTACAGCGCATACTCAGGCGTCGATCTTGAAGCGCGCTATGAACCTTAATTAACCGCCAGGTATAATTGAGCATAGAAAAGGGCACCGACTGGTGCCCTTTATACGTTACAACTGTTGGCCTAACTCAACTCAGCATTAGAAGCTGGCTGTAGCTGACTGACAAGCTTCTGTTCCGGTTTCACACAGTTCATAAACTACGTCACTACCATCTGACTTAAAGCGATCGCGGTATCGACCTGAATTATCCAGGGTTTCGATAAACTCACCGTCACGGTAAAGATCAACATCTCCGGCAGCACCGCTCCAGCGTAAATCAACTAAGGTTGTATCGTTACGCAAATGAGTTGCACGATAAACACTCAGTTCAATGTCCGTTATGCTGACATTAACCGACTGCGTTACGCTATCAGACAGCTCAGTTGCATCTGTAACCGTTAATGTTACATCGTAAATTCCGGCTTCAGAGTAAGCGTAAACCGGGTTAGCTTCAGTCGATGTGCTACCGTCACCAAACTCCCAGAAATAGCTGGCAATATCGCCGTCACTGTCTGACGAAGTATTGCTAAAGGTTACGGTTAAATCATCAACACTGGCTTCGAAGCTGGCAACCGGCGCATCCGGCAAACCATCATCTTCTTCCACCGCCGTTAACGTTAATGACCAATGATTTAATGTGCCTGTATCAGCGCCGGCATTATCTGAAACGGTCAGTGTCCAGTCACCCGTCATATCTTCACCATTAAAGGTATCAACAGACCAGCTGCGCACTAAATCTTCAGTACTACCACCAGCACGGTCGTGCAATACATGCTCAGTACCTTCAGGCGAGGTTAAGCTGACAATCAGGTCGCCCTGCCAGGTATGAGTAATATCAACACTCACATCCGCACCAAAAACAACACCCGTTTCAGGCACATTAATGACTCGCGAAATACCCTCATTGTCATCATCCGGAATATCCGTATTTGCTGCGTCTTCATAATAGAAGTCTGACAAACCTTGCGGCAGAACATACACAGCCGAGCTCACTTCACGGGTAATTTCGCCCGTTTCAACATCTGAGCCACTGACAGTGATGCTGTACTCACCCCATTGTGTCTCATCGGTTGTATTCACCTGTACATCGACACTGTCTCCTTCGTCAGCCTGACTTGAGGACAGCGAAACATCCAGTTCAGGCTCAGCCGCAACACTTAAATCAACGGTACCCGACCAATCTGCAATACTGCCAACATCCAGAGTAAAGGTTGTGCTGTCACCAGCGACAATTTCCTGTCTGCCCGGAGACAAAGTTAACCGGTAAGCAGGATCAGGGTCGGCAGCCTCTAAAGCACTTAATGCATTCAGGCGCTTTCCGGAGACCGTTTTACCCGATAACGCAGGAATACTCTCACCGGAATCCATAAGAATTTGCTTCACTTCGGCAATTGTCAGGCTTGGGTCAATTGACCAGACTAATGCAGCAACACCTGCAACATGTGGACTGGCCATTGATGTTCCGCTCGCCGTTGCATAGCCATCATTTAAGTAAGTGGAAAGAATTTCAGTACCCGGAGCACCTAAATCAACAGACTCCAGACCATAGGTTGACGTTCCGGACATACTGTCGGTACGCGTTGTATTAGCAACATTCACAATACCGTCAAGATCGTACCCACCAGGGTAACTTGCCGTAACGTCTGCATCGATGCCATCGTTCCCTGCCGCTGAAACAAACATAATACCCTGATCAATACTGTCGCTGATGGCTGTTTTTAACGACTCTGAATAAGCACCGCCACCCCAGGAGTTATTAGTCGCAACCAAATTTACCCCATGGTTAACCTTTAAATTGGCCATATAATCAATACACTCGATAGCGCCAGCTGTACTACCATAACCATCGGCATCGAGGAACTGACAACCTATAATTTGCACATCCCAGTTAACCCCGGTAACGCCCACGCCATTGTTTGATGTTGCACCAATGGTTCCGGCAACGTGCGTGCCATGGCCGTTTTCATCCATTGGATCACCGCTGGATGTTATAGCCGAGTAACCATAGCAATCATCGACAACACCGTTGCCATCGTCATCTTCGCCGTTGTCGCAGATTTCACCGGGATTAACCCACATATTTCCGGCTAAATCCGGGTGCGTATAGTCAACACCGCTGTCGATGACACCGATAACAATATTACTGTCGCCAGTCGTAATATCCCAGGCTGGCCGCGCATCAATATCCACACCCGGCGTACCGCCGCTCTGCCCGGTGTTCTCCAGCGCCCACATATCACCGAAACCAGGATCATCTGGAGTCGCAAGTATATTAAATCCGGGCTCTTTTGAGTCTTTAATATTAATAATGTAGTTAGGCTCAGCAACCTCAACCAGGGGGTGTTGAGACAGACGCTTTATTAACGCATCGCGCTGTTTCGCATTGCGCACCTTAACTTTCGCAATTCTGCCATCAGCAATATGACGCATTGCTATATCACGACCGCTGTCATCAAGTGCGCGTAAACTGCCACCTGCATTTTGAATCAAATCTTGTCGTTGCTCTTTCGTCACTGACTGCTTAAACATAACCAGCAGTGAATCATCATCAGCTTTCTTATCGGTTGCCGCTGCAGCTGAACCCGCGACTAACACCATAGAAATACCAACGACTAACTTTTTAATATTAGCCATTTTGCTTCCTCTGTCTTGTTGTTTTATGAGTTATCGTCGTGCCTAAAACTTAAGCACTACAAAATAACTAGCATATTTTTGACGTAAAGGTATCTCGAAAGATATAGCTTTACGAAATCTGATCATAAATACGAATAAAGGACTAGGCCGTTTGGTGCAGAGAAGCAGAATTAACAAATCAAGCATTTGAAATATAATGATATTTTAATTCAAAAACATCACGAACTAGTCATATAAAATACCCCTTTCATACGATTGTTCAGGCCTCTGAACCACTTATTCTTGTTAGCGGAATTATTAACAAAAGGTGTTCCGCTTTGATTTACAAAAAACAACTTTTAGCAGCATTGGTTTTGCTTTTTGTCTCACTCCCCGGAGTGGCAAAAGACATTCCTGTTGCATTAGCAGGGTTACTGGAGCGGCAGGCCCTTGCAAACCATGCAGAAATTGCTCAACTCGGATCTTATAACCTCACTTCAGTTATCCAGTCGGGCGAGCAAAATTACGCGTATTTGGTTCAGTCTGGCTTTGAAAACACTCTTAGCCTGGAACAGCAAGGGTTCAATAATTCTGTCACTGCAGAACAATCAGGACGCGGTAATTCAGCAACCATCCTGCAGTTGGGAAATAGCAACCTTATTCAGCTACAACAGCTGGGTAGCGACAATGCTATTACTATCCAACAATCAGGCTCTGCAGCTGAAATGTCCATCACGCAGTTTTGATTACAACAATTACGGAGAACAATCATGTCGAAAATACTTATAAAGAAAAGTGCTATCGCTCTTGCTTTAGGCATTGCCTTTGCGGGTAGTGCAGTTGCCGAAAACCACATTGCCGTTATTAATCAAGAATCGGCTGGTGCCGTTGAAGTTGGTAACGAAGTCTATGTTGAACAGGCCGGAGCCGCACACTGGGCCTATGCCGACCAATACGGTGACGATAACGTTACATCACTGCTGCAGTTTGACGACTGGCAGGAAGCTTATGCCTATGTTACCGGCGATTTTAACCTGGTCGAAGGTGAGCAGTCTGGACTCTGGAACGTTTTCAATGCCGATGTCGTTGGTGATGACAACTGGTTATCAGCTTATCAGGAAGGCAGTTTGAACTCTGCCAGCATTTTCCTTCAGGGCGACGGCAACACCGCAGTTGCTGAGCAGTCAGGTGATGCGAACGAGGCCGCCATTGATCTCAGCGGAGACTATAATACAGCAGAAATTTACCAGTCTGGCGATTCCAACTGGAGCAACTTCCAGATTTCAGGCAGTGACAACCTGTTCTTGAGTGAACAGTCTGGCTCACTGAATGAGTCAGGCTATTTCAATGCGACCGGTGACCGCAATACCTTTGAAGCATCACAAGAAGGTGACGGTAACGTTGCAGGCGTTGTTGGTGCGGAAGGTGATGATAACGAGGTTTATGCTCAACAATATGGTTCATCTAACATTTTCATTGCCGAAGACCTACAGGGTAACGAAAACTTTGTTGATGTATTTCAGGACGGTTCAGCAAACGAATTCCTGATTCAGCCTATTCAGGGCGAAGCCAACTTTATTGTTGTTCAGCAGCAAGGTAGCTCAAACGTTGTTGAAGCTGCGAATGGCATGATTGGTAACGACAACCTAATTGATGCATACCAACGCGGAGACAATAACTACGCAGTGTTTGCAACCGAAGGCGACATGCATAATGTTGAGCTTGAGCAAACAGGCGATAACAACACTGCTGTCGGTGAGTCTTACGGTGAGCAAAATGACATTATGGTCAGCAGCCGTGGTGATGACAACTTTAACGGAGTGGCTGTACAGGGCGTTTCTAACGATATCCAAAGCCGTCAGCGCGGTGATGCAAACACAGCCGAAGTTGTGTTTGTGGGCGACGACAACGATGTCATGTCCAACCAGGTTGGTGACGGTAACGTAACCCTGGCTTACTCTTACGACGCAGGCACTACCTCAGGCAACACGTTAGGTTCTGAACAACAAGGCGATATTAACTTAATCGATACCATTATTGGTGGCGATGAGAACCTAATCAGCTTCTATCAAGAAGGTAACAGCAACGTTATCGCCGGAGATGACGGCTCGTTCATTGTTGGCGGCAGTAATGGCAGCGTCGATATTCAGCAAGTAGGTGACTACAACGTTGTTACCGGCGGTCAGGCCAGTGACAGCAACACTATGAGTGTGTATCAGCAAGGCGACTACAACGTCGCTACTGTTGTTCAATACTAAGAAGTAAGGTTAGCGGCTGCGCCACTTTGTGCGGCCGCTTTCTTAGTCCTTATGCTAAAGAAACTCATTCTAATCGTTCTGCTGTTTACTCCGGTTAGTCAGGCTGACGAAATAGAGCTTGGCGGCATGGTGCTGGACCGAACCATTTCACGTTTCGGTAAAGACTTCTTCTTCTACTACACCAGCTATTGGCGTGACATTCCCTCAACCAACGGTATTACCGTTGTTATTCACGAGCAGGTCTACCCCCAGGCTGGCACCTATTTGTGGGTGGAGATGGAGCAAACCAAGATATTCCAGACTTACTTCGGAAGACGGCAAAACGATGTCAAGAAAATGGCCGAGAAAGCCATTTTGATCAGTATTAACGAAGTCGCGCGAGTAAAAGCGGACTCTGTATTTGATACGCCACAAGATAATAATTTTTAAAGGCGCAGATTATGAAATTACGTTGGCTCTTCATTGGTTGTTTGCTTGTGGCAGTAAATGCCGCAGCAACTGAAATTGTCTATCAACCTATTAACCCGAGCTTTGGTGGAAACCCAATGAACGGGAGTTTTTTATTACAAAAAGCACAAAGTCAGAATGCTCATTCAGCACCTGATTCCGCCCGCTCTTTTGTTGACCGTTTCCGCGAAGCGTTAGAGCGTAATATCATCAATTCACTTACCCGCCGTATTGCGGATGGCGAAATTGTTGAAGGCCTGTATGACACAGGTGAGTACACGGTTGAAGTTGTTGGTCAGCCAGACGGTAGCGTTATTGTCTACATCACTCATAACGGCAGCGGTGAACAGACTGTTATCACCATGCCTTCAATATAAGTGAGGAGAATAATCATGCGTAAAATTTTCCTCATTTTAGCGTCACTTGTTATGAGCGGCTGCGCGTTAATGCCCAAGCCAACGGACATCAATGTAAAGCCCGCTGAAATTGACGCGCCCAGCTCAACAATGACAACTTTGAAGCAAAGCCCATTACCCCAGACCCGTATTCCGGTATCGGTTTATGCCTTTAGGGACCAAACTGGGCAGTATAAACCACAGGCTAATGTTTCCAGCTTTTCTACCGCAGTAACTCAGGGAGCAACCTCTATGCTCACTCAAATGTTACTGGAGTCAGGTTGGTTCTTACCTATGGAGCGTGAAAACCTGCAAAACTTGTTAACCGAACGAAAGATACATAACTCCAGTAAAAATAAAGAGCTGCCCCCGTTAAGTGAGGCCAGGTTGCTGCTGGAAGGCGGTATTATAAGCTACGATACCAATGTCAGCACTGGCGGCATCGGCGCAGAATATTTTGGTATTGGTGCATCAGAGCTCTACCGGGAAGACCAGGTATCCGTCTATTTACGAGCAGTAGACGTTTACAGCGGGCAGGTACTGGTATCGGTATCGGCAAGTAAAAAAGTGTTCTCACAGGAGCTCCGGGCGGGTCTGTTTCGCTATGTATCTCTCAACCGTCTGGCCGAATTCGAAGGCGGTTATTCAACCAACGAACCGGTTCAATTGTCAGTAAAACAAGCGATGGAACGAGCGCTGGTAGAGTTAATAGAAAAAGGCCTGGACATGGGGTACTGGCGTGCAGAGAGCTAACCAGAGTTAAACGGATGTCGCGTAACTGGACCACTTTAGTAATTCGACCCGGTTACGCGCCCCGGTCTTTCGAAAAATGGAAGACAAGTGTGTTTTCACCGTATGGGCACTGATGTTTAAGTGCTCAGCAATTTCTTTATTGCGAGCTCCGGTAGCAACCAACTCTATAATTTTTAACTCTTGTGGCGTAAGGGAATTAATTTGAGACACAGTAGTAAAAGAGTCATCCGCTTGTCGCCGCAGCATCATTTCTTCAATTTTATCTGAAAGCAATGAACGCGGATAATAAAGCTCCCCCTGGCTAATCACTTTTATCGCGGTCAGTACCCGATCTAAATGGTCGTTTTCATAGATGATACCTCGGGCACCAAGGTTCAGAGCCTGAATAGGACGAACATCGTCTTTTCTCGCATTAACTAAAAACAACGGATAAGTTTTGGTTAATGCAGCAATTTCACTGGTAATGTGGGAACGAGATAACTGCTCCGATCCCAGCGAATAAGCCACCATGGTTTCCGGCTCTGGCGAACGATCAACAAGTTGAGAAAATGCACGATGGACGACTGATATCTCTAAGGATCCTGCCAGCAACCCTAAGTTCTGCGTACGTTTTTGGTGTTCGATTAAAGCTAACCGCGTATAACGTCCCATAACAGCCCTCCCTAAACCTAAAAGCTTATTTTATTACTGTACTTTTCTTCTTATATTCTTCTCATATTACATTTTTACAACGATTGATGTGGCTCTTTACAATATATGATTAAATTTTGTACTAAAAGACATGGCACCTTAGAACATGCAACAAAACATAACAACCATTCTAATTTACCTTATAGCATTTAAAATAAAGAGCAACAGGCTTACCTCACCCGGCGAAATAAGCGACAAAAAGGCTGTGATCCCGTATAATGTTGGTCAGCAGATAAAGTTGAGTGTTTTAGTCAGGTATTTTATACTGTCGGCCAGTAACGGGCGAAACTCCCATCCGCAGCTTTTAGAGTGGGTAAATCATGAGTGAACAGATTGATCAGGCGCTTGCGCGTAAATACGACGCAGGCTTCATTTCAGAAATAGAGTCAGAAACTTTCCCAATTGGTTTGGACGAGGACGTCATTGCCCGTCTGTCCGCCATTAAGGGTGAGCCTGAATGGATGCTGGAATGGCGTCTGAAGGCTTATCGCACCTGGTTAAAAATGGAAGAGCCTGACTGGGCACACGTCGATTATCCTAAGGTAGATTACCAGTCAATTTCATACTACTCAGCACCTAAGAGTATGAAAGACAAGCCTAAGTCGTTAGACGAGGTTGATCCGGAACTGCTACGCACATACGAAAAGCTGGGTATTCCTCTGCATGAGCAGGAAATGCTGGCGGGCGTAGCTGTTGATGCGGTCTTCGATTCAGTATCCGTGGTCACAACATTCCGCGAGAAGCTGGAAGAAGCAGGCGTTATCTTCTGCCCTATCTCTGAAGCCCTTCACAAGTACCCTGAATTAGTTAAAAAGTACTTAGGTACCGTGGTTCCCCGTGGCGATAACTTCTTTGCTGCGCTGAACAGTGCCGTATTCACCGATGGCTCGTTTGTTTATATTCCAAAAGGCGTTCGCTGCCCTATGGAACTATCAACTTACTTCCGCATAAACGAACAGAATACCGGTCAGTTTGAGCGTACCTTAATTGTCGCCGAAGAAGGCAGTCACGTTAGTTATCTGGAAGGTTGTACCGCACCACAACGTGACGAAAACCAATTACACGCGGCCGTAGTTGAGTTGGTTGCACTGGATAACGCGGAGATCAAATACTCTACGGTGCAAAACTGGTATCCGGGTGATGAAAACGGCAAAGGCGGTATCTATAACTTTGTCACTAAACGCGGCCTGTGCGAGAAAAACGCGAAGATCTCCTGGACTCAGGTAGAGACAGGCTCTGCCGTTACCTGGAAGTATCCAAGCTGTATTCTTAAAGGCGATAACAGCGTTGGGGAATTCTACTCAGTTGCGTTAACCCGCGGCAGACAACAAGCCGATACCGGCACCAAAATGATCCATTTAGGTAAGAACACCAAGTCGACCATCATTTCCAAAGGTATTTCCGCCGGTCGCAGTAATAACGCTTACCGAGGTCTGGTTCGTATGGGCCCAGGTGCCGAGGGCGCGCGTAACTTTACCGAATGTGATTCGCTGCTTATTGGCGACCAGTGCGGCGCACACACATTCCCGTATATTGAAAGCAGCAATCCAACCGCGATTGTTGAACACGAAGCCACCACCTCTAAGGTGAGTGACGATCAATTATTCTTATGTCGGCAACGAGGCCTGGACCCTGAAAAAGCAGTCTCAATGATTGTAAATGGCTTCTGTAAAGAGGTATTCCGCGAACTACCAATGGAGTTTGCGGTGGAAGCCGGTAAGTTGCTTGAAATCAGTCTTGAAGGTTCAGTGGGGTAAAACATGCTATCGATTAAAGACCTGCACGCACGTGTGGAAGAAACAACAATTTTGAAAGGCCTGAATCTGGAAATAAAACCCGGCGAAGTACACGCTATTATGGGTCCTAACGGTGCCGGTAAAAGTACTTTAGGTTACGTTTTATCCGGCCGCGATGGCTACGAAGTAGAAAGCGGCAGCGTAGAAATGGACGGTAAAGACTTACTGGACATGGAAGTGGAAGAGCGTGCCCAGGCCGGTATATTTCTGGCTTTTCAGTACCCTGTTGAAATTCCCGGCGTCAGCAACATGGAATTTATGAAGGAATCTGTAAATGCCATGCGTGAAGCTCATGGCGAAAGCGCTTTGAGCTCAGCTGAATTCCTGAAAAAAGCCAAAGAAGCCTGTAAGCAAGTTGAGTTACCGCTCGACTTCTTAAAGCGTGGCGTCAATGAAGGCTTTTCCGGTGGTGAGAAAAAGCGTAACGAAATTATGCAGATGATCATGCTGGAGCCAAAAATTGCGATTCTGGATGAGTCAGATTCCGGGCTTGATGTCGATGCACTGCAAGTGGTCGCAAAGGGTGTTAACAGCCAGCGCGACGGCAAGCGCAGCTTTATTGTGGTCACCCACTACCAACGTTTGCTGGACTACATTGAGCCTGACTATGTTCACATTTTGTCTAAAGGCAAAATAGTGAAAAGTGGCGGTCCTGAACTGGCTAAAGAAGTCGAAGCATCAGGTTATGCCTGGTTAGCTGAAGCAGAAGGAGCAGATGCATGAGTCAATGGTTAAACCACGTTTTAGAGCGTGCCTCGACCGTTGACGATTGGCTATCTCCGGTCCGGGCACAAGCCTTGGACACGTTAAAGCAACAGCAATGGCCGACACGCCGCACCGAAGCCTGGCGTTATACGTCGTTGCATCCGGTTGCTGATTTAGAGCTGAAATCCGGCACCGGTAGCGCGACTGCCGAAGCACCAGTCATTGAAGGCTTAAACAGTCTGGATTTGGTGTTTGTCGACGGTCAGCTTAGTACCGACATCAGCAAGCTTAAGTTACCTGAAGGTATCACTATTAGTGAACTTTCAGCACCCAGCGAACCCGCTGAAGCTATTTTTGCGCAAGTAAAACCCAGTCGTCATTTGTTTGGTCTGGTGAACGACGTATTGGCGCAGCAAGGCGTTGTTATCGACATTGCAGCTAACACTAAAGTTGAACAGCCCATTCGCATAGTTAATTTTGCATCTGCCGGTATTGAGTCTCATCAGCGTACGCTGGTACGTGTTGGTGAAAATGCGCAGGCAACCATTATTGAGCACGGCAGCGGCTCAGGTAACAGCCTGAATACCGTCTTTGCTGAATATGACATAGCCGAAAAAGCGCGTTTAGAGCATTACCGTTTTGCCCTGCACGAAGGCGAAGCGATTCACATTGGCGGCAGCCACTTTAAACTGCACGATCACGCTAAACTGAATAGCACCTTAATTGGCTACGGCAGTCAGTTAACGCGTCTGGACGTTGATATTGAACATGCGGGCGAGCACGCCTTTGCCAAGTTTAATAACGTGTATTTACTGGCACCCCGTCAGCACTTCGATCTGCACAGCACCATTGAGCATGCCTCACCCAACGGCACGACCGAAGAGAACGCCCGCGGCATTATCGGTGACCGGGCGAAGGCGGTATTTAATGGTCGTATTCATATTCATCGTCATGCACAGAAAACTCTGGCCGAACTGAATAATCGTAACCTGCTGCTGACTCGTGGTGCGCAAATTAATACTAAGCCCGAGCTGGAGATTTACGCAGACGATGTACAGTGTGCGCACGGTGCAACGGTTGCTGAAATTGATGAAGAAGCGTTGTATTACATGCTGACGCGTGGCATCGACAGACAACAAGCGCTGGTTATGCTCAACTTTGGCTTCGTACAGGAAATGGTGTTCCAGATGCCAAATAAAGCCCTGGCCGACTGGTTGCAGCCTATTTTGAAAACCCGCTTTGAAAGTATGATGGAGAAGCAATGAGCCTGAACGTTGCACAAATTCGTGAGCAGTTTCCGATACTGCAACGGCAGGTAAACGGTAAACCACTGGTTTATCTGGATAACGCTGCCACCACGCAAAAGCCACAAGCGGTCATCGACGCGCTGACGGATTACTATACTCAGTGCAACGCCAATGTTCATCGCGGGGCTCATTATCTTTCTGATGAAGCCACCCGTCGCTACGAAGCGGCACGTAAAACCGTAGCTGACTACATACATGCAAATCGTCAGGAAGAGGTCATCTGGACCAGCGGCACCACCGAAGGTATTAACCTGGTCGCTAATGGTGTTGCTCAGCGCTTAAAAGCTGGCGAGGAAGTACTGGTGACCGAAATGGAACACCATGCGAACCTGGTCACCTGGCAACAGGCGTGTAAGCGTTCTGGCGCCACGTTAAAAGTCGTACCCATTAATGAAGACGGCTCACTCAATACCGAGCAGTTTCACGCTCTGCTGAGTGAGAACACTGCTTTCGTTTCAATGCCCCACATTTCAAATGCGCTGGGTACCATTAACCCAATTAAAGAACTCACCGCTGCCGCCAAGGCCAAAGACGCTCTGGTTATGATTGATGGCGCACAAGGCGTGGCGCACGGCGCTATCGATGTGCAGGACATAGGCTGTGATTTTTACGCGTTTTCCGGTCATAAGCTGTTCGGACCAACCGGCATTGGCGTGCTCTGGGGTTGTTACGAGGTTTTAAAAGACTGGCCTATATGGTTAGTCGGTGGCGAAATGATAGCGACAGTCAGTTACCAGGACGCCACCTGGGGTGAATTACCAAACCGACTGGAAGCCGGTACGCCAAATATCGCTGGTGCCATTGGTCTGGCGGCAGCTATAAACTGGTTACAGCAATTTAATAAAGCCGACATTCTAGCTCACGAAACCGCCTTACTGGCACGCGCAACCGAGCTGGCAGAGCAAACCGATGGCTTAACCATTGTTGGCCACGCCGACAACAAAATTGGCGTGCTAAGCTTTATTTTAGATGGCGCACACCCGGCTGATATTGGCTTCTTGCTGGACAAGCAAGGCATAGCCATTCGTACTGGTGACCACTGCGCTCAACCGCTAATGAAACGCCTGAATGTACCAGGTACTGCGCGCGCGTCATTTACCATTTATAATACATTAGACGAGGTTGATAAGCTGTTTGAAGGCATCAACAAAGCTCGTTTAATGCTAGCCTAATGGCAGGAGGAGACTCATGTCTGTAGAAACATTTGTACCATCGTCTTCGTTAATTTCGATGACAGAAAACGCTGTACGTTACTTTGAGTCACGCTTAAAAGATGAACCGGGCAAGCTGATTCGCCTGTCGACTAAGCAAAGTGGCTGTACGGGCTATGCCTATGTACTTGATTCTGTCGATGCGATGGAAGACGGCGATGAAGTGGTCGATATTAACGACAACATCAAAGTCGCTATTGCCTCTAATGCGCTGGAACTGGTGCGTAACACCGAAATTGATTACGTAAAAGAAGGCATTAACGGCGTGGTTAAATTCAACAACCCGAATGTTGTTAATGAGTGTGGTTGCGGCGAAAGCTTCAACGTGCAGTAACGGAAGTTTAAATTATGCAGCAGAAAATGGTGTCCACCACCCGTGAAGTTAAAGCGCGTCGCGTGCCAACGGGTGAGCCTAAAGTTATTCCTAAAGGTGAGTTTGTTACTATTACTCAGGATTTAGGCGGTAACTATACGGTTACCTTTCAGGGTAACATGCTGCGCATAGACGGCACGGATGCGGATGCGATTGGCCGTAAGCCAGAAAAGCTCGACTTTGAACCACCAGCAAACGGAAAAGTTTCAGAAGATCAGGTCTGGGAAGCGTTAGAGACCATTTATGACCCGGAAATTCCGATTAACTTAGTTTCGCTGGGGCTTATCTACAAAGTCGCGGTTGATAAAGATTCCGGCACCGTTACTATTGATATGACCTTAACCGCACCAGGCTGTGGTATGGGTCCGGTATTAGTGGGTGATGTTGAGTATCGGGTTTCTCTGGTACCGCACGTTAAAAATGTGAATGTTGAACTCGTTTTTGACCCACCCTGGTCACGCGACATGATGAGCGAAGAAGCTCAGCTTGAAGCCGGTGTTTTCTTTTAACATGAGTCGTTCTTTTAACTTATAAGTGAAGGTTATTGGTCAGCATGAATTTACCCAGTACAGATGAAATCATTGATGACTTAGAGTTTTTAGATGACTGGGAGCAACGTTACCAGTACATCATTGATTTAGGTAAAGCATTGCCCGGTCTACCGGAAAGCCAGCATAAAGATGAGTATCTGGTGCGCGGCTGCCAAAGTAATGTCTGGCTTATTAGTGAAGAAAAGGACGGCAAGCTGTTGTTGCACGTTGATAGCGACGCAGTCATTGTTCAGGGGTTGCTGACCTTAGTGATGGCGGCTTACCACGACAAAACTCCGGAACAAATTCTTGCTTTTGATATCGACAACTACTTTGCTCAGCTGGACTTAGAAAACCACATTACACCGACTCGCGGAAACGGCTTACGTGCTATTGTTGGAAGAATTCAGCAACTGGCAAAACACAACAGCCAGGCTTAAATGGTATTAAACAGCAGCTCAACCGCATAAAATCGATTGGTATTATCGTAGATTGGTTGAGCCGCCAACAGCGGAAAGGTTTCAGCCATCTTTTTTACTGTCTTTGGCCGCTTCCATTGCGCTTAAAATATCCGAGGATAAAGAATCCAGCTGACCCGTTGGTTGCGGCAACATAATCACTTTACTGGCAGCGGTATCGAAAGAACCCAATACATCGACATAGTTAGTGAATTTCAGCAAATCGATGACATCTTTAGACGTTATGTCATTAGCCTGATCGGTAACCATGGCAATAGAATCCCGCAAACCTTCAGCTATCGCTAAACGCTGACCGGCAATACCCTGACCCTGCAAAATTTTCGATTCTTTGTCGGCTTCAGCCTGCTTCACCAGCATAATTTTTTCAGCTTCCGCCTTATGTTCTGCTGCACGACGCTCTCTTTCTGCGGCGTTAATTTGGTTCATTGAATCTTTAACCGACTGGTCCGGGTCAATGTCTGTCACCAGCGACGCAATAATCTCAAAACCATATTCTTCCATGGTATCGCGCAACTGCTCTTTTACATCTTTAGAAATAGAGTCTTTGTTGTCGAATACTGCGTCCAGATTCTGCTTAGGAATTTGCGCACGTACCGTATCAAACACATAAGACTGCATTTGCCACTCAGGATTTTCAAGCTGATAAAACGCATTATAAACCGAGGTTTCATTGCTCACGCGATACTGTACTGACACCCGGACAATAACAAACACGTTATCGTTTGTTTTGGTCTCAACATCGACATCCAACTGCCGCGTTCTCATTGACTGTTTGTGAGCAACCTGCTCAATAAGCGGGATAATAAAGTTAAGCCCCGGCGTCAACATACGCCGATAACGCCCGAACAGTTCCACCAAGTACACGTTCTGCTGCGGCACAATGCGTACCGAAGCTATCAGTAAGAGTAAAACAACTACAGCGGCAACTACCCACATAATATTTAAATCATTGTTCATTATTGAATCCTCATAGTACGAGAATGGGAGGGCAAAGAGATTAACGGGAAACGAGAAAAATATCGAAAGAATGATGCAAAGGCTTCGCCATAAACGGCGAAGCCTTTACTGGTCAGTAGTTACTCAGGAAGCTCTTCAAACCCCATGTGATACAAAGTAAAACCGAAGATATCGGAATACTGCTCAATGGTTTTTGAAACCGGTGTGCCAGCACCGTGTCCAGCATTGGTTTCAATACGGATAAGCTGAGGGTTTTCACCGCCCGCTTTGTCCTGAAGCTCCGCCGCAAACTTAAATGAGTGCGCAGGAACCACGCGATCATCATGGTCACCCGTAGTGATTAGCGTTGCCGGATAAGCCACGCCTTCTTCCACGTTATGGACAGGCGAGTAACCAATTAAGTATTCAAACATTTCTTTACTGTCGTCGGCAGTACCGTAGTCGTACGCCCAGCCTGCTCCAGCGGTGAAAGTATGATAGCGAAGCATGTCCAGAACACCGACTGCAGGCAAAGCAACTGCAAAGAGTTCAGGACGCTGAGTCATGACTGCGCCAACTAGCAAGCCGCCGTTAGAACCACCACGAACAGCCAGATGATCAGATGACGTATACTTCTCATCAATCAGGTATTCAGCTGCGGCAATAAAGTCGTCAAACACATTCTGTTTCTGCATTTTCGTACCAGCTTTATGCCAGTCTTTGCCGTATTCACCGCCACCGCGTAAGTTAGCAACGGCGTAAACACCGCCCATTTCTAACCAGGCTGCGTTAGCAATACTGAACGAAGGCGTCAGGCTGATATTAAAGCCACCATAACCATACAAAATTGTCGGGTTGGAGCCATCCAGCTTAGTGCCCTTTTTGTAGGTAATGATCATAGGCACTTCGGTGCCGTCTTTAGACGTATAAAACACCTGCTTTGATTCATAGTTTGCTGGGTCAAAATCGGCACCAGACTCAGCATAAACTTCTGAACCGCCCTGGTCCGGGTCAAACTTATAAATCGTTGACGGTGTGCTGTAGTTGGTAAAGGTGTAGTACAACTCATCCGCTTCTTTCTTACCTGAGAAGCCACCAATACTGCCCACACCCGGAAGCTGAACTTCACGCACCATATCGCCGTTATAGGCGTATTGCTTCACCTGAGCCACAGCATCCACCATGTACTCGGCAAAGATATAGCCCGCACCGGTTGAGACGCTTAGCACGTTTTCCGTTTCTGGGATAAAGTCTTCCCAGTTTTCCGGCGCTGGATTACTCGCGTCAACAGTCACAACACGCTGGTTTGGCGCATCAAGGTTAGTCACAAGGTAAAGCTTTGAACCATCGTTATCTAATACACGAGTATCCGAACCGGTATGATCCAGAACGGTGACCAGCTTACTGTCTTCTTCTGTAAGATCTTTAATAAAGAGCTTATTGCCAGAGGTGGAGTTTGCCGCCGAAATCATCAGGTAACGGTCGTCATCGGTAACGTAGCCGCCAACGTAACGGTGCTTCTCAGCATCCGTTCCACCAAACACCAGTTTGTCATCAGACTGGTCTGTACCCAGCTCGTGGTAATACAGCTTGTGCTGGTCGGTCTTTGCAGAAAGCTCACTGCCTTCTGGCTTATCATAACTGGAGTAGTAGAAACCTTCATTGTCTACCCAGGAAATACCGCTGAACTTCACATCCACTAACGGCTCTTCCAGCTGTTCTTTGGTTTCGGCGTCAATAACCCGAATTTTACGCCAGTCACTGCCGCCCTCAGAAATTGAATATGCCGCTAACGAACCGTCGTCAGAAAAGGTTAGCTGCGCCAGCGAGGTTGTTCCGTCTTCACTAAAGGTGTTCGGATCCAGGAATACTTCCGGATCTTCGTCACCTTTCTGGCGGTACACCACATACTGGTTTTGCAAGCCGTCGTTTTTGTAGAAATAGGTGTAATCGCCCTCTTTAAACGGCGCGCTGATTTTCTCGTAGTTCCACAACTCGGTCAGACGCTTTTCTATCGTCTCGCGATATGGAATAGACTCTAAGTGTGCGAAAGTCACTTCATTCTGAGCTTTAACCCAGTTTTCGGTCTCTTCGCTACGGTCATCTTCTAACCAGCGATACGGGTCCGCTACTTCGGTACCAAAGTAGGTATCAACCACATCGCCTTTACGCGTTTCCGGATACGACATAGATTGCGTATTCGCCTCTTGTTCTGTTTCAGCATTTTGTGAACAGGCTGTCAGCAAACTGACTGCAACTGCTCCCAGTAGATATTTCATTGTTATTATCCTTATCAACTTTTTGTAGCAAGTTCTTATAGGCAGCACGTTAATTTAGCAAAATCTCCTGTTAGAAAGTAGCACAAATAAGTATCAAGATGTGTACAAACACCAGCGTTTTTCAGCTAATTGCTCCAGCCAGAAACGAAGCTCTCCTTCAAGCGCACGGTCTTCTTTTATCGGCGCAAATTCTTTTTCAATGTCGTTTAGCATGTATTCCACGTCTACAGATAAGGATTCCGAAGTACCCTTTACTCTTTGCCTCAGCCGAACCCCCTGGCACGAGGCCAGAAGAGTCGCGATAGCAACTTGTCCAGTTAACTCCAAAACTCTCACACAGTCCCGGGCCGCAATGGTTCCCATGCTCACCTTATCCTGATTGTGACACTCAGTAGAGCGGGAAAAAACGCTGGCAGGCATAGTCAGCTTTAGTGCTTCAGCAGTCCATGCAGAACAGCCAATTTGAACCGCTTTAAACCCATGATTAATAGCAGCTCTTGAGGAATCGGCTGCAGATAAGTTTGCCGGTAAACCGTTATTTACTTTCTGATCCATCAACAGCGCCATTTGCCTGTCATGTAAATCGGCCAGATTAGCCACTTGGGTTTTTAGCGTGTCCATCGCCATAGCAATATGGCCACCATAGAAATGACCACCGTGCAGAACCTGTTCTCGCTCGGCGTCAATAATAGGGTTGTCATTTGCGCTGTTCAGTTCATTTTCTATTGTTTGCCTAAGCCAGGGTAGAGCATCTTTTAATGCACCTACAATATGCGGAGAACAGCGAATGGAGTACCGATCCTGCAAACGCGCAGAATTTCTTTGTGTGGGTATTTCACCTAAATCATGGCGTATCCACTTAGCCACCTGTTGTTGACCCACATGCGGCTTAACCTGAAATAAATGTTCGTCAAAGTGCTGAGCGTTTCCGCCAAGCGCGTAACACACCAAAGACGTAATACGACTCGACAGACGACTGAAGTAATCCGCTTTGTCAAAGTTCAGACAAGCAACTGCCGTCATAACTGCCGTGCCGTTCATCAGTGCCAGAGCTTCTTTGGGTCTAAGTTTATAAGGGGATAACCCAAAGGTGTTAAAGGCTTCCGCACTTGAAATGACCTGCCCGCGAAAATGCACTTTATTTTCACCAACAAGCGCACTGGCAATATAGGATAAAGGCGTTAAGTCACCGCTGGCGCCAACGCTCCCTTCTTGAGGAATAAGAGGCAATATATCCTCATTTATCATAAGGGTCAGTCGCTCAAGTAACTCCCAGCTTACTCCCGAGTACCCTTGCGCCAGAGAACATAAACGAACCGCGAGAATGGCCCGCACCGTTGCTTTATCAAAATGCTCGCCCAGGCCACAACCGTGAAAGCGCGTAAGGTGCAGCGGCAGTTCATCAACTAAATCGGTGGGAACAGCTACTGTACAGCTGTCTCCATAGCCGGTCGTCACACCATAAATAACACCATCTTCCAACAGGAGTTTATCGAGAAAGTCCGCACCAGCCTGAATCCTCTCCCGGAATAGAGGCTCTGAATTCAGTTCTGCTTTTGCCTCACATCGAGAAAGTCGGACAATATCTTCAATTCTTAAGGTGCCTGCACCAAACCATACGTTTTTCTTCATCACAGCTCAATTATCGTTGTTTGACGTTTAATTTACTTGCTCTCTAACCTGAACGATCAACGTGCCGGCTCAGTATTCTTTTATTTTCTAATTGAACAAGAGAGCTCTTGCGCCAGTTCCAAAGGTTTTCACTCATGGTCCCACGATATTCGTCTTTGTCGACGAGCGGATACGGATAATCGGTGCCCAGCTGAATATCGAACATCGCCGATTCCATGGGTGTCAACTGCCAGGGTTCTATTAGCAACTCATTCGGCAGCTCGGCGAGCTCTGGCAGCCAAGTTCGTATAAAAGTACCCTCGGCATCCTGTTCAAGAGCCTGTTTTGTCGGGTTGTATATGCGCACGGTATTAATGCCGGTTACGCCCGCCTGCATTTGAAACTGCGGATAATGAATGCCCGGCTCAAAGTCGAGGAAAAGTGACGCTAGATAATCGGCACCCAGACGCCAGTCTACTGCCAGATAATGACACAAAAAGCTCACCAACATAGCGCGCATTCTGAAGTTAATGTAACCCGTTTTAATCAGGCAACGCATACAGGCATCCACCAGCGGGTAGCCCGTTTTACCCTGTTTCCAGGCCTCTAAATGCTGAGTAACTAATTCATCATTTCGAAACGGCAAAGTCTCATAACCGCGGTTGATAGGCTTACACTGCTGAGTTAACTCACTTTCAAACTTTTGAATAAAGTGACAATGCCAGTGCAAGCGAGAAACCAGCGCACGCAACGGTTTTCTCCAGCCAGGTGTCTGCCAGTAGGTTAAGCAATACTGGTACACCTGCCGCAGACTTAAGTTACCCCAGGCAAGGTACGCCGAAAGTCGGCTGCAACTCTCGCGGCTTAATCCCGGTTTGGAAATATTCACTCCGTATCGTTTCCCCCGGCCTTCAAAAAACGATAACAATGTCTGCCGTGCTTCCAGCTCTCCGCCCTTCTGGAACAACGGGTCGTGCTCCTGCCATTCTGCGGGTGGATGGTAAATTTCGAAAGGACTGACAATAACTCTTGTTAAATCCAGAGTTTCAGGCTCAAGCCGCATCACTCTGTTCCAGTTTTTACGCCATCCCGTACGCGACCGAGCCGCCCGTATCACCGCACCGTAGGGAGACTCGTGCCAGTTTATATTTTGCTCACGGCAAAACTTGGCAACCTGTTTGTCGCGCTGGTAAGTATTGATTAACCCAATTTCCTGATAGCTATACAGCTCCATGCTGCCAAATTTATTCTGTATCCGCTGCAACTGCTCTAAAGTGTCGCCGCAGGAAATATGCAAGTTTACACCATAGGGTTTTAGCTGCTCATTCATGTCACAAAGACTTTGCCAGATAAACCGCCAGTGCCGCATGTCGTAATGCGGATCATCCAGCAACATAGGCTCAACGTTGTACCACAGCAAAACCGAGTCGTGATGCTTCAGAGCAGCAGCTAACGCATCGTGATCGGACAGTCGCAAGTCGCGCTTTAGCCACACTACTGCGGTGCGATTCATGCTCATCGCACCGGCCAGTCTGCGGCATCGACGCTGTCTATGGGTTGCCCGGACAGGTCGCCGGCCCAACGCTCAATAAACTCATTGTCCGGGTCGTAGCGTTCCGTCTGCTTTTCCAGATTAAACTGACGATGCCCTCTGGGGTCGGCTCCCACGCCCGCCAGATACTGCCAGTTGCCCCAGTTGGAGGAAACGTCATAATCAATCAGCTGCTGTTCAAAATAGGCAGCGCCGTAGCGCCAGTCCAGGCTCAGCTCGTGTACAAAACAACTAGCAACTAACTGCCGCCCCCGGTTCGACATATAACCGGTGGCATTCAGCTGATTCATGCAGGCGTTAACTATAGGATAAGGCGTGTTGCCAGAGCACCACTTCTGAAACCTTTCAGAATAAAAGCTGGTTTTGGGTGACTTGCCGGAGAGGCCGGCAAAAGCGAACAGGCGTTTTCCATGTTTCAGTGCGTACCAGAAAAAATACTCGCGCCACAATAACTCAAAACTTATCCAGTAGCTGGATTCACTCTCGCCAAACCGCGCTTCGTACTCTCTTAACGCTGCCATAATTTGCCGGACGGAAAGGCAGCCCTGCGCAAGCCAGGGCGAAAACTTGGTCGAGCTCGAAAAGTCGTCTAAGGCATTTCGTGTTTGTTTATAAGTACCGGCAGACTCACCAGAAAAGTAGCTTGTTAAATGCGTTAAGGCGGCTCTTTCTCCACCTTCAAAGTCATCTGACGCCAATTCATTCAGAGTTTCAGCCTTGAACCCCGGATAACTGATGTTCTCCGGTAATGGAGGCAATGCGTTTATCGGCTGAACCGAAAAGTCACGGCTCAACGGCTCGACCTTTTTCCTGAATTGAGAAAAGGTTTCCGGTAAGTCCGCTAGCTCAAAAGGAAGTTCCGGCTCCGAAAACAAGGTGTTGTTTGGTGTTTCATGAAAAGGCAGAAACGGAAACCGTTGCTGTAACAAACCCAATTGAAGCCGTTCGTAGTAGCCCTGATGCTGGCTCAGGAATACTGCATCCACCTGACGTGCGGAAATGAGTTCGGTTAAAATGCGGTCAAATGTCCCGGCCAAAACAATGAGTTTTTGTCCACGTTTTTCCAGCTCGGTTCGCAGTTGCTTTAAGCTCTGCTGCAAAAAGGTAAAACGATGCTTACCCATGGCCGGAATGCCATAATGGCCATACTTATTCTGCGTCGGATTAAAACAAAAGCAGCAGATGAGTGTTTCACTACGCTGCGCGGCCTCATAAAGCGCCAGGTTGTCTTCAACCCTGAGGTCATCTCGAAATACAAATAAACCTAGCTGATAATCTGCCATAATGAATAAAAGTTGCTGTTTAGTATTCATTACGTAAGTCATTTAGAATTGGACTAAACGTAAATTGAACAATAATCGTAAAATAAAAATAACTGACTTTTGGTGGACTCATTTTTTATGAACAAAGGTAAAAACTGGCTAATTTATACTCTGGGCTTTTTAGGGCTTATTCCCTTTCTGGCATCATCGCTTGCAGCTTTAATGCATACCGGAACCTGGTGGGGCATTTCACCTTTAGAGTTTTTAATTACTTACGGCGCTATTATTCTCAGTTTCCTGGGAGGCACTTTATGGGGCCGGGCACTGCACCGCGCAGAAAGCGAAAAAACCACAGGTTTACTGTTATTAAGCAATGTTTTCGCTTTAGCGGCCTGGTTCACTATTTTAATTAACGCGCCAGCCTGGTCATTAGGTATGCAGATGGTGGGCTTTGCCTTAGTTCTGTACTTTGAACAAAAGCTGGCGCGCAGTTCGGCTATGACGTCTTATATGGGCTACTACCGTATACGGGTATTATTAACGACCATTGTCATCGTCTGCCAATTACTGGTCTTTGGTAACCACATTTTGTAGCGCTAGTTGTAGCACTATTTTTTCTCGTGATACCGAGCCAGAGTTTCCGCATAAATGTGGCGCACGTCATCACTGAATTTTTCCACCGAATAGTCGCGGGCAAAAGCCAGAGCATTTTCCGCGAGGCTCTGGCGCAACGCTTCATCATCCAGCAACTGTTTTACCCGCTCACACCACAAGGCCTGCTTAGCCGGTGTCTTAAAACCGTTATGCCCGTCTTCAACAACATCGTCGATACCACTGGAGCGCACCGCAACCACGGGTAAGCCCGCTGCCATAGCTTCCAGAATGACCATGCCCTGAGTTTCTGACTGCGAGGCAAATAGGAAAGCGTCTCCTAACTGATACCAGGCGGCCATTTGCTCAGGCGGAACTGAGCCTACCAGAGTAATGTACTGCTGCAGTTTCATGTTATCGATGCGTTCCTGTAACCGGTGGCGTTGATGACCGTCGCCCACAATCAGCAAACGGAACGGCTTATCGGTTTGCTCTTTCAGTTGCGCCACCGCCTCTATCATAAAGTCGATATTTTTCTCATTCGACAACCGGGACACACTAACAAATACCGTTTCATCCCCTAGCTTTTGTTGCTGGCGCAGCTCCTCTATTTGCTTGTCGTCAACTTGCTGGAAACGCTCAAACTCAATACCTGTTGGCTGTACAAAGGTCGGCTTCTTAACCCCTATCATGCGCAGGTATTCTTCCGTCGACTGTGTCGGCACAATTACGCCGTCGCATTTGTTGGCAAAGCGACGCACCAAAAAGTGCGCAATAATATTGCGGAACAACGAACCGGGTAAAAACACAAAGTGCGCATAATGTTCTAGCCGCGTGTGATAAGTATAAACCACCGGCACTTTCAGGCGGCGCGCAATAAAGACCCCAAGCGAACCTATCCAGAACGGATGGTGAACGTGAATAATATCCGGTTTAAAGGCTTTAACCTTTTTACGCACGGCACCGGAGAAAATATTGGCAAACTGAAACTCACTCTTTTCACCAAAAGAAAACAGCGACGGCATACGCACCACATGCTCTTCTTTTTCACTACTTTGCTGATAGCGCGGCGCAACAACCAATACCTTATCTTTGAGCTTAACTAATCCCAGACGCAGGCGCTCGATAGAAATTGGCACACCACCGATAAAAGGCAGATAGTTATTCGTGAACATGGCCACGCGCAACGGCTTTTTGAACCAGGGCTGCGGGTCAATATCGTAGTCGGGGTAGTAATCTTTACCGACGAATACCGCGTTGTACAATTTGGTACTGATAACCAGGAACAGACTCACCAGCAGAATAAAATTCAGGTAGCCCACGTAAAATAACGAATGAATAAAGAACCACAGGCTTTCCAGCTGTTTCAGAATGGGGTGCTGACCAATTTCCAGCTCTTCAACAGAGTGCTCAACCGAGCCATCGGCATTCACTGTTACTTTCACATAATGATAAAAGCTTTCATCCTGATTCAGTACCAGACCACCCGCACCACCGGTAGTGATATAGGGAATACCGTTGTGCTCACGCTCTGAGTAAATAGAGATATTGGATGAAAAGACGCGATCAACACCGAAGTTGCTTATTGTCTGCAGTAACGCATGACGGAACTCCATGGGTTGCAGGAAATCGTCCTCCTGGGCTAAAAAAAACTCTTCTTCAGGCTCTAAAGGTGGGTGACCAATAAAAACAAAGCGATGCTTTGAATCGTCGGCTTTAAGAATATCGGTTAACCAGCGAAGCTGCCATTGCCATGGCGTTTTTCCCGTGCTGTCTAAGAAAATAAAGCGGCTGTCATCGGCAGTAAAACTGAAAAAATGCGGACCGTAATGGTCATAAAAGCGGAAGCTGCCAAACTCTTCATACTCATTGTTACCGAAGGTCAGTAAATACGGCATATCCAGCCGCGACAGAGTACCTTTTATTGCCCGGTATTTGTCTTCTCCTCCACTGCTCACAGCATTCCCCGCAGACACTAAAAAATCAATGTCGGTGTCGTTCAACATAGGAATAATGCGACGCTCGAAAATACCAACCGAATTATTGATATTACCCACTACAGCAAAGCTGTAACTGTCCTGTCCTTCCAGCCGGGCACTAATGTCTGAGAGCTGTTCGGTATGCTCCGCCTCAAATTCAGAAGTCACCAGGTTCAAATAAATTTTATAGCCAATAAGCCCAACCACAACCGCAATGTTGAGGTAAAACAGGACTTTCAGTAACTTGGTTTTATTCATTGTATGCCCTGCACTTTAGCCGACTGAACTAAGTAGCGCTGTAAAATAAAGAGTCCCAATAACATACCAAGATAAATGGTTAAGAAGCGCCAGCTAAAGGTGACTAACAGTAAATGATTATTGGCTAAAATGTCATTAAAAAAGCTACCAAACACACCTTCGGAAATTCCCGAAGCACCGGGCGTTGGCGCGAAATACATGATAAAGGTGGTAACCACCAGCAGTCCCAGGCTGACGAGGTAATCAACGTCGTATCCTAAACCCCACATTAGCAGCGCGGGAAAACTGAATAAGCTGAGCAGAAAAATGACGGTGGACAATACCGACAGCGCAATAGCCACCTTAGAGCCGCGACAATACTCCGAAAAACTCCGGGAGAAACGCAGCATTTCGCGGCGAGTTTTGTATTGCCAGCGCAGATGACGCTCAGGACTAATCAGTTGCAGCTTATGCACCGCTTTACATAAATAGCTTAGCGGCCCAATTAACCAATGTGCCCGCAACAAAACCACCGCGAAGAAGAGCAGATAAAGCACAATGAAAACGGCAAGAGCCGTACCAATTTCACCAATAATAGCTTTGTTCTGCAGTGGCTCCAGCACCAGCAAGAACACCGGCGTCAGCGAAAAAATAAAGAAAATAGCCAACACCGTACGAATAGTAGTGGCAGCGGTCGCCCGCCCAATAGGCACGCCGTGCTCGTGTAAGAACCAAACCTGCGCGAAACCGCCACCGGTGGCCATAGGGGTAATATTGGAGAAAAAGATATTAATAAAGACCAGTTTAGCCATGGCTTTTTTAGGAATACGGTAACCCAGAGCGCGCAAAGTGTAGTAAAGCCGCAAACCGTCGGCGGCGAAGTAAACCAGTAACAGCAAGACTGCGGCACTTAAAACTTCAGGGGCAAACAAACGAAAATCGAAGGTAAGACTGCGGCCGGAAAAGTGGTCATAAATGGCGTAAAATCCGGCAGCCGTGAGTAAAACAAATAACACACTAAATAGCGTTAAGCGTTTCCACGAGGCTTTGTATTGTTTTTCTTCTTCCGCTGAAGCTGCCATCTTGCTGCCGTTTACTCCCCACAAAGCCTAAAGATTAAGGATTATGGAGTTGCTGGGAAGGGATGTCAAAAACCTTACATTAGGGCCTTAACTCACCCGACTGCCAGTCTATAGTAAAGTTTTCGTCAGGCTCGCCGTCTTGCAGCGCAAGAAAAATATCAAGCACAGGTCCGAAACGATGCGCCAGAGCAGCCGCCAACCGGTGTTTACTCTCGGTTTCCTGAACCACCTGTTCAGGCGCGTTAACCTTTTTCGCGAGCTCGCTAAGGCTAGCGGCAAGTAACTGATACTGACGCAAACGGGGCTCCGAAATGTCCTTGAGTGCTAACCGGCCAGCATTACGAATACGGTAGAAATCGACCGCAAATTCAAAGCCCGTCCACTGCGAAAAGTCTGACGGCCTGAAGCCTTTACTGCGGGCTAAAGACTCGCCCACGGCTTTGGCCTCCGGCCAGGATCTTTGCTCAGTAAGCTGCGATAGCGACAACAGTTGCTCGCCGTTTAACGAAAACACCCAGTCACGTAAATCGGCCGGCCAGTCATTAGGAAGAAACCGCTGGCGGGTCAGTTCACGAATATGCCAGCCAGTAAATTCCTGATAATTCTTTGCCGTTAAAACCTCTTTGTCCCAGAGTTTATCCGCCTCTGTCGACAGCAACTGCTGGTACTCTTCTCTATAGTGCTCAAACAGTTCGTCAAAGCGAGGAACCTCTTTAATAACAATGGTTTTAACTGCTAGTGAACCCGACTTACCCGGCCTTAAAACTTTATACGCAGGCACATAAGCCGCAAGTGACGGTGCTTGTATATTCACTAAAAACTGTTCGCCGCTGCGAGTGACACCGGTGTCATTCATATGCATATGGCCGCCCACGTGCACTTTGAGCCCGGTTTCGGCAAGCAGTTTGCTGACAGAGTCATCTGGCCGCCTCGCCAATTGAAACGTACCTTCACCGAATAATTCAGATATGGCGTCAGACTGTCCGTCATAAAACTCTGTCATAGGAAAATGACTAAAAGCTAACAGCGTTTTCCCCCGTTCGTCGGCTTGCTTTACAATATTCTTTATCCAGCCCATTAAATGCTTTTTATGCGTCAGCACCTTGTTATAGCCAGCGTTACCGGAGCCATGAAAGTCATTAGCCGATAGCGGCTCGTTACCAGTCTGGGTCTTAGGAATGTAAACATTGGCGTCTATGGCCAGTAACCACAAACCCTCAACCGGCTCCACCAAATAACTGGCATCGGTGATATCCCCACAGTTAACAGCGTTGTCAGCCTTAAATTCGCCACCGCTGCCGTTGCTGCAAATTTCGTATTGTCTTGCAATGAGCTCAGCACTGGCTTTTGCCTTAGCTAAATCATAATCCTCGTAGCTGTAACCGCTAAACGGGGTTTCCCAGTAGATGTATTCCGGCTGCGGCGAAAATCCGTGCTCGCCCAGTATCGAGAAAACACCTTTATACCCCAGCTCCTTCACTTCTTCTGTGCAAATGGTCGGCAGTGAGTTTTCGGTTTTAATAACCGCCTGCTTGCCTTTGTATCCAGTGCATTCTGCGGCACCTTTGCTGAATATTCGCTGTCGATGCCCGTTTGTGCCCAAATAATCCGATTTACCAGCGGGACGACTGAAAGGACGAACTGGGTCATGGTTTCCCGGTGCCGCAAAAAACCGCATATCGTACTTCTGCTGATAATGCTTGAGTATTTTCTGCAGCCCGCGCAAATGCACCTGCTGTCCGTCATCGCTGAAGTCGCCGGGAAGGGCAATGAATTTAATTCCTCTGGCTGCCGCATCATCCAGTGCGGCAAGCAGTGCGAAGTAATTTTCGTTAAACAGACGGGTAGAATGCAGTTGAGCCTGCATAGTGCGGATAGTCGCGTTATCCTTACTGCGAGAGTTCGGCAAACCTTTGAAGGAGCCGTCGTTAAAGTCGGCATAAACATCGTGAAAGTGAATGTCCGGCATAAAAGCGACTGCCGGAATGTCTTTATTGTCAGCTTTGACTTGCGCTGCCATAAACAGCAGCGCAAGTAACATCGTACTTAATAAACACTTCATAGCTTAGATACTGCCGCGAATGCCCAGGCTTATCCGACGCCCTGAAAACTCATACATGGTCGGGAATTTAGGATCCATCGTATAGCCTTTGGTTGCTTCGTCGGTCACGTTAATTCCCTCAACCACAACTTTAATTGAGTCGTTAATTTTGTAACCTAAAGAGACATCAACCTGACCGTAGTCGTCGCGGTAAACTGGATACATACTGCGCTCAACACGCTCCACGTATTCGTCTTTATAATTGTATGAAACCCGTGCATCAAAGCTATTATTCTCATAATAAGCGGTAAAGTTATAGGTGGTTTCAGCCAACCCCGGCGGTGGCGTTGGAATGCCCAAATCAGACGACCCCGTTAACGAATTGTCCAGCTTGGTGTAGTTAGAGTTAATACCAAAACCCTCTAACGACGAGTGCAGCGCTTTTAACGGGAATTGGGCAATTAATTCAATTCCCGATACATCGTAAGAACCTTCATCGTTCACCTTCTGGTACACGTCAAAGTCATAAACGCCATCTAGCGTGCCGTTGTCATTGTATTTGGTAACGTCTTTGACAACCCCGGTTAAAGACTCACGAACGACGCCTTCAATAGTTTTATCAAAATAGGAAGCGGCCAGAATACCGCCGTTGTCTAAGTACCACTCTACCCCAAGTTCCCATTGGTCGGCATAAGTTGGTTCCAGATCGGGGTTACCATCGAAGTATTTGAATTCGTTCACACTCACTGTTCGTTTATAAGCAATATCGCCTAGTGCCGGACGAATAAAGGTTTCAGAAGCGGCGGCTCGCAGTAACACGCTGTCGCTTAGCTCAACCACCATATTCAGGCTGGGCAGAATGTCGGTATAACTACCTTTTTTGGATATCGGCTCATCTGTGTAACCCGTGCTGCCGTCAGGCATCTGAACCTGATGGTAACCAAAAGACAAAACAGAGGTGTCGACAGCTCGTACGCCTGTGTTCAGAGACACCGGGAACTGGCCGACATTAAATTCAAAGTCCGCCATTGCGTATATGCTCAGCACTTCCTCGTCCACACGATAAAACTGGTTGTCCTGGAAGGGTACATTAAAGCCGTCGTAACGAAATTCATTACGCGCATAGCCATTAGAGACCTGACTCCAGCCACCTTTTCCTTCAACTTCCGGCAAGTAAGCACCGCCTGGTACTAAATCTGAGATCAGCGTCAACTCGCTGTCCTCTAACGTTCGCTCACCACTCCAGGAGCTATCATCCGCAGTTGGTCCTTTTACCTGAACATTGCCCAGGTTCCGCTCTTTAGACTTATCTGTGTAACGCGCACCGAACTGAACCTTAGCTAAGGCAGGGAAGGCATCCCAGAAAATGCCGCGACTGAAATCAAACTGTGCGGCGTACTTATCGTCGGTAATTTCTTCAAGGTCAACATTATAGAAGTCAAACAAATACGAGCCGGGCGAATTATACATATCAATAGTATCGGGATTATCGCTCGGAATAGTTTCACCGCCCGTGCTGGTGTAACGCGTTCTGGATGGCGCATAAGCTGTGTGTTTTAAGTTGGTTCGGTCAGACAACTTTTCTGCCCCGGAATATCCCAGTAATCCGGTAACAGTCCATTCGCCAAGCTGCCAGTCCAGCGACAGGCTCAGTTGACTGTAGTCCGTTTCGTGTACGTTCTCTTTGCTCAAAAACTCGTGTTGTGTTGCAGCATAAGACACATCTGAAAGCACCACCATGCCGTACTCAGAGAAGGTGGTGTCATCGTATTCGTGAATACGTTCTAACGCGCTGACACTTGAGGCTGAATAAGCAGCGGCATCGTATTCGTCCTCGGTATTGTCATAACCGCCTAACATGGCATCCAGTGTTAAGCTAAATTCATTGCTGGGCTTGTATTGCAACGAAGCTGTTGCTCCCCACTTTTCCTGTTCGTTTAAATAAGCGCGGTCACCGACCTTATTCATAAAAACCACACGGCCGGTTTCGTCTTTATCTAACGGGTCATTAATGACCACGCCTGTATCCCGTTCTAATACTGCTATCGACTGGTCAGACTGCCACTGCGAATCATCGGATTTTTCGGTCCAGCGTGACAGTGGGCGGAAATCAATACCTGAGTTGGAGTCCGTTCGGTTAGTGCGTTCGCTACGTGAAAACGATACCAACGCGCCCCAGTCGCCGAAGGTGTCACTGGCAAGGAAAGAGAACTTCGGGTCAACCTCTTCTGAAATAGAGTTGTGAGCCGCTTCTACCGAAGCCACAAGCTGTGTTTCATCGTAATCAAAAGGTCTGGCAGTGGAGATAAGCACAGAACCTGCAATACCGCCTTCTTCATCAGCTGCCGTTGGCGACTTTTTCACGGTTACTGACTGGATAATTTCGGATGCAAAAATATCAAATTCGACATCACGGCCGCCACTGCCGGAGGCCGTAGCCAGGCCGTTAATGGATACATGAGTAAACTCTGTCGGCAAACTGCGAACGTTGACTCTTGAACCCAGCCCTTTGTTACGCTCAATGGTCACCCCTGGCATACGCTGTAAAGCTTCTGCCAGGTTTTGTTCAGGGAAGTCAGCAATATCTGTCGCAACTATCGAATCAGAAAAGCTGATGTTGGAGCGTTTGATATCAACCGCTTTTTCCAGACTTTTAACGTAGCTCCCGCTAACTGCAATCACTTCAATATCGTCTTTTTCAGCACTATCATTTTCGTTCAACTCCTGAGCCTGAAGCGCATAGGCCGATGAACTTAATGCCATACCCAGTAAAACCTGTTGTACTGCCTGACTCAGTTTTGTTTTTTTACTGACTGAGTTTTTATTATGATATTTTCGTGCTTTCATTAACAAAATCCTATTAATAGTGAGTGACTGCCAGGGTTGCTACCAAACGAAAGCACGTATGATAGGTGTGGTAGTGTTTCAATAGGATTTCGTTTAACTGACAGTTTTATGAAGCTTATATAATGACAACTAACAGCCAAAAAAAAGCCCCCAAATATTGGGGGCATAAAAACTTAACCAGGGAGTATAACCAAACAATGTTAAGTTGTGGTGCATGTTAAAGATTAAATATGACAGTTTTTAGACGACTTTATTCAATTTTGATGAAATCTGCCGTTTAAATAAAACCATCACAAGAATCAAATACACCAATTGCGCACCTAAGGTCTCCCAGCTGGCGTAAATACCCAGCCAGTCAAAGGTTACATCCACTGGAAACGCCGTATGACTAAACCAGGCAGCTTCCTGCAGGGCGCTAATGCCTTTGCCCAGCAAAATAAAGACCAGAGCCAGAATGATGTAAGTTGTGAACTTGAAAAACGTATTCATTGGCAGTTTGACTGAGTATTTAATGACAGCCCAGGCCACTACCGCCAGAACCACCAGACCAAAGACAAAACCGTAGGCGACACTGCTGCCATTGTCCTGCGCCTGCAACAATAAAGACTGATAGAACAATACGGTTTCAAACACTTCTCGATACACAGCTAAAAAGGCAAGACCGGCAAGACCCCATAAAGCGCCCTGCTTTAGCTGAGTCTGCACTTTTTCCTGAATAAAGCGTTGCCACTGCTGCGACTGGGTTTTGCTGTGCATCCAGTAACCCACATAGAACAGTATGACGGCGGCCAGCAACGCCGCCCCACCTTCAATAATCTCGCGGCTGGCGCCACTAATGCTGATAAAGTATTCCGCCACCAGCCAGGTACCGACACCCGCAATTAGTGCCGTGATCCATCCTGCGTGCACATAACGCAGGCCGTCTTTGCGCCCGGAGCGCGCTAGCACTGTGCCAATTGCCAGCACAATGAGTAAAGCTTCAAGCCCTTCGCGTAACAGAATAACGGCGCTTGCGGCAAACAATGCGGATTCTGACAGCTTATCTTCTGACAGCGAATTCGCCGCGACGTCCAGTTCCTGTTGCAACTGTGCTGTCATTTGCTCTACCTGCTGCAGCTTGCCGGGTTTACTGATAACTCCACGCAACGCCATCATGTCGCGTTCTATGGTTCGCATTAGCTCCGGAGCTTTGGCATTAAGGGAGTTTTCAGCTAACTCGAAACCATCGAGATACGCCGAAATAGCCAACCGCTTAGCTTCGCTATAATTGTCTTGTTGGTACGCCTTTAAAGCCTGGCCAAGGGTTGTGCGGGCAATTGCAATAGGACTGTTTACTGAGCTTTCAGAAAAGTAATCACGAGCGTGAGTGCGCGAGTAATCAATAGCGTTAGACGAAATGCCGCGCTGCAATAAGGTATTCGGGCTGTAATTAATTAACTCGCTCAGCGCCACCTTTTGCTCAGAGTCAGCATTGTCATTAAACGCCAGACTGCCCACGTAGAAAGTTAACGCCCACCGCTCTTCTTCGCTTAAATGACTAAAAGACGCCATTGCCGTGCCGTCGATGCCATCGGAAACAGCGTCAAACAACCCAAGTAATGAGCGGTTATTGGCGCGTTCACGGTCGGTAAAGTTAGTGGGGGCAGGCTCCAGCCCGGTAGCACCAGGGCCATCACCCTGACCGGCAGCACCATGACAGGCTGAGCAGTTTTGTTGAAATAACTGCTCAACGTGCTTTTCGTTTGCCAGCTTTGACGGGAGGCTTAGTTTTGGCAAAGCCGACAGCAATGTGTCTCTTAGCTCACTGGTTAGCGCAACCACCGCTTCCGGGTCGGCTTTGTTATTAATCAACTGCTTGAGCTTGTTCACCAACTGACGCATTTCAGCTTGCACCGCCTGCGGCGCCTGTTCAGTCTTTTCACCAATAAGGCCGGCGAACTCAGTCATTTCGCTGTATTCGTCGGGGTTAATAACTTCACCGTTGGCTACCGCCTCGGAATAATCTACGCCAACGTATTCCGCCAACTGTAATAACTGACGCATGTCAGAACTTTGAGTATCCGCTGAAGAACTGGCCAAAGCCTGACCGGAGAAAAGTATTGTGCCTATTAGGGCAATAGGAAAAAGGAATCGGGAAAACACGAGTACTCCTCAAGGCTCATGTCATAATCAGGCTTAAAATTATACAGGAACCTTGAGAAGTATTAAATGATAACTATTGCTGTTTGCCTTTAAAGTCTCTTAATCTGAGCTAAATCAATACGCTGGCATTAAGAATACTTCACGCACACAATTACGTGGATTCGCATTGATTGAATACAACACTGCATCGGCAACATCTTCAGGGTCTAGTTTATCCGGCTTAGGTTCGTCGAAGAACGGCGTATTGACCATACCCGGTGCTATGGTTGTGCAGCGGCCGTTCCACTCTTTCATTTCTTCGGCCAGGTTCTGGGCAAAACCATGAACGAACCACTTAGTTGCACCATAGACCGAACCTTTTAGCGTAATTCGCCCGGCGGCAGAGCCTGTCATTAAAAAGTGACCGGTAGTTTTACGTAAGTGCGGCAAAGTCAGTTTAGCCGTGTACAGAAGACCATTGATATTCACATCCACCATAGACTTCCACTCGTCCGGATCGCCCTCTTCTGTTCCGGCGGTCGAAACCCCAGTTCCGGCGTTAGCGAATACCGCATCCAGCTGACCAAACTTATCTACGCCCTGCTTTACAGCCTCGGCTAGCTCGTCATAGTTTCCGGCATCGGCAGCTATGCCAATGGCATTATCCGCACCAAACTCTTTAACCAGCGCATCCAGTTTTTCTTTCCGGCGCGCCGTTAATATCAGTTTTAATCCCTCTTTCGCCGCTTTTCGGGCTGTAGCTTCACCAATGCCGCTTGAGGCACCTGTTATCAATAATACTTTGGACATACTTCCTCCTTAAATTCGTGTTTCTAGCTCTATTGTACTCTTTCATTTCGCTTAGCGATCAACAACGGATAATAACGCACTGCGCTTTATACCCTTTCGAAGAAAAAACCAACATGTTATTGATACTGATTCGCATTTACATTAAGGTAACGTTTTTATTATAGCTGACTCACAAGTGAAACCATGGAGAACAAAAAAGTGACCGGAAAAAATGAAAGAATAATAACAGGCTTATGTGCATTCATTTTTGTTGGAGCTGCTTTTACCCCTCCCCTTGTTTCAGCAGAAGACGCTATGGATCAATCGCAAAAAGACGGCCTGGAAATTATTAAAGTTCAGGGTGAAAAACGCGAGCGCTCACTGTCAGAAACCACCAGTAGTGTCGCCGTAACAACGGCACAAAAAATTGATCAGGAAAACTTGCTCGACCTCAGCGACATTATCTCCCGCACCGCAAACGTTGCTGAAACTTACGGCGGCTCTGGTTTTACTATTCGTGGTATTCGCGATGAAAATGCTTCTGCCAACCCGTTAGCAACAATCTATGTCGATGGTGTTGCTATACCCAGTCAGGTAAATGACGCTGGCCCAACCGACTTATGGGATATTGCACAGGTGGAAATTCTGCGCGGTTCGCAGTCAACGGTGCAGGGTGAAAACTCATTAGCCGGCGCCATCATTATCAGTACTCAGGATCCGACCATGGACTGGACCTGGAAAACCCGGGCCATCTGGTCAGATCCAAACGACAGACGCCTGGCATTTGCCGGCGGAGGTCCGTTAATAGATGACGAACTGGCCTTTCGGGTTGCCGTAGAAAAACGCGACTTTGACGGCTTTACAAAGAATATTACCCGCAACGAGATGGAAGACTCCGTCGATTCTCTGGTTACTCGCCTTAAACTGCTCTGGAAACCAGCTGGAGTAAAAGGTCTTACCGCTAAATTAAACTTTATGCGTGATGACCGTGAAGACCCTTATCAATACAGTTACAGCCGCACCGATGTAGAGAATTATTATGATAACCGGGTAAACCTCTCTAACCGCGAGAATGTGACCGATATTACAACGGACATTGTTTCACTTAATTTAAGTTACGAGTTAAATGAACATTGGTCACTGGCATCCGTCACCTCGCAGTCAGATTCCGACTCTCTACGCTTGTATGATATTGATTTAATAGCGGAAGATAACCGTTACGGCGAGATGGATCATAATTATAAAAACCAGTCACAAGAAATACGGCTGAGTTTTGATTACCCTGACTTTCATGGTTTGTTCGGCGGCTACTGGTCTAACCGTGAGAAAGACGCAACGGATAACCAAATGGCTGGTGTTGCAACTCCGGTAGCGGCTATTGTCGGCGCATTACAAAATATGGGATTAGACGAGGCTACCGCTACGCAATTTGCCAACAGCTACTCTCAGGAGTTACCCCTGATTCCTGTTGATTATGACAGTGATGTCTCTGACCGCTCGACCAACCGGGCCGTATTTGCTGATGTCGAATACGCATTAATCAACAACGTGGCGCTGATTGCAGGCTTTCGTTACGACACAGAACGTTATACGTATGAGTCACTGACAGAAACAGCCTTTGCCGGAACTTTACCTGATCCAGACAGTTACGGTGAAGCCGGAACAGCGCCAAATAGCATTATTACCGGCATCAATCAGGAAGTACTGAATCTGGTTGAGCGGGCAGGTAACAGCGTTCCCGAAAGTACCCGCGACTTTAATGCCTTTTTGCCTAAGCTAGCGGTGCGTTGGGACTACGATAACAACGATTCGCTGGCTTTAACGGTACAGCGGGCTTACCGTTCCGGCGGTAGCTCATACAATACTGCCCGTGCCGAAGTGTTTGCTTATGACCCTGAATATACCACTAACTACGAGCTGGCCTGGCGTAGCCGTCTGTTAGATAACAGTCTTTTTGTCAGCAGCAACCTTTACTATATTGACTGGGAAGATAAGCAAGTCAGTGCCAACTTCGGCCTTAACAGTTTTGATAGCCACACAGTGAATGCCGGCAAAGCCCATTTATACGGAATGGAACTGGAAGCACGCCAATACGTTAATAGCTATATGGATTGGTACGGCTCGTATTCTTATTCCAGAACCCAGTACGACCAATTTGAGGCTATTGCCGGAGCTCAGATTAGAGACTTTTCAGGAACTGAATTTATCTTCGCGCCCAAACATACAGCCGCTTTAGGCGTAAACTTATACCCTGCCCGAGACTGGACGGTGAACGTTAACGCGAATTATCGCGACTCCGTACTTTCGGACGCTGGCGCAAGGGATAACCGAGCGTCATCACGCACCTTATTTAACGCGAAGATCAGTTACGACAAATTCGACTGGTCGGCCTATATTTTTGCGAACAATATTTTCGACAAGGGCTATATTGAGTACTATAGAACTGACATGCCTTACGCAATATTCGGCGCACCAAGAGTGGTTGGTGTTGGTTTCGAGGCTGAGTTCTAAGCGTAATAATGCGCAAACGGTTAAAAGAAAAAGGGCGCTTAAAAATAAGCGCCCCTTCTCATTAACCGGCTAATTAAGCTTTAAGCTAAATCAAACCGATCTGCGTTCATCACTTTCGTCCAGGCCTTCACAAAGTCTTTTACAAACTTCTCCTGGTTGTCATCCTGAGCGTACAGCTCTGAATACGAGCGCAGTATAGAGTTTGAACCGAAGACTAAGTCAATGCGGCTTGCTGTCCACTTCAGTTCGTCAGTTTTGCGGTCACGAACCTCGTAGTGGTCATCCGCTTTCTTCCAGACATTGTTCATGTCGGTCAGATTAACGAAAAAGTCGTTGGTTAACGTACCGACACGGCCAGTGAATACACCGTGCTCAGACTCACCGTAGTTAGCGCCTAAAGCGCGCATACCACCGACAAGAACCGTCATTTCTGGTGCCGTTAAGCCCATCAAATGGGTGCGATCCAGCATCAGCTCCTCCGCCGGTACCGCGTAATCTTTTTTCAGATAGTTACGGTAACCGTCATGCAATGGCTCTAAAGGCTCAAAGCTCTCCACATCGGTCTGTTCGTCGGTTGCATCACCACGACCCGGCGCAAACGGAACCGTTACGTTGTAACCGGCATCTTTTGCGGCTTTTTCAACCGCTGCCGTACCACCTAAGACAATTAAGTCCGCTAAACTCACTTTCTTGTCCAGCGTCGACTGCAGCTCTTCCAGTACACGAAGGACTTTGTGCAGTTTTTCCGGCTCGTTACCGTGCCAGTCTTTTTGCGGCGCTAAACGAATACGAGCACCATTTGCGCCGCCACGGAAATCCGAGCAACGGAAGTTACGTGCGCTGTCCCATGCGGTAGAAATCAGCTCGTAAGACGTTAACTCTGTGTTTAATAACTTCTCTTTTAAATCAGCAATTCCTTGTTCGCCTAAGGTGTAGTCCACTTTCGGAATAGGATCCTGCCAAATCAGGTCTTCTTCCGGCACATCGGCACCTAAGTAGCGGTCTTTGGGACCTAAATCGCGGTGCGTCAGTTTAAACCAGGCACGGGCGAATACGTCAGCAAAGTACTCTGGGTCTTTGTAGAACTTCTCCGCAATTTTGCGATAGTCCGGATCCATTTTCATCGCCATATCAGCGTCAGTCATAATGGGGTTATGACGAATGGACGGATCTTCCACATCGACCGGTTTATCTTCCTCTTTAATGTCGATAGGCTCCCACTGCCACGCACCGGCCGGGCTTTTCTTCAGCTCCCACTCGTAATTAAACAGCAGGTAGAAGTAACCGTTATCCCATTGGGTCGGGTTGGTCGTCCAGGCACCTTCAATACCACTGCTCATGGTGTCGCGACCCACGCCTTTGCCGCCACTGTTGCGCCAGCCCATGCCCTGCTCTTCAACATCTGCCGCTTCAGGTTCTGGGCCTAAGTTTTCTTCTTTGCCATTACCGTGACACTTACCCACAGTATGACCGCCCGCAGTTAACGCACAGGTTTCTTCATCGTTCATTGCCATGCGCTTAAAGGTTTCGCGTACGTCTTTTGCGGTGCGAAGCGGGTCAGGGTTGCCGTCAACGCCTTCCGGGTTCACGTAAATTAAGCCCATTTGCACTGCAGCCAGTGGGTTCTCCAGCGAATCACGCTCTTCATCTGAACTGTAACGGTTTTTAGTTTCCGCCAGCCACTCCTTCTCGCTGCCCCAGTAAGTGTCTTCTTCAGGGTGCCAGATATCCTCACGGCCGCCGGCAAAACCAAAGGTTTTAAGACCCATAGATTCATAAGCCATGTTACCGGCCAGAATGAATAGATCGGCCCAGGACAATTTGTTGCCGTACTTTTTCTTAATTGGCCACAATAAGCGACGCGCTTTGTCTAAGCTTACGTTATCCGGCCAGCTGTTTAACGGCGCAAAGCGTTGGTTACCCGTACCGCCGCCACCGCGACCATCGGCTAAACGATAAGAACCGGCCGAGTGCCAGGCCATACGAATCATTAGGCCGCCATAGTGACCCCAATCTGCCGGCCACCACTCCTGGCTGTCGGTCATAAAGTTTTTCAGGTCTTGCTTTAACTCTTCTAAGTCAATTTTCTTGAACTCTTCCGCGTAGTTAAAATCTTCATCCAGCGGATTCGCTTTGGTGTCGTGCTGACGCAGAATTTCCAACTTCAGCGAGTTTGGCCACCAATGGGTGTTCGTCTTTTTCTCAGAGGTCATGCTGCCGTGCATGATAGGGCATTTACCGCCACCACTTGATTTAGTCATTTAGCCTTCCTTATTTGCTGTGCGCAATTTGAATATTTGTTATGTAAGTTATAGCAACGCCCGGCTACTTACTCAAAGGCAAGATTTCGTTTGCTTTGATAGGTTTTATAGATACAGGAGAAATAGAGGGAAAGATCGGAATGCCGTTAACATTCAACTTGTCACTTTTTTGAATGCTTGCCAACGGCCATAGGTAGCCAAACGCCATAGCCACTCAAAAGGCCCATGATTAAAGTACTGCAGCCACCACTGGCTTAATTTTAACTGACAGAGCCAAAAAGCGAGAGCCAGTAATATCATTTCAAGCCTCCCCAGCTCGCCATATAAGCCAAATCCGTAACCATAAAATAAGGTTGTGAAACACAGGGATTGCAGCAAATAATTTGTCAAAGCCATACGTCCAGCCGGAGCCATATTCTTCAAAAGACTATTCTGATTTTTATTACGACAAAACATTAAAGCAATAAAAGCCATATAAGCTACGCACAACCCTAAAGACGAAATTTGCATTAACGAATAAAGCAAAGCCGCATTAACTGTCGGCAAAATCATTTCAGTCGCCGGTAAAGCACTTGCGTATAGCGCAGCGGAAATTCCCGGTATTCCTCCCCAAATGAGGAGCTTCTTATAAACTTTAGTTTGGGGCTCGGAGCTTGTGAAAACCCCACTCCGACTAAGAGCTGCGCCCAGAAGGAATAGTCCCAGAAAGGTCGAAATTGTGAAGACAATCTCACTGCTAAAAATTAAAGAAAACTCCTCAATTCGCGCTTCAGTTACTTTTTCATAAACGCCAGTGGCGTATGCCTCGTTGGCAAAACTTGCCACCTCAGATAAAGAGTTTTGCATTTCGTTAGCTTCTATCTGGTATTGCTGTATTTCTTCTGACGATTGGCTCGAAGAGTGAACTGAAACTGCAGATAACCATAAAAGCGCAACGGGCAAAGCGATAAAAAATAATCCCCATTTCCACAGCCGGCTCGCAGAAGTTCTTACAAAAAACAATAGAAACAGTCCGGCTATAGAATAGATGAATAAAATATCCCCCGCCCAGATAAAAACAGCATGGGCTACACCAATAAGACCAAGCACTATGATACGCCGTAAAAACAACCACTTCGGTAAATTGCTTTTTTGCTTCGCTCTGTCATAAAAAATGACAAAACCAATGCCAAATAATAAGGAGAACATGGTGTAAAATTTACCTTCGGCAAAAACAAAAAGGCTCCAGGCCAGCGCTTGATCAATACCACTTTCACCGTCCCCAAGACCCAATGACATGGTGGTTAAAGGACGCTGAAAAAACGCCATATTCATCAAGATAATGCCCAGCAAAGAAAAGCCGCGAATAATATCGAGCAGCTCAATACGCTGATTAGGATTTATAGAGTTTGCTGTCATATGAATCTTGTTGAGTTACTTTTTAGTTTAACGATATTCACTCCATCAAAGCTAGCTTAACCAAAAGCTGTCAGGTAGGATACCCCTATGCTGTGTACTCTCTGCAACTCCCCATCAACACCCTTTTATGAAGACAAAAAACGTCCGTATTTTCGTTGTTCGCAGTGCGATCTGATTTTCGTCGATCCCCAAACCTACCTTCCTCAGGAAGAAGAAAAAGCGATTTATGAATTTCACCAAAATGACCCGAACGACACGCGCTATCGTGAGTTTTTAAGCCAGCTTTCAACGCCTTTAGTGAAAAAGCTGGCACCGGGCATGAGCGGTCTGGACTTTGGTTGCGGTCCCGGGCCAACGCTTAATTTAATGCTGGAAGAACAAGATATGATCATGTCGGTGTACGACATCTATTACACGCCCGACAGTGGACAATTGAGCCGTCAGTACGATTTTGTGACCTGCAGCGAAGTTACCGAACATTTCAATAAGCCCGGTTTAGCATGGCCGCAGTTAATAGATTTAGTAAAACCCGATGGTTGGTTAGGTGTCATGACCTGGATGTTTACCAAAGAAACGGTAGAACAGTTTAAACAATGGACATACAAAAACGATCCAACCCATGTCAGCTTTTACACACCAAGAACCATGCAATGGATAGCACAACACTTTCAGTTAAGCATTGAAACCGTTAACGATCGTGTCATTTTGTTTAGGAAGAACAAAGTCGCTCTTTGAATCTAATGTACTACCTTATAAAAAGGACGGCACGGAGGACGATGATGAAATACGAATGTGTACACGGTGATATTAACCAACAAACTGAAATAGAAGCCATTGTTAACGCTGCGAACGCCAAACTGCAAACGGGTGGTGGTGTCGCCGGAGCTATTCACAGAGCAGCTGGCCCTGAACTTGAGAAGGCTACACGCTCGCTAGCGCCGATTAAACCCGGCGAAGCCGTAATAACTGAGGCGTTCGATCTGCCCAATAAGTACGTTATCCATTGCTTAGGCCCGGTATACGGCTCGGATGAACCCAGCGATAAGTTGCTGGCAGACTGCTATAAAAATGCTCTGGAGTTAACCGAAAAGCATAAAATCGAGTCTATTGCTTTTCCGGCCATATCAACTGGCGCTTTTGGTTACCCTTTCGAGGAAGCAACAGATTTAGCAATAAAAACCGTAAAAGCGCATGTTGAAAAGCTCAGCCACCTCAAAATGATACGCTTTGTTTTATTCAGTGACAGTGACTTCGCCTATTATCAACAAGCGCTTAATAATTGATTCCTGGATGATTATTTAAAGATAACACCTGCCTCTCTGAGCTCTTCTCTGGCTTTCTCAGCGTCAGCTCTATCGATAAAGCGGGTGCCCTCTTCCACTAAAAAAGTTTCATAGTCATTTTTTGTGGCGTCGAGTGCCGTGGCTTTTACACACACTTCCAGCGCCAGGCCGACAACCCATACGCGTTTGATATTAAGGTGAACAAGTTCCGAGACCAGCCCCGTTTTATCGAACGCAGAATATTGATCAATATCGAAGCGAGTCCCTTTAGAAACTAAACGGGCGTTCTCGGGCAAGATAAGATCAGGATGAAACTCAGCGCCCTTGGTATCCTGTACACAATGCTCGGGCCATGGCCCGCCGCGCTCGTCAAAACTCACATGATGGCGCGGATGCCAGTCTCTTGAAACAAAGACCGGAATGTCAGCCTCCTGAGCCTGAGCGCTCAGTGCATTAATAACGGGCACAACCTCGTCGCCTTCATCCAGCGCCAGCTTGCCGCCCGGACAAAAATCGTTTTGTACATCCACAATTATCAGTGCATCGTTTTGTTCAAAAGTCGCTTTCATGAATATCCTCCGCTTAAAACCTGGGCTAGCCCTCTTGTTTAAGGTGTTCGGTTATTTCTTTCTGGTAGCTCGCTAGCTTATCGCTTATCTCGACCGGATAAGATTTCTCCTTGCTGCTTATCGAGGAGACGTACTCGGGTAATTTACTTAACTGTTGCTGCACGTACTGTCTAATTTCTTCAATGTCGCGCTGATGAGAAGGCAACCTTTTGCCGCTTTGCATCACTTTTTTCAGCAATGGTTCGCCGGGTAACTGCTCTTCTGCACGAGCAATAGTGTCGCGACGGAAGTTGTCTCCCGCCTCTCGAAAAACTTGCTTTTCGCCGGGCAGCACAGGCTTGCCGCTGGAAAGCTTCAAACGCCCCTTACCCGCGTATTCAACCAGTTTGTAGGCCATATCAAGTGCCGCTGCATCGTCGGAGACACCCATGCCGGTGCCGACACCAAAACCATCGATAGGTGCTTTATCAGCTATTAACTGCGCAATTTTATGTTCGTCCAGACCGCCGCTGGCAATAATCTCTAAATGGTGAAGGTTATGTTCGTCCAGCAGCTTTCTGGCTTTAACAGCAAGATCACCTAAGTCGCCGGAGTCCAGTCGAATGCCTTTTACTTTAAAATCGTCGCCCAGCTCATTAGCCAACTGAATGACTTTTTCTACACCTTTTAAAGTATCGATGGTGTCTACCAGTAATACGGTTTCCGGAAAAGCCTGGGTAAAATTCTTTAACGCCTGAGATTCGGAGTCATGAGCTTGAATATAGCTGTGTGCCATGGTACCGGCTACGGGTAAACCGTAAGTTCGCGCAGCCAGCATATTTGAGGTGGCAGCAACACCGCTTAAATACAGTGCCCGGCTGCCTTTTTTGCCAGCATCAATACCATGCACCCTGCGTGCCCCAAAATCCAGAACCGGCCGTTTTTCTGCCGCATGGGCAACTCGTGCTCCCTTTGAGGCCAATAACGTTTGCAGGTGTATCTGATTCATTACCAGAGTTTCAATAAGCTGCGCCTGTGGCAGCGGCGCTTTAATCTCGACAATGGGTTCGTTTTCAAAGAATACCGTACCCTCAGGAAGCGCTCTGACCTGCCCGGTAAACTCAAAATCACGAAGATAATCGATAAGCTGTTGAGAAAAGTTTTGCTCTTTTAGGTAGCGCAAATCGTCATCGCTGAACGACAGGTTTTCAATGGTTTCAAGCAAGGGATCTAACCCCGCAGCCAACAGAAATTTCCGCTCATTCGGAAGCCGCCGGACGAACAAGGTAAAAACGGCGTCGTCTTGCATGCCTTCCTGCAAATACGCATCGAGCATTGTGAGCTGATACAAATCTGTGAACAGTCCAAGATCTTGTCGCTCAGTACCTGTCATAGCTTTCCTCTATTTAGTGTCTTTGCACTAAGTCTAGACAATGCACTCGCTTTTATGTAGCCAGAAAGCTGCAACTTCAGGCAGTAAGAAAAAAGCCGCCCGGCAGCGTTAACTACCGGACGGCTTTGTCAGTAAGTGTGTGAGAAGTAACTACTTACTTAATGGTTTTAAGAATATTCTCTAACGGCACCAGTTTAAGGTTCTGACCCGCTTCCGGCATACGGTTACGTCCGTCCTGAACAATAAAAGCGCCTTGCTCAAACCCTTTACCCAGAGACCGAGTTGTTACGTCAATGCCATCGGTTTCTGACGCGCCATCAATAGCTAACTCGGTATTGGTGCGAATACGGAAGTGCGAAAGCAACGACCAGGGTGCTTGCCCTTCAAACACAATGTAACTGTCGTTGCCCTGACTGGAGAGAAACAACAAGTCCCGGCCATCAACACTGGCAAAAGTGACGCCTTCAATATCTGCGACCAGCTCTTCATGTTGGTTAACAAAAATAACCGGTTCACCGGAGGTTGAGCCATCAGCAGCAGCGTCAAATAACCATACCGCGGCATCCTCTTCACCAACGAATAAGCGTTGCGTTTTATCATCCACAACACAACCTTCAGGCTGAGAAGGAACGCTCAATTCTCTTACTTTTTCCATCTTGCCGTCGTTGCTTATAACAAACTGCTGAATAACACCCGATTTACCGTTTACATAAACGGAGGCCTGTTCTGTCGCTTCGTTATAACCCATGCAAAGACCGTAAATTTCTTCAATGTCGGTAAGCGCATTGGTACCAACCGAAAGCTCTCCGTCTGCGCTAATATCAAACAATTGCAGGCTGTTGTTATCACGCAACGAAGCGACTGCCCAGGAGCCCCGAACATCGACATTATTCAGGCGGCCTACAGGAAATTCCTGAACAATTTTACCGGACATGTCATAAACGTAGAGACCTGTGCGCTTATCCGTACCCATGATGCGGCTTTTCTCAGGTGTTTCCGGATGTACCCAAACGGCAGGATCATCAATCGCATCGCCGCGTAAAGGTGAGGGTTCGGTTTGCAGGGTTGCCTCAACCTGAGACACCGGCTTTATGCCCGGACGCGGTTTTGATTCCAGAGTATCAATGGTCAGCTTGCTCATTGCGGTCATGTCTTCTTCTGTCAGCAATAGCTCGCCATTTCCTAAATCAGACACATCGGTTAGTGCTTCAGCGTCGTCAATTGCAAAGGCTTTATCAAACTTAAAACCCTGCTCATTCTGACGATACACCAGCAACCGCGGCGGTTCTTCTTCAAGAACCAGCAAACTGCCGTCATCAAGCAGCTCCAGCGCTTTCACTTCGCCTTCAATAACCCCAAAAGGCTTGGCTGCCGCAATTAAATCGCGGCCCTGATCAACTTCCGGCTCTGCGTTATACGCCCACACAGCCTGATCCGCTTCGGCAACGTACAGCTTTTGTTCCACATTCGATACAACACAAGCCGTGCTGTCAAAAGGTACGTTCATATTACGGATAACCAGCGGTTCTTTTAACCACTGCTCGTCCTGCTTTAACAACCGCTGCTCTGCACCGCCACGGCCGCCAAGCAGAAATACAGACAGCTGCTGGTTTTCGTTACTCTCGTAAAAGCAGATATCCTCTATCACGCGACTGGTAATTTCGCCCTTCCACACCGGCTGTACATCTTTGCCGCTGGCACGCCAGAGGACAAGCTCCTGAGTATTGCCTTCCATTGCGCCAATCAGAGTTTCACCGTTACTTAACGGCAGAGTCCGCAGGTGGAAAAAATCGCCTTCGGCAACGCGTTTATCACCCAGACTGAGTCCGTCAGCAGTGACTTTCAGGTAGTCATTATTCAGTGCGACTTTATGACGAACATTGGTCTCTGTCGCTGACGTACCGCAAGCGGCAAGTAGCATCAAACTTGATGCTACTGCGCTTAAAATCATTTTATTTCTCATGGTTATCCTTTAAATACCGTTATTCCGTGTTACCAGTTAATTAGCTGCACACCCAGAGTGAAGCTGCGGCCATAGCTTTCGTACTGCGCGTTGTATCGCTTCTGGCCGGTGTAAACATAGTAGGGTTCATCGGTAATGTTGTTGGCCGCAAAGCTAAGGCTGACGTGGTCGTTAATGAGTCATTTCGCGGAAAAGTCCAGAGTCAAATTGTCGTCTTCGTAAATATCGTAACGGCTGTCTTCAACGTCACCAAGCTCAGCCAGATACTTTGACTTATAGTTCGCTGCCAAACGCAAGCTGACATCATAAACTTCGTAGCCAAGCGCAAAGTTTGCTGTGGTATCAGACTGGCTCGGCAGCGTAATGTCGCGTGATACAAGCTGACCATCGTCAATCCAGTCAACCGTTGCTTCCGAGTCAGTGAAAGTCAGGTTGGTATTGATTAAGAAGTTATCCAGCCAGTTATTAAAACCAGACACCTGATGCACAAAGTTGACTTCTAAACCGTAGACGTAAGCGTCATCACCGTTGATATAAGTGACGGCTTCATCGAAGTTTTCGTAACCCGGACGACCGGCAACATCGGCTTCATAGACAAAGTTTTTGATGTCTTTGTAAAAGGCCATGGCGGAAATAACACCCAGAGTGTCATCATAATGCTCAATACCAAAATCGAGGTTCTGCGTGGTTAATGGTTCAAGATCCGGGTTACCGAATTCAGCTTTCAGGTCGCCATCGTCATTTTCCAGGTAATAGCTGGATCTAACCTGTTCAAAGTTAGGTCTGACAAGGCCGGTGCTGTATGCCGCACGAATAATAGTGTCATTACTTAAGTCGTAGCGCGTCACCACACTAGGAAGCCAGTTTGCATCGCTGAATTTATCCGAAACTGGTGTAAAGGTTTCCAGTTCGTCGTCATAACGGTTACCGCGTCCTTCGCGCTCCTCATGTTCATACCGCGCGCCAGCAATAACCTGCCACTTACCGAAGCCCATGTCGGCCATCAGGTAACCGGCACTGATGTCTTCATCAATTTCGTAAGAGGCGATTCTCGATTCAACTTCATCCCGGAAGTTTTGTAACTCGAAGGTATTAATCATGTCCCAAAGTTTGCCGGCGGAAGCGCCGGGGCCAAATCTGTCCAGGCCATACTCAACATTTGACGACGTTTCGTAGTCAGCAAGCGTTAATCCGGTAACACCCAAGTCAGCAAAGTCTTCCATAATAAAGATGTTTTCTTCTGCGGACTTTTCGCGTTGGCTTAACTTAACACCGCCTTTAAAAGTAACCTGATAGCTGGGTTGTAACCAGTCATAAGCCACATCCAGCTTAACGTTCTTTTCAGTCTCTTCGGTGTAGGCGTCACTCACTTCCACTTCATCAATTTCATATTCTGACGCCTGATATGCAGTATCTGGCGCGTTCAGTTGCAAGCGTTTCAGACCTGAGTAGCCCAGGCCTTCGTCAAATTCCTGCGTAAACTTGGCTCCACCAATAGCAAAAGGCTGATCTTCGCTGGCTTTACTGGTACCTGCCTCCAAAGTGACATGCCAGTCATCAAATTTCTGCTTAGTGCCCAGCACAATCGCTGTAATTTCCTGGGTTTCTTTACGGTCTTTAAGCTCACGAACAATTTCGCCGCCAGCACTAGCTTCTGCGCCAATTGGATCAGAAAATTCAGTCACAATACCCTGACGAATTTCGGTATCCGCAAACTCACTGTACAGCGAGCGCAGGTAGAATTCAGAATCATCGGAAGGACGATAGTCCAGGTTTAAGGCTAAGCCGGTTCGCTCACGGGTAACCGAATAGGCGCGTTGCTCAAACTCTTCCAGGCCCGGTTCATCCAAGTCCCAGTTTCCGCCGGTTTCAACGTTGTCGGTAGTAAATGAGCGATCCTGATAACTACCGGCAAAGGCGATACCAAAACTGTCCGCTTTATCGCCGACATCAAAGGTGTTGCTGACAACACCCGAAACTTTTGGGTTCGTTTCGCTGGCCTGCTCGTTATAACCAACATCAGCAGTAAAAGAGTAGAACGAGCCCTCACGGTCAAAGGCCGTCATGCTTTGCAGTTCAATATTACCGCCAAGGCTGCCTGCTGAGATATCCGGCGTCAGGGTTTTATTAACCACAACCGATTCCAGCAAATCCGCCGGAATAACATCTAGCGCCACAGCTCGGCGTCCGGCTTCAGGAGCGGCCAGCGAGGTGCCATTGTATGAAACCGAGTTTAAATCGGGGGCTAAACCACGAATGCGAATAAAGCGTCCTTCACCCTGGTCGCGCTCTACAGATAGACCCGGAATGCGCTGCAACGCGTCACTAACGCTGTCGTCCTGCAGCTTACCCATGTCATCTTTCTTCAGAACATTGATAATACCGCCGGACTCTCGCTGCTCTTGCACTGCACGTTTTATTGAGTCGCTGTAGCCAATAGTAAGCACTTCTTCAATGCGCTTTTCTTCGGCTGTTTTATCTGTGCTCTGGTCCTGCGTTTCCTGAGCCATAAGTGGGGATGTAGCACCACATGAAACGGCAATAAGCCAAGCTAAATATGTCTTTTTCATAATCATTCAAACCCTGTCGTTTTTTGATTGATGCGACATACCTTAAAAGCAAAAAGTGACAATATGAGGATGCATATCGCCCGCTTATGAGCTCTTTTGATGCGGGTCAGTTAAGCTCAGAAAGCGAAACCGGCGTCACCAAACTGTCACAACCGGAGGTTAAAGTGTCTTTGTTCTAATGCCGAGATATGCGGAGACTTCAATGCAATTGATTAATTTACGCTATATCAGCAACTGGCGAGTTCTGCTCATTGCCGTAGTGGTTCTGCTTTGTTTGCTGCTTAGCAGTCAACTGGGTGTCGTTAAACCCTATGAAATCGTTGATCCGCTGGACATTCTTGGTGAGGGCTCGACCCTGTTCCTGACCATTTTAATTGTCATATTTATGGTTACTGACCGGCCTCGGGGTAATGTAACCAACCTCTTTTACAGCGGTGGTCTATTACTTATTTTTTCCATGACGCTGGACGTACTAGATGAATTTTTTCGCTATCCCGATGCCCTGCGGTTATTAAGCTGGCTGGAGTCCTTTCCGCTTCCGGTGGGGCTTATTATCATTAGTTTTGCCGCAGCTGAATGGCGGCGTGAAAACAAAATGCTGTCGCGACAACTTATGGTACGCGAAAAGAACCTTCGGTCTCACCAGTGGGTCGACCCTTTAACCTCGCTATACACCACCCCTTATTTTATCAAGCTGGTTGAACGGGAAATAGCGTTACAAAACAGTACTGATGCAGAGTCGACTGTATTGGTTAGCGTTAATTTCAAAAACTTCGCCCAGTATAATCATGAAATGGGTACAAAAGCCGGAGACGAACTCCTGCATCAGGCCAGCGAGTTAATGGTGTTACTGCTAAGGCCTCAGGACTGTCTGTGTCGGGAACACAGTGACCATTTTTTAATACTGCTTCCACAAACTCGCTTGTCTCGGGCGGACAGGTTAATGAAGGTTATAGCTCAGAATCTAAACTCCGAACTTGAGTTACCCAATTACATGAGTGTGGAAGTGCATACTCACCGCGTTGAAGAACTCTCGGCTGTTGATGCAATTACCGCATTACACACGCAAGTTGAGGAGATGACTCACTATGCGCCCCTGGCCAACTAACGACCAACGCCGTTTGCTTGGTAAACCCTTTATACGAGCGCTGCTGCCGCTTGCCGAGAGGCGCGGCATTTCCTCATCGGAGCTTTTCAGAGGCACGTCATTATCTGAACAGAAACTGCAGATAAACAACTTTCGGCTCACCGATCATGAAATGCTGTCGTTACTGGCGTCCGCCGAAGAAAAAATTAACGACCCGCACTTATGGCAATTGGTTGTAGAAACACTGTTCAGTGACAGACTTAATCCACTGATTGACCTGACCGTTCACGCAAAAACACTAAAGCAGGCGCTTATTCATTTGTCGCGCTTTCAAAGCCTGCTACAGCCCTTTTTATTTACCCCCACCCAACGCTTTGAAAATTACTTACAACTGGACTTTATTCCGGTTGAGGGGCTGTCAGGGAAAATGAATCAACTCTGCTATTCTGCCAATTGCAAAATTGGTGTAGCAATACTTTTAATGCTGGGCAGAGCTCGAGGCTTAGCTATTAACCAGTGGCATGTTGCTCTGCCTGATGATATTTCGCCCTTACCCACCTGGAAAAAATGGGTAAAAAAGGTGAGTTCACGCACTATTTGTGGACTCTCTATTCCGGCGGAACAGCTTCAGGAACATTCGCCTGAGCGCAACTTAGCCCAATATCATCAGGCACTTAGCTTTTGTCAGATGCAGCATCAGACACAGGCGCGAGCTTCTGTCATGCTAAGCGTTTTTAAGTGGCTGGATTATCAGCTCGAAACGGGCCATGACGCCTCGCTAACCGAGTTGGCGGCTGAAATTGGCATTAGCCTTTCCTCGTGCAAACGTCTGCTGGCCAGTCATGGCTACAGCTTTCAGCAAATATATGACCTGGTGCGTCTACACAAACTGCTGAACCTGCTGCAAAAACACCCCTACAGCAATGTCGAGCTTGCGCAGAAGCTGGGGTACAGTAACCCCAACAACTTTCGACGCGCCTGCAAACGCTGGCTGGGTATTGTCCCGGAAGAGCTGCGCCAGCAGCAATCTGCGCTATTTATTTCCAATTCAGCTTTATGATCGGGCTGCTCCCTCATCTGACAAGTAGGTAACAACAGCACCCGCAATATGCACAACAAGCAAAACCGGCAGTACGTAAAGGCCGGTAATTTTATGCACTTCTTCCGCCGGTTCGTGAACAATACTGAGAGCAGTGAGATCAAGATTAACGGTAAACCAGTCAAACACCGCCAGTCCTTCATTTTCGGTAAACAAATACAAGGGACCGGTAATAATCAATAGTGTCAGCCCGAGTAGAATCAAATAGTGAACAACTCGGGCAAATTCGTGGCGCCTATCTTGTTTTTTGTGCGCAGGGAAACCCATTTTTAAACGGTAGATTGTGCGCCAGAGCAAAAACCAGAAGGCAAAAAATCCAACGCCAATATGGGCGGCTTCGGCGTATGAGCCAGAGGCTCTGTCATTTGCAAAAAACATCATATAACCCAGAGTCAGCATGACAACCACAAAGATCACGCTGAACCAGTGGTTTATTCGCGACAAACCCGAATATCGAATATCCATAACAACTCCAAAAGGTGTTTAATGACTTGAGTATAGGCACACTACCTTAAGGAAATATTAAGCTTATGCGCTCAACGCCGGGAATACAGCCGCTTATTGATCCGTATCAAAAGTTACAATAAAACAGAACTCATCATCGATATGTCGAAAGTTAATCTGAACGCCGAGTTGCTCGGCCAAATTCTTCACAATACTCAGACCCAGTCCGGAGCCCTCAACATCTAGCTGTTTTCCGCGATAAAACCGCTCGGTAATTCGGTCAATATCAATAACATGGTCTGCAGCGACGCGGTTACAAACAAATATCTGGTTTTCGGTGACTTCGATTCCGATATGAGAACCCGGAACCGCATACTTAATAGCGTTATCCAGTGCGTTAGCAAACAAAAGATAGAGATGACTTTCATCACTTGTTTGCTGAAACACAGTGGGAAGTTGTGCATGGTAGCTCAGCCCCTTCGATTCCGCAGCGACGTACTGGTCGGCAAGTACCTGCCTGAGAACACTGGCAACATTAACTTGCTTTAGCTGTTCAGGTGGCAACTCAGCTTTAGACAACTGCAATAAGCTTTCAACCAATTTAACCAACCGTTCGGTACTGTCTAGGAGAGGCTGAAGCTCATTCTGCTGCTCTGAGGTAGCGCTCCCAAGTCGACTCTGAATCTGAGCCTTCAAACTGGCCAAAGGAGTTCTAAGCTCATGAGCTGCATCTGCGGAAAAACGCTTCTCACGTAAGAACGTTTGCTCTATACGATTTATGTAGTGATTTAAAGAACGTTTTACTAATGCAACTTCCTCTCTGTCGTTATCTTCAACAAAGGCGGTGTAGTCGTCAGCACGTTTACGCCTTAACTCACCTGCCAGACGGTTAAAGCTGGAGAAGTTCCGGTTGATGGTCCACCATCCCAACCAAAGCATAAAAGGTAAAATCAGTAATATCGGAATAACCGTATCGACGGTTAAATCCATTCTAAGTTCAGAACGAAAGCCGTCTTCCTGCAACATTAGTATTCGCTGTCCAGTTGCGTTCTCCAAGCCAAATGCATGCCAAAGTTCGTCTTTCACTCTCTTAACTGAAAAACCCGGGATAAACTCAAAAGCACTGGCATCCGGGGCGCCTTCAGTTTGCATAAGAAGCAGCTCTTCAGTGTTTTCTATCCTATAAGACAGCTTATCTTCATAGTTGTGCGCACCGATTGATTCAATGATCACCCCGGCTTCAGGCAAGCGCTCGGAATTCACGGACATAAATGCAGATAAGGTTTTTGCCTGCTGCAGCATTTCCGCATCAAAGAGTTCATCAACCTCATGGCTCACTTCAAAGTAAATCCATACTGCTGACAAGGTTGAACTGACAAGGTACAAAAGAGATACAGCGACAAGAATACGCCTACGAATAGAGTTTAGCTTGTGCCTTACATGCTTAACTAATTGCATTGCAGTCGGTAACCAATACCGCGAATAGTCTGAATCCACTCTTTATGGCCCAGCTTTTTACGTAAATTATGCACATGAACCTCCAGCGCGTTACTCTCTACCTGAGCTTCATTCTGAAACACAACCTGCTCGAGCTTGTCACGGCTGTGCACACGTTCCGGTGCGGACATTAATGCTTTCAGTAGCTCAAATTCGCGGCGGGAAAGGTTAACTGCCAGTCCTTCAACAACAACGGTATGGTTAGCGTCGTCCAAAACAATATCACCCACTTTTAACTCCGGGGAAGCATAGCCGCGCTGGCGACGAACCAGAGCGCGCAGGCGGGCAGCCAGTTCGTTCATATCGAACGGTTTGATCATATAGTCGTCAGCGCCGTTATCCAGCTGCTTTACAATTTCACTGGATTGATCTCGCGCTGTCAGAACCAATACAGGCAACGTCATACCCTTTTTTCTGAGGCTGGCCAAAACGCGGGTTCCGTCTAAATCCGGCAACCCCAAATCCAGAACAACAGCATCGTAGTGAGTTCGGTTTAGCTCGCTAATAGCCGCAGCTCCCGTGCGTACCCGCTGAACCAGGAACTGACGCTCGGACAAGCCGAGTTCCACAGCCTGTCCTAACATCGCATCATCTTCAACCAGTAACAACTCCATGCGGCCAATTACCTCTTCAACTCGTGATGAATCTTTTTCAGTAACGCCTGAACCTCTTTGCGTCGCTCCGCATCAGCTAATGGTCTTTGCTCCCGCACTTCAGCGCTCAGCGCATGCTCTGCGTATTTTCTTGCATCTGAGTACTTGCCCTGTTCATACAGATAGTCGGCGTAAAAGTAGTTAGGGTCAATACCGTCGGGGTTTATTTCCAATGCGCGTTGCAATAATTCACTGGCTTTGTCGTCGTCACCAAAACCAAACGGCCAGCCGGGAACTTTGTAATATAGCGTACCGAGACTTGCATAAGCAGAACCCTGCAAAGCTTGAGGATCAAGCTGCAATGCTCTTTGCAGAGATTTTCTCGCGTCTTTTGCCAAACCCAGAGCGCTCAACCCACCTTCAGCACCTGCCTGAGTGCTTTTAATAATACCCAGCCAAATATGCGCTTCGGCATTATCGGGCTCTTGCTCAACCCATTTTTCAGCTTGCGCCGACAGTTCTTCAAACGCTTTTAGCTGCTCGTCGCCCGCAATCTTATAATTCACTTCAGCCCAGCGTTGCTGAACGCTCAGCAACTGGCTGACTTCTTCTGCAGCAACCGGCGACAAGTAAAGCGTTACAGCTAACGCCATTGAGGTAAATAATACAGTTATTGGTTTCATAGCGATTTTTCCTTGATCAATTGGTGTAATAAAATTCGTGGCTTTTTCATACTGCGGTTAACCAGTTCCGGTAACAGCCCGTTAAGCCGGGCAAATAACTTTTCCGGCCAGCCCAGGGTTTTCAGTGGTTGTTGTTGTTCAATTTGATGAACGATTTGTTGCGCAACCCATTCCGGGGCATCCGCCGAGGTTTTCAACTGTTGGTTTAAACGACTGATAACGCCGTTATTGAGTTGCGTCTGTATTGCTCTGGGGGCGCAGTAAAGCACTCGTACGTCCTCTGGTTGCAACTCTCGCTGCAGCGCCTCACTAAACCCTCGTAGGCCAAACTTGCTGGCGCAATAAAGTGCCTGCCCCGGAAAACCAATGGCGCCAAATACAGAGCCAATATTCATGACCCAGCCATGATTTGCTCTTAGTCGAGGCAGTAGCCTATAAATAAGAGCCACGGGCACGGTTAGGTTGGTGTCGATAACACGCTGAATGTCCTCAGAGGTAGCGTCTTCAAGCAGTCCTTCATGTGTGGTTGCTGCATTATTGATAAGACCGGTAATGCGCAGGTTTTTCTGCTCAATAAACTGGTGCAAATGGCTTATTGCATCGGACGCACAGAGATCCAACACAAAACAGTCCTGCTGCAAATGCGCGGCAAGTGCAGTTAGCTCGGGCTCTGAGCGTCCTAATAATAAAAGTTTTGCTCCTTTAGCACTAAGCAGCTCGGCAAGTTGAATACCTAGCCCTCCGCATGCGCCCGTCAGTACTATGCTTTGTGATTTCCAGTTTATTTTGCTCATACACTCGCTTCCGGTTGTTCACCCGCAAGCTCCGGCAAAGCTCTGAACATATCACCATACAAGCGATAAACGTGTTTAGCGGTTTGAATAATGGCGCGCTGCGCGTCGGCGTCTTCAACTCGGTTCATCAGTTGCTCAAAAAACTGAACGTGCTCCTGATCCAGGTCTCCGTGGGACAGCAAATAACTAAAAGCTGACTCCGGCAAGCCAAGTGTGCTCTGGATTTTATGTGCGGCGGCCGTTGCCAGCTTCACGCTGGTTCCTTCCAGTACGTGTGCCATGCCAAAGAACGCCGTAGGATGCACATTGTCTATCGCGTTATAAACCAAAGACACCATGGCCTGTGTCGGTGTATGTGGCTCTGAGTTCTGCACCATATCCACATCGCCGCCAGCGGCATCGAGGTCGTTGAGTATCCAGCGCTCATGACCATATTCTTCGCCAATGTATTCAATAACCGCTTTGCGTAACCACTCATCGTTTAGCGACAGGCGGCTGCCACAGCGCATCAGCAATGGAACCGTATGCTTTACATGATGGTAAGCCTGACTTAAAAAAGCCTGATAACGAGGCAATGAAATATCGCCCTGCAATGCCTGTTGAATAGGTCTTGCGCTCAGCAAATACTGCTGTTCTGTCTGGGTCTGCTCACATAAAGTGTTAAAAAAGGACATAAAATACCTCTATAGCGTTAATAGCTCGGAATAGTCGTTAGCAATTTGATGACGACGAAGACGTCCGGTTCCGGTCAACTGTTGGTTGGCCTGAGAAAAAGGTTCAGTGATAAGAAAATACCGCTCGATTTGCGCGTAGTCAGGAAGCTGCTGATTAACCGCTTTAACACGAGCGGCAACAGAGTCGATGTTTTCAGGAGAATATAGCAGCGCGGTAATGGGTAACTCTTCCGAGCCCCAAATGGCCGCTTGTCGGATGTTGGGCTGCAGGCTCAACAGGGCTTCTGGCCACTCAGGGTCAACATTGCGCCCAAACGCCGTAATAATAATATTCTTAATACGCCCGCCAATGCGCAGGTTGCCCTCAGCATCCCATGAGCCAAGGTCGCCAGTTCTTATCCTTTTCGGATACCAGGAGTCTGGCTCACCCAGGTAACCCAGCATGCAGTTGCCGGAGACCACAACTTCGCCCTCATCAATAGTCACCTGTGCATGAGGTAGCGGTTTGCCAACCGAAGCGACAACCGGACGGTCGGGTGAGTTCAATGCGACAACAGAACAAAACTCTGACAATCCATAGCCGTGAACCAGCGGCAGGCCTAATGCCAATGCTTTTGACTCCAACGGCAGGGGTAATTTTGCGCCACCTATCGCTAACAACTTGAACTGCTGACTATCTAACAAACCTTGCTCAACACCCGATACAATAGCCGCCAACAGTGCAGGCGTTAGAATTAGGCTATCCGGTTGGTAGAGCCGTAGCGCAGCAAAAAAAGACTCTGCACAGAGTGATGATGATCCTTTCAGCCCCAGAGTTTCTGAACCAACCAGAACCACTTCATTACCTAGCCAAAGCGATAGATACACCCCGGCAATATTTTCCAGCAATACAGCAAGCGGCATCAGTACCATATGCCGCTTAACCTTCACCGCTCCCAGACGCTCCGCCAGTGCTTTCACTGTTTCCATCTGAGACGCGGCAGCAAGACAAACTCCTTTAGGTTCACCGGTTGTTCCTGAGGTATAGGTGATTTTAGCTGTCATCGACGGCAATTGCGGCGACGACAAGGTTTGCTGAACCAAATGCTGCTTCTGCTGTTCAGTAAAAAATGGTGGTACCGGGACACTGACTTTGCCCGCCCACAGCAGCGCCAGGTCATCTATAACCCAATCAATGGAGTTGGGTTTGTCGATAAGAACAACAGGGTCTGGCTGTTGCAGGTAATAGTCGCGTCGGGCGGCCACCCGACTAAGTAACGTGTGGTAAGTAATAGCCGTTTGCTCGTCACTTACAGAGAGCTGATTTGGATTACTTTTTGCGTGCGCTTGCAGTTGGTCAAAAAACTCAGTTACAGGCATGACGCAGCCCCTACTGTCGACCTGAAAACAGACGCAGGGCGTTGCTTAGTGAATAACGCATGCCCCTGGCTCAGCCAACCACCCAGAACAAACGGTGTGTGCTCATAGTAATTGCCCCATATATCGCGGACAGACTCGGGCAAAGCGTTTTTCTTAGCTTCGGCTAGAAGGGTTAATTCTATGCCTTGTCTCGCGAAATACTTTTGCAGAGCCCGGGTTGCAGTGAAGACAACAGCGGTTATTCCTCTCGACAAGAGAGAATCGATAACAGCCTGAAACAGCAAAGGTAAATAAGGCGGTGCCAGAGCGGCCATTGAACCGACTTCAGCTATCTTTTCAAGCGCTGGCATCGGCTTGTTGCCAACAGAGTATTGTTGCAATGGCTTATCGAGATAGAACTCTGAAAACAACGGCTTTTGTTCGGCAAACTGAATACCACATGCCGCAACCAGAGTGTCGTTTTCGTACAGGGCTAGCAGCACCTCGGGCAGTTGACTAAGGCAGGCATTAAAATTGAGCCAGTAGCGTTCACAGATAAATGCCTCAACCGACGACCGGTTAGCCTGTGTTGTTGTAACCCATTGGTAGCGCATGACGATTACTCCTTTTCCAGCGGACATCGCTGACAGAATCATTCATGCTGCTACTGTATGAGCGTTTACTTAAGAGAACCTTAAGGGCTATTAAGGAATAGTGGAGCGTTAGTTTGTAGAAAGTTCCTGAACATACCCAATAAATCAAAAAAACAGAATGCTAACCCAAACCACGAGCATAAACAGTAGGGCAAAAAAGACCGCTGCCGAGGCTAAATCTTTCGACCTTCCACTAAGCTCGTGGAACTCTGCCCCAACTCGGTCAACAACGGCTTCTACCGCCGAATTAAGAAGCTCAGTAATGAGTAGAATAAAAAGACTTGCAAGCAATAGCAGCCGCTCAGCCAACGATGCTTCAACGTAAAAAGCAACTGGAACCAAAATCAAACACATTAGTGCTTCCTGTCGAAAGGCCGCCTCGTACTGCCAGGCACTTTTAAGGCCTCGCAGCGAATTAAAAGTTGCGTACCAAATTCGTTCTAAGCCTTTCTTTCCCGGTTTCATTCTATCGCCCTCTTAGCCATCAACATCTTTAAATAACTTATTAAATGTTTCTTAAGGCTTACTTAAGAATGCGCTGCTAGTTTGCCTTTTATTAAGCAGCAACAAAGAACTAGTACAATATTTATGATCAAACCAATTTTACCAATTGCAGAATTATTGCGGCCAATATTTCTTTTCTTTGTTTCTGCGCTCGCTCTGCTTAGTGGATTCCGCTTTCTTCACTTCTCTCTGTACAGCAACCGTGTCAGCGAAGCTATAGGGTTAGGAGAGTTTTTCATTCTGGGCTTACGAGCCGATCTTATGCAAGTAAGCTATTTTATTATCATTCCACTTCTTGCGTTCCCACTTTTTATTCCTTTTATGAACCGATATCGAGTCCAGAGTCTCTGGTATCGTGCTGCTTTACTGTGGTTTACATTATGCTTCATCATTTTATGGTTCATGGAGATTTCAACACCGGCTTTTTTGGCTCAGTACGACACTAGACCCAACCGCTTATTCTTTGAATACCTAGAGTATCCCGCCGAAGTATTTTCCACACTATGGAACGGATTCAAAACTTGGTTAATGATAGGTGCGGCTTCTACTTTACTAACCATATACATTTTAAAGCGCATAGCCCGTATTATTGCTCAACGATTTCAACCAGAACCAATGCGCCGTCGGTATTTGTTGGGTGTTTACCCTCTTCTTCTAGTGATGGTAGTACTCGGCATCCGTTCAACACTAGCGCATCGCCCGGCTAACCCAGCATTTTTCGCGGTTACCTCTGATGCCATGGTCAATTCATTGATTCTGAATTCCACTTATACCTTAGAGTATGCACTTTACAATTTAAAACACGAATCAAAAGCAAATCTTATATATGGTGATATGAAAACCGATGAAGTTTTAACAACAGTTAAGCAGAACACTCACCTTAAAGAATATGAATTTCCTTATAAAGACTACCCCACAGTACACTTTCAGCCTGCGACACGGAAAAGTGAAAAGCCTCTTAATATTGTCATTATTTTAGAAGAAAGCCTGGGTGCGACATTTGTCGAATCACTTGGTGGCGTACCGGTAACACCTAATCTGGAGCGACTGAAATCAGATGGCTGGTGGTTTGAGCGGCTTTACGCAACAGGAACCCGTTCAGTACGCGGTATAGAGGCTGTTGTTTCAGGTTTTTTACCGACTAGAGCACGAAGCACCGTAAAACTTTCAAACTCACAGCGTCAGTTTTTTACACTTGCCGATGTTTTATCCCGGCGGGGTTATTTCACCGAGTTTATCTACGGCGGCGAGGCTCACTTTGACAATATGGCCAACTTTTTTGTCGGTAATGGCTTTCAATCGATTATCGATCAAGATGATTACAAAACACCGAATTTTACTGGGAGCTGGGGTGTTAGCGATGAAGATTTATTTAATAAACTACATCAGCGATTAGTAGTCAACACAGCTAAACACCCCACCTTCACCCTGGCTTTTAGCTCCTCTAATCACGAACCGTTTGAGTTCCCCGATAACACTATAAAGCTTCATGAGGAGCCTAAAAATACCGTGAATAATGCAGTTAAATATGCGGATTACGCACTCGGAGAGTTCTTTAGAAAAGCCAGACAAAGTGACTACTGGGATAACACCTTATTTTTGGTCGTGGCCGATCATGATACCCGGGTTTACGGTGACGACTTAATCCCGGTCAATAAATTCCACATACCAGGACTGATTTTAGGCGCAGATCTTGAACCACGAACCATTAAGTCGACGGCAAGCCAAATTGATTTGGCTCCCACATTACTCTCTTTAGCAGGTGTTTCCGCCTATTTGCCAACAGTAGGACAGGATTTAAGCCGCACAGATAAAGCTCCCGAAAACCGGGCAATGATGCAGTTTGGCGACAACTACGGCTGGTTGGAAGGTGAGACTTTAACCGTTCTTAGGGTAAATAAGCCAACTGAGCATTATCGCTATATCTCGGAAGCCGATAAGCAAGAGCCGATAGAGGATCCGCTAAACCCCGAGCAGTTAAAAAAATAAGAGCATTCGCTATGTTGCCGTCTATTTTGTATCAATCGCGAGAATATTATGTTCCTAAAGATTAGACTACTTCGGCGTACCAAACAGAATCTTGTCGGCTTGACCAGCTAACGCAATGATCATGGTCACAACCCAAACGCCCAGTATCCACCAAAAAGTTGACCAGGACATCCATGCCAGGTCTAAAAACAGCAAGTCGAAAATCCAGACAATAAATGCCGCGAATAAAATTGAAGGCAGAAATACAACGAAAAGAACGCAAAGGGCTAGAGGTATCGTGCCCAGAGTTTTCATCCAGTTTAACAAAGAGGACATAATGGCTTCAGATTAGTGAGAATGGACTGAAAATTACATTGAGTTGCGGGAGATATCAACTCACCCCGTGATTTCCCGGAAAAATCGACTACTATTTGTTCTTAGGAGGCCTTTATGACTCAAGAAGAAATCAATTCTCAGGAATGGCATGACGAAAGCAACTGGTCACGGCCTTTGTGGCTCGGCATATACTTTAGCAAGAAAGATACGCGCAGCTGGGTGCCGAAATTTTATCCAATGCTTGGCTGGACAATTAATTTAGGAAAGCGGGCTGGAGCTGCATGGTTTATCGCTATTATTGCCGGGGCACTTGCCGCAGCATTTTTTGCAGGGTGGCTAACAGCCAGCAAGTAGCCACCCCTAAACCCTTTATTTTTTAAATTGCTGACTGGCCGATTTCAGCGCCGTTGATAAAGACTCTGTTGCCGACTCAAGTCCCTTACTAACGTCAGACCATGCGTCTTTGCTGGATTTCTTAACTTCTTCCAGCTTAGTTTCTGCATCATTTCTTAACGCTTCAAGTTCACTAATTTTTTCTTCATACTTAATTTCAGACTCCGCTTCCGACTGCTTTGCTTTCGCTTTTAAGCGGTCAATCTCAGCTTTCATTTCTTCTATTTTTGCTTCGTGCTTTTTCTCAAATGCGTCTTTGTTATCCATTTAAACCTCCAAGTTTTTACCGTTACTCAGTAACTTAATTAAAATAAGCATGGTCAAAAGTCGTCGGGGAATCAAGCGCCCCTTGGTTCTCATGTATGATTACTGTAAAGATGCTTGTCCGGTTTATGGTTTTCGGGTTTCATATTCGCATTACCCAATAGACAGGGACGTCATGGCAAAAAGTAGAACAAGCACGCTAGATCGGAGTATCAGGCTCTATGAGCGTTTTAAAGATTATGCCTGGTTAATGCCTGAGCCGGTGCACAATGCTTCCTGACTTTATGCCATTCATAATAAAGCTGATCTTGTCGCAAATAGTCTGCCGATGTCACAAAAGCTTAAATGAACTGTCAACGGCGGTTCATTTAAGCAGAGGAGTATGGACGAAACCCACAGTGGGAGATCGTTATGCCTCAGGCTCGCTTGAACGCCCGAACTTTGTTTATTTCCGACGTACACCTTGGCTCTAAAGATTGCAAAGCCGAATTTCTGCTTCACCTGCTCAAACGCGTTGATATTGAGCGGTTGTATCTGGTTGGCGACATTGTCGACTTTTGGGCAATGAAACGGCAGATATTTTGGCCGGATCAGCATCATAAGGTACTTCAGCAAATACTGGCAATGGCACGTAACGGTGTCGAGGTTATCTACATTCCCGGCAACCATGACGAAGTTATGCGTAAATATCGCCATCCAGATGTGGCCAGTATTCGCATTCAACGTCAGGCTATTCATACTACCGCTGACAACAAACGTTTGCTGGTAATGCACGGCGACGCGTTTGATGCCGAAACCTGCCATAGCCGCTGGCTGTCGTTTGTTGGCGACCATCTTTATGACTTCTTACTGTGGCTTAACCGAACAACAAACCGCATTCGCAACCTGTTTGGCCACAATTACTGGTCATTGTCGGCCTACGTGAAAAGCCAAATTGGTAAAGCCGAAGAAGTCATTGGCCGCTATCGGGCGGCCTCATTCCGCGAAACTAAAAAGCGTGGTTTAGACGGTATTGTATGCGGACACATTCATCACCCAGAATTGGTTGAGTCTGACGGCTTACTGTACGCCAATACCGGTGACTGGGTGGAAAATTGCACGGCTCTGTTTGAAAACCATGACGGCGAGCTGTCGCTGATGAAATACACATTCTCGGATGCTCAGCCAGCTCGCTTAAGTCGCTTTCGTCGGCGCCGTCGCGCCTATAACAACGCGGCCTAAAGGCTAAGTTAAGGTATCGACAATACCGCCTTCGACTCGCAGCGCTGCGCCGGTAGTGGCGCTGGCCTGCGGCGATGCCACGTAAACACTCATATTAGCAACCTCTTCAGGCGTTGCTAAGCGCTGAATAATGGACGAAGGCCGGTTCTCCTGAACAAAGCGGGACTCTATTGTTTCCTGTGAAACGCCCTCTTCCTCAGCCATGTCTTTAAGCATATTAAGCACGCCTTCTGAGCGTGTGGGTCCGGGCAGTATGGCGTTAACTGTCACTTGAGTGCCGCTAAGTACTTTCGCCAACCCCCGGGAAATGGACAACAGCGCTGATTTTGTCATGCCGTAATGCACCATTTCACTAGGAATATTAATGCCCGATTCACTGGATATAAACTGAATACGCCCCCAGTCACGCTCCTTCATGCCTTTCGCATAATGGCGCGAGAGTCTCACCGCACTCATCACGTTCACATCGAAAAATTGCTGCCAGGTATCATCATCCACCTCAAAGAAGTCCTCAGGTCCGAAAATACCGACATTATTAACCAAAATATCAGTGTCTGGTTGCTGTTCAGTCAGAGTTTTACAACCTTCCGCGGTTCCAAGATCGGCTGCGACACCTTCAATGCCAGCATCAGGAGCCGCTTTTTTAATCTTGGCGATGGCTTCATCAACCCGCTGTTGAGTACGCCCGGTGATCACAACATTAGCACCAGCCTTGGCGAGCCCTTCGGCAATTGCAAAGCCAATACCGGCTGTAGAGCCAGTAATAATGGCGTGTTTTCCGTTCAGATCAATGTGCATAAGCTGCTCCTTTTTTCTGAATACCCGTGCTACATAGAAAAACGATGAACGCACGGCTTGTTAAGGAAAACATGGGACTCTTTTTATTATATTCAAGGTGCAGAAGGCCGGAAAGTCGCCGCCTCTTTCTCTTCATTAGACGAAGGTTTACTCAGCTTCAGACTGCCTTCATGTAATACCAGATAGACCTCTGGCTTATCTGCCAAATGATAAGAAGACCACTCACTATTGGACAGGCCTTCAACTTGCTTAAAGGTCGCGTTGGCGATAAAACTGTCTGAGCCATCATGCTTGCTTACGGTTAACTTACCGTTTTCCGAAACAAGGTAGAAACCAGGTGATGCTTCAGGCTGAAACGAAACCGTATTCTTCTCACCGCGTAACGACTGCAGATGCCACAGCTGGCTATAGTTTTCTTTCTCACCTGCAGCAACAGCGGCACCGTCACCCTGATAAGTCAGAAACTCTTTATTTGAAAAGGCCTGCAACTGTTTCGCATTGTAGTGAATACCCGACGCCGTTGGGGTAATTTTCTGGATGCTGCCGTCCTCATTGTACTCAAGATGTTCTATCGAAACCGAACGACGATAATTCCCACCCGTTGGCAGCGCGGCGGTGTGATAAACCAAATACCACTGCTCTTCGAACTCAAGAACAGCCTGATGGCTAGTTCCGCTATCAGGTAACACATCCATTATCAGCCCCTGATATTCCCACGGCCCTTCAGGCGAGTCACTTACCGCATACGCCAGCTCTTCAGGATAATTCATCGCAAATGTCAGGTAATATTTATCCTGGTATTTATGCAGCCACGGCGCCTCAGTGAAGGTACCTGGCATGTTATTGATATCAACTTTATGAATTTCGCTGTCCAGTTCGGTCATATTGTCTTTCAGACGTGCGTAGTAGAGGTGCGTGTTCCCCCAATACAAATACGCTTGTCCGTCATCATCAATAAATACAGTTGGGTCGATATTGTCCCACGGCTCATCCTTCATAAATTCAGGCGATTCTGTCATATCAGCGGTTATCAATGGCCCGCCTATTGCGTCTTTCCAACCATTAACCGGGTCATCCGACACCGCCACTCCTATCGCAAAACCTTGTTTTTCCGGAGCGGGGTCGTCGTTTAGTACGGTTACATACCAGTAAAACTTACCGTCTCGTTCAGTCGCCTGGGCAGCCCAGGCGGTATCGCCTTTTGCCCACTCAAATTCCGTGCGGGGAAAAGCGCCTTCCAGCGTCCAGTCCTTCAAGTTATCTGACGAATAGATAGACCACTCGCGAAGGACAAAAAAGTCGCCGTCTTCTTTAGCTTCGTCATGGCCTACATACAGATAGACCACACCGTCATGCACTAAGGTTGCCGGGTCGGCGGTAAAGCGTTCTTTAATAATAGGATTTCCGGCCACAGCAGAGCCAATAGCTGAAGCCGCCAGCACAAAGCCCCCGAGCATAGTCATTAATTTATTCGGCATATAACATGATTCCTGGTTTAAGGTGCCCGGGAAATAGCTTTAGAGACTACCCCGAACTTAATTCGCACAAAGTTAATTTGTATTACTATAAGACATTAACTGATTTAACTACAAACCCTAAACTTTGTTTGTAAGCTGACTTTGCGTATCATTGAGACAAACGACACAGGAGCAACGCATGGCAGACAATAACAGTAATAAAGTGCTCAGGCTGGATAACCAGCTTTGCTTTGCGTTGTACTCAACCTCGCTGGCAATGAATAAGCTCTACAAGCCGCTGCTCTCGAAGCTTGATTTGACCTATCCGCAATACCTTATTTTATTGCTTTTATGGGAGCGCGATGGCGTGACCATTACGGAAATAAGCCGCAAGCTGTTTCAGGAAAAAGGCGCGTTAAGTCCGGTTATTAAGCGGCTGGAACAGCGCGGGCTAATAACCCGAAAGCGCAATATCGACGATGAGCGACAACTGCATTTATACCTCACCGAACAAGGTCGGCAACTGGAACAGTCTGCCTGCGATGTTCCGGAGCAGGTTTTCTGTGCCACTCAACTTGAGCCTGATGAGGCCCTTGCCTTAAAACACACCCTTGAATCACTGCGGGCGCAGTTACAAGACAAGCCCGACCACTAGCCAAGTCCGATGTATCGAAAATATCGATAACTTCGTTCGGAAAATGCTGTTATCGCGATAACTATTATTGCACTAACATTATGCGTGTTAGTTCCCAACACACCAAATAGTGAGGTAATCGTTATGGATATTCTGTACAAAGCTGTAGCAACATCAACCGGCGGACGCGATGGTCAGTCAGAGTCTGACGACGGCCAACTGAAAGTAAAATTGACTACGCCTAAAGAACTGGGTGGCGCAGGCGGTGATGGCACCAACCCTGAGCAATTGTTTGCGGCAGGTTATTCAGCCTGTTTTATCGGCGCACTGAAGTTCGCGGCGGGTCAGGAAAAAGTGAAACTGCCCAAAGACACTGAAGTTAAAGCCGAAATAGGTATTGGCCAGATTGAAGGCGGATTTGGTATTGATGCCACGCTGAACATTCATTTGCCGGGCATGAGTCAGGACGAAGCGGAATCTATTGCTGAAAAAGCACACCAGGTTTGTCCGTACTCAAACGCGACGCGTAATAACATCGACGTACGCCTGAACGTCACGGTGTAACCGCTATTAACAGCGGTGGTGTTGAGAGTGTCAGCCGATCAGTTTAACTGATCGGCTGGCTATTTCAGGCTCCTACTACCCCGCCGTCTTCACGAGTAATAATAACCGTTGCTGAACGCGGGCGTGCACCGTTACCGGCAGGCCAGCTACTGCTGAACTTACCGGGCGCCAGTCGGTCACCAGGGTGCTGAACATTAACAAACATAGTTTTGCCATCCGGCGTTGTTACCACTCCGGTAATTTCGCAATCTACAGGGCCAACTAAAAAGCGTTTCAACTCGCCAGATTCAGGGTTAGCAGCGTACATACCGTTGTTACCAAAACCGCCCTCACTTAACAGCTCACCACTCATGTCGGTTTGGATCCAGAGCGTGCCTCTATGATCAAACCACAAGCCATCCGGGCAGGCGAACTGATTGTCGGCCGTTAGAGTCAGGTCATCCCCTTCAGCGTTTGGAGTGCGTGTACCCGCTTCACCGCCCATTAAGAAAATGTCCCAATGAAAGGATTCAGCACTTTGCTGGTGGTCTTCGCTCCAGCGCACAATATGCCCGTAAGCGTTTTCCGCGCGCGGGTTAACGGCGTTGGTCTGCACTTCGGTGCGGCGGGTGTTATTGGTTAAGCTGAAATAGACTTCTTTGGTCGTTGGGTGCACAGCGCCCCATTCCGGGCGATCCATTTTCGTCGCACCCATAACATCGGCCGCAAGCCGGGTATTTAACAGCACATCGGCCTGAGAATGGAACTCGACACCCGCTTCACTGGCCTTTGCCTGGAACTCTGAGTTTTCAATATCTAACGGCAGCCAGCGACCCGTTCCGTCATCATTAAAGTGCGCAACGTACAGTGTACCTTCATTCAGCAGCTCACCTGAGGCAGTCGCTTTGTAATAAGGCTTCGCCGAAACAAACTTATAAATATACTCAAAACGCGAATCATCGCCGGAATAAGCCACCAACGGCTCACCTTCCACTGCCGGAGCAAACACAATACCTTCGTGAGCAAAGCGACCCAGCATGCTTCGTTTAACCGGTGTGCTTTTAGCGTTAAAAGGGTCTATTTCAACAATCCAGCCAAAGTGGTTCGGTTCATTTCGGTAATCATCTGCGGCTGCAGCACCGGTAGAAGAGGCATTAAAGCGCGCGGTTTCATCAAGACCCGGCGTTGCCGTTTCCCAGTAATAACGGCTGTTCCCGCGGTTCACACCGTATCTTTCATGCTCACGAGGATGAGTCTCGTCATCGTTCATGAGGCAGCCCGCCCAGTTTTCTTCGCAGGTTAAGTACGTGCCCCAGGGCGTATGGCCATGCGAACAGTTATTGATGGTTCCGCGAGTCCTGGTGCCGTCAGGGCTAAAACGAGTTATCAACTTGTCATGACCGGCAACAGGCCCGCTCATTTGCATTGGGGTACTTGCGGTAATTCGACGGTTGTAGGAGCTGCCTTCAACAAGCTGCCATTCTCCGTCGGGTTTACGAATAATATGAGCGACCGATACTCCGTGCGCCATCATCTCCTTCAATACTTCGTGCTGCGGGCGCGGTGCGTTAGGGGAAAAACTGGTGTGAAGAATTTGCGGATCGACGTATTCATGGTTCATCACCAGCAGCCCTTCTTTCGAGGAAGCACCGCCTTCTTTCACATCTATGGGAAAGAAATGCATGCCATCGTGATGCGAACCAACTTGCCGCGCCTGATCTAACGCCGAATTGCTTGCGTCAGTTTTAAACTCACCGGCACCAGGCACAAGTGGTGTACCCCAGGGCAGAAAAGGTTGAGCACGATACCCAACGGGTACATCAACAACATCAGTTCGGTTGCCGGCAATGGCCTGAAAACCAAGCCCCGCGGATGAACTAGCAGAGCCTTTAGGGGACGTACAACCGGCCATTAAAGGCGACAACATAAAGGAACTGACAGCAACGCCAAGGCCTCCTTTTAGGAAAGAGCGCCGGCTTAACTGACGGTTCACCACATCATAAAAGTCATCACCTTTTGACTTATTACAAATTGGATCAACACCTGAAATATCAATCTTCAGCTTTTTCTCTTTCGTGGTCATGCCGTCTTCCCCGTTCTGAAACCTCTGGCTTAACAAGCTCAGCGTTATATTTTCGAACAGGCAATAGTACTGACTTTAAATGACAGTTTGATTACGTCGTTAGCCAGCTTTAATGACGGCTATTTCCTACATTTTTTGAATATCAGCGCCCTGCTTTTCAAGTTGCTCAAGCACGCCTTGCTGACCACCAAGGTGCCCCGCACCAACGGCCACGAATACGTTATCAGACTCAGTTACCTTAGCGAGCTTTGTTATCCATTCATTGTTACGTTTAGTGATCAGCTCGTCTAACGCCTTCGGAGGTAGGTTCTGGTTTAAGTAGTGGGTGAGTTTATCCAGATCGCCCTCTAGCCAGGTCTTCTGGATATCGGCAAAAACCTCTTCAATTTTTTCCACTTCCGCAAGCGTCTGCTCCAGCAATTCACCCTCACCAGATTCACTTTGAGCCGCGCGTAAAGCATCAATTTGCCGCTCGACGGTTTCTAGCCCTTTAACCGGTATGTCCGAGCTTTTTGCCAACTCAAACAGTTTTCCTTCAGAGCCACCTTCGGCGGTGTAACCGGATTGCGCAATGGCTTGCGAAACAATGACAATTTGTGCAAACCAGGCATTGAGCTGTTCTAACGCACTGGCGTTCATACCATACTTTTCTGCCAACGTAGTGAGCTGCTGCCAGGTTTCGCTATCAACCGAGTCAGATAACTTACCCTCGGAGCGCCGGGCATGCTGCATAAACAAAGGCTGAGCACTTCCCAGCTTTTCAGGATGTACCTCAAACCACACAGTTTCACTGTTTTTTAGTGCGTTTTTTGCCGTTTCAGACAGGATTATGGCGTCTTTTTTGGCGGCGTGCAGCGTTCCGTAAACCCAAATAGTCTGGTCTTCTTTTGTCACCTTGTAGAGGATTTCAGCCTGCGCGGAGGTACTCAATAAACACAATACAAAACTGATGAGTATCGTTTTCAACTTCAGCATGGTTATCTCCGGTCTATTTTTGTAGCAGTAGTCTCATATTTACCAGTATACGACAACTCTATAGCGCTCATCAGCCAGCTAACGAGTAAAGCCCACCGCTAGCCTGTGTTTTTACAAATCCTTAACTTAAAGTTGTGCGCTTTAACAGGTACTCTTAGCGGTCATGCTTTAAACGAACAGAATTTTTAGCGCCAGCTGGTACAGGTATAAGTAAAACAGATTAGGTACTGTCATGAATAAAAAAGGGATTTTGTTGCTTATTGGCGCGCTTTCAGCGAGCGCTATTACGCTGGGCTGCAACAGTAACGACAGTTATTCAGCAAGAGAGGTACTGAGTGTGGAGCAAAAAGAAGCGGCTTTGGCTGAGTTACAGCAAAAGAGAAAAGAGCGTAAGGAAAAAATCCAAACCATTGAAGATAAAGCTTTGTTTGAAGCTCTGGAAGGTGAAGAATTTATAGCCCACCGGAACATTTACAGAACGATAAAATTCGATGAAAAACCTGCGCAGTACTTTTATGTTGAGCCTTTCAAGGCTTCTTATATTGGCCCTTTAGGTCGCCCCTACACCGCCGACCGCTTTAAACGACTGAAAGACTACGAAAGTCCACAAAAGCTTCTGGATATTTACCGTAACAATTTTGTGGCTTCCACCGCTTCACGCGAGGGTCAGTGGTTTCAGGTCCGTGAACCTTTTGCTTTTCCCTTTAGAAGTCAGCTGCAGTTTACCCAGGTAGTTATGGATAACGGAGACGTTAAAGCCCTACCAGACCTATTAGACTGGGTTGCCCAAACCGATGAAATTCGTTACGACCCGGAACGCTTTTATTTCAAAGAACCACGTACCGAAGACGACCCACAACCCGTTAAACTGCTCGGCGACGTTGAAACTGAGTTACCAAAAGATGTGCTTCAGTTTGAGTTTAAAGCAAGCGATGTTGGCAAAACTCTAGAGCAGCGCGGATACTCTGTCACTCTGGTTAAGGCCGGTGATTTTAACTACGACATAAAAATTGAAGTACCGGATGACCAGGCAATGCCGCTGCGGGACGAAGACATTATCGGCGAAGCCCTCTCTCCGACAGAGCGCGAACTTCAACTACGAATGGATACGACACTGCGGTCTGATTATCACGAACGAATGGGTGAATGGCTTGACGAAATCATAGAACGAGCCATGCGGGGTGAAGTTGATGCAGAAACCGTACGCACCGAGGGCAATAACTTACATGACAAACTTTCAGTGGGCGAAGGCCGCGTTCTGCATAAAGCCTTTTCCTTCATGGGACCTGTGGCTACCGCACGAGTGACTTTGCTGCCTCGTAAGAAAACCACCAATAAAGTAACCCACAAAATTGAAATTCCAATTCATTTCCTTGGTCAGCAAGGAAACAGTGATGAAATTGATTTGAGCACTTTGCCTGATATCGACCTGGAAGGCCCGGTTTATGATGAAAGGCCAAAACGACGAGTCGATTTAACCGAAGAAGAAATGAAGCAGCTTATTGATATTCGCTATGAAAAAAGTCGTCACCTTCCGGAGTATCAACACACAGAACGAATCTATCTGAAATACCCGCCGGTACAAAGCCAGCTTTTTATCAGCAGTTCAGAGCGCTACCATTTCAACTTAGAGCCCAAATTTAAGCGAGTGATACTGACCGAAATGGTGAAGTTTTTCGATGACGCAGACGAAACCATTGAGCTAACACGCGACAAAGATGAGGTATTCAGTTTCACCACATATGGCTTTGCGTATACCCCTGAGTATATGCCGGAGTCGCCCGCCCGTATTGAAGCCCGCATTCCGCTATTAACAGCACCGGATATTGTCAAGAAAAGATACAGTGCCGACAATTTACCCGATGGTATGCGCTTAGACGACAACCGACTTGTCGTTGACTACAGCGTGTTTACTCCCGAAGAAACCCTGGACGGTACGTGGTTGAACACAAAACTTCGCAACCGAATTTTCGCGAAGAACGCAGAGCAAAAATACCTACAGCCCTTTGAAAACGTTATTCTACTTGAGCGCGAAGACGGCGAACCGGTGCATGTGTTCTATTATTACGGGCAGCCTGAAAGTATTGAGCTCTGGTATCGCGGTAAAACGAAAGTCGTCGACTTCAACCTGGATGTCGAGACGCGGGAGCAGAAAGGTTAGTCAGGGCGGCATTCGTTTGATTCATTTTTTCGATGGTTGAGATAGATTATTTCTAATTATCTCAAACCAGTGTCCGAGCTAGTATAGGTGCCTCAAAATTGCTTTTACAGCAAGCGCAGTAATTAACAGGAGTACTTAAGTTGTCCGCATTATTTCAACCGTTCGAGTTAAAAGACGTACGTTTGCGTAACCGCATTGCCGTTCCCCCAATGTGCCAGTATATGGCTGAAGAAGGTGTCGTTAACGATTGGCATTTAAGCCATTACACCAGCCTGGCGCGTGGCGGTGCCGGCTTAGTGATTGTTGAAGCCACCGCGGTTTCTCCTGAAGGCCGCATTACCCCCAACTGCACCGGTCTCTGGAACGACGAACAGGCAAAAGCTTTTGCGCCGGTTGTCGAGAATATTAAAAAAGCAGGCGCCGTTGCCGGTATTCAAATTGGTCACGCCGGACGCAAAGCCAGCGCAAACCGCCCTTGGGACGGTGACGACCATATAGCTGAAAATGATGCTAAAGGCTGGCAACCAATATCGCCTTCTCCTATCGCTTTTGGTGCAAACCTGCCTCGCGAACCTAAAGAAATGTCGCTGGATGACATAAAACGCGTGCAAAATGACTTTGTTTCCGCTGCGGAACGAGCTCGTGATTTAGGATTTGAATGGCTTGAACTGCACTTTGCTCATGGTTATTTGGGACAAAGCTTCTTTTCCCCTCATGCCAACCAGCGTACTGACGAATACGGTGGTTCATTCGAGAACCGCGCCCGTTTTCTGGTGGAGACAGTTCGTGCGGTAAAACAGGTATGGCCAGATAATTTCCCACTAACTGCACGCTTTGGTGTAATTGAGTTTGACGGTAATGACGAGCAGCAGATGCAGGAGTCCGTTAAACTGACTCAGTTGCTAAAAGCTGAGGGACTGGACTTTTTAAATGTCAGTATCAGTTTCTCAACACCAAACGCCGAAATCCCCTGGGGTCCGGGCTTTATGGCACCTATTGCTGAGCGCATTCGTAAAGAGGCGGATATTCCAGTGGCTTCCGCCTGGGGCATTGATTTACCTCAGCTGGCAGAACACACGGTTGCACAAGGGCAACTGGATTTGGTCATGGTGGGTCGTGCTCATTTATCGAATCCTCACTGGCCTTACGACGCAGCCAAAGCACTGCGTGTCGAGAAGCCTTCGTGGGTATTACCAGCACCTTACGCGCACTGGCTTGAACGCTATTAGGTAATAAGTTGTTCGCAGCTCAAGCAAAGGCGGTCACCCTATACGGTGGCTGCCTTTGCTTATTAAGCGCCGAGATCCATTAAGTCGGTTTACGCGTATAAAGGGGTGATGAACAAATAACAGGAGGAATAATGAATACAAGTGATAAAACAGCTGAATTCACCGCCCCTGGGATTAAAGACAAGTCTGCCCAAGACGCTATAGCACTGCTCGACGACCGCCTGGTCGCACTGCTTGACCTTCAACTGACGCTTAAACATGTTCACTGGAACGTGGTTGGTCCAAACTTTATTGGCGTACATGAAATGCTGGACCCGCAGGTTGATAGCATTCGTGAAATGACCGACACCATCGCAGAGCGAATCGCCACTATGGGCGGCGTGCCCGCCGGTACCCCTCAGTCAATTGTGGATCGCCGTTCATGGAAAGACTATTCGATAGGCAGAGGTCTGGTCACTGAGCATCTGGTTGCACTTGATAAAGTGTACAACGGTGTAAATAAAGACCACAGAGACGCACTCAATAAGCTCGCTGAACTGGACCCGGTTTCGGAAGACATGCTCACCGGCCAACTTGCCGAGCTTGAGCAATTCCAGTGGTTTGTCCGCGCTCATATCGAGTCGGCGTCGGGTGAACTCAAAAGCTAATTAATTTTTACAATTAGCAAACCACTCTGGAAGCCCGGCAACGATGTTGCTGGGCTTTTTTGCTTTTAAGGCCGGGCTACTGCAGTTAAGAACTGCCTATCAATGCGGGGGGCCCCGATATAGCTAACAAATTATAACTTTGTTAATATCATTTGAATTAAAATAATAATCATAACGAGATCGCCACATGCAAAAACTTCGCCCCCTTTATATTGCTCTATTAAGTGCTGCATTATTGCAGGCCTGCTCTCCCGCGAATCAAAACACCGATACCAGCTCATCGACCTCTAAACAAGGCGTTGAAGCTCCGGTAGCAGAAAAAGTCCCTCATGAAATGACCATTCATGGTGATACCCGCATCGATAATTATTACTGGATGCGGGACGATGAACGTAAAGACCCTAAAGTACTGGCTTATCTTGAGGCAGAGAACGCTTATACGGATGAGATGCTGGCTCACACGGAAGATTTGCAGCAAAAGCTGTTTGAAGAAATGAAAAGCCGCATTGCCAAAGATGATAACTCCGTACCAGTACGTGACGGCGACTACTATTACTCAACAGAAATGCGCGGCGATAACGAATACCCGATTTACGTTCGCAGTACAGATTTTTCCGGTACCAACAAGCAAATTTTGTTAAATGTTAATGAGCTTGCTGAAGGTAAAGATTATTACTCCGTAGGCAGTCTTGAAGTTAGCCCGGACGATGCGATTCTTGCCTATAGTGAAGATACCGTTAGCCGCCGTATGTATGAAATTAAACTTAAGAATATGAAAACCGGTGAGTTACTCCCGGATCAAATCAAAAATACGTCTGGCGATATTGTCTGGGGTAACGACGGACAGCATTTTTACTACATAAAGAAAGACCCGGAAACCCTGCTGGGTTATCAAGTATATCGTCATAAAGTGGGTACCGAACAGCAACAAGATGAACTGGTCTATGAAGAGCAGGACACAACCTTTTACACCGGCATTCGCAAAAGCAAAGACGACTCAAAAATTTATATTATCCATGATGCGACCGAATCTAAAGGCGTCTCGCTAATTGATGCCAATGACCCCAACGCCAAGCCGGTTGAGTTTGTGCCACGGGAAGACGGCCTGGAATACAGCATAGCTAAACACGGTGATGATTATTATGTGTTGACCAATCTGGATGCCGTGAACTTTCGCCTGATGCGGGTAAGCGCAGATAAGCTTGGCGACAAGCAGCACTGGCAGGAAGTTATTCCACATAAAGAAGACACTCGACTGGAAGACATTGAGCTGTTTGACCAGCATTTGGTTTATAAACAGCGCCAGCGCGGACTAACAGAGGTGTTCGTACGAAACCTAAATACCGGTGATGAACAAGAGCTTTCATTCCGCGACAAAGCTTACACGCTGTATTTTTACGGTAACAAAGAAGCCGATAACCCTGAGCTGCGCCTTTACTACACCAGTATGACCACTCCGGGTAGCCATTATAATGTAGACCTGAACAGTCTGGATAAAACGCTGTTAAAGCAACAGCCTGTACTTGGCGATTTTAAACCTGAAAACTACGCTTCCGAACGGTTATTTGTCACCGCCCGGGACGGTGCTGAGGTACCGGTAACACTGGTTTACCGTAAGGACAAATTTAAAAAAGATGGCGCCAACCCACTTTATCAATACGGTTATGGCTCTTACGGTTCTACTTCAGAACCCAGCTTTAGCAGCAACCGTCTAAGTCTGTTAGACAGAGGTTTTGTTTTTGCTATCGCCCATATTCGCGGCTCGCAAATGCTGGGGCGCCCGTGGTACGAAGACGGCAAAAAACTGACAAAACAAAACACCTTTAATGATTTTGTCGATGTCACTAAGGCATTGGTTGAGCAAGGCTATGGCGCCAAGGATAAAGTCTTCGCCATGGGTGGTAGTGCTGGTGGTCTGTTAATGGGCGCAGTGATCAATCAGGCGCCGGAACTTTACCTTGGCGTAGCGGCACATGTACCTTTTGTCGATGTTGTGACAACCATGCTGGATGAAAGTATTCCTCTCACTACCAACGAGTTTGACGAGTGGGGTAACCCGAAAGAGAAAGTCTATTACGACTATATGTTGTCGTATTCACCTTATGATCAAATCAGCGCACAGGACTACCCTAACCTGCTGGTAACCACCGGACTCTTTGACTCACAAGTGCAGTATTTCGAACCGGCCAAGTGGGTCGCTAAGCTCAGAGATTATAAAACCGATGATAATCTGCTGCTGTTTAAAACCGAAATGGAAGCGGGTCACGGTGGTGTTTCCGGGCGCTTTAAGCGCTTGCAAAACACGGCGCTGGAATACGCTTTCTTTCTCGATTTACTGAAAAACCAATGAGCCAATTAACACAGTCTCCAGCATATAAGGCAACATTATGAATATTCGCGGCATTATAAGCAGTGCCCTACTCATGTCGGTTAGCCTGTTCACTCAGGCGGCCGATAATAACGCATCGTCACACGAGCTCAGCCTCTCGGAAGCCAATAAGCTGGTGGCTCTTCCATTACATTGCGTCGAAACGCCTTATCCGTACAAAACGGGAATAATATTAGGCAGTGCCGATGATTTAAAAGAACCGTCGGTTATACACCCGGTTTTTTATGGTTGCTTTGACTGGCACAGCGCCGCTCACGGTTATTGGTCAATGGTTACTTTGCTGCGTCAGTTTCCGGACTTAGAACAGGCCGACGAAGTCAAAGCCATACTTAAACGTAATTTAACCGCCGAGAAAGTGGCGCGCGAAGTCGACTTTTTCAGTAAAGATATTAATGACTCGTTTGAGCGCACTTACGGCTGGGCCTGGCTGTTAAAGCTGTCTGACGAGCTCCATTCATGGGAAGACCCTATGGCCAAAGACCTAGCCGCTAACTTACAACCATTAGCCGATTTAATTGTTGAGCGCTATATCAACTTCTTACCTCGATTAGTTTACCCAGTGCGGGTGGGCGAGCATACCAACACGGCCTTTGGCTTAAGTTTCGCCTACGACTATGCCGTTAATCAGCAGCACACCGAACTACAGCAGTTAATTGCCAAACGCGCGAAAGACTATTTTCTGGAAGATAAAAACTGCCCCATAGGCTGGGAGCCCAGCGGCTACGACTTTCTTTCGCCCTGCCTGGAAGAAATTGGCTTAATGCAGCGCGTTCTACCGAAGCAGCAGTTTTTAACCTGGCTGGATGATTTTATGCCACAACTCGCTGACCCAGAATTCAGTCTAGCGGTAGGTGAAGTTGGCGACAGAACCGATGGCAAACTGGTTCATCTGGACGGTTTAAATTTCAGCCGCGCCTGGAACCTCTATGCGCTGGCTAACCAATACCCGCAGTACAGGCATTTACGCAAAATAGCCGATAAGCATATGGCGCACTCATACCCTAATCTAATCGGCGATAGCTACGAAGGTGGTCACTGGCTTGGCAGCTTTGCTATTCAGGCGTTAAATCAAGCCCAGCAGTAATTGCTGGGTTTGCTAAAGAGCAAGCTTCGGGTCGGCATCAGCTAAAAAGCCTTCTATGATTAATAGCTCAGCCAGCATTACTCCTAGCGTCTGATGCTTTAGGTTTTACCACTTCTGGATAGTGGTGTATCAATTAATCGTATCTAAAGGTGATGGTTATGTCTGATTATATCCGTATTGAAAAAGCCATGGCCTATATGTCAGAGCATGTATCGAGCCAGCCGACCCTGGAAGACGTTGCTGCTCATGTTCATCTCAGTCCGTTCCACTTCCATCGGGTGTTTTGTAAATGGGCAGGCACCACACCGAAACGCTTCCTGCAGGCCCTCACGCTGGAGCGAAGCAAACGAATGCTGAAGGGAGAAAGCTCTCTTATGGATGTTTCCCTCAGCATGGGTTTAAGCGGAGGCTCCCGACTGTATGACCACTTTGTAAAGCTAGAAGCCGTAACGCCAGGTGAATACAAGAACGAAGGCCAGGGAGTTACTATCCAATACGGCGTAAATGAAACGCCTTTTGGTAAGATATTTGTCGCAATTACTCCACGGGGCGTATGCCGCATTGAGTTTTTGGGCTCCAGAGCTGTTGACGAGATACTTACTGATTTATGCAAAGACTGGCCCAAAGCCTCGCTCGTAAGAAACGACAACGCGATCAACTATGTGGCTAACGTACTGTTTAGTCGATTAAAAGACGGGCAGTCTAACCCCTTGTCATTGCACGTAATGGGTACAAATTTTCAAGTAGCCGTGTGGCGAGCTTTATTGAGGATACCACCGGGAAAGCTGGCGAGTTACTCACAAATTGCCAATGCATTAGGTTACCCTAAAGCGTCTCGGGCGGTTGGTAATGCTGTTGGTTCGAACCCTGTTGCCATGCTAATTCCGTGTCACCGTGTTATTCAGAAAAGCGGTGCTTTGGGCGGGTATCGCTGGGGTTCAACGAAGAAAGAAATGCTTCAGGCATGGGAGTCCCTGCACGAAGAGCCCGTAGAGCAGTAGCATCGTTCGGTAACCGCGTTATTGCCCTTATTTAAGAAGAGTGCGAACGCCAGATTCGAAAGCGCGTCACTATGTACCAGATAAGACCGCCGATAAACATAACCAGAGGTATCACATTAATTTCGTTACTTTGCTGAGACTCCTCGGAGGTTAGAAAAAACCAAAGCACACCCACGATAAGAATAACGAGCGATAACACACCTTGTATCTGCAAACTTTTCGATGTGTTCTCAGACGTAATCGCGCTGTTTTCGCCCGGTTGGTTCTCTTGCTCCGATTTTTCACTCTTCACAAAACCACAGGCAGGACAGCTATAGTTATTATCCAGTACCTGATCTTCACATTTTGGACATTTTTCAAATGCCATTGAGGTACCTCTCTGCTTTATTGATGAGTGTTCATTGTTGAGTGTAGTCAAAAACTTTTGTGTTTGTCATTTCCATTACGCTGATGACATCCGTTATAAGCTGTGCCACGTAATAGGATTTTATGTATTTAAGTATATTTCTGACAGCCTTTCTGGCCGCCACAATACTGCCTGCTCAGTCTGAGTTTGTGGTCGTGGCAGCCCAGCGCATGGATTACGATGTCTGGATAATCTGGTGGCTGGCCTCAATCGGTAATACGCTGGGGTCAGTGGTCAACTATGTTCTGGGTCGTTTTTTGGTACGGTATCAGGATCGCCGCTGGTTCCCGTTCAAACCCAAATCTTTAGCCCGTGGGCACCGCTGGTTTGAACGTTTTGGCAAATGGTCGCTGCTGATGGCCTGGGCACCCTTCATTGGCGATCCTCTTACGTTTATAGCCGGTATGCTGCGATTAACCTTCTGGCAATTTTTGATTCTGGTTTTCATCAGTAAAGCTGGCCGCTACGCTATTTTGTTGGGTATTACGCAGTTGTTTTAATAACTCTCATCGCACCATTACACCTACCGGATTCACTCTAAAACGGTGACCTGTTTTTTTTAATCTGTGAACACAGACGAAATTTTTCTTTAAAGCTATACTCAGGTTCGATAATACGAACATAAGGCTTTGCAATGGAGTTTATTGATTATTACGAAGTACTGGGTGTAGAGCCGACCGCCGATAGTAAAGCAATTAAAACCGCGTACCGCAAACTCGGCCGAAAGTATCATCCCGATGTAAGCAAGTTACCAGATGCAGCCGAGAATTTTAAGCGCGTAGCCCAAGCCTATGAAGTATTACATAGTGCTGAAAAGCGTGCTGAATATGATGCTTTGTGCGAGGCTCGCAAACGCGGTTATAACAATCAAAATAGGAAATCGAGCGCCAACTATCACACTAATAATAGTACGATGGGTAATCAGGACTTTACTGACTTCTTTAACTCAGTGTTTGGAGCAGCAGGTTCCCGCAGTCGCCAACAACATCGTCAGCAACCTTGGTATGAGGACGCCAACCAAGCCAAAGGAGCTGATGTTGAATTCGACTGGCCGGTTATGCTCGAAGACACCTTGGCCGACACGACCAAACAAATTGAGTTCGTTATTCCGGTTTATGACCAACAAGGTTACCAGCAGCAGGTAAAAAAATCGCTCAAAGTAAAAATTCCTGCTGGCGCACGAGATGGCGAACGTATTCGACTAAAAGGACAAGGTGCCCCGGCTTACGGTAACGCCCCAAGCGGCGATGCTTACTTAACCATCAAAATACTTCCGCATCCATTATTTGATGTGGAAGCCAATAATCTTTTGCTCACCTTACCGCTCGCGCCATGGGAAGCGGCATTAGGAACTAAAGTAGAGGTGCCGACGCTCTCTGGCAAAGTTCAACTAACCATTCCAGCTAACAGCCAGGCAGGTCAGCGCTTACGTGTAAAAGGCAAAGGCTTGGTCGGGAAGCTCTCAAATGGCGATTTGATTGCCACAATAAAGATTGTGATGCCATCCTCACTAAATGAAAACAGTAAGACCCTTTGGGCTCAGCTCGCGGACAGCGAAGCCTTTGACCCTCGTCGCGAATGGAGCGATAGATAATGACAACCTTACAACAAGTGTACTCACCCAATTTTCACCTGAGTTTCGAAGAGCTCTGCCTTTCTGCAAATGTCAGCGCCGAAACCATGCTTGAGCTGATTGAGCATGAGATTGCGGTACCAGTCACCGGAGAACACCCGCATCAGTGGATGTTTCATGTTACCTCGGTGATGACAGTAAAAAAGGCGGCGCGTCTCAACCGGGATCTAAATATAGACTGGCCCGATCTCTATTTAGTGCTAAACCTGCTTGATGAAATTGAGCAGATAAAAGCTGAGAACCACAGGTTGAAGCAACGGCTCAATAGAAAAATTTAGAAGAGCCGCCGGTAAATCAAACGTCTGGTCGGAGTCGATTACAGCACGTTAAAGCTTATCGAACTCGGATACTCAGAGTTGTGATAAATTTTATGAGTTGCCTTTGCAAAGTCGCTCTCTTTTGCATTAAAAATGTTTTCAACGTAATTCTGGGGGTTAATATCCAGAAACGGAAACATGCTGCTTTGTATTTGAATCTGCAGCTTATGCCCGCGTTTGAACGTATGTAAAACATCGTACAGCTCAAACCCAATTTCAGTTGGTTGATTTGGAACGAATGCTTTAGGCTCACTCATACTCTCACGAAAACGCCCGCGTAACACGCCCCAACGCACAAGCTCATGGCGGTTCCCGCGCTCCATGTCAGCCTTATTGGTATTCTCATCAATGGAAGGAAAGACATCGACAAGCTTCACCACAATATCCGCCGCTGATTTATTGGTAGCGAACCATAGGTTAAGGTCGATGGCCCCGGCAATTGTTAAGTCCGATTCCAGCGTATCGGTCTCAAATACCAGAACGTCAGGTCTTCTCGCCGTAAAACGCTGATCTTCTACCATGTATGGTCTATCCCAGCCGCGACTGATTTCGGCAGAATGAGGAACCGGCTTGTTAGGATCACTTAGGTACTCGCTGCTACCCGTATTGTTTTCCTGCTCAACGATTTTTTCGTCATCCGCTAAATACAGGGTTTCTCTAGATGTATCCTTAGGCGGCCAAGCTTCAAAATGACGCCAGCGATTACTGCCGGTTTCGAACATGGTTGCCCTAGTCAGATTGGCTTCATCAGCACCTTTTAGGTGCTCTTTAAAAAATGGCAGCAACACATCTCTTTGAAACCAAGCACTGGTATCAAAACCAAAATGAGCCTCTCCAAGTTCAGTACCGCCCTGCTCGCTTTGCCATTGACCGTGATACCAGGGCCCCATGACCAGTTGAACATGATCCTTCTTATTGTTGTCTGACATGGTTTGATAGGTATAAAGCGGTCCGTAAAGGTCTTCTGTATCATACCAACCGCCAACAACTAGCGTGGCAGGCTTAGTGTTTGATAAGTGCTGTAAGACATTCCGCGCCTTCCAGTAATCGTCGTAATTTGGATGCTGAATAATCTCATTCCAAAATGGGCGTTCTCCGTTAAAGTACTTATCGTTTACATTGGAAAGTGGCCCAAGATTTTTGAAAAACTGATAGCCGTCTGGCGTTTCAGTTTTCATACCTTCAGGCCAGTAAGCGAAGGTGCCATCGCGCTGCTTATCGAAGGTATCAAAAAATATGAAAGCCATAGGCGTGACGAAAGCACCATTTCTATGAAAGTCATCAAAGAACCAATCAGCAATGGGAGCCTGAGGAGAAATTGCCTTAAGCGCAGGGTGACTGTTAATTGATGCCACCGACGTGTAGTAACCGGGGTAAGAGGTTCCCCACATACCCACTTTTCCGTTGTTACCCTTTATATTGTTTACGAGCCAATCAATCGTGTCGTACGTATCTGTGGCGTCATCCGTTGCGTTCTTTCCGCGAGTGTAGGCATCCTGCGGGCGCATGTTGACGAAATCCCCCTCCGACATGAACTTGCCGCGCACGTCCTGGAAGACAAAAATAAAACCGTCTTTTTCAAATGCTTCGCTCGGTCCCAAACGTTTTTTATACTCGTCTACCCCGTACGGTGCAACGCGATAAGGCGTTCGCTGCATCATAATAGGGTAAGATTTGCTGGTATCATTGGGTACGTAAACCGACGTGAATAACTTTACGCCATCGCGCATCGGGATTTGATATTCATATTTGGTGTAGTTAGCCCGGATATAGGCTTCCCTTTCATCCGCTACACTTTGTTTACTGAATGCGGAGTTCACCGTCAGCAAACATATAGCCAGCAAAAAGCTGCGTATAACAACCTTCATGTTCTGTCCCTTTTATTATTGAACCAACTCGTTTACCACCTCGAATGGATGCCGCGGATAGCCGTTTTCGACCTTTCTTTGTTATAAATCCAAAACCACTCAGTAGCAAGTTTTGTGTTTGTTCAAAGTTTTAGTTGTGGGAAGGCCGCCGAAGTCCCAAAAATTCTCTGTCTTCGCGTTAATATCGACTGCTACAGCCATCGTGTATTGGGGAGCCAGCTTTGAGCGCCACGGGACACGCCACCATGATTGGCAAGTATCCTTCTGGGTTAATGAAGGAACACTTCCAAATAACTTTTTAGATCGTTCATATCAGCAGTTTTTTCCTTGCTAGATCCAGAACGCCTTTGGTTATTTGTTCTCCTGTTTCCCGATGAAAGTGTTCGGGAGCATCAGCCCAGGTTTTATCAAGAGCACCCTGCAACTCCTCATTTATCGCACCAATTAATTCTTGAGCAATATCGGGGGAAAGGCCAGAAAATTTGGCATGATTAGGCCAATGCCGAGGTAAAATTTTATGCCAATGATAATGGGAGTTTTTACTTTTTACCCTCATTGCCATTTTAGCTTTTTTCGGCTGTATTTTACCCAGGGTTGGATACGCTGAAAGGACATCATAGATTGGCGTTAACCAATAACCCGAAGCGTCCAAATAAACACTGAAATTCTTTGCATGACCATCAATAGCACACAGTAACCAGAATACGTATTGACTCAAAAAAAACACTTGCTGATCTTTTAAACCTTGCTGACTTGTTGCGAGCAGATCCGATATTTCAAAAGCGCCCGGGCCTCCTTTATCTTCATACTTCGATTGCCCGGCTCTGCCCAGAGCCTGGCACATATCTTCCTGGCTTATCCTTAAAATTTGACCATCTTCATCCGTATGTCTATCAAAACGTTCGACAACAAGTACCTTTTGCTCACCAAAAACTTCTATCTCAGCGTGCGCTACATCAAACCCTAAATGATGCATAAAGCGTAAACAAAACCATTCATTGTCGACACTTTGCTCCATATTTATGCCACTAGGTAACTCTCCCATAGCCATTTTAAAAATATGGGTTGTAGGAGTGTTACCTATCGGTTGATGCCACTGACCACGGTGATAGGTTAATGCTGTTTTTTCCTGAGCTCCTGCAATAGAAATACGAAAAGTATCGTCATCCCCCATTCCGAGGGTATGCCCGGTAACCGCATGATTTAAAATCTCATTGATTTCATTCTCATCGACCGGGTTCATCTGCATAGATGGTTCTGGAGGTATTTCCGTTAAGGAAAGAGATAACGCTCCCACACAGTCACGCCCGATAGCTGATAGCAAATCCATAGTGTCTGTTGAGTAAGCGCCGATTCTATCAACAATTTGCTGACGAACTTCTTCATTATCTGGCAACAAATTATCAAAAAAATAACGAACGCGCTCGCCTGTATGTCGTTTAGATGTCATTGGCAGTGACAAGCTTATCGAATGCGCATATTCTGCTCCCAACCATTCATCATCATAAATAAACTCGAAGGTGCCACTTTTCCGCCTTACGGTTCCTACTTTTATTCCATTAATCCCGCAATGTAATTCTCGTGTAGCCTTGCGCCTTGGCATGACGAATCTTCCTTTTACTTTTTAGGTGGTGATTTTCGAATCACAATAGGCCTACGATTGCTCTTAAGCGCATCAAGAGGCCGATGCTTGGTTTGCGGGAGATTTTCATCCACAGACGCTTTCCTGACCCTATTTAAGACTTCATAACCGTCATCTGCGGAATTAGAAATATCGAACCGAATGTTCAAAGCAGCCATTACTTTCATTAAGTTAGCGAAAGTAATGGATGATGTTTTGGTCTCAACACGGGATATAAAACGCTGATCTTTACCAATCCGTTTGCCTAATTCCATTTGGCTATAACCAGCTTCCTGTCGCCGTTGTGCTATATATTTACCCAAGGAACCGGGAGTGGTGATTCGCATTTTAATTCCTTATATAGAATATAGGCATTTATACTAAATAGAGAATATAAAAATTTAGTTTATATATGGAATATAGTCAAATAATGCATATATGGATTATCTCGTAACTAAACCCACTGAATTGAGTGCATCCACAAGTCTGTTATAAGCTCTCCGATGTCTTTCCTCACTCATTTCTCCAAGATTTTTCAGCTTCCACCTAACCGCCGGTAGCCGATCAACACCATCAAGTCCGAGTAATGACCAATCCGGTTTGCGTGATTTAAACGTCAAAAGAAACGACCTCTCCTCGTCAGTAAATGCCGCATGCATGAGTTTTACAATTTTCCCACGCGCAGCCACAAGCTCCGCGAATGGGACATCGATGTCCGCCATCGATTTAAACTCCCCCTCATAAAGTTCGGAAATATCTTTGAAATGAGGTCGTAATAACTCCGAAATAGGACGGGGGTGGCTGACAATATAAACAAGTAACGCTTTACGAATATCATCAGTGAAGCCTTCGTTATCCAGAAGTAGTTTTACGTCAAACAAATCTCTGGGGTGCTGCCGGTCGAGCGCGGCGCAAATCTTACCAGCATAGAGATCGGCGAAATTAACCACGGAAATTTCTGCGAAGCCAAATTCATTTTCCACCGCTTCAGTAACACTCAAGGTTGTCGGTTTGTAGACAGTTCCTCGAAGTACGGGTGACAGTTCTATCTTTATCTGAACCTTTGTACCGCGAACCTCACGCTCCACCAATAAACGGAGCGCGTCTTTTTTGACTTCAAATGGGCGTATGACAGTCACATTCTGAATTTCGGCTGTGAGCTTTTTACCTATTTTCTCCAGGTGACTAGTGATCGTATTAAGTGCTTCATCTCGATCCATCATAGGTAGAAAAACGAGATCAATATCAACCGACAGTCGCGGAAAGTCTCTGACAAATAGGTTAATCGCTGTGCCGCCTTTGAGCGCAAAGCAGTCATGAGCCGCAACAAATGGTAACACCTGCATAAGCAACTGAACCTGCCGATAATAAATGCTATTTCTATCCATGATAATTTACATCTCCTTGGGTACCGTGATCTGCCATTTGCTTTCCAGGCGACCATTTACCGCGATAGCTCTTTTACCTGAGCCTAGATCGTAGTCTGTTGACACTAAACGTTTAAACCAGGGCTGTTGATTGCGCTCCGCTAGCCAAAAGAATAGCCGTTTTACTTTGACATTAAGGCAGTTTTTTAGCAGCGTATCTAACTTCCGGGGTGATAAGTTATGCAACCCCTGAAGCAGCGCATCAGCATGCTCAAAACTGATATGTTTAGGTACCTCGTTGAGCACTTCCAGATAAGCTTTTTCAACACAAGAATACGTTATTTCCGGCAAACCTTTTGACCATTCATAAGGACGGAGAACGCGCTGGTCGCGCATGAGTGATTCTGGCCACAATCGCTTCGTTCCATGCCATTCGAAAGTAGCTTCCACACCAATTTTATCAACCCATACAGGCAGCTTCTCAGGACAATATAGACCAATCGTAGGTTTTCCACTTTGATTTACGTAATGGCTTACACCATTTAACTCTAGAGCTGTCAGGCCCCCCACATTGACTGCGAACGTAGCTATTCGCTGCAATGAAGCCACAACACCTTGCCAGGTTGGGTAAGCTTCTTCGCGATAATAGACCCCGGGCGTAGCAACGATTAAAGCTCCTCGTCGGACGGAGTTGTCGATATAGTGCAAACTCAAGCCCTGCTCTTGTAGCCAACGCTTTGTTGCTATCATACCGAGAGGAAGTTTTTGCTTTAGCGTTTTGCCCGCTTCATGATTTAACATGTGATGCTCTTTTGGTTTGCAATATACTTTATACACGTTAATTATTGACGTGTATAATGAATTAGTCAAACTGAAGGCACAGGAAAATCGTAAACCTGTGGTTAGCTTCTCTTGACCACTACAGTTAGTGTCGCCCGTCTGTCGTGTATATTTCGTGACCGACACCGACGTTGTTGCTTCATCATTGAGCCTGAATACAGATACCAGGAGAATTTGAATGATTAAAAATTGAGAGAACGTAAAAATTGGTCTCAAGAACAATTAGCGATAATGTCAGGCTTGAGTGTAAGAACAATTCAACGTATAGAAAGCGGCAATAAAGCAAGTATGGAATCTCTTAAATCACTGGCCTCTGTATTCGAAGTTGATGTGTCGAAGCTAACGGAGGAAATTACTGTGATTGATAAAGAATCTAAATACTGGAAGCAACAACCGGTCTGGTTCAAATTAAGTTTGTTTGGCGTCAATAGAAGAAATAAACTCGTTTGGGTCGAGTACTTAAGCGTGTTACTGGGACTGGCAACCTGGATTATGCATCCAGACATTTTTGCGACGCCTGCTTTTTTCTTAGCTGCTTACTTAATAAGTAAATTGGTAAACAGAGCAGATAGCCGGAAAGTTTGGTAAAGAATAATAGGCAAAGACCTGTTGAAAAAGAACCGTTATACGTAAAGGGAGTTAAACATGTTCTGGCAAGTATCCTTCTGGATTTTAGTTGGGATACTCGTTCTGCCGTTGCCGACTCGGGCATTACTGATGGTTTATAACCCCGTAGCGCCACGGCCGATTCGCAAGTGCCCGAGCTCGGCAACAGCCTGGCTTACTCCGAATCCGCTCCCATAATTTCATAGCCAGATGGCGCTAAGTCGAACATTTCAGGGTCTATCGCTTCATTAAATGCCACATCTGCCTCAAAAACAAAATACGGTCCATCCATTGTCTCTACTCTTATACGAATAGGTAATTCAGTCTTAGGATCGACCCATAAAGTCAATCTCATGTTTTCAGGCTCCACTGTAAAGACAGTCGTTTCTATTCCATCGATAACTACACCTGGTTCACTCTTCACTTCACCGTCGTAATTTAAAATTTTCGTGTGCCAATCAAGTAACTCATTTTCCAGCGCCTCTTTCGCGTTTTGACCAGGCGTAAAATTAATAGGCATGGCAACTTTGCGTTCAGGGAAGAGTATTAACCCCTTACCAAGTTTAGTATCCATCACGTTCACTACTGAAGGTGCACCTTCAATGTCTGGAAGCGGTGTGTTGACCACCCTAATTTTACTGGGCGATTGGTAAAAAACCTCTACTGTCATAATAACTTGGTCATCCGACTGCATTTGTCCTGTGTACACCATACTGGTGATTTCGCTTAACTTCTTGACCACCGATGCAAATGCAGGTTTGCTCACCGACGTGGTGATAATCAACACAGCGGTTAGCACCAAAGCGGCAGCCGTTCCAGCAAAGCCAAATCGCTTTGGTTGTGAGGCGGTTTTTAACCAACTCCAAAGACGAATCATACCGTTGCCGGGTTCTTCTTCATCTACAGGGTTGTCTTGTGCATCAATGGCAGCGTGAAGTCGGGACTGCATTGCTATATCGTCATGTTCCGAAGGCTTTTGTCCCTTAACTTTATTAAGCATAGTCTGAATAGAATCGTGATTAGTGTTCATGACGAGCTCCTAAATATTCTGATTTACCTACGATACTGGAGAGTTTTAGCTGTGAGCGATGCAGGGATACGCCGACTGAATTGCTAGAGACATGCATTAATTCGGCGATTTCTTGGTAAGAGTATCCTTCGACATGACGCAGGCAATATATGTGAGCGTCTTGCTCTGTCAATTGCAAAAGGGCTTGTTTGAACAGTATCAAATCACGGTCTCGTAAAACTTGGTTCAAAGGGTGCCTTGATGTATCACTTTCATTTTCAGGCACGCTTTCCAAGTCGTCTTCCGCTAATCTTTTATTACGACGTAGATAATCAATCGCTGTGGTAACTGCCATAGACTTTAAATAAGCAGGCCAGTTTTTCACCTCGTTCATGCTTTTAAGAGATTTTTTAAACAGTTTAATAAATACGTCTTGAGTCACATCCTCTGCAAGGTGTGTATCGCTTAACAGTCGATATGCGCAGTGAAAGACTAGCCTCCCGTGTTGCAGTGCCAAGTCAGATATTTTCGCTTTGTGTTGCTGCAATGTCATTCTCCAAAAACACATCTCGACTTAAAGACGATCCAGTTGTCGAAAATATTACCGTTTTTTTAATTCTTTCAGAGCAGCATATGTTAATTGTGCTTTGTTGACAGTTAGGAAAGCAATGAAGGGTAAAACGCCCTACTAAAATAACAAAGTTATCGTAAGCGTGTAGTCGGAGATAATTTGGGACACAGAATGGACACAAGAGAAATTGAGTTAATAGTTACTATCAATGCGAGAACTTCAAAAGATGGCGCGCCCGACAGGAGTCGAACCTGTGACCTCCGCCTCCGGAGTAAATAGCGACTGGCTGACGTTAAATGGTGAGAGAAGTTACTAACCGTGCAGGCCACGTTCTATAGGGATCTCAGGAATATTTTAACGAGGCCATTTAGCCAGATGTTTTAGCGTTTTATCTCCAACCCCTGCAAAACTTGCCACAAAAGGGTATGGAAAAAAGGATAGTTAGCCAGATAACCACTACCCTAAATTATGCGTCGATTAGCAATCACCGTGGTTTAAATATTAACTAAAACGCCTATAATTTGGTAGGAGCAAGTGCTCTTGAAAGGGAGCTAAACCTCCCTATGCAGTTTCTGCCTCTGTGTATTATCTTCATTGGACTCTCGGTACTGATGTTAACTTATGCTGTAACTTTGGGAATTTAAATCTACCGGGCGCTTCTTAGCAGCGCCTGGATTCTACCCACTCAGTTTTTACAAGATAAATTCTGGGTTCCTCATTGCCATTAGGCTCGAGACACATCGCTACATGGAGAGAACTCGAGGCCAGTATTGCTAAGGCTGACAAGTTAAGTATCAAGACTAATGCCGTGTACGGCATAAAGCGACCAACCAATCGCCCAGGGACTCAAGCCCGGGACTTTTAGCGGTACTGGAAGGGTAAACAAAATAGAAACTGTCATCGGTTTGAATACTGTGAAACGGCAATTCAAACAAACTTTCTTCACGCTCTTGCTCGGTTGTCATAAACTCATTTAACAGCGCAATTCCCTGTCCGTATTTAGCCGCCTCGGCAGCAAGTAATAAATGACTAAAGTGGTGAACCCTAGCGCTCACAGGTAACCGAAGGTTGGCTTTTTTAAACCAACGCTGCCAGTCGGTTCCCGGTTCGCCGCTGGCAAATGCGCTTATCGCTGACAGTAATGGATATTGAATGAGGTCACCCGCACTTTCGAGCCGATGAGCCTCAGCCCATAATGCTTTTGAACAATAGGGCTTTAACGTTTCATCATACAAATGGTAGCGCTGATAACCCATGCCTGGCGGCTGTGTTGTAATAAAGCAGTCAGCCCACTGGGTATCAAAATTACCATCCTGAGTCAGCATTTGCAGCGTCAATTCCACATTAGGATAGCGTTGTCGGAACTCATCGAGGGCCGGTATCAGCCACTTTACCGCTAACGAACCATGCACCGCCAGCTTTACCTGCCGGGTATCATATTGCCTGACGTTTGCAGTCGCCCCTTCAATCGCGTTAATTGCTCCAGCAACTTCATTAAAATAGTTCTCGCCGACTGCTGTTAACAAAATTTTGCGGCCCCGCCGAACAAAGAGATCATCACCCAAATATCCTTCAAGTAGTGCCACCTGATGACTCACGGCACTTTGTGACACATGTAAGCGCTCTGCTGCCAGGGAAAAGCTCTCGCAACGCGCAACTTCAACAAAATAATGGATGGAGCGAAGCGGAAGGCTCATTATCTAAAAACCTCATGTGAAAATTAGTTAATATCATTATATTTAATAAAAAGAGCCACGTAAAATGCCCTCATCGCTAACAGTTTAAAGAGGAGAACAAAGGTGGATCGCTCATTGCTCATGGCTATTATTATGTTGGTCTTAGGAAATAACATCGTTATTCTCTCAGATTCTTTGATTAAGCTACTGGATGGTTTTGAGGCACCTTTTCAATTTGTTTTATACCGTCAAATAAGTGCCACGCTGATGCTTTTACCGTTTATGTTGCTTTTTAAGCGCCCATTATTGCCTAAGAATATACGTTGGCATGCCACTCGCGCTCATATTTTTTTACTCGGTACGGTGTTTATGGTGATATCATTAACCACTTTACCGCTAGCGACTGCGAATGCCATATTTTATGCGGCGCCTATTATCACGGTTGTATTAGCCCGCATGTTTTTTAAAGAGCGTGTCACACGCTTATCTTTGATTACTGCAGTCTTAGGCATGGTTGGCGTATTGGTAATTGTGAACCCCTCCTCTACAAACATTTTTGCGTTGGCGGCCCTGGTGGTTGCTACAACCCTGGCGCTCAATAATCTGCTAGTAAAAAAGCTTCCGGCTGAACACAGTATTCTGGACACGCTTTACTTAACTAACCTATTGGGTATTCCTTTAGCTTCTGCAATGGCATGGTTTGAAGGTGCCAGTTTTGATGTCAGTACTTTTTTAATTTCAGTGGGCTCCAGTTTGTTTGCGATGATTTATGCCGGTACCTGCGTTTTTGCTTATCGAGCCGCAGAAAGCAACAAAGTCACCAGCGCCGAGTATACAGGCCTTATTGGGGCGGTAATACTGGGGATTGTGTTTTTTACCGAAACCCCTGACGCAAGGTTTTATATAGGTTCAGTCCTTATCATTGCACCACTCACCGTTTTAACTCTGCGGAACTCTAATAGATCGGCTTAAAGTCGGAAGTCTGGCCTTAAATTACTCTTTGCTCAGCCGGTGGCGGCGTGAAGCCGAACCATCCTCTAAAAAGCTTTCAAGGGATCAAGTAACCCCCGTGACGAAGAAATGGCGCGGCTTAAACGCGAGAATTCCCGGCTTAAAAAGGAACGGGATTTTTGCGAGAAGCGGCAACGTTCTTCGCAAAAGACTCGTTCTGAGATATCAGGCGATAGAGCGTTGCCGAGATAAGTTTCCGATACGCTTAATGTGTCGATGTCTGAAAATGTCACCCAACGGATATTACGCCTGGGCAGCACAGCCTCCCAGTGCCCGGGACGTCGAAAATCAGCGGATACTGACGCGCATTAAGGAGATCCACGAGGACAGTGGTGGTGTAATTGGCGCACCACGTATGCATGAAGATCTGTCTATTGAAGGTGAACGAGTGAGTCTGAATCGTGTGGCCCGCTTAATGGCCGTTAATGGCTTTCAGGGCTGGACTCATAAGAAAGGACGAGGCCGAAAGCGACCGGCCGCCAGACCCGCTGGCCTTAAAGATCACCTGGCACGTGACTTCACAGCAACAGAGCCTGAAACTAAATGGCGAAGTCAAAACCACCGAAGGTAAACCGTTTCTGTGCGTTGTGCTCGACTTGTACAGCAAACTGATAGTGGGCTGGTCTATGCATCATCGGCAGGATCGTTACATGGTTGTTCGCGCAGTGGAAATGGCCGTCTGGCAACGAACAGGCAATCAGCCTGTGATTTTACATTCGGATAGCGGTTCTCAATTTACCAGCGGTGATTATCAGCGTGCTCTCAAATTTAATAACCTGATCAGCAGCATGAGCGCAGTCGGTAACTGCAGCGACAACGCCGGCTGTGAAGGATTTTTTGGGATACTGAAGCGTGAAAGAGTGAATTATCGCCATTATCGAACAAGGGATAAAGCTCGTTCAGATATTTTTGATTATATTGAGCGGTTTCATAATCCAAGAATGCGTCGTAGACTGGCAAAACAAGATCAGCAGTTTAGCGCGAGTTTAAACCGTCCGTGATAACGAAGTAGAACCCCAACTGGAAGGCGCATGGAATTACTAAAGGTAAGGGGCTTTCCGTAAACCAACGAATTGAGAGCGACATCAAAGCGCTTTGGTCTGTCATCAGAAGTAAACTTGAGCAGGCTGTTGATGACGGCATACTAAAGTAAACCAGCTAAACCGGGGGTGAAGGTTTCAAATGTCTGAAAAATTCATGCTGGAAGCTTTGAATATTTCCAAACAAGCACTTCCCCACTGTGAACCGAATCCTCCTGTCGGATGTGTGCTGGTTAAAGATGGCGAAGTAATATCCAAAGGCTTTACGCAGGCCATTGGTGGAAGTCATGCAGAAGTAGAGGCTTTAAATGCTCATTCAGGAGACCTAAGCGGCGTTACTGCATACGTCACTTTAGAGCCTTGTTCTTTTGTCGGCCGGACTGCTGCTTGCGCAAGCACACTTCTCGCTTCGGGCATCAAGCATGTGATTATCGCAATGCTCGACCCAGACATCAGAAACAATGGTAAAGGCGCAGAGATACTAACGGCGGGAGGCGTAAAAGTTGAGGTCGGCCTGTGTGCTGAACTGGTAGCACAATTCCTTTCCCCCTATTTAGCAAAATCATAAATAGTTTCGCTAAAAACCAGAAAGCTATGGTTTAACAAGGATTAGGTTATAACTACACGAATTTTCAGTCTTTCCAGCCCCTTAAACTCGATTAAAGGTTGAGCACTTCTGTTTACTGGGCAAGAACCGACTACGCTCCAATATTGAATGTAAATATTATGGGCAAAACTACTGCAGAAAAGGACGCTCTTGAATCAGTAGATCCCGGAATAGTAGGTGAAATAATAGGGAAGTGGGATGCCAAAAACGGTTTGGAGACAACGATGTATTTGTATAGCGAAAACGGAAAGCATTATATTGCCCAAGTATTCGGGCCAGGTGAAATTAGCAAGCATGAAGTAACATTAAGCGATATAAAACACGGAACAAAAATTGAGAATGTTGAAGAAAACACGTTTGGCGAATATTTCGTTATGAACGACTCAGGCTGGTTATAGTTCTGGAGCGATAACGGAAATTACTACACAGCTCCACCTGCTAAATAAAGCATGTAGTGAGCCGATTACTTTTTCTCTGGAGGAGTTCGTTTTATTATTAGATTAGGCAAAGGTCAAAATTTACATCCGCTAATTTGTCACCCGCAACCGCGGCCACAATCTGGACACAGAATGGACACAGCCCTGATCCAGCGCCAAATCAGCCACAATAGCTAACGGTCACGCCGAAAAATCAGCAAAGAAAAGAATTTAGAGTAGATACGAAAGGAGGAAAATCTCTGCAGGCTAGGGAAATGGCGCGCCCGACAGGAGTCGAACCTGTGACCTCCGCCTCCGGAGTAAACATCACCATGCCGTTTTCAAGTGGTGTTAGTAGGTACTAAGCGTTCAGGCCAAGTATTCTGGAGGATCTGGAGAAATTTAAGCGAGGCCATTTAGCCAGCTATTTTGTCGTTCTATCCCGAAACGCTGCAAAAGTTGGCACAAAGAGGTATGGAAAAAAGGATAGTTAGCCAGACAGTTCAGGTTCCTGACAAGCCGATCAAGGCCCCCAAAATTGAAAGACCAGAGTATAAAAAATCACCAATTCATCAATATTCGGAGAATAAAGTGGGTATGTTGATTTGATGAATTATGGACGATTCTCACCCACCGACCTGATGTCTTCCTCAGACGTTTGATAGCTCAACAGGAAGACAGAGTGCTTTCGCGAAGTGACCTGATGGGGGTAGCTAAGTTCGATCGCGCCCAGTGAATCAGGCAGTACAATACCGGAAGATGTCGATGCCGTTAGGGAGTACTGGGACGTGTATCGGCGACTCAACTATGAGCTTGGGCGCAATAACTTAGGTCAGGGTGAAGCGGATCCACCTGCCACCATACTCAGCGTATGGCTCAACCGCAGAAGCTGAATACCCATAAAAGCTCTTGAAGATACTTCGGGTTTTGGACGCGTTCATCGGTAGGCGGGCAATTGCCTCCTGGCAACAAGCTAAAACGTATGCTGAAGCTAACTATGATTTCCTTATTATAACGGACTAGTGTAAGGCTTTTACTGGTACTGGATCTTATTTGGTCTAATAGAATAATCGAAAGCTTCTACACTAACTTGACAGGCAATTATGAGCGAGCAGCGAACCTCTTAACGTCGGTCTGCTTCAGTCCCATCACTCGTAAGTGAGAGAGATGCCAACGATGCACGGCACGTTCACCTCGAAAATATTACACTTTTTGCTGTTGTGTTGTTTATTTAAGTCTATTAATGTCAATGACATAACATAACCATACGTGCCAGTAGGATAGCTTATTCCGTGGTTTTTTGTGCTAGCGTAGCGGCGAGCGCAAAACGCCACTCCACAAACCGGCGCCGCACGATGCGTTAAATGATACGGAGGTTGTGGTGATAGAAGATATTGAAGGCTACAAATCATATCTGAGGGATGTTAGGGGTTTAGTCGAGGGTACGGTAAATAGTTACCCTACATATTTATCTGCCATCACAAATCATCTACACATTGATATAACCTCAGACTCTGTAAATAGCTCCGAGTCCGTTAGTGATATTCTGAGGCGGTTGAAAGTTTCTCTTAAAGAGAGAAATTACTGGGGAAACTGCCAGTCTGCATTGAAAGCCTACTTAGAGTTTCTGGAATTTAAAAGCCGAGCAACACCGCCATTGAATTCGAATGAGGAAAGGCTTCTAAATTACCTAATTTCACATATCCAAAGTGGTACTATTGATTCAAACAACCCAATGACACATCTACCCTATTTGAAGGTACTCAATGATTTAGAGTTTCCCAATGATGGAAGAACACCTGGCGACAGTCTGAACAAACATGCTATGGGTGGGTTGGCTGAGTGGCTCCATCATAATAAACTGCCTGCTATTACCGGAATTATCATAAATAATAAAAACCACCCTGATAGAGCTTTGTTTCCGTCAAAGTCATATTTTGAGTTTCACAATAAGCAGGATATGGATTTCGCTTGGCAGAGACAACAAATAAAGTTGGCTTGTGAACTTGATTGGGGGACTGAACTGGCAAGCCGAGGGGTTTATCTTTCTGATGATTTTTTCTTTGCTGAAGAGGTTAACGAGCCTCTCAAAGAAGGAGCAAAAACAACTATCACTGTAAATGCATACGAGCGCAACCCCGAAGCAAGAAATGCATGTATCAGAGAATATGGAGCTCGATGTTGCGTATGTGATTTCAGTTTCAGTGAGTTTTACGGAAAGCGAGGCGACGGTTACATCCATGTACATCACCTCACCCCGATGTCGGAGATTAAATCTGAATATGAAGTTGACCCGATAAGGGATTTGCGGCCAGTTTGCCCAAATTGTCATGCAATGCTTCACCGGAAGGGAAATATAAGCATAGAAGAACTAGCGGGTGAAATATCATTTAACAAAGCATTACAGCGGACAAGCCGCTGAATTTGGCGTTAGCCAATCCAACCTCAAACAACAGGTATTGAAATTGAAAAATATTCCTCCAGTTCAAATACCACCACCAAAAAACTGGCAAGACTTTGAGAGTTTATGCTGCGATTTGTGGGCGCAAGTATGGAATACTCCAAATATTCAAAAAAACGGCAGGAGCGGTCAAACTCAACATGGTGTTGATATTTTTGGAAGCCCATCAAATGCTTATGGAAAGTATTATGGAATTCAGTGTAAAGGTAAGGATAATTACAGCGGAAGCATGCTTACCCTCCGTGAACTAAACTCAGAAGTAGAAAAGGCTTCAAGGTTCTTGCCCAGACTTGAGTGCTTTATCATAGCTACAACATCAGTAAAAGATGCTGGCATTGAAATGAGAGCAAGAGAAATAACTGAGGAAAATAGAAAAAAAGGTATTTTCTCGGTTCATGTATTTGGATGGGCCGACATAGTAGAAAGGCTATCCGAGTACCCGGAAGTTATTGATAAATACTATTCTTGGGCCATAAAATCTAATGATCCGAACGAGAAGCTTTTTGAATCGTGGTACAGAGATGCTGATATAAAAAATCTCCAAACAAACGCTAATATTATTCCCTTTCAGCTTTTTAATATCAGGTTTACTGGTAAATTTTTACATACTATTCATTCTTATTTGATGAAAATTGAAACCAATTTAAAGGTGTTTCCATCAAGCTCTGCAAGCCAAACCCTTAAAGAGGCTATTGTCAATTTTAACCATGTTGCTACTGATGTATTGAAATCGTGTTATGAATTTGAAAATAAGTACGATATTGAATCTGATGTTTACACTTACTGGATTGATACCGGAGATCTTCCATACCATGAGCAAGGTCAGTTCATTGACTTAAAAAAGGGAATACTTATGGTTCTTTTTTATAACCTTGTGAAAGCTGCCAATTATGTAATCTACATCCGTAATTCTCTTATTTTAGATAGCAGTAGAACATTGGATTTTATAGGTTTCATTGAGCACTTTAACCCTAATTCTCCTCTTTTTGGAGATCCGTATCCGTCCCCAGAGTACTATCCGCTATACTCGGAACGAGAACTGGAAGAAGTTGGACTGTATCAGGGCTTAGAAAATATTGAACAATATGTTCATGACCAAGTATACAACGGCTAACAAGGCGCTGCTGGTCGACAAGCTTTCCGCTACGCTACAAATTTGCCGCAGAGCGCGGCGTCATAAATTATGAGTCGAAGATACTGGAAGATTGAAGGGTACGACGGAGTCGAGAAGATTTTTGAGAAAAAGATCAGGGCGTGGACATTCTCTGAGGCTCAGATCGAGGACGTATTAAAGACGCTAGTTGCCCGCGCAGGTCTGGAGTTTGAAGACATCCTTGGTGCCTATGCTCGGAGAGGTTCTAAAGAATCAAATGATCTGCTTGCGGTGCGTCGAGAAGGAGAAGCTCCGGTGTTTACTTGCGGAGAAAATCCGCATTTTATTGCTACCGTAATCAACGAGAATGATTTATAACCAGTCGCAACAGTTCGCACTTGCGGCACTGGACTCTTACTTTGTTGGTGCCGCTGTGGTTGGGCGTTCTATTTTAGGGAAAGGTCATGCGTAAAGAAGACATTAGTAAGGAATTGAAAGATATCGCATTTGATTTCTTCTACTGGTTTTCACGGTTTGAGTTTGCATTGAAAGAGAACAAATGCCTAAAGCGGGATGGCGCAGGAGATACTGCTGAGCCAGGATGGGAGAAGTTTATTGAACAGCACAAACGAGCCTTTCAGCACACGGATGAATCGAAAAAGCTGTTAGAGCTAAACCCCAAACGGCAGAAAGTCGGGGAAAACTCAGACCTTGAATGGAGAAACGTGGGTTTAGATGACTGCGGTTCTGACCTGTGTAAAGTGGTTCGTCTGCTGAAAACCATTCGAAACAATCTATTTCATGGTGGCAAACACGGGGTTGAAGGCTGGGATGACCCTGAACGAACTAAAGAGCTCTTGGAGGTTGGGAAAACCATATTAGACCAACTCGCCGAGTTAGCTGCCTTTGAAGCCGATTATACGCAGTATTACTGAAAATAGAACAATGCCATGCACGAGACAAGCGCGTGATGGTCGCCGTTATGAATCATAGGGAATTTAAGTGGAAACCTTACAGAATGCACTTATAAAGCAGATGGAGGACTTTCTTCGAGAAAATCCAGATAAAGTTACTGAATTTGACGTAGAGAAAGTCATCGCCGAAACCACACCCGAACTTGTCAATTCAATAAAGACATCACTCATTAAATCGACATACGGAATGCTTGAAGAGCATAGAAAACTTTCTGCAGAGTTTGTTTCCCGAAACATCAGCAGATGGCAAGAAGGTTTCGATTTATTGGAGGCGTTGATAGTAATTTGCACAGAGTCAGGTGAAGAGTTCAATAAATCCTACCGACCCAATGCTGTCTCTAAAAACAATTTGGTCTTTGATTTGGTAGTGCGGCACCATGCGAGGGCTTGCCATATTGCGAGAGAAATATTGTGCTTGTTAGAGAATGGGTTTGCAGACGCCGCTCACGCGAGATGGCGTGCGCTTCATGAAGTAGCCGCGACAGGAATGTTTCTGGCAAAGCACGACGGTGAATGCGCTAAACGCTTCTACTTTCACGATGTGGTCGATTCATATCATGGAATGCTGGAGCACAAAAAATATGAGCATAGGCTGTCACCGGCAATGTAAAACTGACCCACTAACGGCAATTTAAAATTGACCCACCTGAGGCACAATGACCGCCTGATCTGAAAAAAAGAACGGCGGTTGAGATGCAATGTTAAATCAGGAGTCACTAGTGGATATTCATGTGTTACACCAACAAGGTCACAGTATCCGGGCTATCAGCCGCAAATTAGGCATAGCACGCAACACAGTTCGCAGTTATTTGCGCGACATAGCGCGCACACCGAGTTATGGACCAAGGCTTGAGCGACCATCAAAACTGGATCCCTTTAAGCCTTATCTGCGGGAGCGTATTGAAGCCGCAAAGCCCTACTGGATACCGGGAGCCGTCTTGTTCCGTGAAATTGAAACGCAGGGTTATGACGGTAAGGAAGGGATTGTAAAAATCTATATCCGTCAGTTTAAGCCTCAGACTGAAGAGGAAATTGTCCGATTTGAAACGGCACCGGGGAAGCAAATGCAGGTGGACTTTACGACCATCAAGCGGGGTCGCTTTAAGCTCAAAGCTTTCGTTGCAACCATGGGCTTTAGCCGCGGCTCTTACGTTCGGTTCAGCACTCACGAGAAGCAGGAGGACTGGATAACCGGTATTCGGGAAGCCTTGCACTACTTCGGCGGTGTGCCGAAAGAAGTTTTGTTTGATAATGCCAAATGCCTGATGATTGAGCGCGATGCGTATGGTGAAGGTCGTCATCGCTGGAATAAGCACCTGCTTGAGCTGGCGTCCGATTATGGATTTAGGCTAAGAGCCTGCCGCCCATATCGAGCTAAAACCAAAGGTAAGGTCGAGCGGTTTAACGGCTACCTGAAAAACAGTTTTATTACGCCACTGGCAGCGACGTTGAAGCAAGCCGGGCTGGCATTGGATGTAGAAACGGCTAACGCTCAGGTCGGTCCCTGGCTCGAGGATGTCGCGCATCAGAGAAAACACGGAACCACGAAGCAAAAACCTGCGGTATTGCTGGTTAAAGAGCAACTGGCGTTAGCACCGTTACCGGCAAGGCCGTTGTCCGATAAAACCCGGCCAATACCATCACGTACCGCAATGCCGATAGAGAGCTTCCAGCACCCGCTAAGTGTCTACGACCAATTACTGGGAGCTCGCCCATGAACCTGCAAATGGAGCGGATACAGAGTGCCTGTGACACACTGAAATTAGGCACCCTGGCAACCGAATGGTCAGCAATCGCTGACACCGCCGCCGGTAGAGAAGACTCATTGGCTGACTTCCTTGAGCAGTTGCTGAGCGTTGAGCTGGAAGCCCGGCAGCAACGCACACGGGAAACCCTGCTCAAGTTCGCCGGATTACCGGCCATAAAATCGTTCTCGGATTACGACTTTAAGTTCGCCACCGGGGCACCCAAAAAACAGCTTCAGGAGCTGACCAGCCTGGCCTTTATCGAGCGGGCAGAGAACATCGTTTTACTCGGGCCAAGCGGTGTGGGGAAAAGCCATCTGGCATTAAGTTACGCCTATCAGGCCATTCAGAAAAGCATTAAAGTGCGCTTTATTACCGCTGCCGACCTGATGCTGCAGCTGGCGACGGCAAAGAAGCAGGACCGGCTCGAAAGCTATATTAAACGCAGTGTTATGGCACCCAAACTACTGGTCATCGATGAAATCGGTTATTTACCCTTCGGACGTGAAGAAGCGAATCTGTTCTTTAACGTCATAGCCAAGCGTTATGAGCACGGCAGCGTTATTGTTACCAGTAACTTACCGTTCTCACAATGGTCAACGGCCTTCGCTGACGACCAGACGCTGACAGCGGCACTGCTCGACCGGTTACTGCATCATGCACACATCGTGCAGATTGCCGGAAACAGCTATCGGTTACGAGGGAAAAAAGCGGCCGGAATAGTACCGGTAACGAATCAGCAGATTAATGAGTAAACCGCTAAGGGTGGGTCAATTTTACTTTACCGCTAAGTGGGTCAAAATTAGATTACCGTTGACACATAGGCTACAGGAAAAAGGCCCAAGCGATACTGAGATTGCCAGCTGCAAGTTGGAATACGACGCATTGATTGCTAAATACGGAAAATCGTACGCAGGTAACTACGGATGGGCAGCCCATCTTTTCCCGAATCATAATAGAGTTGGGTTTGCGGCTATCGAAAAGAATGTAAAGCTCGACCATATGCGCCCGTATTACAAATGGGCTAGCCAGAACATACACTCTGGGTCAAAGGCTATGAGAAACCGATTGGGGTTGTGCGAAGCCACGGAAGACATTTTGCTTGTAGGACAAAGTAACTCGGGCATGACAGACCCAGCTCATGCAGCAGCAATAAGCCTGTCACAGATTACTATAACCCTCCTATTTCTTGAGCCGACATTGGATCACATCGTAATTGCCAATATTATCCAGGAATATTCCGATGATGTGGGGGACACTTTCCTCCGGATCGATAGGGCAAATGATTCATAACGAACCGCTCCTGAATCGCCACTAGTTCATTAAACACTCAGTAGCCGCTTTCTCAAAGCGTTTCTCATACTCTACTGGCGACGGTTGATCATTAAAACCACCACGATATCGCGCCTGGCTTCACCCCGGGGTAAAACTTTAACGTCGCAGCTTTCGAGCATGCCAACGAACTGCATCTGCATTTCGATTAAGCACCTGACCTATCTCCGCGTAGCTCTTAATCCCGAGGTTTTGCTCGAGATACTGCTGCTCTTCTTTTGTTAGCGCTTTGACATGACTTGCTGTCGATACACCGAGCCGCTGTGCGCGCTTTCGAATAGCATTTACTGACCTGTTGAGCTGTTCAGCAACAGCTTCTATACCCTGCTGTTCGATAAAACCTTTAATGTAGGCATCCTCCTCGGCTGAGTAAGTAGGCCGCTCGGCACTGTCAGACTCAGTTTTCCGTTTAACGTCAAGCTTCCTTGCACGTCGAAGAACCGCTTGCTTTGATGTCTGTAATTCGGTTGCTATTTGCGATGCAGACTTTGAGTGATAATGGGCCACGAGATACGCGTCCATCTCGTCAGTCCAGTTGGTGTGTTTTGAGCTCATATATAATTCCTTTTAAATTTCTTTTTGCTTCCTTGAGCAAAGATCTTTAGATAACCAGAGAATAATTTATCGTCGTTCGTCAATGACTCACACTCTGATTATATCAGATCCAAATTGGTTTCTTTTTATCCAAAAATATCAACCCTCAGCAAGAAAAACCAATAACAACATTTATAAAAACATAACAAATTCATGCAGTTAAAATTAATTTTGTCGGTTGCGAGAATTTTTTTGAGCAAATCGGATAACTTAGCCCTGAATTCAGGATGAAGGGGTAATCGGAATGGACAACGCAAGAATTCGACGTGTGCCTATCGCGAGAGTCGCGATACACAAAAACGCAAAAGCTGCTTTCAGGTTTACGCAGGGGCTTAAACCCCAATGTGATATTTCATTGCTTAAATCATGCAGTACCGGCACTTGGTCTACGTGTGTACCACGAGCTATTAAAATCGATAAATTCTATCACGTATTCAGTGCCTGGCATGGCCTGCTTTATTCTGGAGCCATCGAGCAACAGATATCGGTGATTATTGAACCTGAACTGGAATCTTACCAAATAACACATGAGGCCTGGCGGTTCGCAATAGGTGCTCTGGCGTTCCAGTCGGACAAAGCTAAGCATCCAGCTTACCTGGCTGAGCTGGCTAAAATCTGTCCGTTGGTAAATTCCGCACGGTTTCTTACTCGTCGTTTTGAAACACCGCGAGCGTTCAGTTATTCATTTGCTTCGATTGATCCAAAGTCAGTGGATACGCAACTCTCAAAGTTGCTTACATCTCGCCTGCAACCGCTGGAGGGTAAACAATGATCCTTCCAGAGCTCAAGCGCCTGAAACCCAATTCCAGCCGTTATAGTCAGTTGCATGAGATTAAACGCAGTAAACTGGCATCCAGTTCGAAAGATCGGCTCTCGATGGCAACTCTATTGGAGCTGGTCAGGTATTGCGATAAGCATCGGCATAAAGGTAACTGGTTTGCCAGTCTCGCATTATTGTCATTAGTGACCGGTTACTCATTCACAAAGCTATTGAGCGATGACCAACGAATTGAGCTCACAGGACTGGGAGTCGCAAAGCTCTATAGCACTTGGGATTTAGCGCAAACGCCGGAATTAGCTCTACCTATGCTAAACCTTGTATCGATTGAGCGAGATGGTTATGTCGTTGTACCAGAGTGGCTCGCAGAGCCAGTTATAAAAATGCGCGAAGAAGGTATTACGGCTGACGACTGCACGAAGAAGTTTAAATCTTTCTTAACCAATATTAAGCCAACCACGGAAGAGCACGTGACGCCAGCTAGGCTATCTAATGTGTTGGGTTACCAAAAACATCAATTTGGTATTACCTCTTTTGAATTGTCATTCATCGTGAATGAACCAAAAGACACTTACAGTCAAAATTCATATATCGCGTTTCATGCACTGCCACTACTTGAGAAGCATGTGGCATTTATGAACCAATACATCGACGTTACTGATGTGCGCAACTATCTCGCGTCAAATGTACCTAATGACCTTCGATTTGGCTCACCCCGTGTGCTGACTCATGATTCTGTGATTGCACTATTTGAATATCTACGCAGCAAACTGAGGTCGGCACTGCAATCTCGTTATGATTATGCCGAGATCCACAATTGCTACACAGATTATGTCATCAATCTACTTCAGCTAGCTACGTTACACCGCCCACATGCCAACATCTTTCGGACCCTTGAATTCTTCGACTTCAACGCAAATACCGTTGAAATTTTGGACAAAGATTTGGGGTCGAACCGACTGATTCCACTTTGCGACTATGCGCTGAGAGAGCTTAAGCAGTATCTCAAATACCTCAGGTCCCTTGAGCGTCTTGTCCGATTTGACAGCCCATCTGTTGCCGAATCCCTAGGGAAGACCCTCAAGGGAAAAGAAAACCTTTTCAGAGAGTGGCGTGGCGATGTTTTACTCGATGACTTTCAGTCGTTAACCAACGTATATCAGCGAGATAAAACCTATGGGTCTAACTGGCACAGACACTTCATGATGACATCACTTTTCGACAGCGGCATCGATCGATATGCAGTCAATACGTATTCGGGTCATCAACTCAAGTTTGAGCACATCTACGAGCGCAGCAAAAACACTAAGTTTGAACAGTTAAGAGAAGTCAGCAAAGTGATTGAGGACATCATTATGGAGATGAACCTTTTTCGGCCAACCAACATGCACCAGTATTTTTAAAGGATTAGATTTATGACAACTGCTATTACCAGGATCGGTGAATTGATTCAGAAATTTGCTGGCAACCCGGCCCAATCAAAATCTTCCGTGCAGGCAACCATCGTGTACGAAATTCTGTATTTGCTTGAACAAGAAAACTTCTTCCCCAAGGATTTACTCGAACAACTACGGAAGCAATGCTCTAACCGTATTACAAACACAAAGACCGCCCGAGTATTGTTTGATGCGCTCCATTTAAAATTGACAGGTCGAACCTACTATAAAAAGAAGAAGGTTAGGAGCCCCATTAATCCAGTCGCAGAAAAATGGTATCGCAGAATTTCAGGGGCTGAGGCGAGAATTTTTGAATATGTGACTCACAGCGATACCATAACCCAAGAAGACCGTCTCGCAATCTTCCTATTCAGTGCCGCAGCAAATGGCGGTTTGTGCCACGCTCCTGGTTTAAATTCGTTATTAAGAACAGTCATTGAGAAAGCAATTGACGACTCACAGGCAGTCCTAACCCAGGCAGGAGCGGAGCGCTATTTTCGTCTAAAATATTCCGCCTCTGGGCATCCCGTGAATGTCAAAAATGACGATGAGCGATACAATACACATGTATTCTATCCACATCCCCTGACAACTGCTGCGCTTATTGGATTGCTACGTAACAGCCACACAAAAAATTATAAAACAGACAATGCGGTGGAGAGGATTAAGGACTTCCTTGCTGAGATTCTGAACGACCGGGAACTCAAAAAAGTCACCAACCAACGTCTCACCGACGCACTATCACTGCTCTTCTTCCGGCAAGAAGGTGGGCGAGTTCCAGTATTCATTCAACATTATGCCGCTGGCCGCGCAAATAACGCATCGACGTTCGATGAATGCCTGCTGTCTCTGAATACACGTCATTGCATAACAAAACGTACGAGGCCAGTCACTAAGAAAGACGGGAAGATCCTAAATAAGCGTGATTTGCAAACAACCTCGGATGCTTTGCTTTATGAAATAGCCGATATTTATAGGCGTTTCGCAGGGCGCGACGATGAAAGCACACTTATCGAAAATGCTCTCATACAACTGCGAGACCAGAGCCAATTTAGTGCCAAAGCGGCGAAGCCCATGCTCAATTGGTTTATTTGGAAGTTTCAAGCTGGCAAATGGACATGCGGGGCTTCTGGCAAACGCACGTTAAGCTGTTTGGGGAAGATTTGGCTATATTTAACCGAAAACATTGGAGCGGAGGGATTGGAAGGATTAGATCAAACAGACTGCTCATTACTTTATACAAAATTGCGTGCTTTTGAGTCAGGCGCGGATTCAACATTCCCATCCACCCTCAGGCATTTTTGGCTGTATATGCATAATCACCTGGGCTTCGAAATTCCTGAACAACTGGCTGACTTTGTCAGTGGTACCAAGTTTGTTCGTTGTGCAATTCCAGGTAGCCATCAGATAAGACAGCTACTGATCGACACGGCTGAAGCCTATAGTCACAGCACTCAACATGTCATCGAAACCGTAACCGCAATGACGTTGTTGATGGCTCGTCTTGGTCTACGTCCGGACGAAGCCATAAACCTTGAAGTGTCGGATATTGACTTGAGAGGAGATGGCCTAGTTTTTATCAGACCCAATGAGCATTTCAATCTTAAAACATATAGTGCACAACGCACACTACCACTCATGCTGTTTCTGATGCCCGACGAGGAGGAATTCATCCGACATTACTGCCGGCGTCGACAGTTAGAAACAACGGAAAGAACAAATGCGCTGTTATTTTCAGAGTATGAGCTCGCTGACACATTCATCAATTATGACACTCTCAGCGCAAACATTACTCGCTTGCTGAGCGACTACTTAAATGTACATACTAATACCTATCAGCTACGCCATTACGCGCTGACTACATGCCAATTAATTTGCTGTGCCAGCAGTGAGCGCGCTCAGCAATTAACGGGATACTCAGCTGAGCAGATAGCGGCTATTCGGCGCTACTTTAACGGCGCTGATCATGACGATGTTCTATCCGAGATAGCTGAGTTTGCAGGTCATCTAAATACCGAAACATCGACCAGTACATACTTTCATCTGACTGATCTGTTACGTTTTGAGGCCGCAATGAGCGGATCTCAGAAGTACGACGTCTCGTTTATAACAAAGCTAACATCGCTCCAAGGAGGAAGATTGAGACGGCTAGCCCAAGAAAACGGTGGCACTGAAATGCTCGATAATAAATCGTTGTTGGCGGTGCTAGACGACGTATTCAAAACCGAACGCACGCATTGGGTTAAATACCTTCGCCCTCAAAATACTCCGAAAAAGAGCAAGGTACCAACGTTCAACACAAACACAAAACGCAGCGCAGAGTACGTTGAAAAAATCCTGCACATGCACGACCACGGAGTTTCCAACAATGAGCTCGCTGACGTTTACAATCTGGACATATGTTGGATTAATGAGGTTATCCAAGCCGCTTATTTCTATCGTGATGACCCTAGGTTTCAGACAGGAGAGAATAAGCCCCGCCTCTACTCTGAGGAGGCATCAAGTGGTCTTACAATCGCTATGCCCGCTACAAATATTCAGAAATTGGAATCCGTTGATATTTTACAACGATTAAAAGAACTCCAAGGTGTCACGTCCAATCGAGCCGCCAAAGCGGCAAACATTATTTTGGAGAAAACGACGAATAATAGGACGTATATACGACTAGACTCCAGAGCCGAACTGCGAAAAATCGCAAAAGGATTAGATGGTGTAGTATTGCCGGATCGTTGGCTACTCAAAGTTCACGTCAAACAGAGAAAAGAACCTGAAGACTCGGAAAAGCTCAACTATTGGCGAACAGCATTGCCAGCAGGAGCCACCATCAAAATAATTAACAGCAAGGACGCTAACGAGTCGCGCTACGGAAAAGCTCATCTTTCATATCGTGATTCGACACTCAGTGAACAAAGAACGGCATTTTTGAAAACAAGAGGTGTCGAGGATGGCAGCTCCAGAGCTATGCTCTCAGCATTACATAAATACATGATTTTTATGCGAGCTGAGGAGCAATATTGTAAATAATAAACACTGAGGAACTTCAATCAGCCAAACCAGTTGCTGGCTCTGCAAATATAATTAGTCTAGTTGTTGATATAGAATTGTATTAAGAATATTTGGTTAAGGACTGTAGGCTTATCGTCCTTAGGACGATAAGCCTACAGTCCAAAACGAGCTTTGTCAAGAGCTCTCATGAATTAAAACTTGACTTATTCATACCTATAATGTATACGTCCTAAGGACGTATACATTATAGGTTGAGATAAAATGGAACTAACGAAGGCAATGACTCTTTCTCTAGGAAATCTCAATTTCCCTGTGTTTACTCAATATCACTTAGGGAAACTCTTATTTGGGCTATATAAGGAAAAACACTTTCGCGGAGAACCACTGATAAAGATTCAAAAAGACTACCCAGACAGCAGAGATTTCACACGTATTACAAATAGGCTACTAGCCGAAGGAATCTTGAGCGAATATCGAGGAATGCCAAATACAGTATTCACTTTATTGGGCAGAGAATTAGATTCAATCGAAGATATTTCATGCACCATTGACCCCTTTTGTTATTTATCTCATTTAAGCGCAATGGATTATCATGGAATAACTGATAGGATCCCATCTAAGCTTTTCCTCTCATCGCCATCACCAAAAGAGTGGAAAGCAACTGCCTTAAAAAGAATGGAGTTAGATCTAAAAGAGGATTTAAACACATACATCGAGTGTGGACTTCCACGATTAAGGCGAGTTAATTTCAAACGAGTCGGTAAGCAGGAAGTTAGCGTACTACATTCCAGCCACTTGGGCGCCTATAAGAACGTTCGTGGACGTAACTTCCGAGTATCAACTGTTGGCCGAACATTTCTAGATATGTTGAGAAATCCTGAACTTTGTGGTGGCATGAACCATGTGATCGACGTTTTCTCAGAGTTTGCCAACCAGTACTTGCGGCTGATAACTGACGAAATCGATGCCAATGGCAGAGCAATTGATAAAGTTCGTGCCGGTTATATTCTCGATGAAGTGGTGGGAGTTAAAAATGAAACCGTCGCATCCTGGGTTCACTTTGCTCAACGAGGAGGTTCTCGTAAGCTAGATCACTCAACAGAATATATACCTCAATGGTCTGATAAGTGGTGTATTTCTATTAACGTATTTAAACGCTCATAGGCAGAATCATGATTTCAGATCATAATATCGAAGACTGGGTCGCTCAGGCGGAAAAAGGTCAACAGGAATTCAGGGAAGCCGTGCACACAATTCTTGTCGCTATAGCCCAACAACCCGACTTAAGAGATAGGATGATTATTAAAGGAGGGATACTTCTCGCCATAAGGTACAAAAGTACCCGATTTACTCGAGATATTGACTTCTCAACCCAACAGAAACTAAATGACATCCCCCCAGAAGAAATTCAGTCCACCCTAGAAAATGCGCTGAGCCAGACAGTCGAGCAACTAGATTATGACCTAGACTGCAAGGTACAAAGCATTACCGTTCAGCCCAAAGACCGTCCGAATGCAAGCTTCCCGAGTATGAAAATAAAGGTTGCTCACGCTTATAAAGGAACAACTAAGCATAAACGCCTTCTAGCGGGTGCGTGTCCGTCGGTCATTTCCATCGATTACAGTCTTAATGAGGAAACTTATTTTGTTGAAGACTTACAGATAAGTGATGATGACAACGTTGTTGCTTACGCTCTGACGGATCTTATATCTGAAAAGTTTCGTGCAATACTTCAACAAATAGATAGAAATCGACAGCGCCGACAGGACATTTTTGACCTTTTCTACTTGCTTCAGTCACAAGGCCCTTTCGACGGAGATGAAAAAGCTCGAATTCTCTACAGTTTAGTTTTAAAGTGTCGCGCACGAGGAATCGAACCAGATCATAAATCGCTGAATAATAGAGAGATTTATGAACGAGCTAAAGCCGATTACCCCACGTTAAAAGATGAAATAACAGGAGAACTGCCAGAATTTGACCAAATCTATCATAACGTCAGAGCTTTTTATGAATCATTAGATTGGCCTTAACGTTTGATATCCCTAGCTTCTCCTATGCCCAGCATTAGTATGCTTTATTAAATACATGGGGACGTTGAAATCAGCCGAAACTTATCTCCATAGTAACGCACAGTTGAGTCAACTCTACAGCTTTCTGTATCACAATCTTTGTCCTACGCTTCACTCACATAACACGCTTCTGGGGAACATCGTGAGCGTGTACTTGATTTTTATATCACTACCCAGAAGCAACTTTCATAGCCAAACACCTTCAAACTAGAACTTTGGAAGATTTTCTAAGTTGTCTTTAGATTTTTTGTTTGCATCAGTTCTCAGGAATCTTCGGCCATCTACCGTAATGATGTGGACGTCCTGTCCTTTCTTCCACTTATTGTCGCCATCTTTAACAATAGTAACGAAAGTCTTACCATCATCCATCTTCGCAAGTACGTCTTTCCTGCTCCAAATATCATCGGCCCCTATAGTGTCGCCGTTGTCTTTATGAACTTTCACCTTATCAATATATTGGTCGTCGCTATCGTAGCGAACAGCTGATATTCCGTAGTCTGCCCATTTAGTCATTTATCTGCCCTCGAAGTTAAGCGGAGCCTTGCTGGTCCCTTTAGTATTAAACGCTCATTCGCGGCTAATTTGATCGACAGCGAATTGAACATGCTCACCTACGCACTATCACTGGCTCACAATATCCAGCTTTGACTCTTTATTACGTAATGGAAGTTAAATCATATAACGATTTATTTCAACAAAAATATATCTAATATCATATTAAGGAGAGAATTATTAAGTAATAAAAGGTGATTATCAGCCAAAAAAAGCCCGCCGTGTTCAAACGGCGGGCTGTAGTGGTCAAGAAAAACTGGCCACCGGTTTATAGTTAATCCAGTATTTTTGCTCTGCCTGATTCGGGCTCAAACC